>CAYPRK010000008.1:0-197928 GCA_964413325.1 uncultured Novosphingobium sp. | reverse complement strand
CGTGCCCTCCCAAGGCGTCACGACGCGGTGATCAGATGACGGCGGTGATCACCGAGGTGACGATCGGAACGCCCGTGCCGACGCCCACGCCGACGCCAACCGGCACGGCGATCTGGCCGAGCGTGAAGCGGCCCGAAGCGAGGCTGATGAGCCCGGCCGCGAGGCTGAGGACGGTGATGATCTTGCCGCCCGAGCCCTGCAGAAACCCGGTGAACTTTGTCAGCGCGGTGGTGAAGGTTGCGTCGGTGCCGGCGTAGGCCGTGCCGGCAACGAGCGTGAGCGCGAGGGCCGGAACGATGAGGGCAGCGGACTTGGCGATATGGGCCTTGGAAAGGCGCGGCGAGGGAAGGGCAAGCAAGGTCATGGAGCGTTCTCCGAGCAGGGTTGGTGCAGCGGTCATCGCCGCTGCCCCACCGTCTTGGCCGGAGAACCTCGTCTAGGAAAAGGGAAGGCCAATCGAGGAAGCGTTCTCGGACAAATCTGGACGATCGCCGTAACCAAGATGCTGCCCAGTTAGCCGATTGAGGCGGAAAATCGGGCGATCAATGCCGGAAATCTGCGCCAGAGCAGGCTGTATTGCGAGACAGCGCCCCGAATCGGTTCATTCTAGGATAACCGATATGTTCTAAATATGTTCTTTTCTATTCCTAGCGAAGCGGACTCGCGCTACATGTCCGAGTCGAACCATCCAGGACCGATTGTGGACATGACCTGCAGCGATATGACCTTAGGGATCAACGCCAGACTCGCACGGCTCCTGACCGCCGCCGTGGACCGGTCCGGCAAGTCGCGGCGTGAGGTCGCCCGAGCAGCCGCGATGAACAAGGACACCTTCCTGCGCGTGCTCCGCGGCGAGAAAGCCGTGACGATCGAGGAAGCAGCGCGCGTGCTCGATGCCTGTGGTCTTGCCTCCAACGGCGCGCTGCTGCTGGCCATCCTGGGGCACGAGGATCTGGCCGTCGAATGGCTGGGCGAAGATGCAGGCGCGTTCCTTGATCAGTTCCTCGCCGCGCTCCCGGTGACCATGAACGAAACGCTGGGCCCCCGCATTGCGGATCTGCGCCCGCGCTGGGCAATCGGCACCTCGCGGCTCGTGGCGCGGCTGCTGGCCAAACATATCGACGAGTTTACCGAGCGCGACATTTCTCTCGTGCTCGGCCGGTGAGGGGATCGGGGTGGCGTGACCGAACAAGGAGACCATGACCATGTCACATGTTGTTGCAGACCGCGTTGCCGAACCTGCTCTTGAGGCGGCGGCGCTGCCCGCTGCGCCAGCGCGCCTGATCCGCCTGCCGGAAGTCATCGCTCGGGTCGGGCTGAAGCGCTCGTCGATCTATCAGCGCATGGCTGAGGGCCGTTTCCCAAAAGGGCGCTCGCTCGGGCCGCGCTGTGTGGTCTGGGTCGAGGCGGAGGTTGATGCATGGATCGCGGCAGTCGAGATGCAATAGCAGTCACTTAGTTGTAAACGCAGTCGGTCGTTGCGCGTGGTGGTCTGCACTGACCGACTGACGCTCGGAAGCCAAGGTGTTTCAGGCTTTGCTCGAATCGGCTATTCTTCGTCTGCTTGGAGGTAGCCAGAGCCATGAACAAATACATCACATCAGGCGAAAAAGACTGTCCATGAAATGCTTACTCGCTGGGAGGTCGTGGAAATCACCGGCATACATAGCCGGACAACCATCGGGGTTTTAGGTTCAGACTGGCGATTTCCCATCACCCATGGATTTCAGTGCGGACAGCATACGGTCGCGCGCTCTTGAGTGTACTGAATATGTGAATGCTCGTCCCAAGCGGAGATACCAACGTCGCACTCGTGCGAGTAGGTTCTCTTTGCAGGCCCGTCGTTTTAAAGACTGTCGGCAGTGGCAAATCCGCTGTTGCCGTCATGCCGCAGAAAATGATCTTGAATGCTGGATAGTGTGTTATTAGCTGGCTCTTGCGGGCTGGCTCTTGCGGGCTGGCTCTTCCGACCGCCCGCCGCGGTCACTGCGACTGACCGCAGAGCGCTCGAACCGATACTCCGTGGAACGAGATCTGAGCTGCTTGGACGTCATGCCACTGACCCTTCAGCGCGTCTAAGACGTCTCCATCGGACGCCGCCATGGCGTCTCTCAAGCAGCCTTAATTTTGCCTTTAGACGCAATGCGTTTAACCTCGCTTTGAAGGGTTGCACCACTTGAGCTGTGTGGGGGCGTCCGCACTAAACGTCGAGGTGCACTCAGCAGCATTGGTAATCTCGCCTAGTTTTTAAGATCGGGCTTCTTGATGAGCTCGTTCACTGAGCGGTCATCCCGGCATCGATCACGTGCTCAGCGCCGGTAATGTAGCTGGATTCATCGCAGGCCAGGAACAGTACAAGGTTCGAAACTTCTTCCGGTTCTGCAATGCGGCGCAGGGGAATCTGCAACAGCGCTTCGCCTCCGCCTTCATCGGTCGCCTCTACCATCATCGGGGTCATGATGAAGCCGGGATGGACCGAGTTCACGCGGATGTTGTCGGGGCCATATTCGATGGCAGCGGCCTTGGTCATGCCGCGCACGGCGAATTTGCTGGCGACATAGGCGAGGCTGGGAAAGCCGTAGTTGGCGACAAGGCCTGCGATCGAGGAAATGTTCACGATCGAGCCACGGCCGCCTCTCAGCATCGAGGGGATGACCGCGTGCATGCCAAGGTAGACCGAATGCTGGTTCACTTCGCAGACCTTGCGATAATCCGCTTCGTTCACGTCTGCGGTCTTCGCCATCACGCCGAGGATGCCGGCGTTGTTCACGAGGATGTTGACCGGACCGAAGAAGGCCTCTGCTGCAGCGACCACGCGGGTCCAGTCGGCCGCACTGGTCACGTCATGCTCGATGAACAGGGCGTTCGTGCCCAGCTCCTGCGCGAGCGCGCTTCCGGTGTCCGAACGAAGATCCGTGAGCACAACTTTCGCGCCCTCGGCCACGAAGCGCCGCGCATGCGAGGAGCCCATGCCGCGTGATGCGCCCGTGATGATTGCGGTGCGGCCATCCAGTTTACCCATTTCAGTCTCTCCGGTCGTTTCAGAAGGGGCACGGTTCGCGTCCTGCCGTTTCGGCGACACTCATGATGGACCTCCCGGGCCTAGTCAACACTAGCGTTTACAAGAAGGCGGCAGGCGCGCTAGACGTCGGCTTCAGCGGCGTCCTGCTGCGGCGGGAGACAAGGTGATGGAGGACGAGATCAAGAGCGGCGCTGCGGGTGAGAACAAGGCCATCGTCGCACGGTTCTTCGAGATCTTCTCCAGCGGCGATGTCCCCGCGCTGCTCGATGCGATGGCTGATGGCGGCAGCTGGTGGGTGTCCGGCCGGCTGGAGGGCATGTCCGGCCGCTACGACAAGGCCAGCTTCGGTCCGCTCGTCGAAGGCGCGAAGGCCATCTACAAATCGGGCAGTCTTGCCATAACGCCGGTTTCAATGATCGCCGAAGGGGACCGGGTGGCGGTGGAGGCGACCGGGCTTGCCGAACTGGCCGACGGGCGCACCTACACGCCGCAGTATCATTTCCTGGTCACCGTCAGCGCAGGGAAAGTCTTCGAAGTGCGCGAGTACATGGACACGCAGCACGCCAAGGATACGTTTTTCGGCAGTTAGCCGGCGGCCGCCGGAACTGGCGCGGACAAGGCCGCGACGATCTGACCCAGCGTATCGCTCACCGCATCCTCGAACCGTTCGCCATCGTCGCTGTCATCGCGCGTGTGGATGACGAGAATGTTGAGGAACATGAAGCTCGCTGTCACCAGCCGCCGCTGCGCCACGGCTTCCGGAAGGTCGCCGAGACAGGCCCTGAGCAGGCTCAGCGTGCGCGCGAGATTGGGGGCGACGCGATCGCCGAACTGGCCAAACCGCTTGCCCTGATAGCGCAGCAGATAGGCGCTGAGGAAACCGGCGTAGGAGTAATCGCCGAATTCGTCGATGAGCTCGATCTGCGGCCGGTAGATGATATCGGCGATCGTGCGCAGGTCTGAAAGGGTGCCAGCTGCTTCGGCGGCCGCCAACATGGCGCCGCGGGTCGGCTCCATCTGATCCATCCGATAGTCGAAAACGGCCTGGACCAGCGATTCGCGCGATCCGAAGTGATATTGCACCGCGTGATGATTGCGCTGTCCGGCCTGGGCCGCGATCTCGCGCAGCGATGCACCCTCTATCCCGTTGCGCGCAATAAGGACTTCGGCCGCAAGGATGAGTGCCAGCTTGGCGCCCTGCGGTGACGCATTTCCGGCAGTAACAACAGATTTCGGAGCCGCTCGGGTCATGTGCGCCAATTGGGATAGCTGGGCGAAGGCGTCAAGTCCGGGGCTGGGGGCGCCATTTTCGTTCAATCAACGAGGGTGTTGATTTTGGTCAACGGATGTGTTGAATGGGGTTGACGCGGAAGCAGGTGAGGAGCATTTAAGCCACATGGCTTAATCAAGGGCCGAAGGGAGAGTTGCAATGACAATGGAAACTGGCCTGATCTTTCATCCCTACATGCGTCCCGGTCGTACCGCCCGGCAGACCTTCCAGTGGGGCGTCGACAGCGCGGTTCACTGCGACAAGATCGGCTTCACCTCGATGATGATCTCCGAGCACGCCTCGCAGATCTGGGAAAACATCCCCAATCCCGAACTGATCATGGCCGCAGCCGCGCTTCAGACGGAGACCATCAAGTTCGCCCCGATGGCGCATATCCTCCCGCATCAGCACCCGGCCAAGCTGGCCATGATGGTCGGCTGGCTCTCGCAGATCCTTGAGGGCCGCTATTTCATGGGGATCGGCGCAGGCGCCTATCCGCTGGCGTCTTATATCCACGGCATCAAGAATGCGGAGACGACCCACCTCAACGACATGGTGCGGGAATCGCTCTTCATCATGGAGAAGATCTGGAAGCGCGAACCGTTCTTTTACGAGGGCAAGTACTGGAGCGCGGGCTTCCCCGAAGAAGAACCGGCAGAAACCGAGGAAGACGAACAGCACCTCCTTGCCAACTACGCCCCCTACGGCGGCGGGTTCCCCGAGTTCGCGGTGACCGGCTTCAGCGCCAATTCCCCGTCGATGAAGCTTGCCGGCGAGCGCAACTTCAAGCCGGTTTCGATTTATTCCGGCCTCGATGCACTCAAGCGCCACTGGGAAATCTATTCCGAAGCCAACATCAAGGCCGGTTTCACACCCCAGCGCCAGCGCCACGCTGTCTCGCAGACGGTGTTCTGCGCGGAAACCGATGCCGAGGCCAAGCGCCTCGTGATGGAAGGCCCGATCGGCTACTGCTTCAATCGCTATCTGATCCCGATCTGGCGCCGCTTCGGCATGATGGATGGCTTTGCCCGCGATTTCGGCGTGGACTCGCTCGACATCGATCTCGAGTTCCTGACCGATCATGTCTTCGTCGTCGGTTCACCCGATACGATCGTCGAAAAGCTGAGCCACCTGTTCGAGCAGACCGGCGGCTGGGGCACGCTGCAGGTCGAAGCGCATGACTACTACGACGATCCGTCGGCCTGGTTCACCTCGCTCGAGCTGCTTTCAAAGGAAGTCGCACCGCGGGTTCGCGTTCCGGGCGAAGCGCTGGTTGCGGCCTGATCGAGCCACAAGCGGAACAAACCGTCTTCGCGCAGTCATGGAAACGAGGGTCAGAATTCTTTCGGATGCAGTGAGATGAGTAAATAACAAAAGTGGGAGAAGGGTAATGGTATTTGAAAACAGCGGCGCCAGTGAAGGTCGCAGGTTTGGTGCGGCTTTCCTGCGGGAGGGCGTAAGTGCAGTCGCGTTGATCGTGGCCGGTTTTTCGGTTCCTGCCCAAGCGCAAACTGCGCAGCCGCAGGCTGTCGACGCGACTGGCACCGAGGACATCGTCGTGACCGCGCAGCGCCGCGAGGAGAAACTGTCCAAGGTTCCCGTCTCGGTCGTTGCCTACAATGCCGAAGCCCTTCAAACCCGGAACATCGCGAGCGAGCAGGATATCGGTACGCTGGTTCCCGGTCTTCAGGTCAAGAACGGGCAGAACTCGAACCAGCTGAGCTACAGCATGCGCGGGCAGTCGCTCGACCCGTTCTCGGGTACGAGCCCTGCCGTGCTGCCGTACCTCAACGAAGCGCCTTACAACCCCGGAAACACCGCGACCGCCTTCTTCGATCTGGCCTCGATCCAGGTGCTGAAGGGGCCACAGGGGACGCTATTTGGCCGCAATGCCACGGGCGGCGCTGTGCTCTACACGACGCCGATGCCTGGCAACGAATTTGCCGGATATGTGATCGCGCGCGGTGCCTCGCGCGAGTTCGGCCAGATCCAGGCCGCGATCGACCTGCCGATCATCAAGGACAAGCTGGCCATTCGCATTGCGGGCGATATCACCCGCGGCAACGGCTACATCACCAACATCAACACTAATAATACGCTCGGCGACAAGAACAGCCGTTCGGGCCGTCTCACGATCCTGTTCACGCCGACCGAAACGATCAAGAACGTCACGATCGTGCAGCATGACCGTGTGCGCGGCACGGAAGGCGTTGGCGGCATCTTCAACTATTATTCGCGGCTCGCGACCCCCGGTGACCCCACGTCGCAGTTCATCAGTGATGGCACCAACCATATCACCAACACCACCGGCACGCCGCTCTCGAACACGCTCGCTGCGATCTACGGCGCGAACGACGGGCCAGCAGGGCCGGGCTTCTTCCCGGGTGCCGTCGAGGGCTACACCAAATTCTCGCGCGCAAATCCCTACAAGATCTTCCTGCAGTATGATCTGCCGCACCGCGCGAACAACACCTTCGTGTCGAACACGACCGAGGTCGAGGTTGGCGATCACGCCAAGATCAAGAACATCTTCAGCTACATGAAGGGAAATTCGCGCACTGCGGGCAATCTCGGTGGCGGTCCGTTCGGCTCGCTGTGGCTGTTCAAGCTCGCTGGCATCAATGCCACCGGCGTGCCAGGTGGACAGACGTTTGAATCCGAAACCTACAGCGACGAACTGCAGCTGCAGGGTACGGCCGTGGACGGCAAGCTCAACTACACCGTGGGCGCCTTCTATTCGAACCAGAAGCGCTACGAGATCATTCCGATCAATATCGGTGCGGATGTCGTACCCGGCGGCATTGCCGACATTTCCTATGCATACCGCAACCGGCAGACCTCCAAGGCGATCTTCGCCCAGCTGAGCTACCAGTTGACGGACAAGCTCACGGCGACGCTCGGCGGGCGCTATACCTGGGAAACCGTCGGTATTCGTCAGGCGGAAGGCAACGTCTTCGGCGTCGATCCAAACTCGCCGGCGGCAGACCAGAGCACCAAGCTCTCTGCCCCTGCCTGGACGGCGAGCTTGCAGTATCAGATCGACTCCAACAACATGATCTACTTCAACCAGCGCGGCAGCTTCCGCGCGGGCAACCTCAACGGTACGGTGGCTCCGTTCACCGATCCGCTGACGGGCAAGGCGGCGAACCTGTTCAAGAACGAGAAGGTTCACGACTTCGAGCTTGGCTACAAGTTCAACGGCCGCATCTCGTCGGTGCCGGTGCAGTTCAATATCGCTGCCTACAAGGTCATCGTGAAGGACGCCCAGCGCGCGCTCTACGCGATCGTTGGCGGCGCGCCTGCGGGCTTCACGGTCAACGTACCCAAGGCCGAGACCCAGGGCGTTGAAGTTGACGGCTTCTTCGGCCTGACCTCTTGGCTCGATGTGGGGTTCAATCTTGCCTACACTGATGCAAAGTACACTGATCGCAATGTGCCGATCCCGTTCGTTGGCAGCCTTCAGGTTGATTCCTATCCGGACGCGCCGAAGTGGGCCGGTTCGGTCAATGCGGAAATCAAGTTCCCGGTGCCCGAGAAGATCGGCCGGGTCAGCCTGCGGACCGATTTCTATAAGCAGTCGAGCTTCTTCTTCTCGAACACAAACGGCACCTCCACTCCGGGCACGCAGCTGGACGGGTATTCCACGCTCGCTATGCGGCTGAATTGGAAGGAGATCATGGAAAGCCGGGTCTCTGCAGCGTTCTATGTGCGCAACCTGACCAAGAATACCTACTACGTGTCGGGTTACGCGCTCGGCGCTTCCAACGGCGTGAACACGGCCTATCCGGGCGAACCGCGTACCTTCGGTGCGGAGCTCTCGGTCAAGTTCTGACCGGATGCACCGCCACGGGCGGGGGAGTCGTCCCTCACGGCTCTTCCGCCCGGATGCTGATCAGGAGATGCCGCGACATGGTCGCGGCATTTTTTGTCTTAGCCTCTCAGTTCCAGCCCGTTGCCATCCGGATCGCTGAGATAGAGCGATTGGCCCCATCCGGATGCGCCGTACCGTTCGGCAACCGGGCCGACCGCCACAACGTGCGCTTCCAGATGGAGCCGCACTTCGTTTGCATCGAAGCTGGCAACGGTGAGGCAGAGATGGTCCATGTTGCGAACGGCGTCGGCCGGCAATGGCTGCCCCGCAAGCAGGTCGATGAACGCGCTGCCCACGCGCAGATGGGCGAGCCCGATCTCGTCTCGCCGCCAATCCAGCGAGCAGCCGAGAACATCGCAGTAGAACCGGATGGAGCGATCGAGATCGGCCACCCTGACGACGACATGATCGATTCCGGCGATTTCCATAAGCGGCTGTTTGCGCGTGCGATTTCATCGAGGCAAGCGGGCAGGACGGGCAATCAACGAAAAGGTTGATTTGGGGCCTCAGGGAGACCTGATCGCCATTGACAAGCTCTGATTCTACCCCCTATCAACGGTTGTGTTGATAAAGATGGACAGGGATCGAGGCGATGAAATTCCACTTGATGCAGACTGGTGTGGTGGGGCGGCGTCACGAGATCGAGGCCGGCATGGCCGGGCAGCGCAATGATCTTTACCAGCGCTTTCTCGAAGAGATTCGCGGCTATGTCCGCCTTGCCGATGACCTTGGCTATTATGGCTACTGCCAGCCCGAGCATCACCTGCAGATCGAGGGTTTCGAAGCGAACAACCATCCGGGGATGTTCAGCCTGTTCGTCGGACAGAACAGCAAGCGGCTCAAGGCCGGGATCATGGGCTACACCATGACCACCCACAATCCGGTGCGCGTTGCCGAGGAAATCGCCACGCTCGATCACATGCTGCAGGGCCGCATGTATTGCGGCTTCACCCGCGGCTACCATGCCCGCTGGGTGGATAGCTATGCTGCCAAGGAAGGCATCAGCGCCACCACGCCGGACAATGTAAAGGCGCGAGATCAACAGGATGCACGCAATCGCTCCTTGTTCGAGGAGGGTGTTCGCGTCATCAAGAAGGCATGGACCAGCGACGTGTTCAGCCATAAGGGCGACAACTGGGAGTTTCCCCCGAACGGCGGTTCTGCCGGTCATCCCGCTTACGCCAAGTATGGCAAGGGACAGGACGCTGATGGCATTGTCCGCCAGATCGGCATCGCCCCCAAATGCTTCCAGGAACCGCACCCTCCGATCTACGGCGGCTTTGCCGCATCGGGGCGCACCATCGATTTCTGGGCGGAAGAAGGCGGCAAGCTGATCGTTCTTTCGGACAACCTCGATTTCTGCGAGTCCCTCAACAACCGCTACATCGCCTCGGCCGCCAAGGTTGGCCGAGAGGTGACCAACACCCAGGCCTCGGCCTGGGGCGGCTTTCTCATGCTGACCGACGACAAGGACCGCGCGGCCAAGCTCATGGAGGAGCACATGTGGTTCTGGGATGAATGGTTCATCCCGATGGGCCAGCGCCCGCCGAACGTCCTGATCGGCTCGGCCGATGAGATCGCCGACCGCATCGGCGAAGCGCACGACCGGCTTGGCTTTGACGAGCTGTTCCTGATGTTCGGTCAGGGCCACCTCGAGCCCGAGGAAAATCAGGAAGAGCTCGAAAAGTTCATCAGCAAGGTGGCGCCGCGCTTTTCGACCAAGAACGAAGAGGGTGTCTTCGTCTGAAGCATAAAGTTTGAAACCAATTCAAACGCTGGGAGAGATCAAATGGCTATGCAGTGCGGTATCTTCATGACGCCTTACAATCCGCCGAGCCGCACACCGCGTCAGGTGTTCGATTGGGCGGTCGATATCGCGCGGATCGCCGACGAGGCTGGCTTTGCCGATTACATGATCGGCGAGCACTACACGCTGGGCTGGGAGAACATCCCGATGCCCGAAGCGATCATCGCTGCCTGCGCGCACACAACCAAGCAGATCCGTTTTGCGCCGATGGCGCACCTGCTGCCCTATCACGACCCGGCAACGCTCGCGATCCGCATCGGCTGGCTGAGCCAGGTCATGGAAGGCCGCTATTTCCTTGGCGTGGCGCCCGGCGGCCATCACACCGACGCTATCCTGCACGGCTTCGAGAGCATCGCGCCGCTGCCGCCGATGCAGCTTGAGGCGCTCGCGCTCATGGAGCGGGTGTGGGAGGGCAAGCCGTTCGTCGAGAAGGGCAAGTACTTCCAGGCCGGTTTCCCCGGCGCGGACACGATGCCGGAATACCACGTCGAGATCGCCAACAACGGCCCCTATGGCGGGCGGGCGGCGCTTGAGCTTGCCGTGACCGGCCTCTCGATGAAGTCGTCTTCGATGAAATTTGCTGGCGAGCGCGATTACTCGCCGATCTCGTTTTTCGGCGGCACCCCTCAGATGCGCGCGCACTGGGACACCTGGGAGGAAGCAATGCTTTCCAAGGGCCATACGCCGGATCGCAAGCGTTACCGCGTGTGCCGGGATATCTTCATCGCCGATACCGATGCCGAGGCAAAGCGGCTCGTGCGCAAGACCGGGCTTATGCAGACCTGGCACAAGTATCTGAAGGAAATCTACGTCAAGTTCGGGCTGTTCGACGGGATCATCCACGATAGCGGCATCGACATCACGCCTGACGCAATCGACGAGGATTTCCTTGTCGAGCACGTGATCCTGTGCGGTTCGCCTGAAACGGTGATCGAGAAGCTGGAGAAGCTCGCCGATGCGGTCGGCGGCTGGGGGCAGATCGTGGCCAACCAGCATGACAGCATCGACGATCCCAAGCCTTGGGAGGAATCGCTGCGCCGGCTTGCGACCGAAGTCTGTCCGAAGGTGCGCATGCCCAACTGAACCCCTCCCGGGTCGGCCACCGAGGGCGCCGCCAGACGCGCCGCGGTCGGCCTCGCCGGGGTGCCGAGAGGATCGAGAAATGAGCAAGGCAAGAGCATGCGTGCTGGTCGAACCCAACCGGGTCGAGACCTGGGATGTCGAGATCTACGATCCCGAACCCGGCGGCGCGCTGGTGCGCATCGTAGCGGGCGGCGTCTGCGGCAGCGACGTGCACATCATGTCGGGCGAGGCCGGTGTCATGCCGTTCCCGATCATCCTCGGCCATGAAGGGGTTGGCCGGATCGAGAAGCTCGGCGCGTGTGTGACGACCGATTATGCCGGGGTTGCGGTCAAGCCGGGTGACCTCGTCTACTGGGCGCCGATTGCGCTGTGCCATCGCTGCCACAGCTGCACCGTGCTTGATGAGACTCCATGCGACAATTCGACCTTCTTCGAACATGCCGAAAAGCCCAACTGGGGCAGCTATGCCGATTACGCCTGGCTGCCCAATGGCCTTGCCTTCTTCCGGCTGCCTGATGGTGCTTCGGTCGAGGCGGTGATCGCGCTGGGCTGCGCGCTTCCCACCGCGCTGCGCGGGTTTGATCGCTGTGGGCCGGTGCGCATGGGCGATACCGTCGTGGTGCAGGGGGCGGGCCCGGTCGGTCTCTCGGCCATCCTTCTCGCGAAACTTTCGGGCGCGCGGGAAGTGATCGCGGTCGATATGCATGAGAACCGCCTCGCAATCGCCCGTTCGCTGGGCGCGACGGCGACAGTGTCGCTGAAGGACAGCCCCGAAGAGCGGCGCCGGCAGATCTATGACCGCGTTGCGCCCAACGGGCCGGATATCGTGGTCGAAGCCGCCGGCGCCTTGCCCGCCTTCCCCGAAGGCGTCGACATCGCAGGCAATCATGGCCGCTACATCATCCTTGGCCTGTGGGGGGCTATCGGCACGCAGCCGATTTCCCCGCGCGATCTCACCATCAAGAACCTGACGATTGCCGGTGCGACGTTTGCCAAGCCCAAGCACTTCCATCAGGCCTTGCACCTCGCGGCGCGGCTCAATGGCGAGTATCCGCTGGCCGAGATCGTCAGCCACCGGTTCGGTGTCGCAGGCGCGCTGGAGGCGCTTGAGGCGACGGCCGCCGGGGCAGTGATCAAGGCCATCATCGATCCCGAAATCAGCTGACGCACGGAAGGACATTCCATGACGCAAACCGCAGTTGCCGACAGTCGCGTGCGCGCGCCGCGCCCGCCGCACGTTCCGGAAGCCTTGGTCCGCGATATCGACATGTATGCGATCGACGGGATCGAGAACGGCTTCCACGAGGCCTGGAAGGCCTTGCAGACGGATGGCACACCCGAACTGGCGTGGACTCCACTCACCGGCGGCCACTGGGTGGCGACGCGCGGCGAGGTCATCAAGGAAATCTACAGCGACCCGTCGCGCTTCTCGAGCCAGGTGATCTTCCTGCCCAAGGAAGCGGGCGAAAAGTATGGCATGGTCCCGACGCGAATGGATCCGCCTGAGCATACGCCCTACCGCAAGCTGCTCGATACCGGGCTCAATCCTGCGCAGATCCGGAAGATGGAAGATCAGGTGCGCCAGGCGGCGGCAGACCTGATCGAGCCGATGGTCGCGCGTGGACACTGCGATTTTGCCGCCGAGTACGCCAATGTCTTCCCGGTGAAGGTCTTCATGGCGATGGCGGACTTGCCCATGTCCGATGTGCCCAAGCTTGCTGTTTTCGCGCAGGACATGACCCGGCCATCGGGCAATACGCCCGAAGAGATGGCTGCAACGCTCGATGCGGCCAACCGCGGTTTTGACGCCTATGTCGATCCGATCATTCGCGAACGCCGCGGGAAGGATGGCACCGATCTCATTTCTGTCATGGTCAACGGCACGATCAACGGCGAGCCCATGCCGCATGACAAGGCCGTCGGGCTGATTTCGCTGCTCCTGCTCGGCGGGCTGGATACGGTCGTCAATTTCCTGAGCTTCGCGATGATCTACCTTGCGCGGCATCCGGAAAAGGTTGCGGAGATCCGTGACGACGAACTGAAGCTGCGGCGCGGTGTCGAGGAATTGTTCCGCCGTTTCCCGGTCGTTTCCGACGCGCGCATGGTCGCCGCTGATCAGACCTATCGTGGTGTCGAGCTCAAGCAGGGCGATATGATCCTGCTGCCGACGGCGCTCCATGGCCTCGATCCGGATGAGAACGAGGATCCCTGGAACCTCGATTGGGACCGCAAGGCCCCGCAGCACAGCACCTTCGCGGCTGGCCCGCACCGCTGCGCCGGGCTCCATCTGGCGCGGCTCGAAGCGACCGTCACGCTGCAGGAGTGGATCCGCCGGATCCCTGAGTTCAGCCTCGCACCCGGCGCGAACCCGATCTACCACTCGGGCATCGTTGCGGCCGTCGAGAATGTTCCGCTGATCTGGGATGCCGGCAAGGCCGGGTGATTAATCTGTGCCGCAGTGCTCCGGCACTGCGGCGGCAATGTCGAGCGCCTGCAGAATGGCGCGGCGGCCAATGCCGAGCGCGATGGCATTCTTGAGGTGCACGCGAAAGCCGGGGCGAAAGCGGTGGCTCGACGTCACATCGCAGGCGAGCGCGGCAAGTTCCTTAATCCGCGCGCGAACGGTGCCGCTGCGCCAGGGAATAGCACAGTAGTCAAAGAAGCCGACAAAGATGTCGGGCGAGAGGCGCAGCATTGCCTCGAGAAATCCGGGCAGCTCCTCAGTAAAGCCCTTCCAGAACGGATCATTGCCAACATATTGGTCCCACAGCGACTGGCGCTCGGCATCGAGAGGCTGCGCGGCGTCTATCAGCCCCCGCGTGGCGGCGGCATCCAGGACCGGGGCGGCTGTAACCATCAGGGTGTGCACGCCAAGCCCGGAGGAAAGCGCGAGGATTTCCTGCACTTGCGCGATGGTCGCGCCCGCATCGAAGGCCCGTGCGATGGCGCGCTCGATCCCGGCGCGTTCGAGCGCGGTTACGGATGCGGTTACGGCGAGGGTGACAAGGGCGACGCCGAGCGCGTCAAGCGGCTCTCCTTCGCCGAGCGACGCCGTCATGGTTTCAGCTTCTGCGCGCAGCTGCGTCATCGAAATAACTGTCATGAAAGGACTTTGCCCGCTCCGTTTGAAACTGTCAACTTATGTGTTGACTGCGGTTTCCGCCTTGCCCATATCGGTTTGAAGAGTTGGAGAGTCGTGTCGTGTCATCGCTGGAAGAGCGCATCAGGATACTGGAGGACAGGGCAGCGATTCAGGATCTGGTCGCGGGCTACTTCCGTGCGGCCGACGATGATGACTACGCCGCGCTGGCGCAGTGTTTTACCCGATCGGCACGTTTTGAAGCCTCAGGCTTTGAGGATGCGGATGGCCGTGACGGGATCGTCGCGGTCCTGAAGGTGGCGCGCTCCGGCATGGGTCAGACCGTCCATACGCCGCACTATGTGCATATCCGGTTTGACGGACCTGATGCAGCGGATGGGCTCGTCTGCGCCCATCTCGAACTGGGTCTCGGCGCAGCCACCTACTTCGGCGCGGTCCGCTATGTGGACCGTTACGAACGCGAGGATGGCGAATGGCGGCTTGCGGTCCGCGCCATGAGGGTCGTGCACGTGGCACCCTGGTCTGCTGTGGAGGCCTCGTTGACGAGCACGCTCAACGTGCGCTGGCCCGGTGCCGAGCCGCTGGCTTCCGATTTTCCAAGGCGGCGCGATGGTTGATCGGGTGGGCATGGTTTGCTCGGGATTTGCGGGGAGGGGCCGGAATTTCGGGCTCAACCCACTGAATGAAAAAGGAGAGATGTCGTGGATGTAGCAAGCGCCCTGAACCGGATCGTGGAGGAACGCGCGATCGAGCGGATCGTGTTCGATTACGCCTACTACCTCGACATGAACATGCCCGAGAAGATGATCGAGCTGTTCGTCGAAGATTGCGAAGTCAGCTATGCCCCGAATTTCGGCGCGACCGGGATCGAGGCTTATGCCAAAACGCTCGACGGGATCGGCACGTTCTTCCGCGCGACCTCACACCATGTCTCCAACATCGTTATCGACTGGACCAGCGACACCGAGGTCACGCTGCGCGCAGCCGTGCTTGCCATCCACCGCTACACCAAGGAACGCCCCGACGGAATTCTCTATGGCCAATACCATGACGTCATCGTCAAGCGGGACGGGCAGTGGAAATTCAAGCAGCGCATCCTCAAGACCACGATGGCGACGGACTACCACGTGCGCGCTGCTAACCCCATCGGGCGCGCCGAGTAACCACAATGGCGAGCGACTATGCCACGATCCGGATCGAGCACGAGGAAGCGCTCAGCTGGATTGTGCTCGACCGGCCCGAGGCCGCCAATGCCTTGTCGCCGCAGTTGCTCGACGAGTTTGCCGACGCGCTCGGAAGGTTGAAGCACGAGGGCGGTCCGGTGATCGCCATACGCGGCGAGGGCAAGGGGTTCTGCTCCGGAATGGACCTTGGCAGCTATGGTGCAGGGGATAGCGGCCCGGCTGATCCCATGGCTGATCAGGCCCGCCTTCGCGCCAATGTCGAACGCTGGCTGCTGATGTGGGATCATCCCAAGCCGGTGATCGCGGCGGTTCACGGCTTCTGCCTCGCCGCTGCGGCGCAGATGTGCGTGTTCACCGATATCACTGTCGTCGCCGATGATGTGCGGATCGGCGAACCGACTATTCCCATCGGCGGCGGCTTCATCGCGCCGACCTGGGTCAGCCTCGTCGGCCCCAAGCGCGCCAAGGAATTCGCGTTCGTGCCGGGCAACTGGATCGACGGGCCCACCGCCGTGACATGGGGCTGGGCGAACCACTGCGTGCCCGCCGCGCAGCTCATTCCGGCAGTGCGCTCGCTGGCGCAGCGGATCGCCTTGACCCCACCGGAGGTCCTGCGGCTCAAGAAGCTCTCGATCAACCGCGCCACCGAGGCGGCAGGGTTCAGGCAGGCCTTGTCCGGCATCGCCGAAATCGACGCGCTGCTGCATCTGGCGCCGGCTGTTCTCGAGATCCGGCAGCGCATGAAGGAGCAGGGCCTCAAGGCCGTCATCCAGCAGTTCAAAGTCGCGCCGACGAGCCCGCTCGTCGCGCCGGAGGAGTAAACATGGCAGACGTCGAATTCACGATCGAGGGGCATGTCGCGCATGTCCGCCTCAACCGCCCGCAGGGTCTCAACGCGATCACGCAGGAAATGGACGACCTCCTGCTGGACGCGTGGAACACGATCAACACCGATCCGGATATCTGGTGCGCGATCCTTTCGGCGGAAGGTGAAAAGGGCTTCTGCATCGGGGCTGACGTTTCGGGCGGCGCAGAGCGCAAGACGCGCATGGCGCTGGCTGGCGGGCTGACCGGGATTGGCGGTCCGCTTGTCACGCTCAGGAAGCCGCTGATCGCGGCAGTGCAGGGCTTCTGTGTTGGCGGCGGCTTTGAGCTGGCGATGTGCGCGGATATCATCGTCGCGGCGGAGACTGCCCAGTTCGGTCTGCCCGAAACCAAAGTCGGCATCATCGGCGAATGCGGCGTCGTGCACCGCGCGATGCGGCAATTGCCCCACCATATCGCGATGGCGATGATCCTGACCGGCGAGCGGATCAAGGCCGATGTGGCCGAGCGCTTTGGCCTCGTCAACGAGGTCGTCCCATTTGCCGATCTGGCAGCCACGGCGCAGAAGTGGGCGGACAAGGTCACGGCGGCCTCGCCGCTCGCCAATCAGGCGGCAAAGGCCGCGGCGCTGGGGCGTCTTGGCCATCCGCTCGAAGTGGCGCTGATGACGCGCTTCGAAGAGATCGAGCAATACGCCGAAAGCCACGACAAGCGTGAGGGCGAACTGGCAGGGGCCGAGCGCCGCAAGCCGGTGTGGACTGGGCGCTGACATGACCGGGGAAGGCACAACGGAAGCGGGCGAAACCGACATCCGGGTCGAGATCGATCCGGGCCACTTCCGCTCCGTGCTTGGCAACTATCCCACTGGCGTCTGCGTCATCACTGGAGTGAGCCATGATGGCGAGGCTGCTGGGCTGGTGGTCGGCAGCTTTACTTCGGTTTCGCTCGATCCGCCGCTGGTCGCCTTCTTCCCCGATCGCGGTTCGAGCAGCTGGCCGCTGGTGCGGGCAGGCGGCTATTTCTGCGTCAACGTGCTGGCCGACGACCAGATCGAGCTGTGCCGCCGGTTCGCCTCACGCGGGGGTGACAAGTTCGAAGGTACTGCGCACCGGTTGTCGCGGCGGGGCCTGCCGCTGCTAGACGGTGTCGTGGCGCATATCGAATGCGCCATAGCCGACGAGATCGACGCCGGTGATCACACGATCGTGCTGGGCCGGGTCGAAACTCTGGCGGTCGAGCGCGCTGTCGGGCCCCTCCTGTTCTTCAAGGGTGCGTACGGCCGGTTCGCCGCCGCAGGCTGACGGCCCCGATGTCCGGCAATCTCCAGCACTATTCGCCCAATCCCGCTTACGGAGCCGGGGTATACCGGCGGCGGATCACCTTCAAGCGGAGGGCGAACGGGATCGATGTGGCGCTGCTTGATGATTATCACGACATGGGCGTCGCACTCACGGTCGATGGCCAGGTCATCACCGATGCCGCTGCCCGCATGGACCGTTTTCCGAAGACAAGCTGTCCAGGCGCAATTGATGCTTTGCGCGCGCTGATCGGCCGACCGGTTGCCGTGCTGGCGCTTTCCGCCGCGGAACGCGGCGGGCAATGCACCCATCTTGTCGAACTGGCGCGGCTGGGCCTCTGTCGGCTGGTGCGGAATGAAGGCAGCGGCGTCGTTGAAATTGCCCTCACGGACCGGGATGCAGCGGGCGAGCAGCGGCTTGCGCTGCATCAGGAGGGCAAACCGGCGCTGGCATGGGTCCTGCGGGATGAGACGATTGCCGAGCCGGCGGAGCATCGCGGGAAGGGCCTGTTCGGCGGGTTCATCCGCTGGGTTCACGCGTCTTTTCCGCCCGAAGAGGCAGACCTGTGGCGCATGGCCCAGATGGCGGTGTTCGTTGCGCGTGGGCGGGCTTACATGGTTGACAGCGACAGGCCGCGCCGGGTCGCCGAGGAACCTTCGCGGTTCGGTGCGTGCTTCAGCTACAGCGGCGCGTCGTTTGAAACCGCTTTCGACAACACCGGCTATGTTCGCGATTTCAGCGGCGGACTTCCTCCTATGCGGCACGCCGCCTCCGAACCTGCGAACCAAGGAGCCTGAGATGGCCGCGATAGCCTCCATCGACGAAATCATCGACGAAGCCCGCAATGGCAGGCCCTTCATTCTGGTCGACGCCGACGACCGTGAGAACGAGGGCGATATCATTGTTCCCGCGCAGTTCGCGACGCCGGAACGGATCAACCAGATGGCAATCCATGCCCGCGGCCTGATCTGTCTTGCGATCACGGCGCAGCGCGCCCGGGAACTGGAACTGTCGCCCATGTCGAGCGACAACCGCTCTGGGCATGGAACCGCCTTCACCGTTTCGATCGAAGCGCGCGAAGGGGTGACGACCGGGATATCCGCATTTGACCGGGCCCGCACGATTTCGGTTGCGATCAATGCGCAGTGCGGACCGCGCGATCTGGTCTCGCCCGGGCACGTGTTTCCGCTCACCGCCCGCGATGGCGGTGTATTGGTGCGCGCCGGCCATACCGAAGCCGCGGTTGATATCGCCCGGCTTGCCGGGTTGGTCCCCGCCGGAGTGATCTGCGAGGTGATGAACCCGGACGGGACGATGGCGCGCCTGCCGGACCTTGTTCCTTTCGCGGCCGAGCACGGCATGAAGATCGGTACGATCGCCGATCTCATCGCCTGGCGCCGGCGAACCGAGAAGCTTGTCGAGCGGGTCGCCAGCGGACCGTTCGACAGCCACTACGGCGACAGCTTCACGATCCACGTCTACCGCGATCTGGTCGACCATGGGGAGCATGTGGCGCTGGTGCGCGGTGCGATCACTCCCGAGGAGGACACGCTGGTCCGCGTCCACCAGTTCGACCTGACGGCGGACTTGCTTGGCTACCGCAATGCGCATCCGGACTATGTGCCCGCGGCGCTGCGCCAGCTTGCACAGCACGATGGTCCGGCCGTCGCGGTGTTTGTCCAGGATCCGGACCGCGCGTCCATTTCGCGCCGGGTCCTTGGCGGCCGTGAGGAATACGCGCGGATTTCAAGCGAGCGCGATTATGGGATCGGGGCGCAGATCCTGAAGGACCTTGGCGTCGGGCGGATGGCACTGCTGACTTCGAGCAGCAGGAAGATGGCGGCGCTGGAGGGATTTGGCCTTGAAATCGTCGATCGCAGAGCCATTGCAGGGGGCTGATCCAGTGAACCAATCGACCTTGTCAGCCAAGCGGGAGGTCGATAGGCCTCGGGGCATGGCAACCACGAGCAATATTTCGAAACGGCGGCAATCGGCTCTCGAAGAGGGCAGTAACGATTATCTCGCAAAGCGCGCCGAACTCGTTGAAATTGCTGGCCGGCAATTCAAAACCCACGGGTTCAAGGCAACGACTCTTGCCGAAATCGGCCACAAGGCCGGGCTCGATCGGGCTACTGTCTATTACTACTTCGGTAGCAAGGAGGAGCTGTTTCGCGAATGCCTGAGAGTTGGGGTCGAAGCCAACATCGCGGCTTGCGAAGCAATCTTTGCCGACGATGCGCTGGAACCGAAGGAAAAGCTGCGCGCGGTCATCACGCAGCTCATGTCGGCCTACGACCAGTACTATCCGCATATGTACGTCTACATTCAGGAAGAGATGAGCCGGGTCACCAGCGAAAAAAGCGCCTGGGCGCAGCGGATCGTGGCCAAGACCCGCACGTTCGAGCGGATCGTTCTCAGCCTGATCAGCGAACTCATCAGCAAGGGCGAGATGCGCGATGACATCGCCGTTTCGGTGGCGGCAAATGCCGTGTTCGGCATGCTGAACTGGACCCACCGCTGGTACCAGCCGGGCGGAACCCACTCGGCGCCCGAAATCTCGAACGCCTTCTGCGAGATCTTCTTCAGCGGCATGGAAAAGCGCTGAGCGCCCCGACAGCTAATGGCGTGCGCGCAGGGCCCGTTTATCGACCTTGGTGGCGGACATCGGCCATTCGCCGTCGTTCATGAAGAACACCGCGCGGGGCACCTTGTAGCTCGCGATCCGGCCCTGGCAGAACGCGATGAGTTCCTCTTCGCTGGCGGATTTGCCGGGGCGAAGCTCGACAAAGGCGACGGGAACCTCGTCGAGCCGCGGATCGGGTCGGCCAACCACTTCGGCCAATTTCACCGCCGGGTGGCTGCACAAGTAGGCTTCAACTTCGATCGCCGCGACGTTTTCCCCGCCGACCTTGAGCATGTCCTTGGCGCGGCCGTGAAAGGTCAGCTGTCCGTCCGCAGCGCGCGCATAGAGATCGCCTGTGTGCAGCCAGCCCTCCGCATCGAGCGCTTCGGCCGTCTTTTCCGGCGAGCGGTAATAGCCGTCCATCACACAGTAGCCCCGGACGAGAATCTCGCCCACGACATCGGCTGCGGCCTCCTCGCCGCTTTCGAGCTCGATGATCTTGACCGCAATGCCGGGGACGGGCTTGCCCTGACTGACGGCGCGCTGCTCGGGTGTTTCATCGGGGGCGCAAAGCGCGAAGATCCCGGCGGTTTCGGTCATGCCGCAAGCCTGCATGAATTCGGCCTCGGGAAAGGTCTGCTGGACGCGGTTCACCAGCGCGGGGGGCGCAATCAGCAGGACCTTGCGCCAGGCGGCAAGGCGCCCAGGATCGAACGCGGGATGATCGAGCAGCGGCTGCAGGATGGCAGGGAACCAGGGCCAGGCGACGGAGACATTTTCCCGCTCCATCAGATCGAGCGCGCGCCCGGCATCGAAAAACACGTCGGTGACATAGGTCCCGCCAGTGCCGATCACGCCGATGAACGGGGCGAGCGAGCCGATATGGAACAGCGGGCCGCCGCCCCATGTCACGTCGTGTTCGCGCGCGCGGAACCGACTGCTGGCGCGCTCCACCGGCCCGCGTGACACGGCTTCGTGGCAGAGCAGGCAGCCCTTGGGATTGGCCGTGGTTCCGGACGTGTAGATGATGAAGGCCGTATCACGCAGGCGTGTGGCGCGGCGGGCGGCGTCGACCGCGCTGACGGGCACAGCCTGCGCTGCCGCAACGAAGTCGGCGCGGGAGAGGAAGCCCGCGGGCGCATCGCCTTCGAGCACCACGACACCGCGCAGCAGGGGTGCTTCGGCGAGCGCAAGCGGCGCGCCGGGCGCACTTGTGCCAAGCGAGGGCAGGGCCTCCGCGAGCACAGACCGGAAATCGACAAAGCGCGTGTCGGCCGCCGTTGTCAGGATCAACGCGAGATCGGCGTTCTCGATAATGAAGCCAAGCTCCCGGCTCTTGTGGCGGGCATTGAGCGGTACGGCCACGCAATTGGCCAGCGCGGCTCCGAACAGGGCGGTGACGAGTTCGCGACTGTTGTTGGCGAGAATGCCGACATGCGCGCGCGGGGCCAGGCCCAGCCCGATGATGCCCCGCGCGATCTCGATCGAGGCATCGCGCAGCTCGGCATAAGTCAGGGTCAGGTCTGGCATGACCAGCGCATGCCGGTCAGGATGGCGAGCTGCGCTGCGGATCAGCAGATCCGCCAGTGGCGCAACCTCGGACCACTCGCTGAATATCAAGGCGAAACTCTCCCCGTCATCGCTTGTCGCAGCCATGAATGAAGCGCACGAGCGCGTCTGTCAACGCCAATGTTGATTGACGTCAGGCCAGTTCGAAGCCTTCGTAATCGTGGTAAGCCACCTGTTCGCACCGTTTGCGATATTCGGGGCCGCCGCCGACATGGACAAGCGTGCGGCGCACCACCGATCCATCAGGTTTCGTCGTCGTCTTGACCCACCAGGCATTGGCCTCGGCAAGCAGGGTGCGCGAGAAATCGCGGTAGATCGATTCCGTCCATTCGTCCTCGGCTGCCTGCGAAGGTTCGGCAAAGCTGAGGCCCTTGGCCGTAAGGTAGACCAGCATCTGTGTGACCCATTCGGCCTGCAACCCGCCGCACACGCCGACGTTGCAGAAGGCTGATCCGTTGTGCGGCCCCACCAGCGTATAGAAGTTCGGAAAGCCGCGCGCTTGAAGGCCCAGGAATGTTGTCGGGCCATCAGCCCAAGCGTCCTTCAAGCGCTTGCCCTGCTTGCCGCGGATATTGATCCGGTCGAGTGAACCGGTCACCGCATCGAAGCCGGTCGCAAAGATGATCACGTCGAGTTCGTAAAATGCGTCGGCCGTGCGGATTCCTCTCGCGGTAATTTCCACGATCGGGGCCTCGCGGATATCGACGAGGTGGACGGTGTCCTTGTTGTAGGCTTCGTAGTAGTTGGTCTCCATGGGCACGCGCTTGCCGCCAAAGGGGTGATCGGTCGGGATCAGCTTCTCGGCAATGCCTTGGTCCCTCACTCGCTGCCGGATCTTGCCTGCGACGAAATCGGCGAGGAACTTGTTCGAGTCCTTGTTGACCAGCAGATCGCGGAAGCCGCTCAGCCAGATGCCGTAGCCGGGCTGGTTGTAGAGATCCTCGAAGAAGGCTTCGCGCTCTTCGGCAGGGACGTCGATCGCCTTGCGATGATCGCGGTGATAGGGGAACGCCGTGTCGGTGACCTTCACGTATTCCAGAATGTTGGGGTAGCGCTTGCGGATGACGGCCATCTCGTCCTTGCTGATGGGCGTGTTGCCCAGCGGCGTGCACCAATTGGGCGAGCGCTGGAAGACGAATAATTCGCCTGCGCTTTCCGCAACAATCGGGATGATCTGAACCCCGGTCGCGCCGGTGCCGATGATCCCGACGCGCTTGCCGGCAAAATCGATGTCGCGCGGAAGGCCGTCCGCATCGACCGGCCAGCGCGACGAGTGGAAGGACTCGCCCTGGAACGCGTCGATGCCCTTGATGTCCGGCATTCTCGTGGCTGATAGCGGGCCCGTTGCCGAAATCAGATGGCGGCAAGTTAGCACGTCGCCACTATCGAGCGTGACCTGCCAGACATTGCCCGCATCCTGATAATGCGCGGCGACGACCTTGGTGTTGAACCGGTAGAGCTTGCGGACGTCCATGGCGTCAGCCGCACAGTTGGCGTAGCGCAGCATTTCCGGTTGCGAGGCGAAGCGCTCCTGCCATTCCCAATCCGGAATGATGCCCTTGAGCGCGAAATAGCCATAGGCATAGCTTTCGGTATCGAGCCGGCACCCGGGGTAGCGGTTCCAGTACCACGTGCCGCCGACATCAGCACCCGCTTCGATCCCGCACACGGAGAGGCCGCTCTGGTCGAGCAGATGAGTCTGGTACATTCCGGTCACACCGGCGCCAATCACGACGGCATCGAAATCGGGCACGAGTTCGCCAGTTATCATGAGGCACCTTCCGGTTCTTGCCGCCGGGCCACGCCGCCGGATCAACAATATACTCATAGGAATATATATATTCTGTCAAGAATATTCTGAGCGGAAAGGCGCAAGTCACGTGCGTGCGGCGAGGGCCGCACTGCCTTCAGGAAAGGCGAAACGACTGATAATCAGGGAGTAAAGGCCAGATCAGGCTGCCAATTGGCGTTGCAACGAGGCGGCTGGTTCAGGCGGGGCCGTCCATGACGTAAGCTTCGGGATCGCGCACCCCGACGGTTCTGAGCGCGAGGCGGGCCAGTTCCTGCGCCACGGATTCGGCATCCCAGCGCCCCTCGGGCGTAAACCACGTGAAGGCCCACGAAGCCATGCCGCCAAGCGCTGACGCCGCCAGCGAGGGATCGGCAATCTCGAACTGGCCGCTCAGCGAACCTTCCTTGAGCAGCGCGCGCAGCATCCGGTGAAAGTGCTGCTTCGAGGCGTCGATGGTGACGGCCTCTTCGGCCGGAAGGCTCTTGGCCTCCCGGAAATAGAGCGCGACTTCGCGGCGATGCTCGATCTGGAGCCGGACGAAATAGCGAATGATCTGCGCGAGGCGGGTAGCCGGCTCCCCCGCCAACGTGGCGCTGAACGCAACCGTTTCATCGGCGGCAGTCGCACCGGCCTTGCACACATGGACCAGCAGTTCGGCCTTGCTGCGAAAGCGCGAGTAGATGAACTGCTTCGTGACACCGAGCCCTTCGGCAATCGATTCCAGCGACGTCGCTTCATAGCCCTTCTCGAAGAACTGCCGCACGGCCTCTTCGAGAATGCGTCTGCGTTTGACCTCGTCAATCTCCGCCTTGATCGGGTTGATCTCAATAGGGACAGTTTGGTTCTTGCCCGGCATCGTGCTCATCGCTGGTGCTTATGCTGGCGCAGCTTACTCCCGAGCCATGCAATGACACGGGCTACGCCTCGGCAATCACTGCCGGGGATGTTGCTCAGGGTCAAACTATAAGGGTAGCCATCACGCGCCTGCCGGATTCGCGCGGTTCCCGGGGTATCGGGCAAGTTCCATCCTATCCCGCATCCCGCCGTATCCCGGGTCGACTGACATCCTCCATTCAGTCATTGCCCAGAGGGACCCATCACAAAGTCGCTCGCGGCATAGTGCCGATACCGAATATTCTCCGACAGAGCGAGTTCGCAATCCGGCGGGATTACTTTGCATCTGCCAGCCTGCTGGAAGGCGGTATCTAGGCCCAACTCTCTGGGGCATGGCCAAGGGACATTTTTGGGGCCGAACCAAGCTACGAAGTTTCAGCTCCAGTAACGGTCCTTGATCAGCCGCTTGTAGAGCTTCCCGTTGTCGAGCCGGGGCAGGGCATGATCGAAATCAACCGAGCGCGGGCACTTCACATGCGCGAGCCGGGCCTTGCAAAACGCGATCAGTTCAGCCGCGAATTCGGGGGTGGCGGCGGCTGGGTCGAGCGGCTGAACCACGGCTTTCACTTCCTCCCCGAAATCCGCATTGGGCACGCCGATCACGGCGGCATCGGCCACGCGCGGATGGGTGATGAGCAAGTTTTCGACCTCCTGCGGGTAGATGTTCACGCCGCCGGAAATGATCATGTAGCTCTTGCGGTCGGTCAGGAAGAGGTAGCCGTCCGCGTCGAGAAAGCCGACATCGCCGAGGGTGGACCAGGCCGGATGCAGCGGGTTGCGGCTGTCGCGCGTCTTGTCCGGATCGCCGAGGTACTGGAAGTCCCAGCCGCCCTCGAAATAGACCACACCCTGTTCGCCGGCGGGCAGTTCCTCTCCGGCATCGTTGCAGATGTGGACCACGCCCCAGCTGGCCTTGCCGACCGAGCCGGGCTTCCTCAGCCATTCTTCCGGGGTGATCCGGGTCGAGCCGTTGCCTTCCGATCCGCCGTAATATTCGTGGATGATCGGCCCCAACCACGCCATCATAGCCCGCTTGATCTCCACCGGGCAGGGCGCGGCGGCGTGGACGACCACTTTGAGCGAGCCAAGTTCGTAGCGCGCGCGTACCTCGTCCGGCAGTTTGAGCAGGCGCACGAACATGGTCGGCACCATCTGCGTGGCGGTGACCTTGAAGCGCTCGATCGCGGCGAGTGCGGCTTCGGGATCGAACTTCGGCATCACCACCACTGTCCCGCCAAGCCGGTGGCAGCTGGTCGTATAGGCCAGTGGTGCAGTATGATAGAGCGGCGCGGGCGACAGATAGATTGTGTGCGGACCTGTGCCATAGGCGGCGGCGGAAAGCTCCGCGAGCATGTGGCTGGCGGTCACCTCGCCCTGCGGCAGTGGCAGGCGGATGCCTTTGGGCCGGCCGGTGGTGCCGCTTGAATAGACCATGTGGAAGCCGGGTGCCTCGTCGGCGATCGGCCCGGACGGCTGCGCGACGAGTGCTTCGCGCCATTGCGCGAGCGTCAGCACAGTGACGCCTTCACGCGCGGGCAGTTCTGCTAGGCCGCCAATCTCGGACGAGACCACCAGCAGCCGCGAGCCGGAGTTTTCGACGATGTAGTCCGCCTCGCCTGCGGTGAGCCCGGTGGCGATGGGCGTGATATAGAGCCCGGCGCGCTGCCCGGCCCAATAGACTTCGAACACTTCCGGGCAATTCGGCAGCCAGTAGGCGATCGTATCGCCGCGCTTGATCCCGAGCGAGCGCAACAGCTGCGCGCCGCGATTTGCGCGGTCCTCAAGCTCGCCATACGTGAGCCCGGCGGAGCCGTCGCTCATCAGCACCGCTGTCTTGGCCGGATCGGCGAGGGCGTGCAGGCGGGGGTGGGTCATCGCCGTGCGCCCTTCAACGCAGCGTGTATTTCTTGGCCTTGTCCGCCATCAGCGCCGCGCGGTCGACTTGCGGCACGCCGACCGGATTGCCGATCTGCGGGAACTTGAGCGCGTTCGCCAGCGCGACCGAGCGCGGCAGGTCGAGGCTTGTCCAGATCGCCTTGATGCTGCCCTGGATCGCGGCGGGGGGCTTGGCTGCAATCTGCAGTGCCAGTTCGTGCGCCCGGCTCCACAGCGCATCGAGCGGGACCACTTCGCTGACGAGACCGATGGACTTGGCATATTCCGCGCTCATACGTTCATCATTGCCGAGCAGGACCATGCGCAGCACATCGGCGAGCGGCATCTTGTAGGTCATGCCGATCGGCTCGAGCGCGCTGGTCATCCCGTAAGTCACGTGGGGATCAAAGAAGGTTGCTTCTTCGGACGCGATGATGATGTCCGCCTCGTTCAGCCAGTAGAACGCGCCGCCCGCCGCCATGCCATGCACCGCCGCGATCATCGGCTTCCAGCACTTGCGTGATTTGGGGCCGAGCAGATCGCCCGGATCCTCGCAATGCCAGATGTTGTCGAGATCGACCGCGGGCCGCTGGTCGCCGCCCGCGACGGCGCCTTTCACATCGACCCCGGTGCAGAAGGCCCGGCCCGGCGCCGCGCGCAGAACGCTGACATGGATATCGTCGTTCCACGAAACTTCGTGCCAGACATGGGCAAATTCGTCCATCATCTGCCGGTTGAAGCTGTTCATGGCCTCGGGCCGGTTGATCGTGATCGTGGCGACGTGATCGGCCACTTCGAACAGGATGGTTTCGTAGCGCACGCTTGACTCTCCCGCCTGAGGCGTGTGATTGGCTGGTATGTGACCTAGTTATATAACTGAGAGGACCGATGGCAAGCGCAATCCCCTCTGACCTCAGGCAACAGGTAGAGCAAGGCACGGGCTGTGTCATTGCCGCCGAAGTTGCGCGGGGCGGCGGCGGCGCATCGCGGCAGGGGGCGGAAGTGACCCTCCGGGCAGCCGATGGCGGCGAACACCGCTGCTATCTGG
Source organism: uncultured Novosphingobium sp. (assembly GCA_964413325.1). GTDB lineage: Bacteria > Pseudomonadota > Alphaproteobacteria > Sphingomonadales > Sphingomonadaceae > Novosphingobium. The sequence goes on along the minus strand of CAYPRK010000008.1, from coordinate 170,667 downwards.
CGTGGGATGCGCGTGCGGGCGATCCCTCGCGGCTGCCGTTCTTCGCGCGCGAGACCGCCATCCTGCGGGCGCTTTCGGGGCCGTTTGCAGCAAGCGGCATCAAGGCTGCGCCACTGATCGGGAGCTATCCTTCGCACCTCGCTTTGCTGAGCGTGTTCGTTCCGGGCAATGACCGCTTTGCGATGGCCGAGGACAAGGCAGCGTTGGCCGCCGATTTCGTGGGGCAACTCGCGGCGCTTCACCGGCTGAATGCTGCGGACCCTGCCTTCGCCGAACTGGGCGATGCGAGCGAGCCGCCCTCGCAGAGCATCACTGCGAACCTTGCGCAGTGGCGGGAGACGAATCTGGCTTCAGGAGCCGATCCGATTCTGCAGATCGCGCTCGACTGGCTGGTGCACCATGTGCCCGAAGATCGCGGCCCGGCGGTGGTGCTGCACGGGGATGCGGGGCCGGGCAACTTCCTGTTCGATGGCAACCGCGTGGCGGCGCTGATCGATTGGGAACTCACGCATCTCGGCGATCCGGCAGAGGATCTCGCGCAGATCTGGGTGCGCAGCCTGATCCAGCCTTTCGTGCCGATGCGCGATGTTCTTGAAGCCTATGCCGAGGCAAGTGGGTCTGTGCCCGATCTGGCCCGGATCAAGTATCATCGCCTCTATTTCCAGCTGAGCTTCAGCGTTGCCGGGGCAGCCGCTGCGGCGGCGCCGGGCTCGCTTGCCGGCGCGAGCGGAACCGGACTGCTCTACGGCACGATGCACCGGCGCGTCATCGTGCGCGCGGTGGCCGAACTGGCCGGGATCACGCTGACTGATCCGCCCGTGCCGCAGATCGAGCCCGACTGGACTGATCGCTATTTCGCCGCCGCGCTTGAAGACCTCAAGGCCGATATTGTCCCTGCCGCAGCCAACCAGCGCGCGGCGGCCAAGGCCAAGGATCTCGCGCGGATGGTCAAGTTCTGGCGCCGCCGCGCGAGCCACGGTGCGGCGTTCGACGCAGCCGAACTTGGCGAGATTCAGGCGCTGCTGCCCGGTGCGCCAAACAGTCTCGCCGCAGCCCGCACCGAGCTGGGCGAAGCGATTGCGGCAGGCAGGGCCGAATTCGCCGCGGCCCTGCAACTGTGTCACAACCGCGCCGTGCGCGAGACTTTCGTCATGGCGGACGCTTTGGGTGCACTCGCCTCCACCTGGTATGAGGATATCGGCTGAATGGACTTCGACCTTTCCGACGAACAGAAGATGCTGGCCGATCAGGCTCGCGGCCTGCTGGCCGAGCGCACCCCGTATGACCGGCTGCGCAAGTTGATCGACAGTGGGGCCGAATGGGATGAGCCGCTGTGGCGCGAGCTTGGCGAGATGGGCTTTCTGGGCGCCAATATTCCGCAGGAATTCGGAGGGCTGGGCATGGCGGAGCTCGATCTTGGCGTGATCGCGCAAGAACTGGGCCGGGCCAATGCTGCTGTTCCGTTCTTCTCCTCGATCGTGCTTGCAGCCGATGCGATCCGGCTCGCCGGGAGTGCCGCGCAGAAGGCCGAATGGCTACCCCGCCTCGCGAGCGGTGAAGTGATCGCCTGCTTTGCCAGCGCGGAAGGACCGGGGCCGCTGCTGGGGCAGGGGACCCGACTGACGGATGGCAAGCTCAGCGGCGCCAAGCATCCGGTCGCCGATGCCGGGATCGCGACGCTCGCCGTCGTGCAGGTCGGCGATGGGCTTGCTCTCGTGAAGCTTGATCAACCCGGCGTCACGCGTACCCGGCTCGACAGCTTCGATCAGCTGCGCGCGCACTACCGGATCGACTTTGCCGATGCCTCCGCCGAGCCCATGCCCGGCGCCGGCGTGCTTGCCACTTTGCTTGACCGGGCAGCGGTGCAGGCAGCCTTTGAGGCGGTGGGCGGATCGGAAGCCTGCCTTGCCATGGGGTGCGACTACACGATGGGACGCACGATGTTCGGCCGTCCGCTCGCCGGCTATCAGGCGATCAAGCACAAGCTGGCGGATGTCGCGGTGGCGATCGAGCTCGCGAAGTCCAACGCCTATTTCGCCGGCTGGGCGGCGGAATGCTCGGCCGATGATCTGCCGGGGGCAGCGGCCTCAGCACGGCTCACCGCGATCAAGGCCTTTGAAATGGCGGCGCGCGAGAACCTGCAAGTCCACGGCGGGATCGGCTACACGTTTGAGGCCAACTGCCACTTCTATTACCGGCGCGAACGCCTGCTGGCGGTGATCGTTGGCGGCCGGGGTTACTGGGCGGACCGCCTCCTCAACGCGCAGCCCGGCGCGCAAGGACAACCCCATTCGACCGGAAAGGCGGCCTGAGATGGACTTCAATGATACCCCCGCTGAAGCGGCGTTCCGCGCCGAAGCGCGAAGCTGGCTTGCCGCGCACGCCCCGGCGCACGAACTGACGCCCGGGCTCAAGATCCCCGATACCGAGGAAGCCGACCGGGGCCGCGCGTGGATGCGCGAGTTGTTCGACGGCGGCTGGTCGGGCCTGACGTTTCCCAAAGCGCTCGGCGGGCGCGGGCTGAGCGGGATCGACGCAGTGATCTTTTCCGAGGAGGAATCGCGCTACAATCTGCCCAAGGGCCCGTTTACCGCGATCGGCACCGGCATGGCGCTGCCGGTGATTGCAAAACACGGCAGCGAAGCCCAGCGCGCGCAGTTCATCGAGCCCACGCTCAAGGGCGATCTGACGTGGTGCCAGCTGTTCTCCGAGCCCTCTGCCGGGTCAGACCTTGCCAACCTCCGTACCAAGGCCGTGCGCGCCGAAGATGGTTCGGGTGACTGGATCGTCAATGGCCAGAAAGTCTGGTCGAGCTGGGCGCACCTCACCGACTGGGGGATTCTGGTCGTCCGCACCGATCCCACTGTGCCCAAGCACAAGGGGCTCACCTTCTTCATCGTCGACATGAAGACGCCCGGCATCGAGACCCGCCCGATACGGCAGATTTCGGGGATGAGCGAGTTCAACGAGACGTTCCTCACCGACGTGCGCATTCCCGATGCGAACCGGATCGGCGCGATCGGCGAGGGCTGGGCCTGCTGCATGACAGTGCTGATGGGCGAGCGCCTCGGATCCGGCGCGCACCGCAGCGGGGTCGAGCCGCTGATCGCCATGGCCGCCCGCACGCCTGCGCAGGATGGCTCAACAATGCTGGATGATCGCGCCGTCCGCCTTGCGCTGGCCGATGCACTGGCGGAAGAGCAGGGCGAACGGTTTTTCCAGGCGCGGCTCAGGACCATGGTTTCCAAGGGTGAGAACCCCGGCGCGCTCGCGGGCATGATCAAGCTGGCCTATGCCGGGCGGCAGCAGAAGGCGCTGGGGCTTGGCATGGAGCTGCGCGGGCTGGATGCCATCGCCGCCGATCCGGCGGACAGCGCGACGGCCGACTTGCAATACGACTATATCTATTCGACGGTGATGCGCATCGCAGGCGGCGCGGATGAAGTGCTGCGCAACCAGATCGCAGAGCGCGTGCTGGGCATGCCGGGAGAGGTGCGCATGGACAAGGACGTCCCGTTCGAGCAGCTGAAATGAGCATGACCTACAAGCGCCTCGGCCAGACGGGCCTCAAGGTTTCGCGGCTCTGCCTTGGCTGCATGAGCTTTGGCGAACCGGGCAAGGGCGCGCACCCCTGGGTGCTCGATGAGGATGCCAGCCGTGCGATCATCCGGCGGGCGATCGAAGGGGGGATCAATTTCTTCGATACGGCCAATGTCTATGCCGAGGGCGCGTCCGAGGAGATTACCGGTCGTGCTCTCAAGGACATGGCCCGCCGCGACGAGGTGGTGATCGCGACCAAGGCCTTTGGTCCTTGGGGCAAGGGCCCCAATCAGGGCGGGCTATCGCGCAAGGCGCTTATGCAGGCAGTGGACGACAGCTTGCGGCGGCTCGGCATGGACTGGATCGATCTCTATCAGATCCACCGGTGGGACAGTGAAACGCCGATCGAGGAGACGCTGGAGGCGCTCAGCGATATCGTGAAGGCGGGCAAGGTGCGCTATATCGGCGCATCATCGATGCATGCGTGGCAGTTCCAGAAGGCACTGCTGCTCTCCGAGCGCAATGGCTGGGCGCGCTTTGTTTCGATGCAAAACCATCTCAACCTCATCTACCGCGAGGAAGAGCGCGAGATGCTGCCCTTATGCCGCGATGCCGGCATCGGTGTGATCCCGTGGAGTCCGCTGGCGCGCGGCCGACTGACCCGGTCGTGGGGCGAAATGACCGAGCGTTCGGGCAGCGACCGGTTCGGCTCGATGCTCTATGCACGCACCGAGGAGAGCGACCGGCAGGTCGTCGAGGCGGTTGCCACTGTCGCTGCGGCGCGCGGGGCTCCAATGGCGCAGGTCGCACTGGCGTGGGTGCTTGCAAAGCCGGAAGTGACGGCACCGATCGTCGGGGTGACCAAGCTTGCGCAGCTTGAGGACGCGCTGGCAGCGCTCGATCTCACCTTGAGCGCTGACGAGTTGAGTGCGCTCGAAGCGCCCTACGTGCCGCACCCGGTGCTCGGGCACGTCTAGCGCATCAGGCGGCTTTCCGGCGTGCTTTCGCGGCTTCGGTAAGCGGTCCGACCAGATCCTTCTTGAGGATCTTGCCGTTTGGGTTGAGCGGCATGTCGCCAAGCACCAGCAGGGTGCGCGGAACCTTGTTGTCGGCGAGATGCTCACGGCAGAACGCGATGATTTCATCCGGCGTGGCGCTCTGGCCCGGGCGCAAGGTCACGGCGGCGGCGATATCCTCGCCCAGCACCTCGTGCTCGACCCCGACCACGGCAGCCTGCTGCACCGCCGGGTGCAGATGGAGCGCGGTCTCGATTTCCAGCGGTGTGATGTTGTAGCCGCCGCGGATGATCAGTTCCTTGGAACGGCCGGCCATGATGAGATCGCCGTCCTCGTCGACGTAGCCAAGATCGCCGGTCTTGGTCCAGCCGCCGATGAAACTTGCGGCGGTGGCTTCGGGGTCGTTCCAGTAGCGCCGCGGATGCTTCTGGAAACCGTAGATTTCGCCCACGACTCCGGGCTCGGTGATCACTGCGCCCGCTTCATCGCGCAGCTGCATGTGTTCGGGCAGCTTGCCAACGCAGCCGGGCTTGAGCACTTGCTCCTTGGTCGTCGTGCCGATGCCGATGCCGCCTTCGGACATGCCGTAGCTGTTGCGCATCCGCACGTGCGGCCAAAGCTCGAGCGCGCGTTTCACCGAATCGTGCGGCAGCGGCGCGGTGCCTGTCATGAGGTATTTCACCCCGGCGAAATCGTAGTCCCGCACATCGGGATGATCGAGGATCAGCCGCAGCATCGAGGGGACCAGATAGACCAGATCGGGCTTCTTCTCCCGGACCAGTTCGAGGAAGCCCTTGGGATCGAACTTCGGCTGGGTGATCGCGGTTGCGCCGCCGCGCGCGGGCAGCATGACTATGCCGAGGTTCCCGCCCGACCCGGTCAGCGGCAGAGCATTAAGCGTCGAGCGTGAACGGTCCATGTTGGTGCCGGTCACACCCTTCATCAGATCGGGGTGCGAGACGACCACGCCCTTTATCTTGCCGGTGGTGCCGCTGGTGCCGAGGATTTCTGCATCGGAGTTCGGGTCCAGCATGCTCTGATCGGGCAGCGCGGCGAGCTTGCGGGGCATAGCATCGACCGTCCAGCAGCCGTCGAGCTCAAGGCCCGCCACCACCTCCGGCACGTCGGTAATGCACCAGCGCGGGGTGGTCAGCGCGGCGAACTCGGCGATCTCCTTGGCGTTGAGCCGCGTGTTGATCGGGCATGCGATCCCGCCGGCACGGAACACGGCGAACACCGCGATCGCCATTTCGACCGCGTGGGCATTGCTGATCGGAAGAAATACGCGGTCTCCGGGTTCAAGCCCGGCTGCGGCCAGTCCGCCCCCGATTGCGTCGGCCTCGCTGTCCCATTCGGCATAGGTAATGGTGCGATTGATACCGTCGTGCGCGATCTCATCGCGCTGGTGCTGTGCTCGCACCTTGAGCGCATCACTGATCCGCCGCACCTCAACCATCCTGAAATCCCTTGCCTGTCGTCAGAGGTTCTATTACCTAGTTATATAACTGGGATCAAGGAGCGAATGCCGTGGCCGATGCAAAGACCGATATCAAGCAGAGCGAAGAGTGGCAGAAAGCCGTCGATTACGAGATCGCGGATAGCGACATCGAGCGGCAGCGCAAACTGATCGGCTTCTGGGAACCGCAGAAGACGGCTGAATATGTCCAGACCGCCTCGGAAGACTCGATCCGCAACTGGGCCTACGGCTGCGGCGATGACAATCCGCTGTTTTGCGATCCGGCCTATGCCCGCAAGACCCGGTGGGGCGGGATCATCGCGCCGGGCATGTTCGTCGGCCAGATCAACCGCCCTATGAAGGGCGATCCGGTGCCGGACGAAATCCGCGCACTCAAGAAGAGCCTGTTCAAGGGTATCCACGTCTTCGTGTCCGGCTCGGAATGGAATTTCTACCGTCCGGTGCGACCGGGTGACACGATCTACTCCTATGGCGGCGACCTGACCTGCGAGGTCAAACAATCGGAATTTGCCGGCCGATCGGTGATCATCACCAGCCGCCGGGTCAAGGTCAATCAGCGTGCGGAAGTGATCGCGACCTATGATCTTCTGCGCGTGCTCACCGAACGCAAGACCGCCGCGAAAAAGGGCAAGAATCTCTCGATCCAGCCGGCGACCTATACCGACGAGGAATTGCAGGCGATCGAGGACATCTACGCCGGCGAAAAGGTGCAAGGCAGCAGCAAGCGCTGGTTCGAGGATGTCGAAAAGGGTGATGCCCTGGGGCTTCAGGCCAAGGGGCCGCTGACCGTGACCGACGTGATCTGCTTCCACGCGGGCGGCTACGGCTTCACCCCCTATGCGCCGACGGCCAACCGCCGCGCGCACAAGAACCGCCAGCGCATCCCGGCGTTCTACGTCAAGAACGAGCACGGCATTCCCGATGTCGCTCAGCGGCTGCACTGGGACCCGGTGTGGGCGCAGGCGATCGGCAATCCGATGGCCTACGACTACGGGGTCATGCGCGAGAACTACCTGTGGCAGTACCTCAACGACTGGGCCGGCAATGACGGCGTGATCGTCCATGTCCACGACGAGATCCGCAAGTTCAACTACATGGGCGATGTCCAGCGGGTCTCCGGTGAAGTGCTGGGCAAGCGGACCGAAAACGGGCAGAACCTCGTCGATGTCGCGGTGCGCTTCGTCAACCAGCGCGGTGAGGAGACGTTGCGCTCGACCGCCACCATCGCCTTGCCGAGCAAGGACAAGCCGCTGCCGCTCTATCCCGAGGTGCCGGCTGATCTCGCCGAAACCGCGGTGCGGATGATGGCGCGGCATTGGGAACTGGGCGGGGATTGAACGCAGTCATGGCCGATGAAGTGCTGATCACGAACGAGGGCGGTGTCCGCATCATCACCCTCAACCGGCCCGACCGGCTCAATGCGCTCAATGGCGCGATCATGGCGCCGCTGGCGGATGCTTGCGCCGATGCCGCGCGCGATGCCTCGGTCGGCTGCGTGGTCGTGACGGGGGCCGGGCGGGGCTTCTGCGCGGGCGGTGATCTCAAGGACGGCGGGGGCGACAAGGCTGTTGTCCCGGCCAATCCGGAGAGCGGCAGCCGCGCCGAGCAGAGCTTCGTGCGGCTGCGCGGCTTCATGGAAACCGCGCGCCTGCTGCATGAGATGCCCAAGCCGACCATCGCCATGGTCAACGGGCCGGTCGCGGGGGCCGGGATCGGCATCGCCGGGGCCTGCGACTTGCGCTTCGCCGCGCGCTCGGCGAGCTTCCTCACCGCGTTCGACAAGATCGGCGCAGGTGGGGATTTCGGATCGACCTGGTTCTGGACCAAGATCCTCGGCACCGGAGTCGCGCGCGAACTGTTCTTGCTGGGCGAGAAGCTGTCCGGCGAGGAAGCCTTCGCCAAGGGCATCTACACCCGCCTGTTCGACGACGAGGTGCTGCAAGCGGAAACCCTGAAGGCCGCGCACCGGCTGGCCGACGGACCGCGCATGGGCTTCCGCTACATGAAGCAGAACCTCAACAATGCCGAGGACTGGTCGTTCGAAGCCCAGTTCGACGCTGAGGCGCTCAACATGGGGCTTTCCACCCAGGCGACGGCGATGATCTGGCGCGAAGCGCGCAAGGCCGGCGAAGACAAGGGTGGTTGAACCGATCGAGATCTCGGTCGATGTCAGCGCGGCCTTGCCGCCGGAGGTCAGCGGGGGGCAGCCGCTCTTCATCAGCAGCTGGGTGTTCCTGCCCGATGCGTTCCCGGATCGGCCCACGGTCATCTCGTTGCTGAACGGGGGAACTTACGACCGGCGCTACTTTCATTTCGAGGTGCCCGGGCGAACCGGATATTCGCTGGCCGACTTTCTGCGCCAGCGCGGGCATATCGTGGTGCTGCCCGACCATCTCGGGATCGGCGCAAGCGGCCGGGCGAGCAATCAGATGCTGGTGACCCGGCATGTCGCCGCAGCGGCGAACCATGCGGCCATGACCGAAATCTACGCGCGTCTTGCTGCGGGCACGATCAGTCCCGCCTTTCCGCCGCTTCAGGCGATGGTCAAGGTTGGCGGCGGCCATTCCATGGGGGCGTTCCAGACCATCACCCAGCAGGCCGCGCACCGCACCTACGATCTCTGCCTGATCCTTGGCTATACCGCTTGCGGAGTTCACTTGCACGTCGACGGCCAGACGATTCCGGCCGATCGCGGACCGCTTGATTTCGCGATGCCTGACTACATTCTCCATGACCGATCGCGCCTGCATTCGACCTTCCACTGGGATGACGTGCCTCCCGACGTGATTGCGGTTGACGATAGTCTGCTGGTCGAGGTCCCCTATGTGCTCAGCGCGCAATCGGTGATGATGGGTATCGTGCGAGAGGATGCCGCGCGCATCGACGTGCCGCTTTACATCAATCTGGGCGAGCGCGACGTCTCGCCCGACCCTCACGCCGAGCCCGGCTACTACCGCAACAGCCGCGACATCACGCTGCACATCCTGCCGCGCTCGGGCCACTGCCAGAACTTCGCCGAGACGCGGCTGGAGATGTACGAGCGGATCGACCGCTGGGTGCGCGATCAGGCGGGAAATTGAAGCGCGCTTCAGCGTGTCAAAATTGGATTACTGTCTGACCGGTAACCCGGCGCAACAAAAATCGTCTGGAAGCCGCGCGCATAGACGCCCTGCTCATCCGCAAAGACGTTGCGTGCTGTGCCGTGGCCGTTGCCGGCCATGTGGGTCTCGGCGTCGAGCAGGAACCATTCGCCGACGGGCATGCGCAGGAACTGGACGGTGATGTCGAGATTGGCGAAGGACCAGTCTTCCGCATGCGTCGCCGATCCGAAGCCATTGCCGAAATCGGCGAAGAGGCAGGCCTTGACGAATTGCGACGGTGCGGTCCCGCGGATGACTTCGCCGTCCATGGCCAGCCACGATATGCCGCGACCAGGCTCGCCGGGACCGCCCTCGACGCGCCGCAGCCGGATCGCCCCAGCCATGCGCATTGCGCGGGGGCTTTCGATCTCGGGTACGCTGGCGGGCACTGGATAGTCGTGCGGCACCGGGAAAACCGGCGTCTCCATCCACCTCACTCGCAGCACGTGCGCCTGCGCCACTGGGCGATCGTCCGCCAGCAGAGTGACGCGGTGGAGCTTGCTCTGCCGCCCGTCGCGCAGCAGTTCGGTGGCCATGGTCAGCGGCTGGTGCGGCACCTTTCCGAAGATGTCGACCTGGAAGCGGGCGATCTCGAAATGGGCGTCGAGCGCTGCATCCTCGGCCCCGCTGGCGAGCAGCGCGCTGACAGGTCCACCGGCGATGGCGCGGCCGTCCCATGGGCTGCGCGTCAGGCCGGAAGGGCGATATTCCGCGCCATCCCGTTCGTAGTAGAATGGAGGCCAGGGCCGGGTTTCAGCTTCGTTCAAACGCGCGTGCTCCTCTGTCGACATATTTGACCTAGTGATATAAGTAAGGCATAGGATGCGCGGTCAATCAAGCACCGCAACGGGAGAGTTTTGTCAATGGACCTGAGCTATGGCGAAGCAGCGGAGGCGTTCCGCAAGGAAGTCCGCGGCTTCATCAAACAGGCCTGGCAGCCCGGTGAATTGCGCGGGGCCGAGCTCAAGGACAATATCCGCGCGTTCCGCTGCGCGGCGATCGAGCGGGGCTATCTCTACCGCTCGGTGCCCAAACGCTATGGCGGCTCGGAGCAGCCCGTCGATGTGATCCGCGCGCAGGTGATCCGCGAGGAATTCGGCCGGGCTCGCGCGCCGATGGAAGTGGGCGGCAACGGCGTCAACATGACCGTGCCGACCTTGCTCGAAAAGGGCACCGAGGAGCAGCGCGAGCTGTTCATCCGCCCTACGATTGAAGGCGATTACGTCTGGGGGCAGGGCTATTCCGAACCCGGCTCCGGCAGCGATCTCGCCTCGGTGCGGACGAAGGGCGAGCTCTCCGCCGATGGCAGCAAGTGGATCGTCAACGGGCAGAAGATCTGGACGAGCCAGGGCATGCAGGCGACGCACATGTTCATGCTGGTGCGCACCGAGCCCGATGCGCCCAAGCACGATGGCATCACTTACCTGCTGATGGACCTGAACCAGCCGGGCGTGACCCGCCGCCCGATCCGGCAGATGACCGGGGAGCAGGGCAGCCACACCTTCTGCGAGTTTTTCTTCGACAATGCCGAGGCACCCGTCTCGTGGCAGGTGGGCGAGCGCGGGCAGGGCTGGTACGTCAGCCGCACCACGCTCAAGCACGAGCGCGCCAGCATCGGGAGCGCCGACGGCCTCGGCAGCCAGTTCCGCAAGCTCGTCGAACTGGCGCAGGAAATGGGCCGGATCGGTGATCCGCTGGTCCGCGACCGGCTGGCCGAGATCGAAGGCCGCGTGCTCTCGCACCGCTACACCAGCTTCCGCCTGTTCTCGTGCGCCGCGGCGGGCGAGGATCCGGGTGCGGTCCCGCTGCTGATGAAGTTGCTGCTCACCGAAATTGGCCACGATATCGCTCTCCTCGCACAGGACCTTATTGGCGAGGAAGGCATGACCGAACCGGTGGGGGCAGGCGGACAAGGCCCGCGCGGCCCTCGCGGCCCCAACAAATGGCTCGATCAGATCATGGGCAGCCTCGGCAATTCGATCGCGGGCGGCGCCAGCAATATCCAGCGCAATATCATTGGCGAACGCGGTCTCGGCCTGCCGCGCGATCTCGCGATGAGCGCGGAGAAGTAAGCCATGCATTTTCATCTGACAGCGGAACAAGTCGCGATTCAGGATGCCGTGCGGGGCACGCTCGGCGAATGCTGGGGAATGGAGCGGCTCCATGCCTTTGCCGATGGCGAAGCCGACTTCGATGCCGAGAGCTGGCAGGCGCTGATGGCGCTGGGGATCGGCGCTCTTGCGCTGCCCGAGGCGGAAGGCGGCGCCGGGCTCGGGCTGCTAGACGCCGCACTTGTCTGCGAAGTGGCGGGCGAGGCGGCTGCGCCCGGACCGCTGATCGGGCAAATTGTCGCCGCGCTCGCTGTGGCACAATGCAGCGATGCTGCCACCCGCGCGCTGCTACCGGGCATTGTCAGCGGCGAGGCCGTGGCGACACTCGCGCTCGACAGCGATCTCGTCCAATGCGCCCGCGCGGCCCAGCTGTTTCTGGCGGACGACGGAGCCGGCGGGCTCTGCCTGATCGCCGCGGGCGAGGGGGTGGCAATCGAAGCGGTCAGCGCCACCGATCGCAGCCGCCCGGTCTCGCGCGTAACCTTCGGATCGGCCAAGACCTATCCGCTGTTCGCGGCGGGCGATCCGATGGTCCAGCGCATCCGCGATGCGGCGCTGGTGCTCATTGCCGCCGACTCGCTCGGCGGCGCGCAGCATTGCACCGATCTTTCGGTCGAATATGCCAAGACGCGCGAACAGTTCGGCCAGCCGATTGGCCGGTTCCAGGGTCTCAAGCATCAGCTCGCGCACATGATGCTCGATGTCGAGCCCGCGCGCGCGCAAGTCTGGTACGCCGCCTATGCGTGGGATGCCGGATTGCCTGACGCGACCCGCGCGGCGGCGATGGCCAAGGCGCATTTGTGTGAGGTCTATACCCGCACCACGCGCGCCGCCATCGCGGCGCATGGCGGCATCGGCTACACGTGGGAATATGGGCTCAACTATTGGTTCCGCCGCTCGGTGCACAACCGGGCCTGGCTTGGCAGTCCGGCGCAGCATCGCGCCCGCGCCGCAGAGCTGGCGGGTTGGTAGAGAAAACAGAGGAAGGGAGCATCGGGCCATGAAGCCGGGTTCGCGTCTGAAAAGCACGGTTTGTGACAGTGAAGTGGTGGTGATCCGCTATGGCAGCGGCGTGCTCACCTGCGGCGGCGCGCCGCTGGGCGATGGTGCCGGAGAGCGCGGAGAAATCGATCCCGCGCAGGCTGGCGGCACCGTCATGGGCAAGCGCTATGTTGACGCTGCCGGTACGGTCGAGCTGCTCTGCGTCAAGCCGGGCAAAGGCGCTCTGGCGCTCGATGGTTTGGCACTGCAGCTCAAGGAAGCCAAGCCGCTTCCGGCCTCGGACTGAACGGACCTGCCCGGCCCATGAACATCGCCCTTTTTCTGGAAATGGCGGCACAAGCCGATCCCGACCGGATCGGCCTCGTCTGCGACGGCAAGCACTGGTCCTATGGCGAGCTTGACGCCGCCGCGCGCGGGGCCTGTGCGCTTATCCGCGCGAGCGGGGCAGGCCATGTCGCGCTGCTCGACGAATCGAGCGAGGCGGCAGTGATCGCGCTGTTCGGCGCGGCGCTCGCCGGCGTGCCCTATTGCCCGCTCAACTACCGACTGGCCGATGCCGATCTCGCCGCGCTGCTTGGCCGCGTGGCGCCTGCGCTCATTGTCGGCGATGCCCGGCGTGTGCAGCAGCTATCGGGCGATGCCGGACACATCGTCTATCCGCGCAGCGAGTTCACGCTCGCTGCACTCGAAGCCGTGGTGGACGAACAGGCCGAATGCGATCCGGGCGAGGGCGTCTGCATCCAGCTCTTCACCAGCGGCACGACCGCCGCGCCCAAGGCCGCCATTCTCGCGCATTCCAACCTCGTTTCCTACATTCTCGGCACGGTCGAGTTCGGCTCGGCGGAGGAAAGCGAAGCGACGCTTGTTTCGGTGCCGCCCTACCATATCGCCGGGATAGCTGCGCTGGTCTCCTCGATCTACGCCCAGCGCAGGGTGGTGCTCCTTCCTGCCTTCGCGCCGGAGGACTGGCTGAAACTGGTCGAGGCCGAGAAGGTCACCAATGCCTTCGTCGTGCCAACCATGCTCGGGCGAATCATCCAGGCGCTGGACAAGGGCGTGCGCGCCGATATCGGCTCGCTGAAGGCCATCGCCTATGGCGGGGGCAAGATGCCGCTCGAACTGATCCACCGCGCACTTGATCTGTTTCCCGAGACTGCTTTCACCAATGCCTATGGCCTGACCGAGACAAGCTCGACCATCGCGCTGCTTGGTCCCGAGGAGCATCGCGCAGCGCATCGCTCGGACGATCCCAAAGTGCGCGCCCGGCTCGCCTCGGTCGGCATTCCACTGCCGACCATCGAGCTCGCGATTCGCGGCGAGGACGGCGAGGTCCTGCCCGCCGGACAACCGGGCGAGATTTACGTGCGCGGCGATCAGGTTTCGGGCCGGTACAAGGAAAAGAGCGCGCTCGATGCCGAGGGCTGGTTCCCGACGCGTGATGCCGGCTACCTCGACGAGGACGGCTATCTGTTCCTCGCCGGGCGCGCCGATGATGTGATCGTGCGGGGGGGTGAGAATATCTCCCCCGGCGAGATCGAGGATCTGCTGCTTACGCATCCCGCGATCGCCGATATTGCGGCTGTTGCGGTGCCCAGCCTCGAATGGGGCGAGGCAGTTGGCGTCGCCGTGGTGGTGCGCGGCGGCTTTGCGCAGCCGGATGCGGACGAGATCCGGAGCATGGTCCGCGCGCGGCTGCGTTCGAGCCGGGTGCCCGAAGTGGTGCGCTTCTTCCCGAGCCTGCCCTACAACGAGATGGGCAAGTTGCTGCGCCGCGAAGTCAAGAAGCTGCTCGCGGCGTGATGTTCGAGCGGCTCGCGCTGCCGCTCGTTTGCGCGCCGATGAGCTTTGCCTCCTCGGTCGCTCTGGCAGCGACCTGTAGCAAGGCGGGGGTCGTGGCGGGCTGGCAGGGCGGGGCGGCGACCCCGGTCAGCGAGTTCGAACGCTATCTCGACACGCTGGCGCAAACAGAGGGAGCACCGGCGCTGGTCAATCTGCCCGCGCGCATTGCCAATGACGGCGACGGCGAAGCGCGGCTGGCGCTGCTGGAGCGCCACCGCGCCGCGCTGGTGCTTTCGAGCGTCGGGAACCCCACCGCTCTGGTCGAACGTGTCCACGCATGGGGCGGGCGCGTGATCCAGGACGTGACCACGCTGCGCCATGCCGAAAAGTCGATCGAGGCCGGGGTCGATGGGTTGATGCTCACCTGTGCCGGGGCTGGCGGACATACCGGGTTCATCACGCCGTTTGCCTTCGTGCCTGCCGTGCGGCGGATATGGGACGGTTTGCTGATTGTGGGCGGGGGGATTGCCGATGTCCGGGGTATGGCTGCCGTCCTCGCGCTGGGCGGCGATCTGGCCTGCATGGGCACACGCTTTATCGCCACGCCGGAAAGCGGAGTGGTTCAGGCCCACCGCGAGATGATCGCGGGCGCCGGGATCGATCGGATCATGATTTCCGCCGCGATGAACGGGGTTCCCGCCAACTGGATCCGCGACTCCGTCGAAGCCTCCGGGCTCGACCCGGATAGCCTCCCCACGCACCGCGTGCCCATGCCGGAGGGGGTCCGCCCATGGCGCGATATCTTTAGTGCCGGGCAAAGCGTGGGACTAATCGACGCGATTGAGCCGGTGGCAGATCTTGTCGCGCGGATGCGCCGCGAGTTTGCCGAGTTGGTACCGGAGCAAAGCTGGCGGGCCCGGCTCGCCGCGATCGAGCAAGCCTGGGCTTAGGTCTCCATCGTCAGCACGATCCGCCCCGCCTGCGCGCCTTCGGCAGCGGCAGTCATCGCTTCGCGGAATTGCTCAAGCCGATAGGATGCGGCGATATGCGGGCGCAGCACACCCTCGGCGGCCAGCCGGAAAATTTCGCCGCGGTTGGCTTCGGCCTTCTCCGGCTCGAACTCGCCAAACTGACGGATATCGACGCCAACGAGGCTGGAGCCCTTGAGCAGCGGCAGGTTGGTGCGCAGCGCCGCGATGCCTGCGGGAAAACCGATCACCAGATGCCGACCGCCCCAACCCAATGAGCGGAACGCCGGATCGGTCGCCGCGCCGCCGATGCTGTCGAACACCACGTCCACGCCCTTTGCGCTGTTGGCGATCTTCACCTGTTCGCGCCAATCCTCCGCGCGGGCATCGACGGCAGCATCGGCCCCTCCGGCAAGCGCCAGCGCGCGCTTTGGCTCGCTCGAGGCCGAGGCGATCACCCGGGCGCCAAGATGCTTGCCGACCTGGATGGCGGCATAGCCGGTCGCCCCGCCTGCACCGAGCACCAGCAGCGTTTCGCCCGCGCGGAGCAGGCCGCGATCGACCAGCGCGTGCCAGGCAGTTGCGTAACTGACCGGGAAGACCGCCGCTTCGGTAAAGCCCATCGCATCGGGGAGCTTGCGTACGGCGCGGGCGGGCAGGACCGCTTCCTCGGCAAACAGGCCGCCCCACCCGCTCGCCGAAACGCGGTCCCCCAAGATGAGACCGGTGACCGCGCTGCCAATCTCGATGATCTCGCCCGCTGCCTCGCTGCCGGGAACGAATGGCAGCGGCGGCTTCACCTGATAGCGCCCGTCGGCGGTCAGCACGTCGACATAGCTGATTCCGGCAGCGCGGATCGCGATGCGCACCTGATGCGGGACCAAAGGTTGGGACGGCATGTCGCGCAGGCTATAGGCGGAGGGCGGACCGAGTTCATCGGCGATCACGGCGCGGGGCATGGCTCGTTTCCTTCTGGCTTGGCAGTCGTCCGCCGGCTCTTGTCGAGCAGCGAAAGCGTGTTGTCTTCAGTGCTGTGCGCACCAGGCTCGAAAACATGACCGACGATCTCAGGCTCTACGCCTTCAATTGCGGCTGGTTCCAGTGCCGCCCCGGCTACTTCGTCGAAGGCGACGAGGGCGATTATCTGCGTGGGCCTGTCCCGTCCTACCTGATCGATCACCCCAAGGGCCGCGCGCTGTTCGATACCGGCATGGGCGTGCGCTATTGCCGCGATCTGGAGACCGCGCTGCCGGCGAACAAGTTCGGCCTGCAGTGGTTCGAGGGGATGGATATCGCCACCCGCCTGCGTGCGATCGATGTCGATCCTGAGAGCATCGACTGGATCGTCAATTCGCATCTCCACATCGACCATTGCGGCGGCAACGTGCATTTCTCGCGCGCGACCGTTATCGTCCAGGCGCGCGAATACGAGGTTGCGCGCGAGCGGCCCGATCCCGGGCTCTACGAAGCGGTCGATTTCGATACCGGACAACCGATCCGCACGATCGAGGGCGAGCTTGATCTGTTCGGCGATGGCTCGGTGCGGATCGTGCCGACTTACGGGCACACCCACGGCCACCAGAGCATGATCGTCAGGCTCGCGCGTGGCGACGTGCTGCTCGCGGGCGACTGCTGCTATACCGAGCGCAACCTCGATACGATGGTGCTGCCCAAGGCGACTGCTGATCTGGAGGAAGGCCGCCTGACGTTCGAACGGCTGGCACGTGCGCGTGCTGCCGGAACGCGCATCCTGTTCGGCCACGATGGGCGGCAATGGGCGACGATCCGTGAGAACGCCCGGTTCGAATAGCACCGCTGCGCTTCCGGTTACTTGCCGAACTGTCCGCTGACCCGCTCGGCGAAGTCCGGTCCGACACCGGCACTGGCGAACACTTCATGCGCGAGCCCGGCCTGTAGCGGCAGGTCGTCCTGTTCGCGGTAAAGCCGCTTGTAGGCGAACACGCTGTGGCGGCTCTGGCTGGCGATCGCCTCGGCCAGCCGGGCGACCGCGCTGTCCAGCTCGGTATCGGGCACGCAGTGGTTGGCAAGGCCGATCCGCTCCGCCTCGCGGCCCGAAACCGGCAGCCCGGTGAAGCTCATCTCGCGCGCCTTCCATTGCCCGACCCGACGCGGCAGGCGCTGGCTCATGCCCCAGGCCGGGACCAGTGCGAACTTGCCGTGCGTATCGGCGAAGCTGGCGCTTTCGCCGGCGACGATGATGTCGCCAGCAAGCGCCAGTTCGAGCCCGCCAGTGAAACAGCCGCCCTGCACGGCCACGATCACCGGCTGCGCCAGATCGGCCAGACGTGTGACGATCTTCGCCTGATAGTCGCGCTCCGGTGCCTTGGCGCCGCGCTCCTTGAGATCGTTGCCCGCGCAGAACACCTGACCCGATGCACGCAGAATCACGACCGCGATGTTTTCGCCGAGCGCGCGGACTGCATCGAGGTGCGCTGCCAGTTCCCCCCACAGCGCCAGATTGAGGGCATTGCGCTTGTCCGGCCGGTTGAGTGTGAGCGTGACGATCGCGCCCGTGCGCTCAAACAGAACGAGATCGCTCATCTTTGCCCTCCATCGACCCGCAGCAATGCCCCCGTGGTAAAGGAAGACGCGGGGCTCGCCAACATCAGCGCGGCAGTCATAATTTCGGGCGGATGTCCGGGACGCCCGAGCGCAACAGGCTGCTTTTCGCGCCGCTTCGGATCCCACGCCTCGGCAATATCGGTCAGGAACGGGCCCGCGCTGATCGTGTTGACCCGCACCTTGGGGGCATATTCACGCGAGAGCGAGACGGTCATGGCATTGAGGGCGGCCTTGGCAGCGCCGTAGGGCACCACGCCGGGAAGCGCCATCAGCGCGCCGGTCGAACTGATGTTGATGATCGCGCCGCCATCGCCCTCGGCCATGCGGCGGCCGATCTGACTGGCGAGCCGGAACGGGCCCTTGAAATTCAGATTGAGCACCGAATCGAACAGGCTCTCGGGCATATCGTGGCTGGGGCACGGGGGCGACATGCCGGCGTTGTTGATCAGCACGTCGACCCGGCCGAAGTCGGCATAGGCTGACGCGATCAGTGCATCGCATTCGGCCCAGCGGCCGACATGTGCCGCCACCGCCAAGGCACGACGACCCAGCGCGCGGCATTCATTTGCAACCGTCTCGCATTTTTCGAGCTTGCGACTGGCGATGATCACTTCGGCGCCGCGCTCGGCAAAGGCCTTGACCATCTGATAGCCCAGCCCGCGGCTGCCGCCGGTGACGAGCACGACCTTGCCGGTGAAATCGAACAAGGGGTCCATCAGGCGAGAGACTTCATCCGGGTCGGGATATGTTCGCTCGGAAAAAGCCCCGGTGCTGCCGAACCGCGCTTGAGAAGCGCCTTGGCGACCTGTGCCTTGTGGACCTCGGTCGGGCCATCGGCGAGCGCGAGGCTGGCGACGCCGCCCCACCAGTCGGCCAGCGGCAGTTCGTGCGTAACGCCAAGGCTGCCGTGGAGATGGATCGCGCGCTGGATGATGTCGTGATAGACCTTCGCCATCTGCACCTTGCACATCGCGATCAGAGTGCGCGGGTTCACCGGAGGCGTCCGCCCGGCTTCGACCTCATCGATCGACCAGGCCGTCTTCATCACCAGCAGCCGGAACTGTTCGAGCTCGATCCAGCTCTCAGCGATCATGCCTTGCACGAACTGGTGCTCGGCGAGCAGCCGGCCCTGCGTGCGGCGCGAATTGGCGCGTTCGACCATCATGTCGAGCGCGCGTTGGCACTTGCCGACGGTGCGCATGGCGTGATGGACGCGCCCGCCGCCGAGCCGCGCCTGCGCCACCTTGAAGCCTTCGCCGGGCAGGCCGAGCATGGCATCGAGCGGAACGCGGACCTTGTTGTAGCGGATATAGGCGTGAATGCCGTCGTCGTCGGCCAGATCATCGCCCATCACCTTGACATTGCGCAGGATTTCCACCCCCGTCGTATCGGTCGGCACGATCAGCATGCTCATCCGTCCGTGCGGCGGGTTTTCCGGATTGGTCACCGCCATCACGATCAGGAAGGCTGCATAGCGGGCGTTCGAGGAGAACCACTTCTCGCCCTCAATCACCCATTCCTCGCCCTCCTGCCATGCGCGGCAGACGAACTCCTTTGGATCGGCACCGGCCTGCGGCTCTGTCATCGAGAAGCATGAGACGATATCCCCGTCCATCAGCGGCTGGAGGTAGCGCGCCTTCTGCTCTTCGGTGCCGAACATCGCCAGAATCTCGGCATTGCCGGTATCGGGTGCGGCCGTGCCGAACACCGTCGGTGCCCAATAGGCGCGGCCGAGGATCTCGTTCATCAAGGCGAGCTTGACCTGACCGTAGCCCGGTCCGCCCAGATGCGGGCCGAGGTGGCAGGCCCAGAGCCCGCGCGCCTTCACTTCGGCCTGCAAGGGCGCAATCGCCGCACGGCTCTCGCGGTTGGCAAAGTCATACGGCGCGCCGTGGCCGGGAAAGCGGTAGTCGAGCGGTTCGACCTTGGTCTTCACGAAGTCCATCATCCAGTCGAGCTGGGCCTGGAAAGCGGGATCTGTCTGGAATTGCCACATGCGCTCGCGTCTCCTCAGCCGGCCTTGCGGGCCAGCACTTCGGCACGGGCGAAAGCCGCGCGCACCAGCTTGTCGAAAAATTGTCCGGTCTCGGGCGGAAGAATCCCGGCGCTGCTCTGCGCCACCTTGTATTCAAGGATGCAGCCGCTCTTGTAGGCGGCGAGCACGCAGTAGTAGTCGAAACAGGCAAGTTCGCGCCCCGTGCCGGCGGCGTAGTAGCGGGCGAGTTCCTGCCGTGTCGGGAAGTTTTCGGCGGCATAGAGCGCCGCCTCCCCGATCACCTCGGGGTGGTCCTCGTCGCGCAGCCGCCCGGTGAACCAGGCAAGATCGATCAGCGGATCGCCGATCGTCGAAAGCTCCCAGTCGATCAGCGCGGTGAGCCGGGCCGGGCGATCGAACGCGAACAGCGCGTTGGGCGTGCCGACATCGCCGTGGATGATCCCAGCGCGGAAATCGTCCGGAATGTTCGCGCGAAGCCAATCGCGCGCATAGGCAAAGCCGGGCAGTTCGCGCCACTCCGAGCCATAGTGCTCGGGGTACGAGCGGATCTGGCCCTCCCAGCGGTCGACTTGCCGCTCGAGGAAATTGTCGGGCTTGCCGAAGCCTTCGAGGCCGACCGCCTTGTAATCGACATTGGCGAGCGCGATCAGTCCGTCGACCATGGCATAGGCGATGCCGTATTCGCAGGGCGCGCGGTCGAACGGCGCGCGGTGATAGATGCGCTCGCCGCGCAGTTCCGCAGCCCAGCCTGCGACCCGCTCCATCACGTAGAACTGCGCACCGATGACCTCGGGATCGGCGCAGGAACCGTGGCAAGTCGGATGCGGCACCGCCGTTCCGCCTAGCGCGGTGAGCACGCGCGCCTCGCGCAGCACGCCCTTTTCCGCACCGGGCGGCGCAACCGGGGGCGGGCGGCGCAGCACCATATCCTTGCCGCCGCGATTGAGTGTGAGGATCACGTTAGAGGTGCCGCCGTGAAGCTGGGTCACGGTGAGCGGACCATCGCCCAGCGCAGTAATATGTGCATCGAGCCATGCGGTGAGCCGCGGCAGGTCGACCAGACCGGGGGCGAGGGGCGCGGTATCGGTCATGATGCTTTGCCCTTTTCGTGGCGCTCGATCCCGGCGCGGATGGCCGAGAGCAAGGCGGTTGCCTGCTTCACCTGCGCTGCATCGAGGCAGGTCATCAGACCGGCGGCGATGTCTCCTGCGTGCCGATTGGCTTCCGCTTGGAGCGCCTGTCCCGCCGCCGTGGGGACGAGCAGCGCGGCCCGCTTGTGATCTGGGTTGGGCTCCGCAGTGATCAGCCTTGCCTCGATCAGCCGGTTGGCCGCACGCTGGATCACCTGCCGCGGATGGCCAAGCGACCGGCCGATCTGCGGTACTGTCGGAGGCTCCCGGGCTTCCACGACCGCGACGAGCACGGTGTGCTCCATGTCGCCAAGCGCCGATCCGGCACGGGCTGGAGCAAATGCGGCGCGCAGGCGCCCCTGCGTCCGCGCGAGAGCGTCGATCAGCAGGGCAAGGTCTGAGTGTGATTCGAGCATGGAACTTTAGTGTCAAAACGACACCATGGTGTCAAATTATTCTTTGCGCGTCGCCATCGGCCGGAACAGCGACTGCGCAGATTGCCAGTCGACCCGCACCAGCCGGTGCGCAAAGCGCCAGCCGTGGGGCGTCCGGACAAGCGTGTCGCTATAAGTACCGCTGTGATCGAGGCCGATGTCGGTGTGAACGGCGAAGTAGCTGCGCGCCGTTGCCCGATCACCGTCCAGTTCGATCAGCGGGTTGGTGATATGGTGGCGCACGAAGCTTGGCTTCGGGCCGGGCGTCCCGCTGCCGCCTGCGAGCGCGGCTACGATGGCAGCCGGACCGCTCGCACGGTTGCCGGGATATTCCAGCGTGCCGTCATCAGCAAAACAGGCAGAGAGTGCCTCGATCCGCCCACGATCACCGTTGTAGGTGTAGCGCGCAAGGAGATCGCGGATCGCGTCGCGGTCGGCTGCGACATTGGGGGCGGGCTCAGCCATTGAAATTGAGCCGGAGGCCCGGCTCGTCCCATCGTGCCTTGATCAGCCGGCCCGAGGCCGAAAGCGTGATCCAGGCATCCTGCATGTCCTCGCCGCCGAATGCGATGTTGGTGGTGTAGCGATCATCGAAGGCGCGCTTGGCAGTCCTGCCGTCCGGCGTGATCGTCGTGATGCCGCCCTGATAGAGCGTTGCGACGCAGATGTTTCCGGCCGCCGTGACCGCGAGGCTGTCGAATCCGACATGCCCCGGCGCGGTTGCGACCCATTGCGGGCGCTGTGCTTCCGGCACGGCCTTGTAGCTGTAGAGCCGAGCCTGATGGGTGTCAGCGCAATAGACCGTGGTGCCATCTGGTGAGAGCCCCACGCCGTTGTAGGAGATCGGATGGCGATCTATCGCAGTGATCGCGGTGCCATCGGCGCTGCAGGCGAACAGCCCGCTCGCGGTGCGGATGCCGTCGTGGGTCTTGCCCAGATCGGTGAACCACAAGGTGCCGTCAGCGGCGAATACCAGATCATTTGGCGCTTCGAGCGCGATACCGTCGCAGTTGTCGTAAAGGCGTTCGAATGTGCCGGTGGCAAGATCGACCCGCTCGATCCGCCCCTCGCAGCCCGGTCCACGCGCGTTCTGGAAGCGCGTGAGATCGAGCCCGCCGTTGTTGCAGACATAGAGCGCCCCGTCCGGGCCGATCGCCGCGCCGTTGGGCCCGCCGCCGATTTCGCAGACGACTTCCTTGCGCCCGTTCCAGCAACGGGTGATCCGACCGCTCGCGAGCTCGACAACGATGACCGAGCCGTCGGCCATCACCACCGGGCCCTCCGGGAAAGCCAGCCCTTCGGCAACCGTCTCCATACCAGTATCCTATATTACTAGGTTATCTATGTCTTGACAGCACGCGGGCCGCTCCGCAAGCATGGATGCATGGCCGTGCCTTCACACCATCTCGTTGCGGTTCCGCCGCCGTTCGGCTCGCCGCCCTATCCGCCGGATATCTTCGCGGGGCAGACCGTGCTGGTCAGCGGGGGCGGCTCGGGCATGGGGCTCGCCATGGCCATCGCCTTTGCGCAAGGCGGGGCCAGTGTCGCGGTCATGGGGCGCAATCTCGAAAAGGCGCAGGCTGCAGCGGAAGGGCTGACCAATTTGGGCGTGAAGGCCCACGGGATCAGCTGCGACGTGCGCTTGCCCAATCAGGTCGCCGCCGCGTTTGATGAGGCGGAGCGGACGCTCGGACCGGTCAGTCTGCTGGCCAACAACGCCGGGGCCAATTTCCCGGTGCTCGCCGAGGACATTTCGGTGAATGCCTGGAATGCGGTGACCCGGATCGCGATCGACGGGACGTTCCTGTGCTCCACCGAATTTGCCCGCCGCCGGATCGCGCTGGGGCAGGGCGGGGCGATCATCAACAATTCGGCGCAGTATATCTGGACGGGGTTTCCGGGCGATGCCCATTCGGCTGCCGCCAAGACCGCGCAAGCGACAATGACCCGCAAGATGGCGCGTGACTGGGCAGCTTATGGCATCCGCGTGAATGCGATTGCCGCAGGGTTCTTCCCGCATGAAAGCTCGACAGCAGGTCGGCGCGAGGGCGGGATCGAGGATCTGCAGGCGATGATCCCGGCGGGGCGCGCCGGCTCGATCCACGAATTCGGTTGGCTTTCCGCGATGACCTGCACCCCGCTTATGGCGGGGCTGACCGGGCAGGTGATCGTTCAGGACGGCGGGGAAAGCCTGCGCCGCTCACTGATGATGCCCGATTTCATCCCCCCGCGCGAACGTGCCGACGGCCCCTGGGGGTGGCGCTGATGAGCTGGCTTGAGGGCAAAACCGCGCGGCTGGTGGGGGAAAGTCCGGTGATCGCAGCCGCCTTGGCGGCGCACGGTGCCACGCTTGTCGATGATGGCGATTGCGATGTGCTGCTTCACATTGCTGCGCCGCCACTCGCAAAACCGGCGCATGAACTGAGCCATGCCGAATGGCGCGCGGCGCTCGATAGCGGCCTCGATCAGCGCTTCCTGCTGGCAAGGGATTATGCTGCCCTGCGCCGCGCTGCGGGCAAGGGCGGCGCGGTCGTCTATGTCGGTGCGCCCGAACAGGCACTGGGCAGTGACCATGCCGCCGCGGCCGGGGCGCTGGGCAATCTGACCAAGACGCTGGGCGTCGAATGGGCGCGCGACGGCATTCGGGTGAACGCGATTCTGACGTGCGAGACGGGGGAAACCTTGGGCAATCTTGTCGCCTATCTGGCCAGCGACTATGCGGCCTATGTCACAGGTGCCGTGATGGGAGTGGGGCTTGATGACTGAGCGCGGGCGGCTCGATGGGCAAGTGGCGTTCGTGACCGGCGGCGGTGGCGGGATCGGTCGGGGCATTGCGCTGCGGCTTGCCGAGGCCGGGGCGGCGGTCGCGGTGTTCGACATCATCCCGGAGCGCTGTGCCGAAACCACGGAGCGGATCGCGGCACTGGGCGGGGAGGCGCTGGCCCTGCCGGGCGACGCCATGGATACCGAGGCGCTGCGCAGCGCAATTGCCGCCACCGATGCTCGGTTCGGCAGGCTCGATATTCTGGTCAACAATGTGGGCGGCGTTTCGGGCCGGCCCTTCCTCGAGCAGAGCGAGCGGAGCTGGCGCCGTCATATCGATATCAATCTCGTGTCGATGCTGGCCGCGACCCACGCCGCCGCGCCGATCATGATCCGCGGCGGGCGCGGCGGGGCGATCCTCAACGTCGCCTCGATCGAGGCGGAGCGCGCGGCGCCGAACTTTGCGGTCTACGCGGCCTGCAAGGCCGGGATGGTCAGCTTCACCAAGTCGATGGCCATCGAGCTTTCGGGCCACGGCATCCGGGTGAACTGCATTTCTCCCGACCATACGGTCACGCCGGGCAACCAGGGCAATCGCGCCGGGCCGGTCGATCCGGCCAGCTGGCGTACGCACAGTCCGGAAGAGATTGATGCCATGAACCGCCTGATTCCGCTCGGGCGCGAGGGTGTGGACAGCGAATGCGGCGATGCAGCAATTTTCCTTTGCTCATCCCAGTCAAGCTATGTAACTGGCGTGGTATTGCCGGTTGATGGCGGCACTGCCGCCGCAGGCGGCTGGGTACGCGGCCGCAATGGCAAGTGGACGCTCAACGAAGACCTTGCCTTCGGGTAGCGGTGTTCGGGGGATAAATCCCGCACCTGTTCATTTTACGCTTTAGTTATAAAACCAAGTTTACTACCTTGGGACTCTTGGACCCGGTTGGTTCATGAGAGGATGAGCTGATGCTGTATGGCATGGACGACGATAGCACTTCGCAGCGCATCCATGTTCCCAAGACCAGCGAGATCGTGGCCGACAAGATCCGCGCGCAGATCATCCGGGGCGAACTGAACGAGGGTGACAGCCTTCCGCCCGAGGGGCAGCTCATGGACAGCCTCGGCATTTCACGCCCAACCTTGCGTGAGGCCTTTCGCATTCTGGAGGCCGAAGGGCTGATCAGCGTGGTGCGCGGTTCGCGCACCGGGGCGAAGGTCCACAAGCCATCGGTCGAGCTGGTCTCGCGCTATGCCGGCTATGTGCTGGAATCGCAGGGCACCACGATCTTCGATCTCTACCAGGCGCGCCTCGCCATCGAGCCGTCGGTGGTGCGCTGGCTCGCGACCGACAAGGGCGCCGGGGCAACCGTCCGGCTTCGCAATCTGCTGGCCGACATGGAGCGCATGCTCGATGAGGACCGGCATGATGATTTCATCGACCACGTCGAACATTTTCACCAGACGCTGGTTGCCTCGACCGGGCTCAAGACGCTGACGTTCATGAGCCGGATGCTGCTCAACCTCGCAGGGAAGCACCAGAGCGGCTATCAGAAGCGGCACCCCAGGACCCGCGAATTCCGGCTCAAGGCGCATCGCGCGGGGTTGCGCTCTTACCAGAAGGTCGTCGATCTGATCGAGGCCGGGCGGGTCGAAGACGCCGTGGCCCACTGGCGACTGCATCTCCATAACGCCAATGCCACATGGACCAGCGACGGCGAAGGCCAGCGTGTGGTGGAATCACTCGGCAGCTGAAGCAGGCTAGTCCCGCACCAGCAACATGGCGCCCGCCAGCGGCCCGCCCGCTGTCGACGTCGCGCAGACCTGCGGATCGCCCTTGACCTGCCGCGTTCCGCCCCGTCCCCAGAGCTGGCTGCAAGCCTCGTGCACCGCGCCATAGGCGTGAAGCCGCCCGCCCGAAAGCGCGCCCCCGCCGGTGTTGACCGGAAGTTCGCCCTCGAGCGCAATCCGCCGCCCGCCCTCGATGAAGTCCTTGGCCCCGTAACGCTCGCAGAAGCCGAAGTTCTCAAGCCAGTTGAGCGTGTGATAGGTGAACCCGTCGTAGAGTTGGGCGATATCGACATCGGCAGGTTTGAGGTCGGTGCGGCTCCACATCATCTCGGCCACCTTGGGCTGGGCCTGCGTGTCGAGTGCGTCGAGCTGGGTCCATGAATTGCGATACTGCATCGATGAGCCGATCGCCTCGATCCGCACCGGCGGATTGCGCAAGGTACGTGCCACATCCATCCGGGAGACGATGATCGCCACCGCCCCGTCGCACGGCACATCGCAATCGTAGAGCCGCAGCGGCGTCGCGATGAGCGGGGAGGCGAGGTAGTCCTCGAGCGTGATCGGCGTGCGATAGACCGCGTTGGGATTGAGCCCGGCATTGCGGCGCTGGTTGATCGGCACTTGCGCGACCTGTTCTGGCCGGATCCCGCTCTTGTGGACATAGAGATTGAAGAACAGCGCCTGCTGGAGCGACGCGGCATAGGTGTAATAGGGCGCATACCAGGCAAACGGACCGGACTGGCGCTCGCCTGACTTGAGCAGCGAATTGGCAAAGGCGGTCTTGCGCGCGGTTGCTTCGTACATCGTGCGAAAAATGAGGACATTTCGGCAGAGCCCGGCGGTAATCGCGCCGACCGCGTTGAACACTGCGCCGTACTGCCCCGGAGCTTCTCCCCCGCCCGCGTACCAGCCCACCTTCAATCGCAGCGCATCCTGCAGCGCGGCGCAGCCCACTGCGGAAAAGCCTGAGGCATTGGCCTGCTCGCCAGGCCAGGTCGCGATGCCGTCGATCTCGGCGCGAGTGAGCCCGGCATCGCGGATCGCCGCCATTGCGGCATCGACTGTGAGTGCCAGCGCGGACTTGGTCGCGCCGCGCGAAACCTCGGACATGCCGACGCCGGTGATTGCGGTGTTCTTTTCGGCATAGGCGGTCATGCCGCTTGCTCCACCGGACGGAAGAATGGGACCCACAGATCCTCGTGGTGCTCGAACCAGACCACGACCGGCATGTCGAAGCGCACCGCGTCGGGGTTGCAATGCGTGATGTTGCAAACGAGGCGCACGTCGTCCTGCTCGTCGAGGGCGACGAGCGCGAGGACATAGGGCGTAGGGAGCCCCGGCACCCAGATCTTGTGATTGACTGTGAAACTGGCGATCCGCCCCCGCCCGGAAACCGGCTCTGGCGCAACGTCGCTGCTTTCGCATTGCGGGCAGAACGGCACAGGCGGATGCACGTAATACCCGCATTGGCCGCAGCGGCAGATCATCAATCGGCCATGTTCGCCGCCGGTCCAGTAGGCGCAGTTGTCCTTGTCGATTGCCGGCAGCGTGCGCGCAGGTGCAGGCGGCGTGCCCATGCCCGTTTTCCCGTCTCAGTTATCTAACTCAGTTGACGATTATCTGATTGCAGTCGGGACGTCCATTCGATAAATTGACGCTTCATCAACTTTTGAGTCGCGAGCGATGCGCGGCCGGTTGGCGGGAGAGCAGCGATGCAAATGGAAGACATGGTGATCATCAGCGTTGACGATCATGCGATCGAACCGCCCGAAGCGTTCATCCGCCACTATCCCGAAGGCAAGAAAGACCGCGCACCCCGCATCATCCAGCAGGACGGCAAGGACGTCTGGCTGTGGAACGACCAGCGCTTCCCCACGATCGGGCTTAATGCGGTCGTCGGCCGTCCGCGCAGCGAATATGGCATGGAGCCGACGACCTTCGATCAGCTCCGCCCGGGCACTTATGATCCCAAGTTTCGGGTCGACGACATGAACGCCAATGGCGTGCTCGCCAGCTTGAACTTCCCGACGATGCCCAGCTTTGCCGGCGGGGTGTTTGTTGGCATGGCGAAGAAGGATCCGGTCGAAGCCATGCTCGCCTGCCGGGCATGGAACGACTGGCACGTGCAGGAATGGTGCGCCAGCGCGCCGGGCCGCTTCATCCCGATGTGCCTCGTGCCGGCCTGGGATATCGACGAGACGGTGCGCGAACTGAAGCGTATGAGCGCGCTCGGCTGCCACGCGGTGTCATTCTCCGACAACCCGGCAAACATCGGCCTGCCGAGCATTCACAACGCCTATTGGGAGCCGTTCTGGCAGACCTGTGAAGATCTCAAGATCGTGATCAACTGCCACATCGGCACCGGCGCGCGGGCGCTGCATCCCAGCAGCGAGAGCCCGATCGACGCGTGGATCACCGCGATGCCGATCTCGATTGCCAACTCGGCGGCGGACTGGACTTTCGCCAGCTTCTGGAAGCGCTATCCGGGTCTGCGCATGGCTTTGTCGGAAGGCGGGATCGGCTGGGTGCCCTATTTCCTTGAGCGGGCTGACTTCACCTATGAGCACCACCACGAGTGGACCTTCAGCGATTTCGCAGGGGAGCGTCCGTCCGACGTGTTCAAGCGGCACATCATCTCGTGCTTCATCGATGACCAGTTCGGGATCAAGAATCTCGATTACATGAATGCCGACATGGTCGCCTACGAATGCGATTATCCGCACTCGGACACTGTCTGGCCCAACGTTCCCGAATATCTCTGGGCCTCGGTCAACGGGCTCGATCGGGCGGTGATCGACAAGATCACCCACGAAAACGTCATGCGCGAATACAGCTTCGATGCCTTTGCGCACAATGGTGGGCGGGCAAACTGCACTGTCGGCCACCTGCGCGAACTGGGCAAGGACGTCGATGTCAGCCCGCGCCACAATCTCGGCGGCCTGAAAACCGAAAGCATGGACGCGATCGGCAAGGCACGGCGCGCGGTGACGTCGGGCGATATCGAAAAGATGTTCGCGTCGGCCTGAGGGGAGTTTCGAGCATGATCCAACTTTTCCGCATCGCGCTGGCGGCAGCTTGGCTGCGCCTGCTGATGGTCACCATCCACGCCGGTCAGACGCTCGGCTGGGACAAGGCCGGGGATTTCTTTTTCGGCGACATGGCGCATCCCTGGCGCGCGCAGTTCAACTTCGATTTCTTTTGCATAATGCTGCTGATCGCGGTGTGGATGGTCTGGCACGCGAAATCGCGGCTGCTCGGCGTGCTGTTTGCGGTGCTCTCGATCATGGGCGGTTGCCTGTTCACGTTCGCCTATCTGCTGGTCCAGTCGTTCCGCACCAAGGGCAATATGGCTGCCGTCCTGCTCGCCCGCCACTATAGCGCGCGGGGGGATGGCCAGTGACCTATCCGGTTTCCCGCGCGCCTGCCGATGCGCCGCCGGTGCCGGCGCATGTTCCGCCTGAGCTTGTGCTCGATACCCGCTTTGCCAATGGTCAGGTCGCGAACGACCTGCCCGATCCTTACGCATCGACCGATGTGCTGCGCGATCCGGCGTTCCCGCGGATCCATTACTACCCATGGCCAACGAGCGGCAACCAGTGCGGGGCCTGGGTCGTCACGCGGTATGAAGACATTCGCCGGGTCTACGAGGACAACGACCTGTTCTCCACCGAAGGCGTGGCGCAGTTTCAGGCGTTGGCCGGAGAGCACTGGCCTTCGATCCCGCTAGGGATAGATCCGCCCGATCATGCCAAGTATCGCCGCTTCCTCAACCCGTGGTTCACGCCGGTCGCGATGAAGGCGATGGAGCCGCGCATCCGTGCGATCATCGGCGAAATGATCGACGATTTTGCGGCCAGGGGCGAGGTCGATATCGCCTACGACTTCGGACGGATCTTCCCGGTCAGGGTCTTCCTCGATCTGATGGGCCTGCCGTTTTCGATGTTCGACCAGTTCCTCGAATGGGAATGGAACATCCTCCACGTACCGGACATCGCCGCCAAGGCGGCCGCCGTGCGCGGCATTCTCGCGTACCTGCGCGGCTTCATCGCCGAAAAGCAGGCGGCGCCGGACCAGACGCTCGGCAGCTATATCGCCAATGGCGCGCTGGAAGGCGAGCCGCTTACTCCGACCGAAGTGATCGGGATGACCTGGTTCCTGTGGCTGGGCGGGCTCGATACGGTGGCCTCGTCGGTAAGCCAGATGTTTCGTCGGCTCGGCATGGATCAGGCCCTGCAGGCACGGATCCGCGACAATCCGGCGATCATTCCGACAGCGGTCGAGGAGTTTCTGCGGGTCCAGCCGCTCATCAATTCGGGCCGCAAGGTGAAACGCGATTTCACCTGGCACGGGATCGAGATCAAGGCCGGGGACTGGGTTTCGGTCTTCAACAGTTCGGGCAATTTCGATCCCGCGCAGTTCCCAAATCCCCGCACGTTCGATCCCGAACGGCAGGTCAACCGTCACTATGCGCTTTCGGGCGGCATCCACTTGTGCCTCGGCGCGCATCTCGCCCGGCGCGAGCTTCGGGTGCTGCTGGACGAATGGTTCACGCGCATTCCGCAGCCCTTCCGGATCAAGCCCGGGACCGACACCACCGTCGTGCCCGGCCTGCTTTCGATCCGCAATCTCCCGATCATCTGGAACGCAGCCTGAGGATATCGCCATGAGCTTCCTGAAACACCCCGGCTGCATCTACGTTGGCGGCGAATGGCAGCCGACGCTGGTTACCGAACCGGTGATCAATCCCGCCGACGAAAGCCTGCTGATCGAAGCGCCCGTCGGCAGCACGGCCCAAGTCGATGCTGCAATCGCCGGGGCGCGCGAGGCCTTTGATCATGGTGACTGGCCGCGTCTGCCCGTCGCTCAGCGTCAGGCGATGATGACGCGCTTCCTCGATGCGATCGATGCGCGCCGCGAAGAGATCGTGACGATGATCGTGGCCGAGGCGGGCGCGACGCAGATGCTGGCCGGGTTCCTGCAATATGGCATCCCGATGAAGCACGCCCGCCGCACGGTGGAGCTCGCCAGCCGTCCGGCGGTCACGCCGCTTCCGGTGGAACTGACCCCCAACGCGCAGGGCACGACGACGCTCGGCACCGGAGTCGTCAGCCGCGAGCCGGTGGGCGTTGTTGCAGCAATCTCGCCCTACAATTTTCCGTTTTTCCTCAATGTCGGCAAAGTGGTTCCGGCGCTGGTGGTGGGCTGCACCGTGGTGCTCAAGCCTTCGCCCTACACGCCGATGCAGGCCCTGATCCTGGGCGAGATCGCCGACGAGGTCGGGCTGCCCAAAGGCGTGCTCAGCGTGGTCACCGGCGATATCGAGGCGAGCCGTCTGCTGACGAGCGACAAGCGCGTCGATCTGGTGCACTTTACCGGTTCGGACAAGGTCGGCGAAATGATCCAGGCGCAGGGCGCGCCCACGCTAAAGCGGATCGTGATGGAACTGGGCGGCAAGTCCGCGCTGATCGTGCGCGCCGATGCCAATCTGCAGGAAGCGGCGATGGCAGCGCTCGGCGGTTTTACCATCCATTGCGGGCAGGGCTGTGCGCTCACCACGCGGCACCTCGTCCACAACTCCATCCGCCCGCAATTCGTCGAGACGCTGAAGGCGATGATCGCGCATCTCAAGATCGGCAACCCCGCCGATCCCTCGGTCAACTACGGCCCGCTGATCCGCGAAGCCGCGCGCGAGCGGACCGAGCGCTACGTCCAGATCGCGCTGGACGAGGGTGCAACGCTGGTCGCGGGCGGCAAGCGGCCGGGCGGGCTGGACAAGGGCTTCTACTTTGAGCCGACGCTGTTCGACAACGTGCGCAACGACAGCCGCCTCGCGCAAGAGGAAGTGTTCGGTCCGATCGGTGCGGTGATCGGCTTCGACGATGACGATGAGGCCATCGCGCTCGCCAATGCCAGCGATTTCGGCCTCTCCGGCGCGATCTGTTCGGCCGATGCGGGCAAGGCCTATGAAATGGCGCTGCGCATCCGCACCGGCAGCGTGGCGATCAACGGCGGCGGGGGCACGATGCTCTCCGATGCGCCGTTCGGCGGGATCAAACGCTCGGGCTATGGCCGCGAATACGGCGAGGATGGCCTCAACGAATTCACTTATCAGAAAGTCATCAGCTTCCACGCTGCGTGAGGGGACAGGGCATGACCAAGGTAATGCAGGGCGTGCGCGTCCTCGAAGTGGCGCAGTTCACATTCGTCCCGGCGGCGGGTGCGGTGCTGACGGACTGGGGTGCCGATGTGATCAAGATCGAGCACCCGGTGCGCGGCGATGCCCAGCGAGGCATCAAGGAACTGCAGCGCCTTGCGGTCAATCCGCAGCGCTCGTCGCTGATGCAGCATCCCAATCGCGGCAAGCGCAGTGTGGGCATTGATATCTCGACCGCCGAGGGACGCGAACTTCTCTATGAGATTGCAAAGACCTGCGACGTGTTCCTGACCAACTATCTGCCTTCCGCACGGCAGAAGCTGGGCATCGATCTGGAGCATATCCGCGCGGCCAATCCCGACATCATCTATGTGCGCGGCTCGGCCTTTGGTGAAAAGGGCCCCGAGCGCGACAAGGGCGGGTTCGATTCGACCGCCTACTGGGCACGCGGCGGGTCCTCGATCCTTGTCACACCGAAGGAACTCGATGGCCCGCTACTGCAGCCGGGCCCGGCTTATGGCGATACGATCGGCGGCATGAATATTGCCGGCGGGATCGCCGCCGCGCTGTTCCACCGTGAACGGACCGGCGAGCCGACCGAAGTCGACGTCTCGCTCCTTTCCTCCGGCATCTGGGCGACGGCTTGCAGCATCGACGTGTGCATGGAGCTCAAGACCAACCCCTTCGTCAATGCACTGCCGGGTCAGGATGTCGTCGGCACCAACCCGTTCATGGGCGTGTTCAAGACCTCTGACGGCGGGTTCATCAACCTGACGGTGCTCTCGCCGTCGCAGCTTATCGAGGATACCTTCACCCATCTCGGCATTCCCGAATGCGCCGCCGATCCGCGCTTTTCGACCATCGAGAAGCTGTGGGAGAATGCGATGGCGGCCTATCAGGAAGTGAAGAAGGCCATGGCATCGCAGCCCTTCGCCTATTGGCAGGAACGGCTGAAGACGATGAAGGGGCAATGGGCGGCCTACCAATCCCCCGCCGATATCGAGCATGACGAGCAGGTCCAGGCCAACGGCTTCATTTTCGAGGTCGAGAGCGCAGATGGCGGTCCGCCGATCAAGCTCGTTGCCAATCCGGTGCAGTTCGACAAGCAGCCCGCCAGCAACACCCGTGCGCCCGAAGCTTCGGAGCATACTGAACTGTTCCTCATGGAACTGGGGCTTGAATGGGACCGGATCGAGGCGCTCAAGGGCAAGGGGGCCATTGCCTGACAGCAGGCTTTGGCCGATGAAACGGGCTATGTCCGCCGTTCCATCCGACCTCATGGGCGAGGAAGCCTTTTCGTCAGTGTCCGGCTCGCCGCTGGTGCTGCTTGCGCCCGGCGAGCGGGTGCCGGCAGGTGCGGTTGCTGTGCTGGTCGACCGGGATGGGCTCCTGCCCGATGTGGATGCTGCCGCCTACGATGCGCTGGTGACAACGCGGGCTGGAGCGCCGTCGCCGTGGGTGAGCGCTGCGCCGGGGAGGCTTGGCGCACAATTGGGGGCCGTGCAGGCCATGGCTGCCCGTGCTCCCATTGCCACCGCCCTGCTCGCACGCGTGTTGCGGCACGGGGAAGGACTGGCCTTCGATACCGCGCTGGAACTCGAATCGCTGGCTTATTCGGCTCTGCTGGGCGGCGAAGAGTTTGCGCGCTGGCTGGCCGCAAGGCCTGCGCCCGATGCGGGTGTTCAGGCCGCTCATCCCGTGCGCTATGCGCGCGAGGAGGAGCATGTCACCCTCACGCTGGCGTCTCCCGGCAACCGCAACGCCATGACCGCGGCGATGCGCGATGCGCTCTATGAGGCGCTGGTCAATGTGCTGGAAGACCCAAGCTCGCCGGACCTGACACTGCAGGCCGAGGGAAAGTGCTTCTCGACCGGCGGTTCGCTGGCCGAATTCGGCACGGCGCGCGATCTGGCGCGGGCGCATGTCATCCGCACCCAGCACAGCGCTGCGCGGGTGCTGCACCGGCTCGGCTCGCGCGCCACCGCGCGGCTGCATGGGGCCTGCATCGGTTCGGGGATCGAGGTTCCCGCCGCGGCGGCGCACCGGATCGCGGCGGCGGATCTTGTTGTGCAATTGCCCGAACTTGGCATGGGCCTGATTCCGGGGGCGGGGGGCACGGTGACGCTGGTCCGCGCAATCGGGCGGCAGCGGCTGCTCTGGCTGGCGCTGGGTGCCTTCCGGATCGGCGCTGCACAGGCGCTGGACTGGGGCCTGATCCATGCGATCGAACCGTGAGCGCGGCACTGGAGGCGATCGTGGAGGAGCGCCTTGCGGGCCTCGACTGGCGTGCAGAAGATCTCCTTGTCCGCGACGCGCCGGGCGGCCTGGATCAGCCCTGCCTCTCCTCGGCCAACCGCCATTGCCGTCTGCTGCAAGCGCAGGATGGCTGGGCCGCGCTCAATCTCGCACGCGAGGAGGATCGGGACACGGTTCCAGCGCTCTGCGGCCATGAAGGGGAGCCATGGGCTGCACTGGCCGAACTGGCGAAGGAGATTGGCGCGGCAAGCTTTCGCGACCGCGCGGCCGAACTTCAGTTGCCGGTGGCAGTGCTTGGCGAAGCGGCGCCACAAGCCCTGCCGACACCCGATCTGCTTCGCGTTCCGCGCCGGGTGGTCGATCTGTCGGCGCTGTGGGCCGGGCCGCTCTGCGCCGGGCTGCTCGCGCGCGCCGGGGCCGAAGTGGTGCGGATCGAGAGCATCGGTCGGCCCGATCCAACCCCGCAGACTTCGCCGCTGCTCGATGCGCGGATCAATGCGAGCAAGTCCCGCGTCGCGCTGGATTTGCGAGAAGCAGAGGGCAGGGCTGCGCTCCGCAAACTGATCGAAGAGGCCGATGTTCTGGTCACCAGTGCCCGCCCGGCAGCGCTTGCCCGGTTGGGGCTGGTTCCGGCGGATTGGCCGGACCTGACCTGGGTCGCGATCACCGCGCACGGCTTTGCCGGTCCCGGCGCACAGCGGGTTGGCTTCGGCGATGATTGCGCTGTGGCGGGCGGACTGGTCCGCTGGGAGCGAGGCGAACCGCGCTTTCTGGGTGACGCGATCGCCGATCCGCTGACTGGGCTGGAAGCAGCGCGCGCGGTCTTTTCGGGGCAATGCGGGCTGATCGATATGGCGATGGCCCGCGTGGCCGCCGCCTATGCGGGGCGGCTGGCGTGAGCCTGATCCTGAGGCAAGTGCGGCCATGGGGCGGGGCGCTTACCGATATCCGGATTTCTGACGGCCGAATTGCTGATATCGGCCTCGATCAACCACGTGCCGCGATGGAGATCGACTGCGCGGGTGACACGCTGCTCCCGGGGCTGCACGATCATCATCTGCACATTCTGGCGCTCGCGGCCCGGCGGCAGTCGGTTGATCTCGCCGGGCTCACGACCGAGGCTGCGGTGCGTGCCGCTCTCGTCGCTGCCCGTCCCGGCCCGTGGCTGCGCGCAGTCGGCTATGACGAGCGCGCTGCCGGTCTGCCTGATACAGCGCTTCTCGACCGCTGGGTCCCGGATCGCCCGGTCCGTTTGCAGGACCGGACGGGCGCCTTGTGGGTGCTCAATTCCGCTGCGCTCGCCGCGCTTGGCACCAGCGATTGGCCACCGGGCGCCGAGCGCGACGCCGGCGGGCACCTG
Organism: uncultured Novosphingobium sp.; assembly: GCA_964413325.1. Lineage (GTDB taxonomy): Bacteria > Pseudomonadota > Alphaproteobacteria > Sphingomonadales > Sphingomonadaceae > Novosphingobium. Next base: position 135,173 of record CAYPRK010000008.1, on the reverse strand, counting down.
ACCGGACAGTTTTGGCGCGAGGATCGCTGGCTCGCCCGCGCCCTGCCGCGCAGCTTGCCCGACCTCGGAGCGATGGGCGGCGAGCTTGCTGCATTCGGGCTGACCGGACTGACCGATGCCGGCGCGCACAATGGTCCCGATGAAGCGCGGCTCTTGGCTGGTGCCGTGCCGCAGCGCCTGATCCTGATGGGTAGCGAAGCGCTGGGGCCGGGCGAGGGCTATGCGCTCGGCGCGCTCAAGCTGCTGATCGACGAGCGTGATCCGCCCGAGATCACCGCGTTGGCGGCACGGATCGGGGAAGGCCGCCGGCAGCAGCGGGCCGTCGCCGCGCATTGCGTGACCGAAGCCGAACTCGCGCTGTTCCTCGCCGCGCTGGAGGCTGCCGGTGGCGCGCGGCCGGGTGACCGGATCGAGCATGGCGGGCTCATTCCGGAAACGTTCGTGCCGGTCATTGCCGCCGCCGGGCTGACCGTTGTGACCAATCCGGCATTCATCCATGATCGCGGGGATCGCTATCTCGAAGCGGTCGCAGCCGCGCAGCACGGCGATCTCTACCCCGCCGCGCGGCTGGCGCGCGCCGGCATTGCGCTGCTCGGCGGTTCGGATGCGCCTTACGCCGCTGCCGATCCCTGGCTGGCGATGCGCAGCGCGCGGGATCGCCGGACAGCGCGCGGTGTGCCGCTGGGGCCGGACGAGCGGCTCGAGCCGCTCGCTGCGCTGCGCCTCTATTGTGGCGGCGCGATTGCCCCCGGCGCGCCTGCCGACCTGATCCTTTGCGAGGGCGCGATGGCCGATGTGCTGGCTGATCTCACGGCCGACCGGCTCCGCATGTCAATCGTCGGCGGCAAGATCGCCTTCAATCGCGATGAAGCAGCATCGCCCCGGCGATGAACCCGCCGCCCATGGCGCAGACTCCGGTTTTCGCACCTGCCACTTGCCGCGCACCAGCATCGCCCCACAATTGCAGGCAGGTTTCATGCAGCAGGCCGAAGCCGTGGAGCCGCCCACCCGACATCTGCCCGCCGCCGGTGTTGACCGGAAAACGGCCACCGGGCCCGATCTGGCCCTCGGCAATGAAGTCCTTGGCCTCGCCGTGGCCGCAAAACCCCAGCGCTTCGAGCCACAGCGGCACGAAGATCGAGAAGCCGTCGTAAAGCCCCAGCACATCGACATCGCCGGGCTTGAAGGCGGTGCGCGACCACAAGTCGATCGCCGCATCGTGCGCGCCCATCGTGGTGAGATCTGCGCGCTGGTCCCAGGTCTCCTGCGAGCGCAGGGCCGAACCCAGCGCCTCGATCCGCAGCGGCGGCATGCGGCAGTCCTGCGCGGCATCGGCGGCGGAGACGATCACCACCGCCGCGCCGTCGATCGGAATGTCGCAATCGAACAGGCCCAGCGGGGTCGAGATCATCCGCGCGGCGAGGTAGTCGTCCATGGTCAGAGGCTTCTGCATCACCGCGGCCGGGTTCATCTGCGCGAACTGCCGTTCCCCCAGCGCGACCATGCCGAGGTGCTCGCGCGTCATCCCGAATTCGTGGAAGTAGCGCGTGGCCATCCATCCGGCCCAGTTGGCGGCCGACATCGCGCCGACGGGTACCAGCCAGCTGAGCCAGCCGCCGATCTCGGCCCGGCCTGCGCCGGGAATGCTGGCGCGGCGTCCGGCGCTTTGCGACGAGCTTTCGGTCAGCGCGCGAAAGCACAGCACATGGCGGGCCTGCCCGGTCATCACCGCCATCGCGGCGACCATGATCGGGGCCATCTGTGCCGGTCCATCGGGCACCGCCGCGTGCCAGCATGTCTGCAAGCCTAATGCATTGCGCACTTCGCCTGTGCCGAGCGGCGACATGCCGGGGGAATTGTCTGCCTTGCCCGGATAGGTACAGATCCCGTTGATATCCGCGAGCGTCAGCCCGGCACGGGCCAGCGCGCGGTCGGCTGCATCGGCCAGATGAAGCATGGCCGGCCGACCGGTGTTACGGCCGATGTCGGACATGCCGGTGCCGGTGATCGCGGCCTTCATGCTGCCGCTCCTTCGAGCGGTGTCCACAGCGGCAGCCAGACTTCGCCGCTGGGCTCGAACGCGATGTGCATGCGCTGTCCGATCATGACCGCCTCGGGCGCGCAGCCGGTGACCGGTGCTGTCACGCGGACGCCCGGCGCATCGTCTACATCGACAACCGCGATTGCGAAGGGCACCGCCATGTCCGGGAGCCAGGGCTGGTGATTGACCGTGTAGCTATAGACAGTGCCCGACCCCGCCACCTCACGCGGGCTCACATCGCGCGACTGGCAGGCCGGGCAGATCACTTGCGGCGGGTGGATTGCCTTGTCGCATGCGCCGCAAAACGCGATCATCAGTTTGCTCTGCGCGCCGCCGGTCCAGAAGGCTGTGTTCTCTGGGGTCAATTCGGGCAAGGGGCGCACATGGCTCTCCATTTGGGGTTGTAACCTGTATAACTAGGTTTACCATTATAGGGAAACTGAAAGAGCACACCAATGACCAACCAAGTCGCCGATCCTTATGCCTTCAAGCCCGAAGATGATGGCTATCACGCGCTGTCGGACGACCCATACGAGACCGAGACCAACTGGTGGTCGTGGAACGTGCCCGAACGCAAGATCGGCGGCTGGATCCACACGCCCTACTATCCCAATCGCAAGACGGTGACCTGGCGGATTTTCGTGTGGGATGCGCGCGGCTATGATCCGGCGCGGATGGCCTATTACCGCAAGGTTGAGGAAGCGCCGATGCCGGACAATCCGGACTTGCGCCACATCACCTTCCCGGCCGGCGGCTACAGCCTCAAGATGCTCGAACCGGGTATGAAGTATCACCTGCACTATGCTGATCCAGATCGTGATTTCGGGCTAGACTTCGTGTTTGCCGGTGCGCATCCGCCACGCCGGTTCGAGCCGGGCGAGCCGCCGTTCATCCATACCCCGCACTACGATCAACTCGGCAAGGTCGAAGGGACGCTGCGGCTCGATGGCGAGGATATCCGGCTCGATTGCTGGTCGGTGCGCGACCGCACCTGGGGTCCGCGCGGTGGCCCCTATGCGCAGAGCAAGAAGCAGAGCTATGCGAACGACCTTGAGCGCGTCCGCGAGCCCGGCGGGCCGCGCTGGCGCGAAATCGAGCGCGAGCGGGGGCGCGGGCGCATCCAGTACATCTTTGGCCATGCCGATGGGGACAGCGGGTTCCTTGGTTTCGTGCGCCCGCAGGATGGCACGGCCGAAGGCTGGAGCCCGATGAACGGCGGTTACCTGCTGCGGGACGGGGTCTACGGTAATCTCGACGGAACGAAGTGCCGCATGCGTTCGTTCCGCAATCCGGAGACGGGCTGGTGCAGCCACATGCAGGTCGAACTGACCGATGATCTGGGCCGAACCATGGCGGCTGAAGGCACGGCGGTCAGCCGGATGAGCGAGGCGGGCTATGGCACCAACCAGCTGATGCGCTGGGATTTCGACGGCAAGATTGGCTGGGGTGAGGATCAGGATGTGTGGAATCCCAAACACTTCCAGCGCATGCTTCATGCGCTGCGAGCAGTGCGCTAGTCCTGCTGCCGCGCGCCTTCTGGCACGCCCTCTTCCGCCGCGCGCAGTTCGACCAGATCGACGCTGACATCGCGCGGCAAGGAGAGTATCGAGACCAGCCCGCGCGCCATCGATTGCGGGCTGGCCGGGGCGCCGGACATCGCCGCATGGCCGGTCTGGACGATCTTGGCGAAGAACTTCTTGCGGGTTTCCTCGGACCAGCTTTCCCCGCCGCTCCCGCCTGATACCGAGCCCGAACGCAAGACGCTGATGCGGATGCCCTCGCTGCGCAGTTCCTCGCGCAGCCCCTCCGACAGCACCTCGACCGCGGCCTTGGTGGCGGCGTAGAGCGCCAGCATGGGGAAGGGATGGCGCACGCTTTCGCTGGATATGTTGACGATCTGCCCGCGCGTGCGCCGCAAGTGCGGGATCGCGGCGCGGCTCGCCCAGGCGAGGCCCAGTACGTTGACATCGAGGTGGCTGCGGATCAGCGCGTCGCTGCCCTCCTCGAACGCGAAGGGGTGATAGATCGCGGCATTGTTGACCAGCACGTCGATCTGTCCGAACCGGCAGGCCGCCGCATCGATTGCGCATCGCACCGCGTCCGGATCGGTCACATCGCAGGCGAAAGTGGCCACGTCTTCGCCGAACGCTTCCGCAAGGCTTTCGAGCTCGGGCGAGGGCCGCGCCAGTGCGGCGACTTTCATGCCAGAGCCGACCAGTGCTGCGACAAAGTGCCGGCCCATGCCTTTCGAAGCGCCGGTGATTACGGCGACCTTGTCCTTGAGCGGCTCCAACCTGCTTCTCCCTGCAAACCTTCAAGATTGACGATACGTCAATTCCTTGCGCGAGGGCAAGTTTTCGTCGATGAGGCTTGCGATGACCCAAGCGGCTGAAATGACCCCTGCCAAGCCGGTCCGTGCCCGTGCGGCGCGCTACAACCACTATGGCCAGAAGATCGGCTCGAAGGGCGAAAGGACGCGCCAGACCCTGATCGACGTGACGGTCGACCTCCTTGGAACGCACGGCCTTCGCGATGTTTCCGTGGCTGATGTGGCGCGCGTGGCTAAAACGTCACCGGCGACGTTCTATGTCTATTTTCGCGGGGTGCCAGAAGTGGTGCTCGCCGCTCTGGCCAATGCGCCGCTGACCTCGCCTGAAATCGATGACTTGCTGGCGCGCGATTGGCAGCAGCCGCGCAGCCGCCCCTTTGCCCGCGCGCTGGTCGATGCCTACTGCGAGCTGTGGAACCGCAATCGCACGATTTTCCGGGTGCGCAACATGGCGGCTGAGGAGGGCGATGAGCGGTTCTATCGTGCCCGGATGGACGCAGCGCTGCCGATCATGACCGGGCTCACTCCCCTGATCGAAAAGGCGCAGGCCGCAGGGCTCGTGCCTGTCGAGCTCAAGCCGCGATCATGCGGCGGTACGATCCTGATGATGCTTGAACGCCTTGCCGCCGTCGGGCCGATGGCCCGCGAGGACGATGACATTTCCTACGATGCACTGCGGGCTGCGGCGGCCCACACTGTCGCCATGATGCTTGGCGCGCGCGATTAGCCCGCCGCAGCGTCGGCGAGCATCTGCTCCATGTTGAGCACGCCGGTATAGAGCCCGCCGGAAAGGCCGGCATCGACCGGCAGGCACGCGCCGCTGATGAAGCTGGCGGCATCGCTGCAGAGCAGGATCAGGGGGAGGGCCTGCTCGAGCGGGGAGGAAGGGCGCCCCTTGGCCTTGGAAAACGCGCCGAGGACGGCATCACCCGCAATCTTGCGAAACTCGCCCAGCATCGGCGTGTCGATCGGGCTCGGCATTGTGCAATTGATGCGGATATCGCGCGCCATCAGGTCGGGACCGAGCTGCTGGGTCCAGGTGTTGATTGCTTCCTTGGACAGGCTGTAGGAATCCCCGGCGCGCTCCGCATTGGCGGTGTACCACGCACGCGCTTCGGCAAAATCGGTCAGGTCCATGAATTCTTTCAGCAGCTCCTGCCGCATGAGATAACGCATGCCCGCGAGCGATGAGACCGTGACAATCGCACCGCCCGAGCGGATGTGCGGCAGCCAGGTTTCGGTCCAGAGCCGGATACCAAGGAAATTGACCGTGATGACGTCCTCGCCGGGGAAAGTCTGCGGCAGGCCGGAAACGTTGAAAAGGCAATCAACCTCGCCGCCGATGCTTGTCACGCCGGCCGCGATCGAGACCGGATCCTTGAGATCGACCGTGGTGAAGGAGGCGAGCCCTTCGACCGGCGAGGGCCGGATATCCGCGCCGTGCACTTGCGCACCCAGCGCGACGAGCTGGCGGGCGCAGGCCTCGCCCGTGCCGGAATAGCACCCCATCACCACAACGCGCTTGCCGGCGTAGCCCAGGATATCGGTGGCCATCTGTCTCTCCCGCAGAATGTTCTCGCCCGAGTGAATACTCCGGTGCACTACAGCGCTCAATGCTAAAATTGACGTTTCTTCAATTTTAGCTGGGGGCAGGTGATGCTCAGCCGCGCATCACCCAGCCGCCGTCGATATTGATGACCTGCCCCGTCATCCACCGACCGGCTTCGGACACCAGCAGAAGCAAGGTGCCGCAGAGCGCATCGGGCGTATCGCGCCCCTGGATCGGGGTGCGCGCCTCGACATACTGGACCAGCGGGCTGTCGTCGGGCGTGAGCGCAAGGCCCGCGTCGGTCTTGGTCATGCCCGGTCCGATAGCATTGACGCGAATGCCCTGGCGGCCAAGTTCGGTCGCAAGTGTGGTGGTCACGCCGTGAAGCGCGATCTTCGTCACGCCGTAGAACGACTGCGCCGGATAGGCCCCGGCGGAGACCTGATTGACGATCGCGCCGCCACCGCGCTCGGCCATGAAGGGGGCCACCACTTGCGCGCAGTTGATCGCGCCCCAGACGTTCACCGCCATGCCCTTGTCGAAGCGCGCGCGGTCGGTCTGAATCAGCGGCTTGTCGACAATCTCGACCATCAGCGCGGCATTGTTCACCAGAATGTCGATCCCGCCGAACACGGCCTTGGCCTTGTCGGCCATTGCGGTGACGGATGCGGTATCGGTGATGTCGACCTGCACGGCCAGCGACTTGCCGCCTGCTGCCGTGATCTCGTCGGCCACGGTCTGCGCACCCTCGCCGTTGAGGTCTGCGACCACGACCGCCGCTCCGGCATTCGCGAGTGCAACCGCGTAGGCCCGGCCAATCGAATTGCCGCGCCCGCCCGCGCCGGTAACGATGGCCACCTTGCCGTCGAGCCGGAAATTGTCGTTGCTGAAATCCGCCATGTCGCGTTCCCCTTAACCGCCGAAGATCGGCGCGCCGACACCGATGGTGACGGTCTTGTAGTGCAGAAATTCGTCGATCCCGGCCTTGCCGCCTTCCTTGCCGAAACCGGAAATGCCCACGCCGCCGAACGGCGTGTGCGAATTGATCTGGAACCCGCCGTTCACATAGACGCCGCCGGCATGGAGCCTTTCGGCAATGCGGTGAACCCGCTGCAGGTCGTTCGACTGGATATAGGCGGCGAGGCCGTATTCGCTGTTGTTGGCGATGGCGATGGCCTCTTCCTCGGTATGGAACTTGAGGATCGCGACAGCTGGGCCGAAGATCTCGACCTGCGCGATCTCGTGATCGGGATCGACATCGACCATGATCGTCGGCTCGATGAAGTTGCCGCTGGCAAGATCGCCCCCGGCGCGCTTGCCGCCCATCAGGAACTTGCAGGCGTTGTCGGCGGTAGCCCGGTCGAACATGCCGGTGATCCGCTCGACCGCCGCCTTGTTGATGACCGGGCCGACCATGACGCCAGGGTCCATCGGATTGCCGACCTTGAACTGCTTCGCGATGGCGACCATCCGTTCGACGAATTCATCATAGACGTCGGCATGGACCACCTGGCGCGTGGGCAGCGCGCAGCCCTGCCCGGCGAGGCAGCCGATCGTCCAGAACACCGCGCGCTCGGCAGCGGCCTGCAGATCGCAATCGGGGAAGACGAGGCTGGCCGACTTGCCGCCAAGCTCCATGACAGTCGGCTTGATCTGCTCTGCCGCGGCCGCGAGGATCTTGCGCGCGGTGATCGGCCCGCCGGTGAAGCTGATCTTGCGCACCTTGGGGTGGCGTACAATGGTATCGCCCGCTTCGCCCGTGCCCGGCAGGATCGAGAGCACTCCGTCCGGAATGCCCGCTTCCACGCAGCACTGCGCAAAGAGTTCGGGTGCGAACGGCGTGATCTCCGCCGGCTTGACGATCACGCAGTTGCCCGCCGCCAGCGCCGGGGCCACTTTCATGCCGAGGCCGATCAGCGGTCCGTTCCAGGTGTTGATGATCCCCACGATCCCGATGGGCTCGGGCACCGAATAGGAAAACTCGCCGCGCGTATCGAACGTGCTGAGGAGATCGCCAGTCAGCTTGTCGCACCAGCCGGCGTAGTAGCGCACCCAGGCGGCCGCGGTTTCGACCCCGCGTTCGCCCTGCATCAGCGGCGTGCCGCCATCGAGCGCGGCCATTTCGGCAAATTCGGTCTTCTTGGCGATCATCAGATCGGAAAGCCGGGTCAGCATGGCCCCGCGCGCTTCGGGGGAGGTGCGGCGCCAGCCCTCTCGGGCGGCTTCTGCTTTTGCGACGGCGGCGTCGATCTCGGCGGGCCCGGCAAGCGGGATTTCGGCGAGCGCGTCGCCGCTCACCGGGTGGATGTGGGTGCGGCTGCCGCCCGAGCCGCTGGTGCGCTGCTCGTGACCAAGGTGGAGGTGGACATTGGGAATGGCTGCGCTCATGACGGGGTCTCCGGCTGGGGAAAGCTTACTGGGGAAGGGCGAGGGACAGGCCGCCGTCGGCACCGGGACGCATCACCGGGCTCCACACGATTTCCCAGCCATTGCCTTCGGGATCGGTGAAATAGCCCGAATAGAGCCCGCCATCGCGGTCGCGCACCGGGCTGGTCAGGGCGGCGCCTGCGGCAAGGGCGCGGGCTATCTGGCTGTCGACATCGGCCTTGGTCTCGACAAAGACCGCATTGATCGCGCGGGCTGCGGCCGAAACATCGATCCCGCTTTCCTTGGCGAGATAGTCACGGGGAAGGAACACGATCACTGCCGTCCCGGCGCGCAGCATCACGCTGCCAGGCATGTCTGGCCCCCAGGTCTTCCAGCCAAGCCCGTCGACGTAGAACGCGCGAAGCGCCGCAACATCGGCGGCGGGCACCATGTGCATGTGCAAGGCCTGATCCATCATGCTGTCTCCCATTCCAGTTCGAGCGCCTCGAGCGCCTGCACCGACCCGCCGCGGAAGCGCAGCGTCTGATTGTCTATGGCGCGGAAATGGCCGATCCTGCGGGCCCAGGTTTCGTAGAAGATCGTCATCTCGAGGCGGGCGAGGTGGAGGCCGAGGCAGGTATGGATGCCCGATCCGAACCCGGCATGGCGGCACGTCGGCCGGTCGAGCCGGACCTCTGCGGGGCATTCGGTGAGCTTCTCGTCCCAGCCGACCATGTGCAGCGGCACCAGCACGGAATCGCCGGCATAGACTTTCACGCCGGCGATTTCAGTATCCTGCACGATGTAGCGCGGGGTCGAGACAAAGGTGTAGCGGCGCATCAGTTCTTCGATGATCGCCGGGATCGCCGCGGGGTCCTCGATCATGCGGGTGCGCAGTGCGTCGTCCTGCGCAAGGTGACGCATGCCGAAGGTCAGCGCGTTGACCACGGTATCAAGCCCGGCAAGAAACATCAGGAAACCGATCGAGATCAGTTCGTCCTGCGCCAGCTTGCGGCCTTCGAAATCAGTTTGGATCAGAGTCGAGACGAGGTCGTCCTTCGGCTCGGCGCGGCGCGCCTCGATCAGCTGGCTCAAGGTGCCGAGGATCTGCATCGACAGCGCCATGCGGCGCTCGTCAGCGGTTTCGGTGCTGAAATATTCGACCACAATGGCGCGGAACGTGTCGAACTGATCGAGCGGAAAACCGAAGAGTTCCATGAACACCGAGACGGGAAACCGCGACCCCAGTGCGTCGACGAATTCGCACGATCCCTTGGCAGCAACCTCGTCGATCAGGCGCTCGGCCCAGTCGCGGATGCGCGGTTCGAGCGGTTCGATTGCTTTGCTCTCGAAGAACGGGCGCAGCAGCTGGCGATAGGGGCGGTGTTCGGGAGGATCGAGCGATTCCGGGATCATCCGGGGCTGGTGCGGATTAGGCGGGATCGAGAGGAACTTGCTCGAGAACCGGTCCGGATGGCGCAATACGTCGATCGCGGCATCGGCGCTGGTCACGACCCAGTGCCCGCCATGCGCAGGGGTCCAGAACACCGGCGGAGCGTTCTGCTTGAGGTCCCAGTAGGCGGCGTGGACATCGGCTGCAATTGCCGGGTCACTGACATAGTCGAACGCAAAAACGGGTTCGCGCAGCCGCTCAGTCGCGGTAGTCGCCATCGAGTCGCACTCCCACTTCGTTATATCCTTGCCTCTAAGTAAACGGCGGTTTACATAGCATGTCAATGCCTGAATCTGCGTTAGAACCAGCTCTGCGTCCCCAGCGCGATGCCCAGCGTACCCGCGCCGCGATCCTTGCCGCCGCGCAGGATGCCTTTTCGATCCGGGGCTATTCGGATACCGGGGTCCGCGAAATCACCGCTGCCGCCGGGGTCAATCCCGCGCTGGTCAGCCGCTACTTCGGCTCCAAGGAAAAGCTTTACGAAGCAGCGCTCTCCGATCTGCTGCGCGCGGGGATCATCACCGAACTTCCGAAGGAAAACTTCGGCGTGGCGGTGGTCGATCTGCTCACCGCCAGCCAGGGCCCGCAGCGCAACCCCTTGCCGATGATGATGCTGGCAAGCGCCGATCCCACGGCCCGCGCCATTTCAGACCGGCTGCTGAAAGCGTTGTTCGTCGAGCCTTTGGCCCGCTGGTACGGGCACAAGCGCGGCGCCGGGAAGGCGGCCTGTTTCTCGGCGCTGGCATCGGGGCTCACGCTCTACCGTGAGCTCTATCCGCTGGGCGCCTTTGGCTCCGAGATGACTGCGGAGACGCGCGGCTGGCTCGCCACAGCCTTCCAGGCGCTGATCGATTGAGGGGTGATAAAGAGTTATTGCACTAGGTGAGATATCTCGGCACAATCAGGCCATGGGATGTCTGGAACACAAGACCGCGCTCGTCACCGGCGGCGCAAGGGGTATCGGGGCGGCAATCGTGCGCCGGCTGGCAGCGGAAGGCGCGCACGTGGCGTTCGTGTGGAACGGCGCCGAGCATGCCGCCCAGGCGCTGGTGGCGGAAGTCGCGGCGGCCGGGGGCAGGGCCCTCGCTGTCAGGGCGGACGTTTCCGACAGCGCATCGGTTGCAGCGATGTTTGCTGCCTGCGATGCAGCATTCGGCCCCGGGCCAAATCTCGATATTCTGGTCAACAACGCCGGTGTGGGCAGCGACGGCGCGGATGCGAGCCTCAAGAGCGGCTCGGAGGAACTGTTTGACCGGATGATGGCGGTCAATGCCAAAGGGCCCTATCTCGTCACGCAGGCTGCGATGCCGAGGCTGCGCGATCATGGCCGGGTGGTCAACATCGGCTCGATATCCGGCAAGGTCGCCCAGCATTTCGCGGCAGGATACGCGATGGGCAAGCGCGCCTTGCAGAGCCTGACCCTCTCCACCGCGGTCGCAGTCGCCAAGCGCGGCATCACCTGCAATCTTGTTGCGCCGGGCGCAGTCGCGACCGACTTCATCGCCAAATTGCGCGAGCGTCCCGGGTTCGACGAAGCAAACGCCAAGACCACACCGATGGGCCGCATCGGCCAGCCCGACGATATCGCCGGTGCGGTGCTGATGCTGTGCCGCGAGGAAGCGCGCTGGGTGACCGGCAACGTGATCGAGGCGGCGGGAGGGCTCGCGATCTGATGGCGCTGATGACCGAAAAGCTGCGCGCGATCATGGCCCTCGATCCGCAGCGCGCCGAGATCGATTTCGAGGGAATCGATTATACCTGGGGCGATCTTTCGCGCGTGGTGGAGGCCATCGAGGCCGCACTCGGCGGGATGGGTCTTCCGGCGGAAGCGCGTGTCGGCATCCTGCTGCGCAATCGGCCCGGCCACATCGCGGCGATCCTCGCGGTGCTGGCGACGGACCGCTGCCTCGTTTCGCTCAATCCGATCCTGCCCGATGCGCGGCTCCATGCCGACATCGAGGGGCTGGGATTGCCCGTGATCATCGCTGATGAAAGCGATCTCGCGCGGCCCGGGATCACCGATGCCTTGCACCGCGCAGGCAGCGCGGTCATCGCCATTGGTGCGCGGATGGAAGGTGTGCGGCTCCTGCCCGGGCACGAAGCGCCGCGCTGCGCCGTCCTGACCTCACCCGGCGTGGCGATCGAAATGCTGACCAGCGGCACCACAGGCGCGCCCAAGCGCGTGCCGCTCACCCGGGCATCGTTTGACGCGAGCTTTGCCGGCTTCACCCGCTACGAGCGCGGCCGCGATTTTGCCGATACGCCGCAGCTGCGCTCGGGCGTGACAATGGTCAACAATCCGCTCACCCATATCGGCGGGATCTATGGCTGCATCGGTGCGCTTGCGGCGGGCCGCAAGATCGGCCTGCTCGAGAAGTTTACGGTCGAGGGTTGGGTAGAGGCGATCCGCCGTAATCGCCCGAAAGTGGCGGGCGCGGTGCCTTCGGCGATCCGCATGCTGCTTGAAGCCGATGTCGATCCCGCTGCGCTCTCCAGCCTGTCCGCAATGATCAGTGGCACGGCGCCGCTCGCGCCCGAACTGGTCGATGCCTTCTACGAGAAGTATGGCATCCCCATCCTCGCGAACTATGGCGCGACCGAATTTGCCGGCGCCATCGCGGGCTGGTCGCTCGACGATTTCCGGGCGCACTGGAAGGCGAAATACGGAGCGGTCGGCCGGGTCCACGCGAATATCACCGCCCGCGTCGTCGATCCCGCAAGTGGGCTGAAATTGCCCCACGGCGAGGAAGGTCTGCTCGAACTGCAAGGCGATCAGCTGGGGCCGGATTACCCGCAGGCTGGCGAGCGCTGGCTGCGCACCACGGACCGCGCGGCGCTTGACAGCGACGGCTTTCTCTACATCCGCGGCCGCGCCGACAATGCGATCATTCGCGGCGGCTTCAAGATCCATCCCGACGATATTGTTCAGGCGCTGAACCAGCACCCGGCGGTGCGGGAAGCTGCTGTCGTGGGGGTGCCCGATGAACGGCTCGGCGCGGTGCCGGCGGCGGCGATCATCCTGCGCGCCGGGGCGGAGCGCCCTGATCCCGAAGACCTCAAGCAGTTCCTCAGGGACCGGCTCATCGCCTACCAGGTTCCGGTCCACTTCCGCTTCGTCGACGACTTTCCGCGCACCCCCTCGATGAAGCCATCAGCCCCCGGCCTGATCGCTCTGTTTGCCGAGCCGGCTCTGGATTGAACCACTGCAGGAGTATTTCCATGAAGATCGACAATTCCATCGCGGCCGTGGTCACCGGCGCCGCATCCGGGCTCGGCCGCGCCAGCGCCGAGGCGCTTGCCGCCGCCGGCGTCAAGGTCGCGCTTTTCGACATGAACGAGGAAGCCGGGGTAGCGGTTGCCGAGGCGATCGGCGGCCTGTTCTGCAAGGTTGACATCACTTCGGAAGAGAGTGTCGAGGCAGGTTATGCCAAGGCGCGCGCGGCGCATGGGCAGGAACGGATCGTGGTCCATTGCGCCATGGTCACCGGCGGCGGCAAGACCGTCTCGTTCGACAAGCAGACCGGCGGCTACAAGCGCACGCCCACCGAGATGATCGCCCGCTCTGCAGAAGGCATCTTCACCGCAAGTTACCGGATCGCCTCGATCGCTGCGCTCGGCATGGCCAATGCCGATCCGCTGAATGAGGATGGCGAGCGCGGTTGCATCATCATGACATCCTCCGCCGCCTCGCAGGATGGGCAGATCGGGCAGGTCGCCTATGGCGGCGGCAAGGGTGCGGTCAATTCGATGGTCCTGCCGATGGCGCGCGATCTTATGGATCTTGGGATCCGCGTGAATGCGATCGTGCCGGGCATCTTCGCCACGCCGCCGATGCTTTCGGTGAAGGACAAGGCGCCGGCGATCTTTGCCGGGCTCGAAGCTTCGGTGCCGTTCCCAAAGCGCCTCGGCAAGCCGGAGGAGTTCGGCAGTCTCGTGCTCGAACTCGCGCGCAATACCTATTTCAACGGCCAGTGCATCCGCCTCGATGGCGCCATCCGCATGCCGCCCAAGTAAGGACCTGCCATGAACCGGCCGCAGCAGTTTCCCTTTGCCCGCCAGAGTGCAGGGTATGCGCCACTACGGCGGCCGGGATCGATCCGCCGCACAACGTCGATCGATTCGGACTGGCCCGATGGCTTCGGCCAGCCCTGGGAGATGGTGGGCCGTGCGCGCGATCTGCTGACGCCGCTGGACGGCGATCCGGTCGAGCTGGCCACGGGGGGATTTCATATCCTCGCTTCGCCTCTGCGGGAGATACTGCGGATCGCTTTGACCCCCGACCATCCAAGATCGCAGGAACTTGTCGGTGTCCAGGCGGGCGGGGCCAGTCGCCGCGCCATCGCTGAAATTCTCGGTGATCTGCGCGGCACGCCGACATTTCAGGTTCTGGATGATTTCGCCGGAGCCAGTCTGGTCGCAGGCTGGATCTGGTCACAGTGGCGCGGTGACTGGGCCTCAGGCCCGCAGCGCAGTGCGCAGCAATCAACCGCAGGCCGCAAGGGCGTCATGAACGACATCTGCACCGGATTCACCACCGGTGGAAGCGCCTTCAAGGCTGACGGCACCCCTGACAACGTCAATCAGTCCTTCACCGAAGTCGGCCCGCTCGAGCACCCGGATGATGCCGCCGGCTGGCACCCGATGCCGTTTCAGCAAGGCCCCAGAAAGCGGCGTGCCCGCCGAATCGATTTGTGGCTCCAGAACGATGTGATCATGGTCGATGCAGGGTTCCAGGACAGCGGCTCAAACCCCGCAGGTGGACGCACCGCGATTCATGAATACCGCCTCTATGCAGAGATCGATCCGGTTACCTCGTGCCTTCTTGCCTTGCAGGCGCTTCCGCTGATCCTGCCCTATCGCGAATGCCCCGGGGCATCGGTCAAGGCGACCCGGCTGATCGGCAGCGATGTCAGGGAATTCCGGGATTCGGTGGTCGAAGTGCTGCCATCAACTCTTGGCTGCACGCATCTCAACGACGTGCTGCGTGCGATTTCGGACGTTCCCGAACTGGCGCGGGAGCTGCGCTCAGACTGACGCCTCGATGCGCCCTGCGGTTTCTCTTGTGTATCTTGGTGGACGTAGTTATATAAGTCCGCACACTTTGAGCGGCGTGTATCGCTCTTTGGGAGGAGACCTGAAAATGCCGAAGCTTTCGAAGCGCGCCGCGGTGCATCTGTTAGGCGGAGTTGCCGGTGCCGCCATCCTGCTGTCAGGTGCAACTGCTCGTGCCGAGGGAGCAGCGGCCGAAGCAGCCGCGACCGACCAAAACGGCGGTCTGCAGGAAATCATCGTCACCGCACGCAAGGTCAGCGAAAAGCTTCAGGACGTGCCGGTTGCCGTAACTGCCTTCTCCGGCGCGGAACTCGCTTCGCAGAATGCCGTCAAGGTGAGCGAAATCGCCGCCTTTACCCCGGGCTTCACCACGATTGAGGCCCCCTCGAACCCGACTGCGCTGCAGCTTTCGATCCGCGGCCAGGTCCAGAACGACGCGCTCGCCACGCTTGAGCCTTCAGTCGGCACTTATCTCGACGGCGTCTACATCGCGCGCACTTATGGCCTCAACGGCGATCTGCTCGACATTTCGAGCGTTCAGGTGCTCAAGGGCCCGCAGGGAACACTGTTTGGCCGCAACACCTCGGCAGGCGCGGTGCTGCTTGAAACCAACAAGCCGAAGCTTGATGCCGTAAGTGGCAGCATTTCGGCCACTTATGGCCGTTTCAATGAAATTGACGGCACCGTGGTGCTGAACGTGCCGGTCATCAAGGACAAGCTCGCATTGCGTGGCGCGATCAAGTACCGCAACCGCGATGGCTACACCACCGACAAAGCGACGGGCGCCAAGTATGACAATGTCGACAACCTGACGGGTCGCGTGTCGGCGCTTTGGCAGGCAACAGACACTATTTCACTCACTGCGTCTGGCGAGTGGTATACCTTCAAGTCGAACGGTCCAGCCCGCCAGGCGCGCCTCGTCTCGGGCACGGCGCT
The DNA here is from genome assembly GCA_964413325.1 of uncultured Novosphingobium sp. Lineage (GTDB taxonomy): Bacteria > Pseudomonadota > Alphaproteobacteria > Sphingomonadales > Sphingomonadaceae > Novosphingobium. The sequence goes on along the minus strand of CAYPRK010000008.1, from coordinate 119,446 downwards.
GACCTATCAGCAGCTCGCGAGCACCCAGTTCGGTTTTGTGGCAGGCATCGCTCCGCCCAATACAGCGGCTGCGCTCAACCAGGCGACGCATCCAGCTGTCACCGAGATCGGCGCAATCAACACCGATCCTCGCACGGTTTCGCTGAACGATGTTCCGCTCACCGATACAAAGACACGCAACTATAACCTGACCGCGCAGTTCGACTTTGGCGGAAGCACACTCAAGCTGATCGGCGGCTATCGCAAGATCACCTCGGCAAGCAACATCGACCTCGACGGTACCCCCTATCTGCTGCTGCAAACGACGGGCTATCAGGACCTGCACCAGTGGTCGGGCGAAGCCCAGCTCACCGGCAAGATCATGGGCGGCAAGCTCGACTATGCGACCGGCGTGACCTACTTCACTGAAGGCGGTTTCGATCGCTCGACATCGAACAATGCGATCGGCTTCGTGCCGTTCCTCGCCTTTGTCGGTGCGCTCGCGCCGGCCGGCATTCCGGCTGGGACTTTCGTGCCCAACACCACCGGCCAATACCGCGGGGATATCAACAACAAGAGCTTCGGCATTTACGGCCAGGCGAGCTACCATATCACCGACGCACTGACCTTCACGGGCGGTTTGCGCTGGTCGAGCGACAAGAAGACGCTGCTGACCCACAACGGCAACTCGCTGTTCAACACCGACATCTACATCAGCTGCAACATCCCCTCGATCACCACAGTCGCAAACGACAACTGCGCCGCGGGCCGTTCGGATACCTTCAGGAAGCTCAGCTATTCGGTGGGTCTGGATTACAAGATCACCCCGGACGTGCTGATCTATGCCAAGGCCGGCCGAGGCTACCGCTCGGGCGGTGAAAACCTGCGCGCCAACGGCGATGCTGCAACCTTTGCGCCGTTCAAGCCTGAAGTGAACGACGAGCAGGAAATCGGCATCAAGTCCGAATTCCTCGATCACAAGATCCGCCTCAACATTGCCGCCTATCACAACCAGATCTCGAACGCGCAGCGCTCGCTGCTGCTCAACGTACCGGGCAGCACCAATTTGCTGACCGTACTCTACAACGCGGAAAAGCAGGAAACCTATGGTGTCGAAGCCGATCTCGCGGCCGCAGTCACCCCCTACCTGACGCTTTCGGCATCGGGTTCGATCACCGATCCCAAGTACAAGAAGTATACCCAGCCGATTGCCTTTGGCAGCAGCACGTTCGTCGATCACTCGGGCGATGCCTTCGTGGCGGTGCCCAAGAGCAGCTTCACCGTTGCGGCAGACTTCCACCAGAGGGTCGGTCCGGGCAAGCTGACTGCGCGCGTCGATTTCTCGTGGGTCGACAAGTACTATGGCGCGCCGGACCTGTTCACCTATGCCGGCACCACCATCACGCCGAACTCGCAGGCAGCGATCGACTCGTTCACGACGCCTGCAACCGGCGTTCTGGGAGGCAATATCGGCTACGAAAGCGACAGCGGCATTTCGGTGACAGTCTGGGGCAAGAACCTCACCGACAATCGCGCTTTCACCCAGAACCTCAACATCGGCTCGCTTGGTCTAACCAGCTCCAAGCGCCGCGATCCGGCGACCTACGGCGTGACCGTGGGCTTCCACTTCTGAGGGCCCGGCGGTCGCTGCGGCGGCCCGGATGACTGATGAAACGGGAAGGGCGGGCCGGCTATGGTCCGCCCTTTTCTTTTGCGCGATCGGGCAAAGAAGAAGCCCCGCCGGAGCCTGTCCGGCGGGGCTTGGTTGTGGGCGCGACGGTGATCAGGCTGCGGCCATCAGCTCCGCCCGCCGCGCGTCGACCTGCGGCCGCAGTTTGGCGCGCTTGAACAGCTTTGCCGCATTGCCGCCCAGCACTGCGACCAGTTCATCGGTCGATACATCGGGGTTGGCCGCCACCAGCGCGTCGATCACCTGCTTCGAGAAGGGGAACGTCCCTTCGGCGTGGGGATAGTCGGTGGCGAAGAGCAGCGCATCGATGCCGACGCCCTTGCGGATCGCCATCGAACTGTTGCCATCATTCTGCAGCGCGCAGTGCACCTGATCGCGCACGATCTGGCTGGGGAGGCGAGAGAGCTTGGGACTGATCGAGGGCGCGTGGCCGTTGTAGACCTCGTCCATCCGCTCGGCGAGGCCCCAGAGCCAGCCGGCGCTGTGCTCGGCAAACAGGATCTGCGCCTTGGGATTGCGATCGAGCACGCCGCCAGCGACCAGTTGGGTGATCACATCCACCGCATCGTTCATTTGACGCGTGTAGTTGAACAGCGCGCCGCCCGGGCCCTTGAGCGCACGGATGTTGATATTGCCGACGCCGGTGTGAAACACCAGCGGAATGCCGAGATCGCCGGCCAGCGCGAAAATCGGATCCCAGCGCGGATCGTTGTAGTTGTTGAGCCCCTCCCACAGGCAGAAGGCGGCAAAACCCTTGGCGGCCGCCCGCTCGCACTCGGCAAGCGCATCATCGAAATCGATGCATGGGATCATCGCGGCGGGAATCAGCCGGCTGCGTACCGGCGCGCAATAGTCCCAGGCCCAGTCGTTCCAGATCTGGCAGGCGGTACGCTGCCCTTCGCGGTCGGCGATGCGCGGCAGCATCAGCCCGAGCGAGGGGAAGACCAGTTCGGCATCCACGCCGTCGCGGTCCATATCGGCGAGCCTCAGATCAAGATCGCGCGCGCCGCGCCGCTTGGTATCGACCGCGCAGTCCGAGACGAAGTTGTCGGCCGCGTCGGTGCAGGAACGGTCCGGGGCCTTTTCTGCGCCGGGTTGGGCCCCGGATTGAGCATTGAATGCCGCGTCGCCTTCACCGGTCTTGTGGGTGTGGAAATTGGTGTTGATCTTGAGGATGACCTGTTCGCCGATCCGGGTGATACGGATGTCACCTTGCACCTCGCCGTGGATCACGTAGTCCTTCAGGTGTTCGGGCATGCGGGATACGAACAGGTCGGGCGGTTCGGCGACATGGGCATCGCAGCTGAAGACGAAGGGGCGAAGTTTGTCGGTCATGGCAGGGCTCCTCTTCCACGGACGGCGCGTGTCCTTTTCGCCGCCTTGCCCGAGCAAATTACCAAAAGAGGTATCTGATATATTTGATGAACGTCAAATAGTTCGGATTTTTCGACGATCCTTATCGATAAAAGATACTTTTAACGGCTGCGTGGCAAGCCGAGCCGAGTCTCCGCGATCACGCTGCGCTGCACTTCGCTGGTGCCGCCGTAGATTGTCGCCTGAATGCCGCCCCGCGCTTCGGATTCCACTGCCGCCAGTGCCGCGATGCTGCGGTCGAGTGAATAAGGGGCAAAGCGCTCGACCAGTTCGGCATTGCAGGAGGCCCAGCTCTCGGTGCCGAACAGTTTGCACATCGGACCGTACCAGCGCTGCCCCTGACCGGCATGCCCCGCCCAGATCGCGCGGATCGACAGGCACTCGAGCAGGGCGATATGCGCATCGAGGCGGGCAAGGGAAAGCCTGATGGCGGGCGCATTCTCGCCAATGCCCGGAAGGGAAAGCAACGCATCGAGCCCGCGGTGTAGCTCGCTGCGCGCAAGATCGAGCGCGCCGAGATAATAGTCGCCCTGATTGTGTTCGAGCGTCATTGTCGCGGCGAGGACCTTGGTGCCGCGTCCGGCCTCGCCGAGCAAGTACCGGTCCGGCACCGCGAAATCTGCGTAAAAGGTAATGTTGGTGCGCTCGCCGGCAAAGGTCTGCACCGGGGCCAGATCAAATCCGTCGGCGCCGGGGCTGCCGAGCGGCGCCACGAACAGCGTTAGCCCGCCTTCGGTACGGCCCAGCAGCAGCACGTAGTCGGCTATGTGGGCACTGGTGGTGAAGACCTTCTGGCCATTCACGATCCAGCGGGCTCCATCGTGGACCGCCCGGGTCTTTGCCCCGAATACGTCCGAGCCGCCCGATGGTTCGGACAGGCCAAGGCAGGCCAGCGTCTCACCACGCGCCAGCGTGGGCAGGATCTCCGCCTTGGCCTCTGGAGTGCCGAACAGCATCAGCAGCTTGCCGATCGAATCTGATACAACCAGTACCGAAATCGGCCAACCCGCATGCGTGAGTGCGCGGTGTACCGTAGAAGTTGCGAGCGCCGACGCGCCCGATCCGCCCCATTCCTCCGGCCAGTCCGGAAACAGCAGCCCCGCATCGGCCAACTTGCGGTGGAGCTCGGGAATGTGGTTGTCGAGGCTCGCGGCAAAGGCCCGCTTGTCGGCCTCGGTAAAATGAGCGGCGAGAAACGCCTCGGTCCGCGCGCGCCACGCTTCGGCTTCGGCGTCCGGGCTGAAGCTGATCGGCACGGAACCGATCGGCGCGAGCTCGCGAAGCGGGCCGGTGAGCAGGCGATCAGGATCGCCGAACTGCAGCAGCGCCGCACGCGCTGCCAGATAGAGCGCGGGCAGGGGCGAATCTTCCGATACGCCATAGCCGCCGAAGGTGCGCATCGCGGTTCTGATGGCGGGGATCACGCTGCGGGCGGCCCACCAGAAGACCTGCGCATCAAGGAGAGCGGCGTCCGCGGCTTGCTCTGCGCGCGCGGCGATGGCGCGCCAGATCAGCAGGCGTGTGCCTTCAACCTCGGTGATCGCATTGGCGAGCGCGTGGGCCACGCCCTGGTATTCGCCGATGGGCCTTCCGAACACGACCCGCTCGCAAGCATAGGCGGCCGCGTCTTCCAGCGCGCGGGTCGCCATCCCGATGCAGGCGACCGCGATCAGGATGCGTTCCTCGGGATAGGCGACTACGCCCGCGCGTCCGGCCGCTTCTGCCACAAGCGCGGCATCGAAGAGACTGCCGCCGTCCTCGATCAAGGCGTCTGTGCCAAGCTCCCGCAGGACCTCATCGGCGCCGCGCGCGCCGCGATCGGCGAGCGCGCGGCGGACCGTTTCGATCATCGCCTCCTGCTCGCCGCTCAGGCCGAGATGGACCATGGCTGCCTCGCCCCCAGATCAGCGTGGTGGCGGTGCCGTGATCGGGCACCGCCCCTGCTTCACGCCGCCTGGTAAACCGGTGAGGTGTGCACCACCGGTTCCATCCGGAACAGCCGCGCGGCGCTGAGCCCGAGGATGTCATTGCGCACCGTTTCGGGCACATCGAGGTTTTCGAACAGCTGCTCCTGGATCGGGCGGCTGATCGGGAAGGTGCCCTCGGCATGCGGGTAGTCCGAACCCCACATCACGTTCTTCGCGCCGGGAAGGCCGGCTGCGGCAGCGGTGATGCACGCGCGGTCATGCTGGAAGCTCGCCCAGACCTGATCGTCGATGATCTGGCTGCAGCGGCGCGAGAGCTTGGGGAAGACGAACTTGGCATGCGCTTCCTCGACTTCGTCCATGCGCTCCGCCAGCGCGACCAGCCAGCTCGCGCCGCTTTCGATGAAGGCGACCTTGGCGCCCGGATTGCGATCGAGCACGCCGCCGGCGACGAGGTACATGACGCTCTGCTCGGCATCCATCATCTGGTTGGTGTAGTTGATGATCCCCGCGCCTGGGCCGCGCTCGATGACCACGGATTCAAGACCGGTGCCCGTGTGCATGACGAAGACGATGCCAAGTGCCGCACCCTTGGCGAACACCACGTCCCACTTCTCGTCATTGTATTTCGGGAGGTTTGGCGGGGTCACCGCAGGCAGCATCGCAGCGGTGAAGCCCTTGGACGCGAGGTATTCCAGTTCGGCCACCGTGTTCGAGAAATCGAGCACCGGCAGCATTCCGCAGCGCACGAAGCGTTCGGGGTGGCCGCCCAGAAACTCATTGTTCCAATCGTTGTAGAGCCGGGCCGATGCGGCTTCCGCCTCGGCGCTGTCGAGCGCGTAGAGCCAGAGGCCCAGGCTCGGGAAGCAGATTTCGGCGTCGATGCCCTCCAACTCCATGTCATCGAGCCGGCCGGGGATCTCGCGGATACCCTTGCGCTCATTGTCGCCGAGCGCCTTCTCGCGGTGCTGACCCACGCGCAGGCGGTAGATGACCTTGTCCTCGGTGCCGGTGATGAGGAAGTCTCCTTCCTTGCGGCTGTGGATGGCATGGCGCTTCAGATTGGCGGGCAGGCCATCGAGAAAGATCGAAGGCGGCTCCATGATGTGGCTGTCGGCGCTGAAAACGAAAGGCTTCACGTGCTTTCTCCCGATTCGATTATGAGAAAGAAGTACCTAGTTATACAGGTCAGCGCAAGAGTTTTGCTGGACAGTGGATGTATGTCCTATAAAGAGATATCTTGAATGGAGGTGGCATGCTGCAGACAGGACAAGCCGAGACGCTCGTGGTGCGCACCGCGCGCGAGCTTGCCGAATTGAGCCTGGCGCACGAAGACGGCGCGTTCATCGGCTCGGAGGACGAACTCCTGCTCCGGCTCAGGATCAGCAGGCCAACCCTGCGACAAGCCGCCAAGATTGCCGAGAACGACAGGCTCATCAGCGTGCGGCGCGGAATCCGCGGCGGCTTCTATGCCAGCCGGCCCGATGCAGAAGATGCTATCCGGACCCTTGCACGCTATTTGCGGCTCAAGGGAGCGACCTTGCTCGATATCATCGCGGTCAGCCGTCTGGTCGCCGAAGAAGCCGCAGGCCTTGCCTGCCAGTGTGAAGATGCGGACCTGCGCGAAAAGCTCGTCCAGTTCGCCCTTACGATCGACGAAGCGGATACCCCGGGCGCAATTATCGTCGCCGAAGCACGAGTGGCCCGTCTGCTCGCGCGGATGAGCGGCAACCCGGCCATCGAGCTGGTCATGGCGATCGGCTATTCGTTTGGCATGGAAGAGCAGGGCACCAGCCTCTACCAGACCGCCGAGCACCGCGATGTCGCCCGCAAGCTGCAGCATGGCCTGTGTCAGGCCATTCTTGCGCGCGACAGTGATGTCGCCCGGTTGATGATGCGCCGCCGTTCGGCTGCTTTGGCAGATTGGCTGGCGGCGGGTGGGGATAACTGAGCAGGACGCTGGACAACCTGTCCGTCCTATCATATCCCACTTAGTTATATAACTTGGAATCGAGCGAGAGGACGAAGCATGCCTTGGGCAAACCAGGACAAGACGGCGATCGTCGGGGTTGGCGCGACGGACTATTACGTTCGTGGCAAGAGCTGGCCCCGCACGATCAATGACATGGCAGGCGAGGCGATCCTCAAGGCCTGTGCCGATGCCGGCATTTCAATCAAGGATATCGACGGCTTCGCATACTATTCGACCGCGGGTGCGGGCTATCTCGACAAGTTCGATACAGCGAGCCTGATGGAAACGCTGGGCATGCCCAACATCTCCTTCTCGGCCACGCTGACGAGCGGCGGCGGCGGCTGCCCCGGTGCAATCGGGCTCGCGACCGCGGGCCTGATGAACGAAGATTGCAAGTACGTCGTCACTCTGATGGCGCTGCAGCAATTGCCGCAGCACCGGCTCGGCGTGGTGTTCGGTGCGGCGGCGCCGAGCCCGGAAAACAGCTTCCTCCAGCCTTCGGGGCTGGTCGGCCCGGGCCACCTGATGAGCGTGCTCGCGCGGCGGCACATGCATCTCTACGGCACCACGCAGGACGCTTTTGGCGAGATCGTGATGGCCACCCGCGCCAACACCCACAACCGCCCCAAGGCGGTGCGCAAGGCGCCGCTCACCAAGGAGGAATACGACGCCTCGGTGATGCTGGCTGATCCGCTGCGCCGGCTTGATTTCTGCCTCGAAACCGATGGCGCGGTCGCGGTGATCACCACTACGATGGACCGTGCGAAGGATTGCCGCCACAAGCCAGCGGTGGTCCATGCCTGCGCGCATGGCGGACAGCGTGAATGGGGACGGGCCTTTGCGTGGATGGGCATGCCCGATCCGCACTTCGCCAGCTCCGGCCACAAGTTCACCGCAGACCGCATCTGGGCGCAGTCCGGCCTCTTGGCCAAGGACATGGATGTCGCGCTGATCTACGATCACTTTAGCCCGATGGTGCTGATGCAGCTGGAGGACTACGGCTTCTGCGAGAAGGGCGAGGGCAACGACTACGTTCTTGCCGGCAAGATCCGCTATGATGCGGCAACACAGGGCGGCGTGAACGGCGGCGTGCCGGTCAACACCCACGGCGGCAATCTCAACGAAGCCTATATCATCGGCATGACCCATATCGTCGAAGGGGTCGAGCAAGTGCGCGGCACCGCAATCAACCAGGTCAAGGATGCCGAGTTTGCGCTTGTTTCGGGCGGCCCGGCTTCGCTTCCCGTCTCCAGCCTGATCCTGAGGAGCGCCTGAGCATGAGCGAGCCCATTCTTTATGGTCCGGCAAAGCTGCTGCCGGGCGACCAGATCCGCATCTCAACCAACCCCAACACCGAACCCTTCTGGGAAGCGGCCAAGGCACACAAGCTCACCGCATGTCAGTGCGCCAAATGCGGCCATTTCCGCATGCCGCCATCGCCCTACTGCCCCGAATGCTCGAGCCAGGAAGTCAACTGGCCAGCGTTGCCGGGCACAGGCACCGTGTTCAGCTATGTCGTGTGCAACAAGAACCCGGCCAATGGCGAAGACTATATCTACGTCCCCGTGGTGGTTGATCTTGATGGGGCGCCGGGCGCACGGCTCAATGCCAATGTCACCGGCTGCAATGCCGAGGACGTGCACATCGGCATGAAGGTCACGGTCGAATGGACCGATATCCAGGACGGTTGGGTTCTGCCCAACTTCCGCAAGGCCTGACCCCGTGCTGGGCGCGCTGCGGATCGTCGAGATCGGGGAAGGGCAGGCGGTCCAGGTCGCCGGACTGATGCTGGCGGCGCTTGGCGCAGAGGTGCTCAAGATCGAGCGGCCGGGCGGTGATCCGGCGCGAGGGAAAGCGCGGTTCGCCAACTGGAACCGCAGCAAGCGCAGCCTTGTGCTCGATCTGGCAAGCCCTGAGGGTCTGGCGGGGCTCCATGAGCGGCTGGCAGGGGCCGACGTGCTGCTCCATCAGTTCACGCCTGCACGAGCCAAGGCGCTTGGGCTGGACGATGCGGCGCTCGCGGTGCGCTATCCGCGGCTCGTCACCTGCGGGATCACTGGCAGTCCGTTCAACCATCCCGACGTCGAACGCTCGGATGACGAGCTTCTCGTCCAAGCGCGCTTCGGCATGCTCTACGAAAACGACGGTTACCGGGCCGGGCCGATCGTATGGCGCTACAACGCCGGCTCATGGTCTGCGGCGCATCTGGCGGCGGCGGGCATTCTGGCCAGGCTGATTGTTCGGCTCCAGTCGGGCAGGGGCGGTGCGGCGCATACCTCGCTGTTCCAGGGTCTGATGGCGGTCATCCCGCTGCTCTGGGCGCGCAATTCCAAGGGGCCGATGCCCAACAACAAGCCCTATCCATTGGGGCCAAGGCCGATCGGGCAGCAGCTCTACGAATGCCAGGGTGGCGACTGGCTGCAGATCATGGATCCGACGCGCCAGTTCGACTACGCCTCGATGCCGACGATGTGGGAGGTGCTGGCCGAAGGCGCCGATCTCGAAACCGAAGCCGGCAAGATCGACGCGTTCAAGCGCCGCCCGCTGGACAGCTGGCTCGTGGATCTGCGTGCGGCCGATATCGCGGCGGAACCGGCCTATCCGCTTGGTGGCATGCTCAGCCATCCCGAAGTCGAGGCCAACGGCTATGTCGTAGCCGTCGACGATCCCGATCTCGGCCCGACGGTCCAGCCCAACGTGCCGTTCCATACTGATGCCGACCTGCCGCCGGTCCGTCCGGCGCCGCGACTTGGTGAGGGCGGCGAGGTGGACTGGGCGCCGCCGCCAGCTCCGGTCGGTACCAATGGCCAGCCCGCCGAAGTGTTGGCGGGTGTCCGTGTCGTCGATTTCGGCATGTTCCTCGCCGGGCCGATGGGCCCTTCGATGATGGGCGATATGGGCGCCGACGTGATCAAGGTGGAAGCGCTGACTGGCGACCGCATCCGCTTCATGCACCGCTATTATCAGGCCGCTTCGCGCTCTAAACGCTCGATTGCGCTTGATCTTACGCATCCCGAAGCCAAACCCATTCTCGCGCGCTTGCTGCAATGGGCGGAGGCGGCCCACCACAACATGCGCTTCAAGGGGGCCGCCAAACTCGGCCTTTCCGACGAGGGGATCCGCGAGCACAACCCGAACATCGCGTTCAACTATGTCAGCGCCTATGGCCAGAAGGGCACGCGCGGCAATTGGCCTGGGTACGATTCGATCTTCAATGCGATTGCCGGCTGGGAATTCGAGAACGCAGGCGCAGGCAACAAGCCGATGTTCAACCGTCCGGGCACGATGGACGTAAGTTCGGCACAGAGCGCGCTGGTCGAGCTGATGGCATCGCTTTATGCCAAGCGCGAAGGCCAGCGCGGCTACTCAACCCAGACCTCGCTGCTTGGCATTTCGGCGATGACGCAGGGGGAGACCCTGCTGTTTCCCGATGGCTCGCTCGCTGAAACCTATCATCTCGATAGCGAACAGACCGGCTATTCGCCCTATCACCGGATATTCCAGTGCGCCGATGGCAATTGGATCGCGGTGGCCGCGCTGACCGAGGCGCGCCGCGCCGCGCTGCGTTCGGTACTGGGCGATGCGGAGTCCGGCTTTGCGGCTGCTGCTGGCGCGCAGTCTTCAGCCGAACTTGTCACAGCGCTGGAAACAGCGGGCGTGCCCTGCGATCACGTGACCTTCGAGGATGCCGAAAACCGCTTCTTCGACAATCCGCTGCACCGCGAACTCAACCTGATCTCGGTGCTCGAACAGCCAGTCTACGGCACAGTCGAGCAGCCCGGGGCATTCTGGTGCTTTGGCGATATTCCGGTGGTGTTCCGCCACGCGGCGCCCGCCATCGGCCAGCATACCGATGAAATCATGGGCGAGCTGGGCTTCTCCTCTGACGAGATCGCCGCCTACCGCGAGAAGAAGGTGATCGGCTGAGAGCACATCTCAGCCGTTCCGTTCCCGCTTAGGCGGCAGCCATGTCCGCACCGGTTCGAACTCCGGCATCCTGAGGCTGCGGCGCAGCCAGTTCGCACCGTCGAGCACAAAGGCATGGCCCGAGCAAAACGCGGCGTAGTCTGAACAGAGATAGGCCGCAGCCCAGCCCAGCTCGTGCGTCTGGCCGACCCGGAGTGCGGGCTGGCGGCGATCGAGATCGCTCCGGTCCTTATCCGCAAAGCGCAAATGCTCTGCCCGCTCCTCGTGCGGGAACAGCCCCGGGACGAGGCAATTGACACGGATATCGTAGGGCGCCCATTCGACCGCGAGCGTCTGGGTGAGGTTGGTCACCGCCGCTTTGGCTGCGGCGGAAGGCGAGGTGCCGGGACCGCCGGTCCAGCTGTAGGTCGCGCCGATGTTGAGGATCGCACCGCCAATGCCGTCAGCAATCCGGCGGCGGGCGAATTCGGTCGAACATATCCATGTGCCGTCGAGCACGATGCCCGTCACCGCGCGCCAGGCGTTGAGGCTGAAGTCCTCCGAAGCGCCTGCGAGGTTCCCGGCTGCGTTGTTGACGAGCTGTGTCACCGGACCAAACGCTGCCTCGACTTCGTCGAAGCAGGCCTTGACCGCTTCGGGATCGCGCACGTCGAGCATGACGCCGAGCGCCCGGCCGCCAGCTTCCTCAACCGCAGCAACGCCGCGCGCCCGCTTGTCGGGATCGCGGCTGGCAATCGCGACTGCACCGCCTAGCCGGCCAAACTCGCTGGCGATCGCCTTGCCAAGGCCCGAACCGCCGCCGGTGACGATGGCGACTTCACCGGCAAAGCTACCGTCAGGCAGCATTCGAGTTCCGCGCGGCGGTGCGGCGCGAAGGCCCCTTAAATTGTCGGTGCTGCTGTCTGCAGGATGATCGGTCATCTCACTTCCCCTTGTAGGCGGGCGTGCGCTTCTCGCGGAGCGCGGCGCGGGCTTCCTGATAGTCTTCCGTCTTGAACAGCGCGGTCTGCGCCAGCAGTTCCTGCGCAATGCCGCTGCGGACCGCGCCGGCGTGGATCTGGTCGATCATCGTCTTTGCCATGGCGAGCGCGATGGGCGGCTTGGCTGCGATCTTGCGGGCAAGATCGAGCGCGCGGGCATCAAGCTCGCCGGGCGCGACGACGAAATCCACCGCGCCCCATGCCAGCGCGGTCTCGGCATCGATGCGGTCGCCGGTCATCACCATATACTTTGTGCGGCTGGGGCCGATCAGCGTGGTCATGAGCTGGGTGCCGCCGGTATCGGGCAGGATGCCGTAGTGGATTTCAGGCAGCGCCATCTTGAGCGTGGTGTCGGCTATGCGGATATCGCAGGACAGTGCAGTTTCGCAGCCTCCGCCGAGTGCCGCGCCCTTGAGCGCCGCGATGAAGGGTTTGGGGCTGTCCATCACCGCCAGCCGCTTTTGCTGGTGGCGCAGCACGAAGTGGTAGTCGCTTTCATCGCGTGCACGGTGCCCCAGCATGCTGGTGTCGCGGCCGGAACAAAACGACTTGCCCGCCCCCTGCAGCAGCACCGCGCGCACGCCGTCATCGTCCAGCGCGCGGTCGAGCAGGTCTTTGTAGAGATGCGCTGCCTCATCATCGAGCGCGTTGTGGACTTCGGGCCGGTTGAGCGTGATCACGCCGACGCCGTCGATAACTTCGTAGAGAACCTTGTCGCTCATGCGGCGTCTCCCAGCAGGATGTCGCGCCTGGCCGGCGCAATGAAGGTGAGGAGGTGTGCCCGCTTGAGGCACAAGTGCGGATAGGCTTTGTCGGTCATGCCGATGCCGCCATGGACCTGAATGTTGGCCCGTCCGTTTTCGAGCGCGGCCTGGTCCGCCAGCAGTTTGGCGCTGGCGATATGGAACGCAGCGTCATCGGCGCCCACATCAAGCGCGCCGGCCGCGTAGTACAACTGCGAGCGGGCTACCGCGCAGCGCACCGCCATATCCGCGCAGATATGCTTGATCGCCTGAAACCAGCCGATGGGCCGCTCGAATTGTTCGCGCACTTTGGCATAGGCAGCGGCCATGTCGCGGGCGGCATCGGCGCAGCCCAAGGCAAAGGCGGCGGCGAGCAGCTGGAGATGCAGCGCGGCGTGCGGATCGGCGATGGCTTCGAAGCGCGGGGCAGGATCGAGTCGGGCGAGCGGTGCTGTCGGATCGAGCGACGGCCCCCCATCAAGATCGCGCGGCAGCGCTGTGGTCGCGGCGAGGTGGCCGGCCAGCCCCAGTGCCTGAACCGCGCCGTGCGGATCGAACACACGCAGCTTGCCCCCTTCGAGCGAGCCATCCAGCAGCGCCAGCGCCGCTTTGCCCGCATGAGGCGACCAGCGCGCCGCGACTGCGCTCGATACGAGGCCGACGGGGGCCAGATGTCGCCCCAGTTCGGCAAAGACCGCAGCCTCTGTGGCATGATCAAGCCCCACGTCCGGGGCTGTCATCGCGGTCCAGCCCATGGCTTCGAGTTCTTGCCACAGGGCGCTTGGACGCTGGCGCGCCTGCTCCAGCGGCATGTTGTCCGCGCACCAAACGGCGGTGGCGGTGATGAGGGCTTCCTGCTCGGCGCTCGGGGTCAGGTCCATGGGGCTTATCTCGATTTCGGCAGGCCGAGCAGCCGCTCGCCGATGATGTCGCGCTGGATCTGCGAGGACCCGCCGGCGATCGTGGCGGCAAACCCTCGCAAGTATTCCGCCACCAGCGAGTCCTCGCCGTAGCGGAAATCAAGGATGGCTTCGCCCGCAAGCAGCAGCGCCATGCGTTCCAGCCGCTGGCCAAGTTCGGCGGTGAACAGACGGATCACCGAGGCTTCCGGGCCGGGCTGGCCGGTGCGGACGACTTCGGAAATGTTGCGATAGGTCATCGCTCTCAGCGCCGCCACTTCGGCGCGCATCTGTGCCAGATCGCCCGCAATCCGGTCATCCTTGATGGCCCCGGTCCGGCGGGCGCGCGCCAGCAGGTCCTCCAACTCCTGCGCCTGCTTGACCTGATCGGCGATGAAGCCCGTGCCGCGCTCGAAGCTCAGAGTGGACATCGCGACTTTCCACCCCTGGCCCAGCCCGCCGACGACATTCTCGAGCGGAATGCGGACATCATCGTAGAAGACCTGCGCGAACTCGATCTGGCCCGACATCTTGCGGATCGGCCTCACCTCTACGCCCGGCGTGTGCATGTCGCAGATCACCCATGAAAGCCCGGCATGGCGGTGCGAGCCTTCCTCCGTGCGCACCACCAGTTCCTGCCAGTCCGCCACGTGGGCAAAGCTGGTCCAGATCTTGGTGCCGTTCACCACCAGTTCGTCGCCCTCGATCCGGGCGCGGGTGCGGATTCCGGCGAGGTCCGATCCTGCACCAGGTTCCGAAAAGCCCTGGCACCAGATCGCCTCGCCGCTCAGGATGCGCGGCAGGTGGAGGGCCTTCTGCGCCTCGCTGCCATTAAGGATCAGCGTGGGGCCGCCGTGGTTTATGCCGACGAAATTGGCGCCGATCCATGGAGCGCGAGCGCGGGCGTATTCCTCCAGCCAGATCACTTGCTGCACGATGGAAAGCCCGCGACCCCCGTATTCGCGCGGCCAGTTGATCCCGGCCCAGCCTGCGTCGAACAAGCGGCGCTGCCAGGCCTTGTCGAAATCAATCGCGTCCGCGGCGTGGAAAGGGCGCGGCTCGCTCGGGACATTTTCGTGCAGCCAGTCGCGGCATTCGGCGCGGAAGTGCTGCTCTTCGGGTGAGAAAGCGATGTCCATCGGATCAGGTCTCCGGGATTGACGCGCACGCCGCGCGTGGCTCACCCTTGCGCGCAGGTACACGCGTAGGGAGCGGGACATGGGAATGGCGGCGAGCCGGATGCCGGACGGGCGCGAGGCGGAGTGGCGCAGGCTGGGCTTGTGGAAGGATTTGTCGCTTGCCGACGCGATGGCGCGCACTGCAGCAGTGCGTCCGCACGCGCCGCTGCACTTTTTCGGTGCGGCGGGCGAGCAAGTCACGACGCTCGGCGCGGTCCATGCCGAGGGACGGCGGCTGGCCGGATCGTTCCACGCACTGGGGCTGCGGCCGGGCGATACGATCGCCATGCAGTTGCCCAATTGCATGGAAAATGCCGTGCTGTTTCAGGCCGCCGCGCTGCTCGGCTGCACGTTGCTGCCGATCGTCCATATCTACGGCCCGCACGAACTGGCGCACATTCTGGCCGATAGCGGTGCCAAGGCGCTGATCGTGCCCGATCGCTGGAAGGCCATCGACTATCTCGACCGACTTGCGCGGCTCCCTGATCTGCCGGCCTTGCTGCACCGGATCGTGATGGGCGAGACGGTACCGCACGGGATGATCGCGCTGGACGCCTTGCCGGCGGGTGATCTGCCGCCTTGTGCGGTCGATCCCGATGCACTGGCGCTGCTGCTTTACACCTCGGGCACCACGGCGGCGCCCAAAGGCGTACGCCACACCTCGCGCAGTCTGCTGGCCGAGCTTGCCGCGCAGCGCGGCGATACGCCCGCAGATGATTGCGGCCTTTCGCCATGGCCGTCCGGGCATATCGCCGGCACGCTCGGCGTCATGGCCCACGCCCTGCTCGGCCGACCCATGCTGATCCTCGAGGCTTGGGATCCAGGCCTTGCCGCCGAACTCGTCGAACGGTTCAAGGTTCGCCAGATGTCGGGCACGCCGTTTCACCTTTCGGGCATGATGGAAGCTGCGGCGCGGGACGGGCGTGATCTTACCAGCTTCATCCAGTTCCTGATCGGGGCAACCACGGTGCCGCCAGCGCTTGTCGCAGCGAGCGAGGCAATCGGAATCCGCTGCTGCCGCTGCTACGGATCGACCGAAATGCCGACGGTTTCGCAGTGTGCGCCGGATGATCCGCTGGACAAGCGGCTCAGCACCGATGGCCGTCCCAATCCCGGGGTCGAAGTCCGCATTGTCGATGATGGCGGTGCCGACCTGCCGATCGGTGCGGAAGGCGAGGTGGCGGTACGCGGCGCCGAACGCTTTGCGGGCTACACCGACCCAGCACTTGATGCGTTCAGTTTTTTGCCTGGCGGCTGGTTCCTCACCGGCGATATCGGCCGGCTCGATGCCGAAGGCTATCTTGCGATCACCGACCGCAAGAAGGACATCATCATCCGCGGCGGGGAGAACATTTCCAGCCGCGAGGTGGAAGAACTGCTGCTGCAGGTGCCCGGCGTTCGCGAGGCGGCGGCGATCGGAGCCCCCGATCCGCGGCTGGGCGAGCGGGTCTGCGCAGTGCTTCTGCTGGAGGACGGCGGCGCGGTGCCGACGCTCGAAACAATCGGCGAGGTGTTCAGCGAGCTTGGCGTCGCTCGGCAGAAAGCGCCCGAGGTTCTGGTGGTCCTCGACGCTCTCCCGCGGACGCCGACGGGCAAGGTGCAGAAGGCCGAGCTGCGGCGTGCCCTGGCCGCAGGCGGCCAGATCGCGGCGCGTTGAGCGCGGCTTGCGGCATGCTCGCCCAGCCAGGTTTTGCACCCTCACCACCCGTTTCGCGCGTTTCCCGAAAGGACGGAGCGCCCCCTCAATGAATCACGCTTGATATGTATTACCTAGTTATATAACTGAAAGAACCTTCTGGGATAGGGATGCCGCGAATGTCAATCCTCTATGACGAGGGCCAGCAGGCCATCGCCACCGAATCACGACGGGTCCTCGATGCCCGCACCAGCAAGCAGCGATTGCTCGCGCTGCTCGAACAGACCGGCACATTTGACCAGCCGTTCTGGGACACGGCAGTGGAGCAGTGCTGGACGGCGCTGGCCATTCCCGAGGCGCATGGCGGATTGGGTCTGGGCCTGGTCGAACTGGGCCTTGTTGCGCAGGCCACTGGCGCGGCTACGGCCGGTGCACCGTTCCTGACACCCGGCTACGGGCTTGCGCTGGCGATCATGGGAAGCGGCAACGCGGACATTCAGGCGCAGTGGTTGCCGCGGCTTGCGGCTGGCGAAATCCTCGGCGTGGTGGCGCTGGCGGAAGGCACCGCGCCTTTGCCCACTCGCCCGGCGGTGCGCTATGCCGGCGGCGCGCTGAACGGCACCAAGCACGCGGTGCCGGGCGGCCTCAAGGCCGATATCGCGCTGGTATGGGCCGAAGCCGATGGTGCGCCCGCACTGGTTCTGGCCGAACTGGCGGGCGCGGCCCGCACTCCGGTTGAAAGCTTCGACAACACCCGGCTCTACGCTGATCTCACATTTGCGGGCACCCCGGCGACCGTGCTTGCGGCAGGGGCTGCCGCCAAGGCGCTGGCACTTGAAATCCTTGCGCGCATGGCCATCGTCACCGCGCATGAGCAGGTCGGCGGCGCCGAGGCGCTGATGCTGACCGCGCGCGACTATGCGCTTACCCGCCGCGCCTTCGGCCAGCCGATCGGCGCGTTCCAGTCGGTCAAGCACCGGATTGCCGAACTCTACGGGCTTGTCGAGATCGCCCGGGCGAACTGCATCCATGCCGCCGGCCTTGCCGATGGCGGGCAGGCCGATCTCACCGCACTGATGATTGCGGCCGCCGATGCGCGGCTCGCGGCGACCGAAACCTATGACACCTGTGCGCGCGATTGCGTTCAGGTGCACGGCGGGATCGGCGTGACCTGGGAGGCGGGCATCCACCTCCATATGCGGCGGACGCGCAGTCTGGCGATCGAGCTGGGCAACATGCTCTTCTGGGAAGATCTGCTGGTTGAAAACCTGACGGGAGTGGCAGCATGAGCGAGTTCGAAGCATTCCGCCTGCGGGCGCACGACTGGCTTGCCTCGGTCGCCGGAACGTTCGGCAAGGCCGCGCGCAAGGGGCTTTCGGAAGCCGAGGATCTGGCGCTCGGGCGGCGCTATCTCGCAGCCCGGTTCGATGCGGGGTTTGCCGGGATCAACTGGCCCAAGGAGATCGGCGGGCAAGGCCTGAGCCATATCGAGAAGGTCGTGTTCGATACCGAGGAAATGGCCTTCGGTATGCCCACCGTCTATTTCGGAATCTCGCTCGGCATGCCGGTGCCGATCCTGATCCGCTTCGGCGAGGACAAGGCCTGGGTGAAGGAACGCGTGATCGCCGCGCTGCGCGGTGAGGAAATCTGGTGCCAGCTGTTTTCCGAGCCCGCTGGCGGCTCGGACCTTGCCGGTCTGCGCACCCGTGCCGAACCCGATGGCAACGGCTGGAAGCTCAACGGGCAGAAGCTCTGGACGAGCTGGGCGCAGTACAGTGACTACGGCGTGATCGTCGCGCGTACCGACCCGACGCAGCCCAAGCACAAGGGCCTCACCTATTTCTGGGTCGACATGCGCGCCAAGGGAGTCGAGGTGCGCCCGATCAAGCTCGCGGGGGGCGACAGCCACGTCAACGAGGTGTTCTTCGATGATGTTCGGCTCGACGATTCGCAGCGCATGAGCCCGATCGGCGGCGGTTTCGGCGTGGCGATGACCACCTTGATGATCGAGCGCTATGTCGCGACGGACAGCGGCGGATTTGGCCCGCCCCTCGATCTGTTTGTCGATCTGGTCAAAGGCCTCGAGATCAACGAGCGGCCCGCGCTCAACGATGGTCGGGTCCGTTCGGCGATCGCCCGCAACCATGCGATGCGCGCCGGGCTCGAATCGATCACCGCGCGGGCCATGCAGATGCTGCAGGCGGGGATGGAGCCCGGACCCGAAGGCTCGCTCAACAAGCTGGTTTCGGTGCGCAGCCGGCAGAAGCTTTCGGAGCTGGCGATCGATCTCCAAGGCAACCTTGGCTTTGCCTTTGACGAGCACGCGCCGGTCAAGGACAACTGGACCACAAGCTGGATCAATGCGCCGACGGGCCGCATTGCCGGCGGTGCGGACGAGATGCTGCTCAACACCATTGCCGAGAAGATTCTCGGCCTGCCGCAGGATCACCGGCCCGACAAGGGCGTGCCTTTCAACCAGATTCCGGCGTGATGCCGGCCATGGATGACGCGCTGATCATCGATGCCGTCCGCACCCCGCGCGGCGGGGGAAAATGGGGCAAGGGTTCGCTTTCGCACCTCCACCCCCAGCACCTTGGCGCGGCGGTGCTGAAGGCCATCCAGGAACGCAACGCGCTCGATACCCGCCAGGTCAATGACGTGATCTTCTCGACTTCGGCCCAGCGCGGCAGGCAGGCCGGCGATATCGGCCGCATGAGCGCGCTCTATGCCGGCTACGATCCGGTCGTCTCCGGCATGACGCTCGACCGCTTCTGCGGCGGCGGGATCACGTCGGTCGCGCTGGCGACCGCGCAGATCCGCAGCGGGATGGAAGAAGTGGTGATCGCCGGCGGGGTCGAGATGATGTCCTACCGCGATCACCTCACCGCGCTTGAGGCAGCAGGCGGTGTACCCCGGCTGGGGCGCGACATGGGCAACCCGGGGCTGCAGGCGATGCATCCCCAGTCCAACCAGGGCGTCTGCGCCGATGCCATTGCTGCGATGGAAGGGATCACGCGCGAGGCGGTCGACGCGCTCGGGCTGGAAAGCCAGCGCCGCGCCGATGCGGCGATCCGCGCCGGACGCTTCGATCGCAGTCTGGTCCCGGTGCTGAACGAGGATGGGTCGGTTGCGCTCGATCATGACGAATATCCGCGCCCGCAGACGACCGCCGAAGCGCTCGCCAGCTTGCGTCCTGCTTTTCTTGCCGTGGCCGATGCGCCGATTGACGAGGGCGGCGAGACCTATCGGCAGGCGATCCAGCGCAAGTATCCCGGCCTCGAATGGGAAGCGATCCACCACGCAGGCAACAGTTCGGGCGTGGTCGACGGTGCAGCGGCGCTCCTGCTCGCCTCGCCCGATGCGGCACGGCGCAATGGCTGGACGCCGCGAGCCCGGGTTGTCGCGACGGTCAACAAGGGCGATTGCCCGACGCTGATGCTCAATGCGCCGGTGCCGGCCGCCCGCGCGGTACTCGCCAAGGCTGGCCTCACGATCGACGACATCGACGTCTGGGAAATCAACGAGGCCTTTGCCGTCGTCGCCGAGAAGTTCATGCGGGACCTCGCGCTTGACCGTAGCAAGGTCAACATCAACGGTGGCTCGATTGCGCTCGGTCATCCGATCGGCGCGACCGGGTCGATGCTTGTCGGCACTGCGCTCGACGAGCTTGAGCGCAGCGGCGGCCGCTATGCGCTGATCACCATGTGTGCGGCCGGCGGCATGGCCCCGGCGATCATCATCGAACGTATCTGACAGGAGCTTTCAGCCATGGCATTCAAGACCCGGATCACCGAACTGCTCGAAATCGAACACCCGATCGTTCAGGGCGGGATGATGAATGTGGGCTTTGCCGAAATGGCGAGCGCGGTTTCCAACGCGGGCGGCCTCGGCATTATCACCGCGCTCTCGCAGCCGAGCCCGGAAGCACTGCGCAACGAGATCGAGCGCACCCGCAGCATGACCTCCAAGCCCTTCGGCGTGAACATGACCGTGTTTCCGACGATCAACTCGCCCGATTACAAGGCCTATGCGCAGGCGATCATCGATGGCGGGATCAAGATCGTCGAGACAGCAGGTACCCCGGCGGTGCGCGAGATCTGGGAGCAGTTGAAGCCCCACGGGATCAAGATCCTCCACAAGTGCACCGCTGTGCGCCACGCGGTCTCCGCCGAGAAGGCCGGGGTGGACGTCATCTCTATCGATGGCTTCGAATGTGCGGGCCATCCGGGCGAGGATGACATTCCGGGACTTATCCTGATCCCGGCTGCGGCTGACAAGGTGAAGATCCCCATGCTGGCCTCGGGCGGGTTCGGTGATGGCCGTGGTCTCGCAGCAGCGCTGTCGCTTGGGGCGGACGGCATCAACATGGGCACCCGGTTCTGCGCGACCAAGGAAGCGCCGATCCACGACAACGTGAAGCAGGCCTATGTCGACAATGACGAGCGCGGCAGCTTCCTGATTTTCCGCAACTTCAAGAACACCGCCCGGGTCGGCAAGAGCCCGGTGTCGGAAGAAGTCGTGCGGCGCCTCGCCAAGCCCGAAGCTAAGTTCGAGGATGTCCGCGAACTCGTTGCCGGCACTGCGGGCAAGGAACTGCTGGAGACGGGCGATCTCTCGAAGGGCGTGTTCTGGGCCGGGATGGTGCAGGGCCTGATCCACGATATCCCGACTTGCGAGGAACTCATCAGCCGCATCGTTGCCGATGCCGAAGCTATCGTCCGCGGCCGCATGGCCGGCATGCTTGTCTGAAGAGAGGATGATAGAATGACCGACAGCGCCGCCGCCAGCCATTCCGTGGGTACGACCGAAGTCGTGGGCAACATCGGTGTGCTCACCATCGATTACCCACCGGTCAACGCGCTCAGCGTTCATACGCGCATCGCGCTCGATAGCGGGTTTCGCGAGTTCGCAGCGGACCCGCAGGTCAAGGCGATTGTGCTTATCTGTGCGGGCCGGACATTTATTGCGGGCGCGGATATCTCAGAATTCGGCAAGGCGCTGGAAGGTCCGAACCTGCAGGACGTGTTCGACAGCATCGAGTGTGGGACCAAGCCGGTGATTGCCGCGATCCACGGTACGGCGCTTGGCGGCGGCTATGAACTCGCGCTCATTTGCCACCACCGGATTGCGGTGCCTTCGGCCAAGGTCGGCCTCCCCGAAGTGGCGCTTGGGCTGCTGCCGGGGGCGGGGGGCACGCAGCGCCTGCCGCGCATCGTGGGCGTTCCTGCGGCACTTGATCTCATCACCGGCGGCGCACCGGTCCCTGCGCGCAAGGCGCTTGAACTCGGCATGATCGATGCGCTCGCCGATGAAGGGACGTTGCGCGAAGACGCGATTGCCTTTGCCGAGCGGATTGTCAGCGAAGGCGGACCGCTGCTGCGCGTGCGCGACCGGCAGGACAAGGTCGAGCCCTATCGCGGCAAGGGCGAGATCTACGCCGAGTACCTCAAGAAGAATGCGCGCGCCTTCCGCGGGTTCAAGGCGCCGTTCAATATCGTCAAGGCCATCGAGGCCGCAGCCGAATTGCCATTCGAGCAGGGCATGGAGCGCGAGCGCGAACTGTTCGGCGAACTTATGGCCAGCACCGAAAGCGCGGCGCAGCGGTACTATTTCTTCGCCGAGCGCGAAGCGGCGAAAGTGCCCGATCTGCCGCGCGACGCGCAGGCGCTGCCGATCAGATCGGTCGGCGTGATCGGCGCCGGCACAATGGGTGGCGGCATCACGATGAACTTCCTTAACGCCGGCCTGCCGGTCACGCTGGTCGAGATGAACCAGGCCGCGCTTGATCGCGGGCTGGGCGTCATTCGCCGGAACTATGAGGCGAGCGCCGCCAAGGGTAGGATGACTACCGAACAGGTCGACCAGCGCATGGCACTGATCAGCCCGGCGCTCGGGCTCGATGCACTGGCGGCGGCAGACCTTGTGATCGAGGCGGTCTTCGAGGAAATGGGGGTCAAGCAGGACATCTTCGCGCAGCTAGACCGCATCGCGAAGCCGGGCGCGATCCTTGCTTCGAACACCTCGTTTCTCGACCTTGATGCGATTGCCGCTGCGACGAACCGTCCGGAAAGCGTCATCGGGCTGCACTTCTTCTCGCCGGCCAATGTCATGCGGCTGCTGGAGATCGTACGCGGTGCCAAGACGGCGGATGCAGTGCTGGCAACGGCGCTGAAATTGGCCAAGACCATCGCCAAGGTTCCGGTTGTCAGCCGCGTGGGGCATGGCTTCATTGCCAATCGGGTGATGAGCCCGCGCAGCCAGCAGGCCATGGAACTCGTGCTGCAGGGCCCGACCCCGCAGGACATCGACCGCGCGATCTACGATTACGGCTTCGCCATGGGGCCCTTTGCGATGGGCGATCTGGTCGGGCTCGATGTGATCGGGCGCGGTTCCAATGAACGCACCTTGAGCGGCGATCTGGTCAAGCTGGGCCGCCTCGGACAAAAGCAGGGCGGCGGCTTCTACGACTATGACGAAAAGCGCCAGCCGAGCCCGAGCCCGGTCGCTGCACAAGTCATTGCCGATTTTGCCGCCGCGCGCGGGGTTGCAAACAGGGGTACGCTCAGCGCCGAGGCCATCGTCGCGCGGCTGCTCTATCCGGTCGTCAATGAAGGCGCCAAAGTCCTGCAGGAAGGCATTGCGATCCGCGCAAGCGACATCGATGTGGCCTGCATCCTGGGCTACAACTGGCCGGTCTACACCGGCGGGCCGATGTTCTGGGCCGATACCGTTGGGCTTACCAAGGTCGTCGATGGTCTTCGCGCGATGGGCATCGAGCCGGCCGCGCTGCTGGTCGAAAAGGCGGCTTCCGGCGGCAGTTTTACCCGCAACTGAACTCAAAAATTGATCCGTGAACGACAGGACGATCTCGTGATCGTCCTGTCGTTCGATGCTGCGCGTCTGCCTGCGCGTGCTGCTGAACGCGGGCGTCTGGCTAAAGGAAACGGGCCCAGTGCCTCGGTTGACCTATATTACTACGTTAGATATGTAGAATCCGATTCAGCCCATCTGGCAGTGCCAGAGCAAGAGAGGACACACCTATCATGAGCGCGGCCTACATCATCGACGCGGTGCGCACGCCGCGCGGAATCGGCAAAGTGGGCAAGGGCGCGCTGGCCCATCTCCACCCGCAAGTGCTGGGCGCGGCGGTCCTTGAGGCGCTGGCCAACCGGAACGGGCTCGATACCACTGCCGTCGATGATGTGATCTGGTCCACGGCGGTGCAGAAGGGCCGGCAGGCGGGTAATCTCGGTCGCTTGTCCGCCCTGCTTGCCGGCTATGACGTCAAGGCCAGCGGCATGACGCTCGATCGTGCCTGCGGCGGTGCGATCACCTCGGTGGCGCTTGCGGCAGGCCAGATCGGCTCCGGCTATGAAGATTGCGTCATCGCAGGCGGAACCGACATGATGAGCCTGCACACCACGGTGTTTCAGGAAGAGGCGGCGGCTGGCCTTGCGCTGGGGCCGGGCGCCGGCAATCCCGATCTGGTCGCGCTCCACCCGCTCAGCCACCAGGGTGTCTGCGCGGATGCGATTGCCGCGATGGAGGGGATCACGCGCGCCGATGTCGATGCGCTTGGCCTAGAAAGCCAGCGCCGCGCGAAGGTGGCGATGGACGAAGGGCGATTCGATCGCAGCGTCGTACCGGTCCGCAATCCCGACGGCAGTGTCGCGCTGGCCGTCGACGAGTTCCCGCGGCCTGAAACAACCGCCGAAGGATTGGCCCAGCTCAGGCCAAGCTTCGATGGCGTGGCCGACATGCCCGCCGACCGCGATGGCACCACCTTTCGCGCGATGATCCAGCGCAAGTACCCTGAACTTGCTTGGAAAGGCATCCATCACGCAGGCAACAGCTCGGGCGTGGTTGACGGCTCGGCGGCGGTCCTGCTCGCTTCTGAAGCGTATGTAGAGCGGCAGGGCTGGAAGCCGCGTGGCCGCATCGTGACGGCGGTCAATTTCGGCGATTGCCCTACGTTGATGCTCAATGCGCCGGTTCCGGCAGCACGCAAGGCCCTGGCACGTGCTGGCCTGACGGTCGACGATATCGACGTTTGGGAAATCAACGAAGCCTTTGCTGTCGTTGCGGAAAAGTTCATGCGCGACATCGGGATGGACCGCGCGAAGGTCAATGCCAACGGCGGCGCCATTGCACTTGGCCATCCCATCGGTGCGACCGGTGCCCTGCTGATCGGAACCGCGCTTGACGAACTGGAGCGCACCGGCGGCAAGTACGGCCTGATCACGATGTGCGCTGCGGGCGGTATGGCCCCTGCGATCATCATCGAGCGCCTCTGAACTCCGCCGACAGGGATCGTAGATGGCATTGGCGAATTTGCAGGGCACTGACTTCCTCGAAATCCGTGAGGAAGTGACCAAGCTGTGCCAGTCCTTCCCCGATCCCTACTGGCGCCAGCTTGATCGCGACATGGCCTATCCGGCCGAGTTCGTCCGCGCGCTGGGTGAGGCGGGGTACCTCGCCGCGCTGATTCCGGAGGAATACGGCGGCTCGGGCCTGCCACTCTCGGCAGCGGCGGCGATCCTCGAGGAAGTCCAGCGCGCCGGGTGCAACGGCTCGGCCTGCCACGCGCAGATGTACATCATGGGCGCGCTGCTGCGCCACGGTAGCGACGCGCAGAAGCGCAAGTACCTGCCCCGGATCGCCAGCGGCGAACTGCGTTTGCAGGCCTTCGGCGTGACCGAGCCGACCAGCGGCACCGATACCGGCTCGCTCAAGACAGTCGCCGTGCGGAAGGGCGACACATACGTCGTCAATGGCCAGAAGATCTGGACCAGCCGCGCTGAACATTCCGATCTCATGCTGCTGCTAGCCCGCACCACACCCCGCGAGGAATCCACGCGCGGAATCGACGGCCTCTCGATCTTCATTCTCGACATGAACGCAGCGCGCGCAGCGGGCGGGCTTACCATTCGCCCGATCCGCACGATGATGAACCATTCGACCACCGAGGTGTTCTTCGACAACGTCGAAGTGCCCGCCGAAAACCTGATCGGCGAGGAGGGCAAGGGTTTTCGCTACATCCTCTCCGGCATGAACGCCGAGCGCATCCTGATCGCGGCCGAGTGCATCGGGGATGCCAAGTGGTTTATCGAACGCTCGCGTGATTACGCCAGTGAACGGCATGTGTTCGGCCGCCCGATAGGCCAGAACCAGGGCGTGCAGTTCCCGATCGCCAAGGCCTATGCGCAAACGCGCGCCGCTGAACTGATGGTGCACGAGGCGGCCCGCCTGTTCGAGGCTGGCGAACCCTGCGGCGAGCAGGCCAACATGGCGAAGATGCTGGCCGCCGATGCGTCTTGGGCGGCGGCAGAGGCGGCGGTGCAGACCCACGGCGGTTTCGGATTTGCCGAAGAATACGATATCGAGCGCAAGTTCCGCGAGACCCGGCTCTATCAAGTCGCTCCGATCTCGACGAACATGATCCTGAGCTACATCGCCGAGCATGTTCTCGGACTGCCTAGGCCTTACTGAAAGCGTGCGCCCTGCCACATCGTATGCTTGTTGAACGAGCGTCGAGGGGACTACCCGCCATCGTGCGCGGTGCGGAATGGCAGTGCCAGATGCCATACCACCAATTTCTTTGCTGAACGTTTTCCGGACGCGATGACGTAAGGCCCAGCTTCAGTTCGTCCTGGAACCTGAACCTGTCGTCGAAAAGGGACCAAGTGAAGGGGTATTGTTGGGGGTATCATGGGTTGAAGGATTAAAATAATATTTTAAAACAATTATTTATATCCCTCCTAAAGATCCCTCCTCCGCTACCAACTTTCCCAATGATGAGAGTGATTTGAACGGTTCGGCGCATCGCCAACCCAAGCGACGGCCGATCTCCCGAGTCAACCTTCAGGGGAAAGATCCACTGTCCCCATCTGGCCTCCATGCGCTTCAAACCAGCGTCATGGCGCCGATGCCGGGATCGGTTCGGCCGATTTGGCCGCTTTCCACCTTCCCGGCGCAGCGCCTCACGAACGGGGCAGTTCCGGGCACGATCCCGGGAGCGGTCACGGTGAAATCGTACCAGCAGTCTGAATGGGCGACGGAGATCAATGCGCTGCGGCGCGCGCCAGCGGGAACTACCAGCTTGGCCTCGCTTTCACCGGCAGCCCTGTAGGCGGGCTCGTGCCGCAGCGTGAACGGCGCGTCCTCCGGGCTGCGATTGATCAATACCAGTTCGAGCGCCTTCTGCTCGGGCTTCTCCGTCAGCATGATGTCGAAGGCATCGCCCGTTGTTCCGGCAAAGCGGCGGAGATAGCCGGACGGCCCATGGAGCGTGAGATCGAACCGGCCGTCCGCGACCGCGCCGCTCCAGTCGTCGTGGGTGTGGCTGTCGCCCGCGCCGATGGTGAAGTGCCACGGCTCGGCACCCTGCAGGTTGTCGCGGACGGTGAGGGCCACGCCGGTCGGGCCCGTGTTGCTGATCGCAAGACGGAGGCCGCGTACGGCGTCGGTGGTGCCCTGCACGGTGAAGCGATAGGGCAGCGGGCAGTGCGCGCGCTGGCCAGCCATCTGCACCGCTGCGCGCTGCACGGCGGGGATGGCATTGGCGCTGCCCGCCTTGGAGCGGGCCACGCGCGCCGCGAAGGCCGAGGTATCGGGGAAGCTTGATCGCCCGGCGGGGGCGCTTGCGGCAAAATCAAAGGTCGAGGTCAAATCGCCGCAGACCGCGCGCCGCCAGGGGCTGATGTTGGGTTCCGTCACGCCAAAGCGCTGCTCGATCAGGCGGATCACCGAGGTATGGTCGAACAGCTCGGAGCAGACGCGTCCGCCCCGGCTCCACGGCGAGACGATGATCGTGGGTACGCGGATGCCGAGGCCGATGGGGTGCGCTGCGCCATGCTCGCGCGCCCAATCGGCCGATGCGGACCAGTCCTTGGCTTCGCCCGCGACCGATACGGTGCTGTGCCCGCGCCATTCGCCGACGGGCGGCACCGGCGGCGGCATGTGATTGAAAAAGCCGCCGGCCTCGTCATAAGTGAGGATGAAGGCGGTGCGTGCGAAGACCTCGGGATGATCGATCAGCGCCTCGACGAGCCTGGCCGTCACATGCTCGCCCTTGGCGGGTTCGGCGGTCGGGTGCTCGGAACGATCGGCGGCGGTCACGATCCAGGAAACCTGCGGCAAGGTGCCCGCCGCGATATCGCGGCGGAAGGCCTCGACCAGTTGCGTGCCGTCGGAACGGGTGCGGTCCGGTCCCTGCTTGTGCTCGCTGACCCACGAACGGCCGCGCCGGTAGAGCTCCGAGGCGGGATCGCAGGGGCGGAAGGGCGGGAATACCGAAAGCAGGTTGTCGCCGAAGTTGTCGTATTCCTGATAGACCTTCCAGCTTATCCCGGCCTGCTGGAGCCGCTCGGCATAAGTTGTCCAGCGATAGGCGTCCGCGCGCAGGGCCTTGTCTGTGCGCATGTCGGCGCTCGGGGTCTCGTCCTCGCCGTAGTTGCTCATCTCCGGATCGCCGCCCACCGTTCCGCCGCCATTGCAGCCGGTGAACAGGTGGAGGCGGTTGGGGTAGGTCTGCGTCAGCGTCGAGCAGTGGTAGGCGTCGCAGATGGTGAAGGCGTCGGCCAGCGCGTAGTAGAACGGCAGGTCGCCCGGGCCGTAGTAGAGCATCCGGTTGTGCAGCTCGCCATTGTGCCCCCAGCGATCATACCGGCCGCGGTTGATCATGTGGATCGCTTCCTGGTGCGACTGGTCGGCCCCGTCGACGGTGAACGAGCGCGTGGTGCGGGAATCGCCGTGGTAGGGCAGCACGAAGCCATCGGGATGCTGCGAGGAAGGCTGGGCCCACACCGAGTGCCCGCCCGGCAGGCGCATCGGGCGCGGATCACCCAGTCCGCGCACGCCGTTCAGCGCGCCGAAATAGTGATCGAACGAGCGGTTTTCCTGGCAGTGGATCACGATATGATCGATATCGTGGAGCGATCCGGCGCCGCCCGGGGCAATCGCCATCGCGCGGTCGATCATTCCCGCCCACGCCGAAGCACCGGCAAGTCCGCCCGCGCCGAGCTTGAGGAAATTGCGCCGGTCGGCACGGGGCATCGTCGGTTCCTCCCAAAACGAATGCGCTGGCTGTCGCCAGCGAGTCACGTTTCTGGTATAGTCCAAAATCGTGACAGGCCTGCGACGGGCTGGAGAAGATCTGAATGACCGATGCCCGTATTGACCGCGCCCTTGCGCCGCTGATCCGCTGCGGAGCCCAGAGTTATGGCGAGGCGATCACCCAATATGCCCATGCCGTGCAATGCGCGCAGCTGGCGCGCGAGCATGGCTGCGGCCCGGCGCTGATCGCCGCCGCGCTGCTTCACGACGTGGGCCAGTTCCTCGACGATGCGGGCAATGCCGCTGAAGCCGAGGGGCGCGACGGGTTGCACGAGGAGACCGGCGCCGCCTTTCTGCGCGCCTTCTTCGGGCCTGAAGTGACCGAGCCGGTGCGGCTCCATGTCGCGGCCAAGCGCTACCTCTGCGCCACGGCTGCGGACTACCGCGCCGGTCTCAGCGCGGCCTCTGAGCTCAGCCTGCAATTGCAGGGCGGGCCGATGAACGCGGCCGAATGCGCAGCCTTCGAGAGAAATCCGTTCTTTGCCGATGCCTTGCTGCTGCGTCACTTCGACGATGCCGGCAAGCGCGCGGACTGGGCGGTGCCGCCGCTCGAAAGCTACCGCGCTCTGCTCGAAGGCTTGCTGCAGCCGGAACTTGCCGGGTAGCGCGGCGCCTGTCATTCTGATGGGCCAATGCCGGGGCCTGCCACATGATCGACTTTGCCGATGCGCCTGACGATGCCGGCCGGCCGCAATATCTCGCCCTGCGCGACCGAATCGCGCTCAATATCGAGATGGGCCGGGTCGGGCCGGGCACACGGCTCCCTTCAGAACGCCAGTTGCAGAGCGAATCGGGCACCGCACGCGGCACGATCCGCGAGGCGCTGGCGCAGCTAGAGGCGGAGGGGCTGATCTATCGCCGCGACCGCAGCGGCTGGTATGTATCGCCGCCCGCAGTGACCTATGACCCAACCCGCTGGGCCGGTTTCATGCGCTATGTGCGCGAACAGGGCCGCGTGCCGGGGACCGAGACCCTCGCCAAGCACATCATTCCCGCAAACTCCGGCCTAGCCGATATCTTCCGCATCGCGCCCGGCTCGCCGCTGTTCCTGATCGAGCGACGGCGCACCATCGACGGCCGTCCGGTGCTGATCGAGCGCATCGCGGTCGATCCCGCGATCGCGCCCGATCTGCTGGACCATTCGCTCGATTGCTCGCTGACCGATATCCTGCGCGACCATTACGGCATTTCCGCCTTCCGCAACCGTGTCGACATGCGCCCTTGCGCGCTGATCAAGGAGGCGGCGGAGCGACTGGGGGTGAAATCGGGCACACCCGGCCTCAAGGTCACCCGCACGAGCTTCGACGAGGCGGGGCGCGTGGTGGAATACGACCGCGAATACTGGCGTCACGACGCAATCCGCATCCACGTCGATCTGTCGATTCGAACTTAGCCGATCGTAAGCTTCGCCAGGGCAGCGGGTAGATCTGCGACCGTGTCGATCACCAGATGCGCACCGGCCTCTTCCAGCACCTTGCGCGCATGGGCGATCCGCGCGGCCCGATCTTCTGCGGAGAGCGCGGCGAGCGCTTCGGCGGTGAGGCCAACACTGTTGCCGCTCGCCGCCACGCCAATGGTCCACACGCCCGCGCCGCGCCCCTCGGCTATGCCAACAGCGGCGTCATCAACCTTGACGCAGGCCGTCGCGGGCCACGCGCCGAGATCGACGAGGTTCTTCCACAGCATCAGCGGGGAAGGGCGCCCTGCCGCCGTATCCCCGGCGCAGACCACAACATCGGGCGCATAGCCTTGCGCCGCTGCGGCGGGGAGGATGCCTGCCATCATGTCCCGCGTGTAGCCGGTGCAGGAGCCGATCTTCACCCCCGCCGCGCGCAGGTCAGCCGCTACCTCTGCCGCGCCGGGGATCAGCACGGCGCATGCATTGGCTGCTTCCAGCATCATCGGGCCGATGGCTGCGAACAGATGATCGACCGCCGCGAGGTCAGGCTCCCTGCCATGGCGCGCGGCCCAGGCGGCGCGGACGCGCGGGCGGGCGAGGATCGCGGCGATATGGTCGCGCTTGGCCATGCCCATGTCGGCGCGGGCTTCCTCCTCGGTGATGGGCACGCCCTCCGCCTCGAACAGCAGCAGCAGGGCCACCACCGGCGCGCGGCTGCCGAAATCGATCATCGTGCCTGCCCAGTCGAACACGACAGCCTTGAGGCCGGAGGGGATCATGCAGAGGTCCTTTCGCTGCCGAGGAGTTCGCCCACCACGTCCTCCGCCAGCGCAAAGCCGGTCGAGGCACCGGTGCCGCTGGTGACGACGACCAGCCGCACCCCGTCCATCGGCGCGCGCACGATGCTGTGCCCGGCAGCTGAAGCGTAAGTCCCCGTCCAGCGCTCGATCACTTCGGGCGCGGGGCCGAGCACGGCGGTGTACTGGCGCAGCATCGCGGCATCGATGGCGCTGCGGCCAAAGGGATCAGGAGTCGGGCCATATTCGTGGCTGTCACCCACCACGAGGCTGCCGTCCGCGCTCTGCACCGCGATGAGGTGGATGCCCCAGGCCAGCGCTTCGGCTTCCTCCTGCTCCAGCCGGGCCTTGAGCGGCGCGGCTTCCGGAAGGGCGGCATAGCCCAGATAACGCACGAGGCTGAGGTCGCTCATCACCGGCGCGGGCAGGCGCCAGCCCGGCGCGGCAAGGCGCAGCATCTGCAGCTTGCAGCGCGTGATGGCTTCCTCGGCATAGATCGCGGGGAACAGCGAGGCCCAATCGTCGCCGGGGCAGACCAGCACGGTCTCGCCCTCGATCACGCTGCCATCGGCGAGATGGACGCGGCCTGTCTCCACGCCGACAACGGCTGCGCCGAAGCGGAAGGTGACGCCGTGCGCCTCTGCCAGCCACGCCGCCAGCCTGGGCAGGGCTTCGCGCGATTCCACCCTGAGGTCGGCCGTGCTGTGGATGGCCCCTGCCGGGGCATTGAGGTGGCCACACAAGTCCGTCGCTTCCAGCGCCGTCAGGCGCCGGCAGCCCTCGGCCATTTCGGTCGCCATGAAGGCATCCAGCACATCGCCCGCTTCGGCCCGTTGGCCCAAGACAAGCAGGCCTTCCTGCACCACATCGATCCCGGCCGCAGGCGCCACGTCGCGCCAGATCGCGGCGCTGCGGCGGGCGCGCTGCCAGACGGTGCTGCGCTCCTGCCCGGTGACCGTGATGAACCCGAAATTGCGCACCGAGGCGCCATTGGCGCGCGCGTCGCGGTCGACCACCACCACGCTGCGCCCGCGTCGGGCGGCGGCCAGCGCATGGGCCAGACCGACGATGCCAGCGCCCACCACGATCACATCCGTCATTGTCCGCTCGTCCCCCGCCGCGCAAAAAGAAGCGCCGAGCCCAGCGTGAACACCGTCACCAGTACCGCGGCGAGATAGGAGCAGCCGATGAACACCGGCAGCCAATTGCGCCCCGGCGCGAAGAGGCCGCGCCACACGAGCAGCGCGACGCTCCCTGCATAGCCCGAGGCATCGGCGATATAGATCAGGAAGCCTGCGTTGCTGATGCGGCCCAGCAAGGCAATCATGCGGTCGAACAGCATCGCGTTGAACGGGGTGTAGGCAAGATAGAGCCCGGCGCCGGTCACGATCATCCACGCCATCGGGCCGAGCCAGCCCGCCTGAAATGCCAGTGTGCCCAGACCCAGCAGCGCCGCGCCGAGCAGGATCAGGCCGTGCATGGCGAGCAGCGCGCGCAAGTTGTCGCGCACCAGCATCAGCGCGGCGAGGCCGGCCAGCGCGATGGCACCCACCGGCAGTTCGCTTTGCGAGAACACCGCTGCATTGCCACCCATACCCAGCGCGTCCCACAGTTCCGGCGCAAAGTTGTCGCGGAAATCGCGCATCGCGGTCAGCACGACATAGCCGGTGACGAGCAGCGCCAGCGGCAGGCCGTGATCGCGCAGGAAGGCGCTGCGGTCGGCCTGCGTCATCGGTTCGCGCCGGGTCCGCGCAGCTTCGTCCTCGGGCGAAGGCGGGGGCAGGCGTTCGAGCAGCCAGAGCGAGATCAGCAGCACCGGCATGAACGGAATGCCGGTCAGCGCGGGCATCCAGCGCTCGCTCACCCCTGCATGGAGCAGCAGCGATCCGGCGGATTTGACGAGGCCGGAGGAGACGATGAAGCTGGCGCAGAGCATCGCGCCAAGCAGTTCGGACACCCGCCGCCCCTCGACATAGCTGAACACGAGGCCCCAGATCATGCCGAGCGGCAGCCCGTTGAACAGGACGCAGATCAGCCCGAGGCCCGGTGGTGCGAGCGCAAAGGCAACCAGCGCGAGCCACGACATGCCGATCAAGGTCGCTATCGCTCTTGCGCGGCCTTGCCTGCCGAACGCAGAAATCACGCGAATGCCGATCAGCTTCGAGAGCGCGTAACCGATCACCTGCATGATCACGAGCGCGGACTTGTAATCGAGCCCGAACGGCGTGAGTGCAATGTCGTCGAAGGTCCCGACCGTCAGCGGCTTGCGAAACGCATACATCGCGAAATAGGCGGAAAAAGCAGCGAGCCCGCCCAGCAAGGCATGCGCGTTGCCCAGCGACTTGGCCGCAGGTGTTCCGGCATTCCCGATTGGCTGCACAAGCGTCATCGCTCTGGACTAGTCCAGTTTGACGACAGTGCGGTGACAGCCATGCCCGGTCAGCCGGAGACCAGCACCATGATCACGCGCTTTTCCAGCACGAGGAAGGCTGCGACGCGATTGGTGCGCATGACCAGCCCTTCGCACAAGGGCCGCGCCGCATCGCGCAGTCGTTCGGCAAGGCGGCGGAACTCGGGCAGGCCATGTCCGCTCATGCCGTGGAGCGCGCAGAACTGGCGCCAATCGCGCTGGAAGCTGTCGAACAGCAGGCCGAGCCGCGCGGCGCGGCTGCGCGCCTCGGCGGTATCGGTTTCCGCCACCAGTTCGGCGCGGAGGTCATCAAGCAGCCACTGTACTTCGGCAGCGGGCATCACGGCAAGGCGCTGGTCGGTTTCGGTGAGGGGCTGCGGCTGCGCTGCCGGGTCGAACGACACCGTCGGCCAGGCCTCGCGCGGCGGGTGCTCGCCCAGCGCGAAGTGCCAGAAGCCGGCGGTGCCCGAGGTATCGGCGACAAGGTGGATGCGCTCGCTCGTCCCTTCGTTCTCGACATGGTGGCGCCGCCAGTTGTCGAAGAGCCACGCTTCGCCCGCGCCCATGTGCACGCTCTCGCCATCGCAGTGAAAGCGCACCGCCGGGCTGGTGAACACCGGAATGTGCAGGCGCACGCGGGTGTGCCAGTGGTGGTTGATGTCGGCGTGCTCCGGCACCCAGACCTTCGGCCCCAGCCGCATCAGCCGCGAGCGGCTCCACACCACGCCGAAGCCCGCGAGCACTTGCTGTATGTAGGGCATCTGCGCCAGCCAGCGCGTCGGCAGCATCGTGCCCGCATGCGCGTCGGTCTCCGCGCCGCCCACGGTGATGAGGCGGGCTGCGCTGTTGCCCGCCACGTGGTCAGGGTGCGGGGCCCAGGCCTCGTCCGGCAGCGCGGCGACTTCGGCCTGCAATCGCGCAAGATCGAAGCGGATCGGAAGCTGGTAGAACGGGCGGGGCAGGCGCATCGGGTCAGTCTCTCCACGTCGGCACAGCATCGCCCAGCGCTTGCTCCAGCGGGCCGAGCCACGGTGCAAACTTGCGCCAGTGATCAAGCCCGCTGCGCTCCAGCGGGCGCCGCACCTGCTCCGAACTCGGCGTGCGCACGGTGCGCTCAGTGCGATGAAAATCGAGGCAGGCGGGATCGAACGGCAGGCCGCAATGCGCCAGCAGACGGCGGACCTCTCCCTCCAGATCCTCGACAAGATCTTCGTAATGCAGGCGCAGCACGCGGCCCGGCAGCACCCGATCCCAGTGCCGCATCAGCGCGATATAGCCGCGATAATGGCGGCCAAGGTCTTCGGCACCATAGGCAAATTCGTGGTGGTTCGAGCCGAACAACTGCTTCAGGTTGGCAAAGCCGCAGGCCATCGGATCGCGGCGCATGTCGATCACAGTGGCATTCGGCAGGATCTGCGCAATCAGGCCTATGTGCCAGAAATTGTTCGGCATCTTGTCGATGAAGAACGGGCGGCCCAGGTGCCGGTGCGCCCCCGCTTCGGCCAGATAGCGCGCGCCCAGCTGGCGGCGCTGCGCCGGAGTGAGCCGCGCGAGGGCTTCGGGCTGCAACGGCAAGCCGCAGTCCGGATCGGCGCCCATGACGTCCGCCGCGATCCGGCCAAGGAACGGCAGTTCCTGCGTGCCTTCCACCTCCGGGTGCGAGGCGAGGATCTGCTCGACCAGCGTGGAGCCCGAGCGCGGCAGGCCGACGATGAAGATCGGATCGCGGGCAGGGTGGCCGCCTTGGCCATGGCCCACAGATGGCGCGGCGAAGAGCCGCTCCACTGCTGCTTCCGCTGCCTTCGCCCGCCAGCGCCCCATCGCCCGGCGTAGCGCATTGCCGCGCGCATAGGCCTGCCACGCGGCGGCAAAATCCTCCCGGTCCTCGCGCGCCTTGCCGAGCGCGAAGGCGAGGTAGACGCGGTCCATCCCGGCGAGGTCCGGCCGCGCCGCTTCGGCTTCCATCCGCGCCACTTCGGCATCGCTGAAGCGGTGGGTCTTGAGGTTCGCGAGCGAAAACCACGCGACGCCGCCGCCCCCGGCCTCGGCACTCGCACGGTAGTCGGCAATCGCCTCCTCGGTGCGGTCCACGGCTTTGAGTGCATTGCCGCGCCACAGCCGGAGTTCGGCGGCTTCGGCGCTGGCCGGACGAGTATCCTCCAGCAGTGCCACATATATATCAATTACTTGCCCATGATCGCCCAGCCCGATGCAGGCGGCGGCATATTGCTTGCGGTATTCGCGGTGCAGCGGATTGCTCTTGAGCAGCTTTTCCGCCTCCACCCGCGCGGCGGCATGCTTCTGCAGCTGCAGCAGCACCAGCGCGTAATCCAGCCGCGCCTCGTCCCAATCGGGCGCGTGGCGCAAGGCGCGCTCCAACAGGGCCTCGGCCTCCTCCACAGCGCCGCTGTCCAGCCGGATCCGCCCGAGCAGGCGCAGCGCCCCGGCATTGGCGGGGTCTTTCGCCAGATAGCCGCGCATCACCTCGGCTGCTTCGTCAAGATCGCCGTCCGCCTGCAGACTGCTCGCCGCCACGATCTCGACCGGCAGTTCGCGCAGCATGGCAAGGTTGCTTTCGGCAAATTCTGCGCCCGCCGCGTCCCCGCTCATCCGCAGCAATTGCGCCAGCATGTCCCACGCCGCAGGCAGCGTCCGGTTGCAGGCGATCGCCTGATGCAGCGCTGCAAAGGCCGACGGCGCATCACGCAGCACGACATGGCAATGCGCCCGCTCCAGAAAGAGCCAGCCGTAGCGCGGATGGAGCGCTTCGAGCCGGTCCAGCACCGGCAACGCTTCGCCCGCACGCCCCGCCGCGCGCAAGGTGCGGGCCTCCAGTAGCAGCGCATCGCGGCTCATCGCGGCGACGCGGCCAGCAACGGGGCCAGCAGCGGAGCCAGCCACTCCGGATCGGGCTGCGCCGGATCATAGTATTCGAAGATCAGGTGAATGCGGTCTTCCGCCCCGCCATTGCGCACCCAGTGCGGTCCGAGATTGTCGACTTCGACCGCCTCGCCCACCGGAAAATGGTGCTCCGCGCCCCCGAAGAAGCTGACCACCTGCGCGTTGGTGGTCAGCGGCACATGGACTTTGTGCGGCCACTTGGCTGCGGGGTTCGCATCGACATGCGGCTGGATCAGCCCGCCCGCCGGTAGCCGCGCCAGCATCACCCGCGGGAACACGCCCACCGCATAGCCAAAACCGCGCGAGGCCTCAGCCAGCACCGGCTCCAGCAGCGCGCGCCACTGCGGCCAGAGCGGGCAATCGTAGGATGTGCGCCAGTCATGCGGGCTGCGGATGAAGCGGAACACAATGTGGCGGGTCTGGCCGAGCACGTCGAACTTGTTGGGTTTGCGGGCGTTTTCCGCGTCCCATACGGCTTCCGGCAGCGCCAGCGCCGCCTGCCGCAGCGCAGCCACATCGACCCGGCCAAGCGCGCGCATCGAAGTGGTCTTGCGCGGGTTCGCAGCGGGGCGTGGTGCTTCCATGTCAGGCCGCTCCCTCGAAGCCGTAACCGAACAGCTCCAGATCAATCGCATAGCGCCGTGCGACACCGTCGATCAGCGTACGGTCATAATAGTCGCGGTAGTCGCGGTGCTGCGTCGCGTTCACTCGCACCAGCGGGCGCGGGGCAAGGCCGATCCGCGCGCAGATCGCCTCGTAACTGCCCTGCATGTCCTCCACCCTGCCAACCTGATCAGTCAGGAGCGTGCGCCCGTCTCCGGCGGTGAGCAGCGCGGCCTGCGGGCGGAACAGGATGTGCCCCTCAGGCGGATCGCGGAACAGGAAATGCCGCATCACCTCGCGCGGGTGGCGCTGAAAGTCGTCGCCCCCGCGCAGCATGAAGGCGCAATACGAGACGAACCGGTCGAACGGATTGCGCACGAAAGCGAACTTGAAATAGGCCGCAAAGGCTTCCTCGCTCAGGAACGGCCGCACTTGCGCCAGCGCAAGGTGCCCGTGCTGGACTGCCGCGAGTTCGGCCCAGGGGAAGCGCCGGTTCACGAACAGGCCGACCTGCTCGAGGTCCTCCTCGCCCAGCTGCTCGCGCAGTGCCTGCCGCACCGCATGAGTGCCCGTCTTGGGCACGGCGGCGAAGATGAAACGGTGGCGGTGCGAAACGATCATGGCGTGTGCCGATAGAACACGAATGCGCCCCCCTTTATGACAAAGGGCGGGCGCAAACGTGACGGAACGGGCTGCCGGATCAGAACTTGTAGCTGACACCCGCGAGGTACGTCGTGCCGCTCTGGTTCTGGTTGTAGAGATAGCGGTTCTGGCCCCAGAACTGCGTGTCCTTGGCATTGGTCAGGTTGATCGCGTTGAGCGTGAACTGGACCTTCGGGGTGATGTTCCAGAAGGCCGAGGCGTCGATATAGGTCGAACCCTCGAAACCGCGCGTGTCCGCGCTCGTCTTATCGGCGCTGCGCCCGGTGTACCAGCGGTTGCGGTGGCTGAGCGAGCCGCGCATGCCCCATGTCTCGGTCTCGTAGTAGAGCGTGGCGTTGTAGCTTACGTTCGAGATGCCGGTGAGCGCCTCGTCGGCATCGACATAGGTGAAGTTGGCGAGCGCGCCGAGCTTGTCGAACGGGGCAGGGAGGAAGCTGAATTCGGCCTGAGCCGCCAGTTCGATGCCCGTCAGGCCCTTGGTGCCGGGCACGTTGACCGGGATCGAGAACTCCTTGACGATCGTGTCCGGCGTGGCGCCCGGGATCGTGCTCACCGGCACGCCGGTCTGGCTGAAGGGCACGTTGGTCAGCGTCTGGCCGCTGATGAAGTTCTTGATCCACTTGTGGAACACGCTGGCCGAAAGGAGGCCCGCCTTTCCGAAGTAGTGCTCGACCGAGAAGTCCAGCGTGGTGTCCTTGAACGGCTTGAGGTTCGGGTTGCCACGCGATGCGCTGATCTCGCCGCTGTCCTCGTTCTGGAACGCCGTACCGCGCGCGGCGATGGCATCGAGCGTGGGGCGGTTGAGGTTCTGCGACGCGGCGAAGCGCAGCAGTGTCTTTTCCGAAAGCTCGAACACCGCGTTCATTGCCGGAAGCACGCCCGAGTAGGACCCCTTGACGTCCGCCGTGCCGAGGTAGGCATAGCTGTCGCCCTGGATCCAGCCCTGGCTGCGGGTGTTCGTGTGGTAGCCGCGCACGCCCACGTTGCCGCGGAAGCCGACGCCGAACAGGTCGGTGTCCCAATCGAGCTGGGCATAGCCCGACCAGGTGTCTTCCTTGGTCGTGTAGACGTTCTCGATATCCTGCAGCGCGCCGCCGGACCCATCCTTCGTGTTGGGCGAGAGGCGGTGGTACTCGTTGTACTTGGCAAAGCCCTTGTCGTAGTTGCCGATCAGCCAGGTGCCGAAGCTGTTCGAGAACGTGTCGGTGATGTCGCCCACCGTCGTGCCGCGCGTCTTGGCAGTCGTGCCGTTGGCGCCGCCGTCATAGAAGTAGCTCGCGCCGTCCTGATAGAAGCTGTGGAACGCCGCGCCCACGCGCAGGGTCAGCGCCTGATTGAATTTGTACCGCAGGTTCAGCGTGCCCTCGGTCAGTTCAGAGACATTGTAGAAGGCGCGGTAGTAGAAATTGTCCATCCGGTAGATGGCGGGATCGGTTAGGTTCGTACCCGGATAGGAGAACGAGGCCGAACGCCCATCCACGCCGTAGTCGGCGATCAGGTTGCCCTTCGCGCGCATGTAGAACTTGTCGTCGTAGGGCGTGTCGTAGGTCGACTTTTCGTAGCCGAAATGGCCGTCCACGGTCAGCTTGTCGGTGGCGTCCCACTTGCCGGTCAGCGCGATCTGGCGGAACTTGTTCTTGGTATACTCGCGGCGGTGTTCGCTGCCGAAGGTGATGTTGCTGGTATCGCTCTTCGTCACATAGTTGTCGGCATCCCAGCGGATATCGTTGATCGCCGAGGGGCTGCCGAACAGCGAGGCCGGCCAGCGTCCGCCTGCCGGACCATCGATCGCGATCGAGCCGGGTCCTTCGATCGGGCGCGTGGCGAGGTGGATTTCATCGCGCTTCACGCGGAACTGGCCGTAGAGGGCGTCCACCGTAAGCAGGAGGTTGTCGGCCGGGCGCCACTGCATCGCGGCGGTCAGGCCGAGCCGCTCCTGGTCGCCGTTCCACGAGGAAATGCGGTTGCCATCGGCCCAGAGGAGGTCGCCCGAGAGGACTTTGGCCTGCTGCGCCGCGTTCAGCTTCGAGATGTCGAGTCCGTTCGCGACGAGGTCGGCCATGTCACCGGCGCTCGGCTGAGTGTAGTTGTAGGTGTTGTGGCCCTGCTCGGTCGTGCGGCGGCGGCCATAGGCGGCCGAGAGGGTCATGCCGAAGCGGTTGTCCCAGTTCTGGCTGAACAGGCCCGCGAGGCGGTACTGGCCGTCCTTGGTATACTGGTTGGAGCCGCCTTTGGCGGTCACGGCACCCTTGAAGCCGCTGGCGTAGTCAAACGGCTTGGCGGTGAACAGGCCGACGGTCCCCGCCATGCCGCCTTCCTTCTGCGCAGCCTGGAAGGTCTTTTCGACTTCCACGCGGCTGAACAGTTCGGAAGCGAAGATGTTGAAATCGAACGCGCGGTCGCGGCTGCGCTGCCCGCGGCT
Source organism: uncultured Novosphingobium sp. (assembly GCA_964413325.1). Lineage (GTDB taxonomy): Bacteria > Pseudomonadota > Alphaproteobacteria > Sphingomonadales > Sphingomonadaceae > Novosphingobium. The sequence continues at coordinate 79,834 of CAYPRK010000008.1, read as the reverse complement.
GTCCTGCGCGGAGTCGACGTTGCCGAGCACTTCCATGCCGTTGAGCTGGACGCGCGCGAAGTCCGAACCGAGGCCGCGCAGCGAGATGCGGCGGCCTTCGCCCGCTTCGCGCGTGATCTGCACGCCGGGCAGGCGCTGCAGCGATTCGGCAAGGTTGAGTTCGGGGAACTTGGCCATGTCTTCGGCGACGATCACGTCGACGGTGATGGCCGAGCGCTTCTTGATGTCGCGCGCGGTGACCAGCGACTGGAGGTAGCCGTTGACGACGATCGGCTCGCCTGCGCCGTCCTCTGCGGCAGGTGCTTCCTGGGCAAAGGCTGCCTCTGGCGCAGTGCCGACAAACAGCGCGGCGGCGGTGACGAGAAGCATGCTCTTGAATGCGTGGCGCGAGGCCTGCGTGAAATGGTGTTCGGTCATGATACCCCCCGTGCAAACTGGCCTTGGCCAAATTGGTATGAACCAGTTTGCTAAAGCACGGGGTCGCGACAGCACTGTGACATTGCTTCGCAGATGCGACAGAACGTGGCTGGCGCGCGCGATTTGTCCGGATTGAATGCGTTAAAGAAATGAAAAATATAGATAAAAATTGATCATCGGGGCAATGCCTGTGCGAGGGCAGCGCGCTCCACCTTGCACATCGTCGCATCCGGCGCGGGTGCGCTGCTGCTGATCCGGGCCAGTTCGGCGCGGGCCGCATCGAGATCGGCGCGAAAACTGGCCGATCCGTGCAAGGCGGCTGTGGTGGCGGCGCCTGTGAGCCATCCAGCCTGCACCGCGCTCATGCTGTGGACGCCGCAGATCACCCTGCTTTCGCCAAAGGCGCGGCCGCGGGCGAGAATTTCGGTCGCGCGGTCGGGCACAAGTTCGGCGAGAATCAGCGCTTCCATCCAACCCCCGGCGGCGTGGCCCGAAGGATAATCGCCGTTTTCCGCCAGATGGCGCGTGCGCGGCTGGCAGATCGGCGCGCGTGTGCCGAGGTAGGGCCGGCGTACGCGGTAGAAGCGTTTCACCGGATCGACCACGCCCGCCGTGCTTGCGCGGTCCAGCAGCCGCGCCGTGAGGGGGGCGGTCTGCGCGCTCAGTTGCATGCCGATTGCGCAGGCGAAATGGCCAAAGGCGTCCGAGTCGACATCCCTTGTCGCCAAGGCCCAGCGCGCCGTGCCCTTGAGGCGGCGGGTCTGCGCAAAGATCGCGCGGTCTGCACGGTGGGCTGGGCTGCCCGCAGCGGGCGGCGGGGGCAGAATGGCCAGACCATCCGGCGTCTCTGCCGCAGAGAGATAGCCGTCACCGGTCCCTTGCGCGATCTCGACCGGACGGTCGCTGCAGCGCTTTCCCATGCGCAGCGAATTGCACAAGGTGGCGGCGCCCGCTGTCTGCCTCGCCAGGCCTGCTGCGGCCACATCCGTCGCGGCAAGGTCGCATTGCGGGGCAGGGGACGCGCCGCCCAGCGCGGCGGCTACCAGCACCGTGGCACAAAGGGCAAACCCGCGCTTTCGGCTCATTCCCCACACTCCGTCACTTGTTCGCCACATGACTGGTCTAGGCCACATTTCCGAGACGGGATAATCACGCAGAGGAGATCGGCACGTGGTGATGGTTCAGGATCGGCGCAGCTTCATCCGCGCCATGGCGGCCGGAGCCGGTGCTGCCGCAGCCTATACCCCCGCCATTGCCCGAGCGCTCGATATTCCCGGCCACCACCGCACTGGCACGCTGCAGGATGTCGCCCACGTGGTGATCCTCACGCAGGAAAACCGTTCGTTCGATCACTACTTCGGCACGATGCGCGGGGTGCGGGGTTATGGTGATCGCTTTGCCGTGCCTGCCCCGCCGCTGCCGGGCGCGCCGAACCGCACCGTGCTCGTCCAGCCCAACGAGTTTCCCGGCGCATCGCCCGCGCTGATCGCGCCGTTCCGCCTCGATACAACGGCCGACTTCCGCCTCTATCGCCCGCTCGGCACGCCGCATGGCTTCACCGACAGCCAGGCCGCCTGGGACAATGGCCGCATGGGTGCCTGGCCCCGGTCCAAGCGCAACCACGCCATGCAGCACTTCACGCGTGAGGACCTGCCGTTCCAGTATGCGCTGGCCGATGCCTTCACGATCTGCGACGCCTACCACTGCGCGATGCACCTGTGCACCAATCCCAATCGGCTCTATATCTGGACCGGAACGCACGATCCGCTCGCGCGGGGGAATGGCCCGGTCATCAACAACGATTACGACACGCTCGGCGTCGATCCGGCAGGCCATGGCGGCTATCTCTGGACGACGTACCCCGAACGGCTGATGGCCGCCGGGATCAGCTTCCAGGTCTATCAGGACATGGCCGACAACTTCTCGGACAATCCGCTGGTGGGCTTCCGCCGCTACCGTGAGGCGAGCCGACCGGCGGCGAGCGAAGCCGAAGCGCTGCTCGCGCGGCGCACCGTGGCGACCCGCTCGCTCGCCGATCTCCGGCAGGACGTGAAGGACGGGAAGCTCCCCCAAGTCTCGTGGATCGTCGCACCCGCTGCGATGTCGGAGCATCCGGGCGCTTCGACGCCGCTGCAGGGGGCGGACTATACCGCGCAAGTTCTCGACGCGCTGACCGCCAATCCCGATGTCTGGGCACGCACGGTGCTGCTGATCAATTTCGATGAGAACGACGGCCTGTTCGACCACGTGCCGCCGCCCGCGCCGCCCGCGCGCAGCGGCGCGCGTCAGCTAGGCGCCACGACGGTGCCGGCTGATGACGAATATCACGCGCACAGCCGCGGCGAAGAGGACAGTGCCTACCTCGGCCGCCCCTATGGCCTTGGCATGCGCGTGCCGATGTATGTCGTCTCGCCATGGAGCAAGGGCGGCTATGTCGCGTCCGAAGTGTTCGACCACACCAGCGTGCTGCGCTTCCTCGAGGCGCGCTTTGGCGTGCGGGAGCCGAACATCAGCGACTGGCGCCGCGCGGTGTGCGGCGATCTCACGTCGTGCTTCGATTTTTCCGCGCCCGATACGGTCTCGTTCGTTGCCAGCCTGCCCGTCACCACCGATGTTTCGAAGCGCGCGTCGCGGCTGGAGGAAGTCCCCCCGCCGCTGCCCGCTGCTGCCACCGCGCCCGTGCAGGAGCAGGGCCTGCGCCGCCGCCGCGCGACGCCCTACATGCTGGATGCGGCCATCCGTGTCGCAGACGGGGCGCCCAGCCTCGCGTTCATCAACCGCTCGCGGTCTCGCGCGGCGGTGTTCCATGTCTATGATACGGCGCAGCTGTCGGAAGGGCCGTGGCGCTACACCGTCGGCGCGGGGGCCGAACTCGTCCATCCGCTGCCGGTAGCGGGCGCGGCGCGCGATCTCTTCGTGATCGGCCCCGATGGCTTCCATCGCCGACTTGGCGGGAACGGCGTGCTGTTTTCCGCGAGCGTCCTGTGCGGCCGCATGGGCCGCACCATCCTGCGCGTGGCCAACCTGACGGCAGCACCGCTCACGCTCAGCGTCGCCGACAGCGCCTATGGCGCGCCAGCGATGGAGCTTGCGCTGCGAGCGGGGGAAGTGCGCGAGACTGCGCTCGATCTTTCTGCCAGCCACGGCTGGTACGACCGCACGCTAACCGCACCGGATCAAACCCTGCGCATCGCCGGCCATGCCGCGTCGGAAGCCCCCTCGTTCACGGACCCTGCCATGGGCGGCGCCGGGCGACTGGATCACCAGGCGACCTGATCCGCCAGGCCGCGCGCTTCAGCTCCGGACGGAGAAGCTGATCGGCAGCCGCTTCAGGCCTGAGACAAAGTTCGCCTCCACCCAGGCAGGCGCGCCTGCAAGGCGGATGTCGGTGGTGCGGCCCAGCAATTCCTTGAACAGGATGCGCATCTCCAGCTTGGCGAGCATGTTGCCAAGGCACAAGTGCGGGCCATAGCCGAAGGCGATGTGCTTGCGCGCATCGTTGCGGTCGACCCGGAAGTCGAATGGCGCCTCGAACACCGCCTCGTCGCGGTTGCCTGAGGGGTAGCACATCATCAGCGAATCCCCGGCCTTGATCGCCTTGCCGCCCACCGTGCAATCAGCCACGGCGGTGCGGAAGAAGTGCTTCACCGGTGAGGTCCAGCGGATGAATTCCTCCACCGCATTGCCGATAAGCTCCGGATCGGCGCGCAGCTTGGCCATCTCCGCAGGGTTCTGCAGGAGGGCGAGCAGCCCGCCGGAAATGGCCGAGCTGGTGGTGTCATGGCCGGCTGCGGCGACGATCAGGTAATAGGCGTTGCGTTCCTTGTCGCCGATGGGTTCACCGTCGATGGTCGCGTTGGCGAGGATCGTGGCGACGTCGTTGCGCGGGTTGCTGCGGCGGTCCTGCGTGATCCCGTCGAAGTAGGCGTTGAACGCCTCGAACGCCTCGACCATCGAAGTCATCGCCTCGCCGCCGCCGGTTTCGCTGTCGGTGCTGCCGAACAGTTTCTGCGACAGGCGCAGCATCAGCGGTTCGTCCTCGGCCGGAACGCCCAGCACGATCATGATCGTGCGCAGCGGATACCATGCGGCGATTTCCTGCGCGAAGTCGCAGCTGTCACCCGAGGCAAGCATGCGGTCCACAGTCTCGCGCGCGAGCTTCGTGATCTCGTCTTCGAGCGACCGCACGCTCTTCGCGCCGAACCACGCCGAGGTCAGCGCGCGGTAGGCGCGGTGGTCGGGATCGTCCATCGCCACCAGATTGCGCGCGAAATTGCGGCTTCCGGTCGTTTCAAGCAGCATGTCCTCGTCCTTGATCGTGACGAGAAACTGGCGCGGATCGTTGAGGAAGTTCTGCGGGTTGGCCTCGACCGCCATGATGTCGGCATGGCGGGTGACGGCCCAGAACGGCCGGTAGTCGCGAGGGGCCGTCCAGTGCACCGGATCATGCGCGCGCAGCAGGGCAAAGGCGCGGTGATAGGCGTGTTCGTCCCCATAGGTCCGGGGGTCGACAATCACTTCGTCGATATCGTCCTGCAATGTGATCGCCACGCACCTGTCTCCTTCTCCCGGCGGCGCCGTTGTGAACATCGGCGGGAGAAGGGTCCAATCGCGCTTTCAGGAGCAATCATCGGCAGTTTCGATGAATGCCTCAGGCGGCGGCCTGGCGCCTTGTCTTGGCCGCAGGGAAGGCAATTCCGCAGCGGTCCGCCTGCCATTGCCGCACGAATTCGAAGAAGCGGCGCGCGGCGGTATTGGGCGCGGTGCCGAGGACAAGCGAGAGGTCCATATGGAAGTCCATGCCCGCCACCGGCCGCTGCACCATGCCGGGCAGGTTGGGGAACCAATTGATGCCGAGCGCGGGAATGCCATGGCGCAAGGCGTAGCGTTCCACCGCCATCGCATTGCCTTCCGCCGAGACCAGCGGCTTGGCGCCGAAGCTCAGCAGGAAGTTGGCGATCGGATTGACGAAGCGCTCGCCGTGCTCGGCGCTCAGCATGGCGATGGTGATCCCCGCAAGCTGCGACGGATCGATGACGTCTGCGGCGGCGAGGTCCGAATGCTCCGGCACCAGCAGTCCGATCGGCTGGCGGCGCAGCGTCACCCGCTCCAGCGTCTGGGGGAACACCACTTCGTTGGCGATCTCGCCCGGGCGCAAGTCGCCAAGGAACTCTGCCGGCGCCATGTCGACCGGAATGCCCAGCAGCAGCGCTGCATCGAGCCGCCCGGACAGGAGTTCGCGCACCTGATCGGTCTGCAGGCGGTTGTCGATGGTCAGGCGGATCTCGGGCCGTGCGGCCGCAAAGGCGTCCAGCATGTCGATCCTGTCGGCCAGATCCATCGTGTACATCGCCGCGCCGAGGCGGAAGCGGCGCTTCATCTGCTCGGCCATCCGCTCGGCCATCTCGCGGATGGCCGAGGCCTGACCCAGCAGATCCTGCACCAGCGGCAGCAATTGCTTGCCTTCCTCGGTCAGTGAAAGCTGGCGCGTGGTGCGCTCGAACACGGCAAAGCCAAGCGAGGCTTCGAGCTCCTTGATCTGTCCGGATACGGTCGGCTGCGTGAGGTGCAGCGTTTCCGCCGCGCGCGTGACCGAGCATTCGCGGGCGACTGCGGCGAAACTGCGCAGCAGCTTCAGGTCAACGTGAAACATCCCCTCGCTCCCGTAGGCCGGCTTGCCACGGCCCGTTGCATGCAACCTACGCCACTGTTCACCCAGAGCAAGTCACGCGCAAGTCCCGCGCAAGTCCTGCCCGCCAGCAACAGGAAACCCCGGCTAGCGCGGGCCAGCCGGGGTTTTTTGCAGGGCCGTGCCCCGTGCGTGCGTCAGAAGCGGTAGCCGAAGCTTGCTCCGAACGTGCGCGGCGGCGACTGGATCAGGTAGACGTAACCGAAGGCGCCAGTCAGATCGAGACCATCAGCGAAGGTCTTGGCATTGAAGGCGTTCTTCACCCAGGCCCGCACCGAGTAGCGCTCGGTATCGTAGCTCAGTTGCGCGTTGACCTTGGCGAACGCGTCCTGATGCAGGAACTGCTGGTTGTTGGTGTTCTCGTAGGGCGAGTAGTAGACCTTGCTTGTGTAGACGATCGAGGGCGAGAACGAGAACGTGCCGGCACCTGCCTTGGCAAACTGCCAATCCATCTGCCCGCTCGCCTGGAACTTCGGCGCATAGGCCATCTGGAAGCCTGAGATATCGCCGAACAGCAGCTTGCCGTCCTTGTACTTCGGATCCAGCACCGAGCCGTTGACCGAGAAGCGCAGGCCGCTCATCGGACGCAGCGTGAAGTCAAACTCGAAGCCCTTGATTTCGGCGGAGTTGACGTTCTCGAGGATGGTGTTGGCGCCGTTGACCTCGTTGATCTGCTGGTTCTTGTACTTCATCAGGAACGCAGCGACCGAGACGCTGAGCATGTTGTCGAAGAACTTGCCCTTCGCACCGATTTCGTAGGCGTTGACCTTCTCCGGTTCGGTCGTGGTGATCGGCCCGGTGAAGCACTGGCCGCACAGCGAGGCCCCGCGATAACCGCGGCTGTAGCTGGCGTAGACGATCTGGCCGCCGTCGAAGGTGTAGTTGATCGCCGCGCGCGCCGTGAGCGCCTGGCTGTCCTTCCTGATCGCCGGGCCTGACGTGTAGCGGCCGGTGGCTGAATTATAGGAGCCGAGGAAGTAGAGCGGCGACTGGTCGAACGGGAACACCGAAGTGTCACGCGTGCCGTTGTTGAGCGCGGCCGGCCCGAGGTACGAGGCGTAGTTGTCGTACTTCAGCTTGTCCCACGTATACCGCAGGCCGAGCGTCACGTTGACATGGCCGAACTTCTGGTCGCCCTGTGCGAAGATCGCGCTGGAGCGGCGGGTCTGATCATAGAGCTGGTGGATGTTCGACGCGCCGTTGACGAGCCAGTAGTAGCTGTCCGAATTGATCTTGTCGTAGCCGTAGTAGCCGCCGACCTGCAGCTTCGTGGTGTCGCCCGTGTAGCTGGCGCGCAGCTCCTGATTGAACATCTTGAAGCGGTTGCCGTACGAGGTATCGAGCAGCTGGGTGAAGGCCGTCGCTGCCTCAAGGCCGGTGCCTTCCTGCGTGAAGTTCTGGTTCGCGCGGTCAAACGAGGTCAGCGAGAACAGCGATACCGTGTCGGACAGCTGATACTTGATGTTGAGCTGGGCGCCGTAGGTATAGACATAGGACCGGCCAAGGCGCGGGCTGTCCGTCTCGAAGAACGACAGGCCCTTGGCCGCGCGGCTGGTGCCCTGCAGCGGGCTTTCGCCATTGGGGCCGGTGCCCTGATTGAAAATGCCCGCCTGGGTCGGGTCGGACTTGCCGATCGAGGCCTTGATCGTGATGTCGAGCTTTTCGGTGGGCATCAGGCGAAGGATCGCGCGTCCGGCGATCGTGTTGGTCGAGCTGGCAGCCGGCTGTTCGAGCGCGCGGTTCCTGATGTAGCCATCGCCGCGGGCATAGTTGAATGAAACGCGCAGGCCAGCCTTGCCTTCGGACAGCGTGGTTTCAACCGCGCCATCTGCCGAGAAGGTGTTGAACCGGGCGTAGCCCACGTCGACATAGCCGTTGCTGCCGGAAAGGCTGGGCTTGCGCGAGATGAAGTTGATCGCGCCGCCAGTGGTGTTGCGGCCATAGAGCGTGCCCTGCGGACCGGCGAGCACTTCGATGCGCTCGAGGTCGAACATGCCAAGGCCTTGCACTGCGCGGGCCGAGATATAGGCGTCATCAGTGTAGACGCCGATCGGCGAGGCCTGGTTGAAGTTGTGTTCGTTGCCGACACCGATGCCGCGCAGCGTGAAGTTCGGCATGGAATCGCCGTAGGGGCTGTTCACCTGCAGCGAAGGCACTTGCGCCGCGAGCGAGATCGCATTGGTGATGCCGCGGGCGCGCAGGTCGTCCTGCGAAAGGGTCGAGACCGAGATCGGAACCTTGAGGATCGATTCCGAGCGGCGCTGCGCCGTCACGACGATATCGCCGCTGGTGTCGGTGGTGGCCGGCGATGCGGCAGGCTGGACTTCAGCCGCCTCTGCGTGCGCTGCGCTGCTCATGCCTGCCACCAGCATTGATGCCAGGCAGACCCCGGACAGGAATTTCAGATTTGCCACTCTATCGCCTCCCATAGTTTGTTTTCGAGGTTGTTCCGGCAGGCGTCTGCAAGCCTCCTCCGCCGTGCAGGCGCAGGTGCAGAGCCTCCCATTCGTATTCGGATTCGATCCGTACTTGCGGTGCAGCAGCGGATTTATCCAATCGGCTTTGGGCGTGAATCCATCGGCAGTCCCGATGAAATGCCCGGTGATGTGGACCCGGCAGATGTCCGCTCTCGGCGCGGGGCCTGCCAAACGCATGTGCTTGAAAACCAACGCGCATCACCGGCGGATGGCCGTTTCGGCGTGGTCCAGATGGCTCTGTCCGGCGAGGATGCGCGTGAAGTTGGGCTGCCCGGTGTGGGCCGTCATCCCGCCGTCGATCACCAGGTTATGCCCGGTGATATAACTGGCATCCGGAGAGGCGAGGAACGCGATCCCGGCTGCCACTTCGGCGGGCGCGGCGGGTCTGCCGAGCATGATGCATTCGCCGTAGCCGGTCATGATCTCCGGGTTGCCGGTCAGCCCCACGGCCAGCGGCGTCGCGGTGAGACCGGGGCTTACGCAATTGACGCGCACTTCGGGGGCATGGTCGACCGCCATCGAGCGCGTGAGGTTGATCACCGCGGCCTTGGCGGCGCTGTAGGCGGCGAAGCTGTGGTCGCCGAGCATGCCCGCGACCGAGGCGACATTGACGATGGAGTCGCCGCTTCTTGCAAGGTGCGGCATGGCCGTGCGGCAGGCGATGAATACCGCGTCGACGTCGATGGTCATCACCTCGCGCCAGTGCGCCAGGTCGATGTCGGTCACGCGCCCGAACGAGCCCATGCCGGCATTGTTCACCAGAATGTCGATCCGCCCGAAATGTGCGGCAAGCGCGGCGATCATCGCCTCGACCGCGCCGAGGTCCATCATGTCGACCACATGGCCGTGCACGCGGTCAGGTCCGATCTCGCCGATCAGCCGGTCGATCGCCTCACCGCGAATATCGCAGACGACGACGGTGGCGCCATCGCCGTGCAGGCGGCGCACCGTCGCCTCGCCGATGCCCGAAGCACCGCCGGTAACGATGGCAACCTTGCCTGCAAAACGTTCCACCCTCGCGCTCTCCCATTCGTCCTTCTGGCCTTTTTCCGGTCTGGGCCTCGCCGGGTAAATGGACGGGTTTCCGTCGCTTGGGCCGGCCAAGCCGTGCCGCCAGAAGCGCAAGCATGCGGAAGGGTCCGCCCACGGAAAAACCACGCTGGAGAGAGCGCATGTTGATCAAGATGGACGATTATCCGGTCCACCAGACTGCCGAGCCGCTGAGCTACATGGCCTCAAGCGAGCGCAACATGTATGCGCGCTATTGGTACAACGGCTATGATTTCGATGGAGAATTCTACATCGGCGTCGCCTTCGCCGCCTATCCCAACCGCGAGGTCATGGACGGCGCCGTCTCGATCGTCCGCAAGGATGGCACGCAGCACAGCTTCCGCGCCTCGCGCCACCTGACGGGCGACCGCACGCAGCTGTTCGCCGGGCCGATGCGGCACGACATCGTCGATCCGATGAAGACCATGAACATCGTGGTCGAGCCCAACGACACCGGCTTTTCCTGCAACCTCGTGTTCCACGCGACGACCGTCGCGCACGAGGAACCGGCGGACAAGATGATGCAGGGCGTCCGCACCGTCGCGCAGATGAAGCGCTTCAGCCAGTTCGGCCGCTGGGAAGGCTGGATCGAAGTGGGCGGCGTGCGCACCGAGATCAGCCCGAAGACGACCTACGGCACCAAGGACCGCTCATGGGGCTGGCGCTGGACGGGCGAGCCCGAACGCGGCGTCTCGCGCGATATCCCGACCCAGATGTTCTGGCTCTGGGCGCCGATCCACTGGGAAGACCGCTGCACCCACTGGGGCCAGCACGAATACGAGAACGGCAAGCGCTGGAAGGAATTCGCGCAAGTCTTCAAGACCTTCCCGGTCGGCAGCGATTTCGATGTGGTCGATGAGGCGCAGGTCGCCGAAGCGATCTGCGGACCGCACCGGATCGAATTCACCAAGGGCAGCCGCCTCATCAAGCGCGCCGAGATCGACACGACCTATCCCGATGGGCGCACCGAGACCTTCGTGCTCGAACCGCTGCTGCGCTACCACATGTACGGCACCGGCTATAACCACCCCGAATGGGGCCACGGCTTCTACAAGGGCAAGGAAGCCTGGACGCTGGAAAGCTGGAATATCAACGAGATTGACCTCAACGCGCCGCAGTTCATGCACATGCAGCAGGTCGTGCGGGTGACTTGCGGCGACAAGGTCGGCGTCGGCGCGCTCGAGCAATACATCGTCGGCCCGCACGACGGTTACGGGCTGACCGGCTTCCTCGATCCAACGTAATCAAAGGTCTTTCAGCGAATTGAGCTGGCTGCGCAGGACGGTCCGAGAAGGGCCGTCCGCCTGTTGCACACCACCACGACGGGCGATTTCGGCCAGTATCTCCTCATCCCCCGCAAAGTCGTACTCGTATTTTTCGCGGCCCCCTTCGCAGAACCACGCGTAGGAATCTTCCAGCCCCTCGGCGAGCGAGAACTTGGGCTCCCAGCCAAGCTCGGCCCGCGCGCGCTCGATCGAGAACACCATGCTTCCTCGGCTCGCCTCCAGCCAGTGCACGATGGGCGAGCGCATGTGCGCGGGCAGGTCGTCCGGCATCAACACGATTTCAGGCTCCACGCCCACTGCGCCCGCCATCAGGCGCAAGTAGTTGACGATGCTGGAAAACTGCTTCCCCGCCACGTTATAGACCTGCCCGATGGCCTGCGGCTTGCCCAGCACCGCCACCATCGCCCGCGCCGCATCGCGCGTGTGGACCACATGGACCATCGCCTCGGTCTTGCCCGCGATCAGCAGCGGGCGGCCCAGTTCCAGCCGCCGGAACGTGCCCGGCTCGCGCGTTACCGCCGGGCTCATCGGCCCGCAGGTATGGGCGACGCGCAAGGTGGTGACGGGGAAGCCGCTCGCCGCATGTTCGGCCGCAAGGCGCTCCTCGCAGGCCACCTTGGCCGCAGCATAGGCGCCGTAGAGCGCGGTTGCGGCATCCCGTCCCAGCGCGGCAGTTTCCTCGACCGGCTGGGCAGCCGCCATTTCGTAGACGGCAATCGAACTGGTGAACACGAAGTGCTGCACCCGCCCGCGAAACAGCGCGATCATCGGTTCGAGGTGCTCGGGCGTGTAGGACGTGTTATCGAACACCGCGTCGAAGCTATCCTGCAGCGGCGTGAGCAGCCGTTCCAGCGTGCCGGGCTCGTGCCGCTTGCCATGCAGGCGCGTTACGCCGGGGGGCAGCGGCGCCTCGTGGCTGTTGAGCACAGTCACCTCGTGCCCTTGCTCCACAAGTTCGTGGACAAGCTGCAAACCGATATAGCGATTGCCACCCATGACGAGGACTTTCATGGACTTGCTCTCCCGTTCGTGTTCCAGCTGGGCAAGCGGCATTCCACAATGCCGGGGCAGGGGCGACTGACGGGTTCCTGTCAGTCCATCGCCGCTGCGGAAAACGGCCGCGAATGTAGCGCCAGATTGTACGATGTAATTGTTTGACGAAATCGCGCGTACGAATATGATTGCGCACGGAGTGATCGCCCTATGGAATCGGGACGGCGCGGAGGGAGAGCTGATGTACGCGGTACGCGATATCGCCGGATTGACCGACCAGATCGTCGCCGATTGCCGGCTGGACACGGCATCCGTGTTCTTTGTCGAAACCGATGGCGGGGATGGGCGTCTGTCCTACGTCCACCATTGCAACGTCAGCGAACAGGCGCAGCATATCTATGCGGCGGGCGGCGTGTTCAAGGCCGATCCCTTCGCGCGTTCCAGCGGGCGGATTGCCGAATTCATTCGCTGGGGCGATCCGCGCATCGATGCCCTTGCCGACCATGCCGGCGATTACCGCTCGTTCCTGGCCCAGCACGATATCGATGTGGTGGGTGCGCTCACCATGCGGGTGACCTCGCGTCTGTCGCTGATCATCGGCACGCATTGTCTGCGCCGCGCCGGGAGCCCTTCGCAGGTGGCGCAGAACCTGCTCGAAAACCGCCTGCATGACCTTGCCAACTTCGTGGTCGATTCCCTGCTTGAGGACATTCTCACGCAGCCGATGGGGCAGATGGCCCTTCATTCGGTGCTGCCCAGTGCGCGCGACATGCTGCCGGGCGGTTCGCGCGCGGGCGGGGCCTGTGCCGACATCGTCCTCTCGCCCCGCGAAAGCCAGATCGCGGCGCTGATCTGCGAGGGCAAGCAGAACAAGCAGGTCGCCTATCAGCTCGCGCTGTCGGAATTCACGGTCGAGAACCACTTGCGCCGCATGTACCGCAAGCTCGGCATCCACAGCCGCGCCGCGCTCGTCGCCCGTATTTCCCGCCAGATGCACTGAGCCGGGCGCCCCGCGTTAGCGGAAACCTGTCCGTTTCGGCCATCGTGCCGAGCGCCCACTCTTGTGCCCAAAGTTTCGCGGGAGAACAGCGATGAAGGCGGCGGTACTGTATGATGGCGCACTGACGATTGAGGATGTGCCGGAGCCGACCCCGCGCGCGGGCGAAATCGTGGTGCGGCCGCTCGCTTGCGGCATCTGCGGCAGTGATCTTCACGCCAAGGATCATGCCGACAACTTGTGCAACCTGCTCCACCGCGCTGGCTTTCGCGGGTTCATGGATCCGACAAAGCCGGTCGTCATGGGCCATGAATTCTGCGCCGAAGTGCTGGAAACCGGTGGCGGCCGCAAGGCGGGCGAGCGCATCGTCTCGCTCCCGTTCCTGACCGGGCCGGAGGGGCTCGTGCTGCTCGGCTATTCCAATTCCTATCCCGGCGCCTTTGCCGAACGCATGCTGGTATCGGACGCCGCCAGCATCACGGTGCCCGATGAAGTGCCCACCGATATCGCCGCGCTCACCGAGCCGCTGGCGGTGGCGGTGCATGCGGTGGCCGAAGGCGGCGTGGATGCCGATAGCGCCTGCGCGGTGTTCGGCTGCGGCCCCGTTGGCCTGTTCGTGATTGCCCGGCTCAAGGCGCTGGGGCTGGGGCCGGTGCTGGCGGTCGAGCCCAATCCGGCGCGGGCAAAGATGGCTGAAGCGATGGGCGCAGACGCCGTCGCCATGCCCGAAAGCGGCACCGGCGCGTGGTGGGATGATCTCGGCCTGCCGCAAGGCATCTCCGCCGCGATGGCGGTCGATCCCGCGCTGCGCAAGCGCAGCCGTGCGGTGCTGTTCGAATGTGTCGGCAAGCCGGGCATGCTCATGGCACTGGCGCAGCAGGCTCCCGTGGGCGCGACGATAGTGGTGGTTGGCGTCTGCATGGAGCTCGATGGGCTGGAGCCCGCGTTCCTCATCCAGAAGGGCATCACGCTCAAGTTCGTGTTCGCCTATTCGGGCAAGGAATTCGCCGATGCGTTCCGCATGATCGTGGACAATCCGGACCGGCTCGCACCGCTGGTGACGACGCGCGTGGACCTCGCCGGGATCGATGGTGCCTTCGCCGCGTTGACCGGCGGGACGAGCGCGATCAAGGCACTGGTCAAGCCGGGGTTTGCGGGCTGAGCGCAGGCCCCGCCATCCGGCGGGGCCGCTCCTTTCAGAAGTTGGCGGAGGCGATCTGGCGGCTGGCGACGGTTTCGGCCAGCACAGTCCAGATTTCGGCGAGCAGAGCCTGTGCGGCGGCTGCGGTATCGTCCTCCAACTGTGCCATCAGATCGGTCATCAGGCCGCGCAGCCGATCATTTTCCGCCGTCAGCGCGGAAATGCGCAAGTCTGCGTCATCGCCGCCCGGCGCAGTACCGGCATAAAGGCTGGCGCCCCGCTCCAGAAGCCCGCGGAAGGCGCGGTTCTCGTTCACGAGGCGGGCGGCAGCGCCGTCCCATTCCTGCGCGACCATATCCAGCATGGCCGCGCCCATCGCGGCGACATTGGCGCGAAAGCCGGTCAGTTCGGCCAGCAGATCGGTGCGCAGGCGGTTTGCGAGCTCGCCCAATGCGAGAGGGATGTCGGGTTTCACAGCTTCCCCATCAGTTCGAGAGCGGACTTGTCTTGCGCATTGCGCAGCCACCAGGCGGCATAAGCATGGATGATCTCGCGGCCTTGCCCCGTCATCCACACATGCGCCGAGGCATTCCAGATCGCCTGCGCCTTGACGCAGATGAACAGCTCCCACCACGCCAGCGCGTCCGGATCGGCGGTCAGCCCGCTCGCTTCCTCCCAGATGCGGATGGCGTCTTCGCGGCGCGCAAGGCCGGAGCGCAAGTCATTCTTGCCGAACGAAAACACGCGGGTCATCGACCACGCGAGGTCTTCCAGCGGATCGCCGCAGTGCGCCATTTCCCAATCGAGCACGGCGACGAGGTTGCCGCCGTCGTCATAGAGGAAATTGCCGGCGCGGAAGTCGCCGTGCACCAGCGCCAGCTTCTGCGCCACCGGCTGCCAGCGCCGCAGCTTGCGGATTGCGGCGCGGATGATTGGCTCCGGCCCGACGTCGTGCTTGTCGAGGCTATCCACCCAGTAGTCGAGTTCCTGCTGTGCGGTGTTCTCGCGCGTGGCGGGGCGGGTGAAGGAAAGGTCGAGGTCCTCCACTGGCACGGCGGCGAGGCGGCCCATCGTGCTCCACATCTGCTGCGCAATATGCGGCAGTTTCTCGGCCCAGGCCGGGTCTTGAAACTGGTATTCGCTGTTGTGATAGCCGCGCAGGTCTTCGGCGAGAGAGATCGCGCCGTCGAAGTGGCTCGCATCCTCTTCCAGCAGCAGCATTTTCGGCACCGGGATGCCGTGGCCATAGATGGCGCGGTAGGCTTCGAATTCGTGCCGTCGGTCGCTGTCGACGTTGGACGCCGGCGGATCGCGCCGCAGGATCACGCGCAGCGCCTGCGGCCCGCTTGCGTCGCTGTAAGCCAGATCAAAGCGGAAGGTCTCGCGCGAGGCGCCCATCGGCAGCCGGTGCAGGCCGGTGATCGTGATGTCCCGCCAATCGGGCATCTTTTCCGCCAGGTAGCCGCCCAGCAGCTGCTCCGTGACATCGCGCATCGCAAACCTCTCCCGGCGGCAGAACCCGTGCCGCCAATGGCACCTTGCCCGCAACCGGCCAGACCGGAAGGGACGGAAACCAGTCATGCCCCTGCAGGGCGCGGGTGGACTAAGCTCGCCTGCGAGCCCGATGCAGGCTGATCGAGTTTGGTCTGTCAAAATCGTAGGACGATATTGACAGATGAGATCACCGTGCGCCACAAGGGCAAAATTAGAGAAGGATGGGATGATGCCCGGTTACGTGCCGCTGCTGCAGGCAAACAACGCGATCCAGTCGATCGGCGATGACACGTACTGGCTCTGCGTTACGCGGACGGTGCAGGAATCGAAGCTGTTCCCCGTCCCGTCGTACATGCTGCTCTCATACCTCTGCGCGTTCTACCGCTATCCGGAACTGCTCCGGAAAATCGAAACCCGCATGAAGGCGGAGGAACTGGGTGACCGTTCGCGCGCCGCAGGTGGCAAGCTCGGCAACCTCACGGGCTGGGCGTTCCCCACGTTCTATCTGCTCGGCCGCGAAATGCTGATCAACTTCGGCCTGCTGAGTGCCGAGGATGCGGCGGACGACATCGTTTATGTCATGGACTTCTGGCGCCGTTTCAAGCTGGCGCAGCAGCGCGAGGACGGGCACCTCAACGCCCGCGAATTCGGCCAGCGCGTGCAGCTCCTCCCCGAACGCCGCATCCAGCGCTTCCACGCCGAACTGCACCGCTGCGGCCCCGGTGAGCGCCTCAATACGGCGGCGCAGACCTTCCTCGCATGCGTCTCGCAGTACGGCTTCCTCGTCTCATGCGAGAGCCGCTGCGCGCTCAACAATTCCGGCCCCTACCGCGTCGGCGAAGACCGCGAGATGATCATCCGCGACTTCTCCGATCTGGCAGAAGGCGATTATCCCTGGCTCGATGGCGTTGCGGCGGACATCCCGTTCAGCAATCTCACCGTCACGATGGAAGCCACCGGCTGCCATTTCTATCTGATGGACGATTGGGGCAGCTTCGAATCGCGCCCCGAATTCACCTCGGACAAGCTGACTGGCGTCGGCCTCTACACCTCCGATGCGCTGTCGGACGGCTACATCCCGGTCGGCATGGGCAGCGCCGAAGAACTGGCGGACACCTTCGAGGACCTGACCGAACGTATCCGCAAAGCCACTGTCGCCTTGTGGAAGCGCATGGCCGGCTGGTCGCGCGATGAAATGATGGACGCAGGCGCGCTCGTCTATTTCTCGATGGCCAAGGACTTCGCGCACCTCGCCGGGGTCTACGATCACGATGACTGGATGACCATTGACCCGCGCGCCAACCGCTTTCGCAGCCTGTTCAACGACGAGTTTGGCCGCGATTTCCTTGGCGAACTCGTCGGACTGATCTCGTTGCCGAGCCAGCAGCTCAATTCCTATGTGATGATGCAGCACAACAACAAGGCGGCGCGCTACATCACGCAAGTGCCCTATTCGGTGCTCGACCGCGAAGGGGCAGCGCCGACACTGGGCCCGATCCCCAAGGGCAGCAGCGTCTTCAAGGACAAGCAGGACGTTTACACCACCACCGTTGGTCGCCTGTCGCTGGCCGAGTTCAACGCGCGCGCAGCCGCCTTCCGGCCCGCCCAGATGGCCGATGGCCTGCGCTTCGTTTGCGACACTACCGCGAAATTCCATCCCGGCGATGCACGGGTCGCCCAGCTCTACCGTCTCGAGCAGGCCGGTTCGCCGCTCGAAGGCAAGGGCGTCGGGCTGACCCAAGCCGATATCGAAGCAATCCGGAGTACACGGACATGAAGGTGCCTGATCCCCTGAGCGATCTTGAAAAGCTGGTCGAGGATTTCCGCCAGTCGGGCCTGCGCGAACTCCATGCGCGCGCGGGAGGAGTTGAGATCTATCTCTCGCAGGATGCGGACGCGGCCGGACTGGATGGCGCAAAGGTCGTTGTGGGCGCTGCTCCCGCGCCGGTTGCGGCTCCTTCCGCACCAGCATCGGCTCCGGCTCCAAAGCAGGCCGCTCCTACTGTTGCTTCCGCCGCACCCGAAGGCACCAGCCTCGTCGTCGCGCCCTATCTCGGAACGTTCTACCGCGCGCCCAAGCCGGGTTCGCCCGCTTATGTCGAGCTGGGCGCCGTGGTCGAAGCCGAAACTGAAGTCTGTCTGGTCGAGGTGATGAAGCTGTTCACTGCCGTGCGCGCCGGGGTGGCGGGCACTGTCGAGGCGATCCTGGCGAAGGACGGCGAATTGGTCGAGGCGGGCCAGCCGCTCTTCGCGATCCGGCCGCGCTGACCGCCATGGCCATTTCGCGCCTGTTCATTGCCAATCGCGGCGAAATTGCGCTCCGCGTGCTGCGCGCCGCGCAGGCGCTGAACCTTGAAACGGTGATTGGCGTCTCCGATGCCGACCGCGAAGGAGCCGCCGCCCGGCTGGCTGACCGCAAGCTCGTGCTCGGCCCTGGCCCCGCCGCAAAAAGCTATCTCGATGCCCGGCTGGTGGTGCAGGCCGCCAAGGCCAGCGGCTGCGATGCGCTCCATCCGGGTTATGGATTTCTTTCCGAACGTGCCGAATTGGCGCGGCTCTGCAGCGAGCACGGCATCACCTTCGTCGGGCCGGAAGCGGACATGATCGAGGCGCTGGGCGACAAGCTGCGCGCGCGCGAAATGGCCGCTGCCGCCGGTGTGCCGCTGGTTCCCGGCAGCGGCGAGATTGCTTCTGCCGCCGATGCGCGCCGCATTGCGGATGCAATCGGTTATCCGGTGCTGCTCAAGGCTGCGGCGGGCGGCGGCGGGCGCGGCATGGTGATCGTGCGTGGACCGTCCGAAGTCGAAGCCGGGTTCCACACCGCCAGCGCCGAAGCGCTCGCAGCGTTCAACGATGGCACGTTGTTCATGGAACGCTTCGTGCCCGAAGCGCGCCACGTCGAAGTGCAACTGATGGGCGACGGGCAGGGCGAAGTGATCCACTTCGGCGAACGCGATTGTTCGGTGCAGCGCCGCTACCAGAAGGTGATCGAGGAAGCGCCCTGCGTGGCAATGCCCGATGCCTTGCGCGCCCAACTCCACAGCGCGGCCGTCAATCTGGCGAAGAGCGTGAACTACCGCAACGCGGGCACAGCCGAGTTCCTCTACGACGTGCTGCGCGGCGAGATCTACTTCATCGAAGTCAACGCCCGCATTCAGGTCGAGCACCCCGTCACCGAAATGGTGACGGGCCATGATCTCGTGCAGGAGCAGCTGCGCATTGCGGGCGGGCAGGGGCTCTCGGTGCGGCAGGAAGACGTCGTCCTCACCGGCCACGCCATCGAATGCCGCATCAATGCCGAAGACCCGGCGCGCGATTTCGTGCCGGTTCCGGGCACGGTGACGCGCTGGTCTCCGCCGGAAGGGGAGGGCATCCGCCTCGATTCCCACATCAGCGCGGGCGCCGCGATCCCGCCGTTCTACGATAGCATGATCGGCAAGCTGATCGTCCACGCGGAAAGCCGCGACAAGGCGATCGACCGGCTGACCGGCGCGCTTGACCAATTCACTGTGGAGGGCGTGCCCACCACCATCCCGCTTCACCGCCAGATCCTGCGCGAGGAAGCCTTCCGCAACAACACGATCCACACGCGCTGGCTGGAACAGGACTTGTTCGCCGCCCAGCGCATGGCGGCGGAGTAGGCGCATGGCCCACATTCAATTCCTCGACGAAACCTTGCGCGATGGCCAGCAGAGCCTGTGGGGCATGCGGATGCAGGCGGGCATGGCCCTGCCGGTCACCCCGATCATCGACCAGACCGGCTACAGCACGATCAGCCTTGCGGGCTCCTCGCTGTTCGAAGTGCTGATCCGCCACTGTCAGGAAGACCCGTGGGCCGGGCTTGACGCGCTGGTGAAATCGATGCCGAACACACCACTGCGTGCAGGCTGCCGCTCCAACGGCTCGGTCACCTTCGGCCACACGCCCGATGCGCTGATGGATATCTGGGTAGACCGGCTCTGCGTCCACGGCCTGCGCAGCTTCTGGATCTATGACGTCCTGTTCAACATCGAGCAGATGCAGCGCCTCGCGTGGGTAGCAAAGCGGCACGAGGCCAAGGTCGCGGGCACGATGCTGTTCACACTCTCGCCCGTTCACAACGATGCCTTCTGGGCCGACAAGGCCGATCAGCTTTCCGCGCTGCCCGAGGTCGATAGCCTTCTACTCTACGATACCGGCGGCGTGCTCGACCGCGAGCGGCTTTCCACGCTGGTCCCTGCGATCAAGGCGAACGCGCGCGGCAAGCCGATCGAGCTTCATGCCAACAACATGCTGGCGCAATCAGCCAAGGCCTATTGCGATGCCGTGGAGTTCGGCGTCACCGTGCTCCACACCGCCGCGCGCTCGATGGCCAACGGCCCGTCGATCCCTTCGATCGACATCATGATCAAGAACATGGAAGCGCTTGGCCACACGCACAATATCGACACATCGAAGCTGAAGGTGGTCTCCGATCACTTCCGCAGCGTGGCGAAGGCGGCCGGCTACCTCCACGATCAGCACTACGAATACGACGTGACCTCGCTCGCCACGCAGATTCCCGGCGGGATGATGGGCACGCTGCGCAACCAGCTGATCCAGCAGAACATGCTCGAAAAGCTGCCCGAGGTGCTGGACGAAGTGGCGCTGGTCCGCCGCGAACTCGGCTATCCCGGCATGGCGACGCCGTTTGCGCAACTGGTCGGCACGCTGGCCGTGCTCAACATCGTCACGGGCAAGCGTTACTCTGCCGTGCCGGACGAAGTGATCCAGTACGCTGCCGGGTACTACGGCCAGCCGCCCGCTCCGATTGATGGCGAAGCGATGGACCGCATCATGGCTGCCCCGCGCGCGAAGGACATCCTCGCCGCGCCGCCCGAACAGCCCGACCGCGCCGAACTGCACCGCCGTCATGGCACCCACGGCGACGATGACGAACTGCTGCTGCGCGCGCTCGTGCCCGGCGCGGATATAGACCGCATGCGCGCGGCCGGCCCGCTCAAGCTCGATTTCCCAGTGCTGTCCTCGCCCGAACTGGATCAGGTGGCGCGGCTGATGCGCATGGCCAGCCTGCCGCTGGTGCAGATGCGTTCGGAAAGCTTCGAACTCACCATGCGCCGCTGATCGCCGGAGCCCACCGATGCGGATGATCGACTTCTTCGACCGCGGCGCGCGCATCGCGCACGACAAGCCCTGCATGATCGAGGGCGAGGTCGTCCGCACTTATGACGACGTGCGTAGCCGCAGCGATGCCATCGCGCGGGGCCTGATCGCGGACGGCTTTCCGGCGGGCGGGCATCTCGCCGTGCTCAGCGGCAATTCGGCGCTGGCGTTCGAAGCGATCCTCGGCGCGCTCCGGGCGGATGGCGTATGGGTCATGGCCAACAACCGCGCTTCGGTGGGCGAGAACGCCTACCTGCTCGATCTGCTCGATGTCGATACCTTGGTGATCCACTCCGAAATCGCCGAACGTATCGCCACCTTCCGCGCCGAATGCCCCAGAATTCGCCGCTATGTCGCGCTGGACCGGCCCTTTCCTGAAGCCGATGCATGGCTCGGCGATCTGATGGTGGAGGGCGATACTCCCATTCCGCAGCGCCGCATTGGCCACGTCGATGAACTGGCCTTCCTCGGCAACACTGGCGGCACCACCGGGCGCTCGAAGGGCGTGATGCTCTCGAACGGCAACTGGCAGGCGCTGGTCTCCAGCCTCGTCGCGTCGATGCCGATGAAGGCCCCGCCGGTAAACCTCGTCGCCGCGCCGATGACTCACGCCGCTGGCCCGCTCGCGCTTGCCAGCATGGCGCTCGGCGGTTCGGTGGTGATCCTGCCGAAGTTCGACGCGGGCGACGTGATCGATGCCATTGAGCGCGAGCGCGTGACCTACATGTTCCTGCCGCCCACCGCCGTCTATATGCTGCTGGCCCACCCGCGCGTGCGGGAGGCCGATCTTTCCAGCCTCGAATACATCTCCTACGCCGGGGCGCCGATGTCGCTCGACCGGCTCAAGGAGGCCATCGAAGTGCTGGGGCCGGTGATGAACGCCAGCTTCGGCCAGACCGAAGCGCCGATGTGCGTCACCGCCATGCCGCCGCACGAGCACCTCAGTACCGACGGCGAGCTTGCCCATCCTGGCAGCTGCGGCCGGGCAAACCTCCTATCCATCGTCGAGATCATGGACGATGACGGCAACATCCTCTCACCCGGCGAACGCGGCGAGATCGTCGTGCGCGGGCCGCTGGTGATGAAGGGCTATTACAAGAACCCCGAAGCGACGGCGGAAGTCTCCACCTTCGGCTGGCACCATACCGGCGATATCGGCGTGCGCGATGCGGATGGCTGGTTCTATGTGGTGGACCGCAAGAAGGACATGATCATCTCCGGCGGCTTCAACATCTACCCCGCCGAAGTCGAACAGGCGCTGATGGCCTGGCACGAAGTGCAGGACTGCGCGGTGATCGGCGTGCCGGATGAGAAATGGGGCGAAGCCGTGGTCGCGGTGGTCGAACCGCGCGCTGGCGCCACGGTCGACATCGAGGCGCTGCTCACCGTGGCCCGCGAAAAGCTGGGGCCTGTCAAGACGCCCAAGTCGGTCGAGATCATGGCCAGCCTGCCGCGCTCCAATGCGGGCAAGGTGCTGCGCGCGGAGCTGCGCAAGGCGCGCTGGAATGCGGCGGGAAGGGCGATCTGATGCGCGATGCGGTGATCCTCGGTGTGGGCATGACGCCCTTCGGTCGGCATCTCGACAAGAGCCACGAAGTGCTGACCCAGCTGGCCGTCCGCCTCGCGCTGGCGGACGCGGGGATCGAAGGCAATCAGATCGACATGGCGGTCTATGCCAATGTCATTCAGGGCTTCTTCGCGGGCGAAATGTCGATCCCCGGCGAATATGCGCTGCGGCCCTTGGGCATCAGCGGCGTGCGCGGCTTCCATATCGAGCAGGCCTGCGCCAGCTCGACCGTCGGGCTGCATCTCGCTATCGATCACGTGCGCATGGGCCTTGCCGAAATGGCGCTCGTGGTCGGTGTGGAAAAACTCTACAGCGACGACCGCGCCAAGCGCTTCGCCGTATTCCAGCAGCCGCGCGATTTGGTGGAAGCACGGGGCTATATCGAGAAGACCGCGCTCCTGCTCCAGCCGGTCCCTCCCGGCAAGGAAAGCGAAAGCCCCAACGTCCTGATGGAAGCCTATGCCGCGCAGGCCCGCCTCTACATGGCAACTTACGGCACCACGCAGGCGCAAATCGCGGCGGTTGCGGCGAAGGATCACACCCATTCGCAGTGGAACCCGCTCTCGCAATACCGCGAGGCGATGACTGTCGAGCAGATCCTCGCCGCACCGCAAGTGGCCTGGCCGCTGACCAACCCGATGTGCGCCCCGATCAGCGACGGTGCCGCCGCTGCCATCGTGTGCAGTGCGGACATGGCCCGGAAGCTGGGCCGCGCGGCGATCCGCGTGCTCGCGGCGGAAAACCGCACTGGCACCGACCGCGCACCAGATGATTATGCTCACCATGTGACGCGCAGGGTTTCCGGGATCGCCTACGAAAAAGCGGCGCTAGGTCCGCAGGACATGCACCTTGCCGAAGTCCATGACGCCAGCTCGATTGGCGAGATCATCCAGACCGAAGCCCTCGGCCTTGTCGCCCCCGGCGAAGCGGGACGCGCCGCTCAACGCGGCGAGACGGCCATCGGCGGGCGCATCCCGGTCAACACTTCGGGCGGGCTGGTCTCGAAGGGCCATCCGCTCGGCGCGACCGGGTTGGGCCAGATCCACGAACTCGTCACCCAGCTGCGCGGCACGGCTGGAGCGCGGCAAGTGGAAGGCGCCCGCGTGGCGATTGCCGAGAATTCGGGCGGATTCTACGGAGTCGAAGACGGCATGTCCGCCGTCACGATCCTCGCCAGATAGCCCCGTCAGCTCCGCTTTTCAGCCGAAAGCGCCGCCACCACGCCCGCCACGGCTGGCAGCAGCATCGCCAGCAGTCCGGTCACGACGCTCGCTTCGAAGATGTCGCGGATGATGAAAGTGCGCCCCGCGACAGTCGTGGTCGCGTCCGTCGCGCCGGGCAGATCGAGCCAGTATTGCAGACCGAGCAAGCCCCAGACCGTGCCGGGGATCAGCCACAAGTCCATGCGGACAAAGGGCGCGGCCACCCGGCGAGCCATCACGGCCTGCCACAGCGCAAACGCCTGCGCGATGATCCACGAAGTGAAGATCCACCCCAGAAAGTTGGTCAGCGGCACGCCGAGATAACCGGAAGGATAGCGATAGCTCCATGCATGGAACGTCGTCGAGCCAATGGGATCAACGGCAATATCGTAGCCCGGAATGATCAGGGCAGCCAGCAAGGGCACCCCGATCAGCCGGATGCGCGTGCCTGCCTGGCCCTCGCAGCGCAGGATCACGCAAGCGAGGCTCCAGCCGATATAGGTCAGGAAGTAGTATGTCGCCGGAACCGCTGGCGGCACTCCCATGAGGTTCGCTCCCGCGACGTTGTGAACATAGAAACCGAACGGGAACCCCGTCGCAATGCTGGTGGCCTCAAGTCCCCACGACAGGACCACCGACAGCACGACAAAGGCTATGGTGTCGCGGGCTCCCAGCGTGGCCAGCCCATGCGCGCAGCACAGCGCGAGCATCAGCGTCAGTGCGGGCTGGTCCGCCGTGCCGCCATTGGCCGCCGGATGGGCGAGCTTGATGGCGATCAGGCTCGCCAGCCACAGGCCGAACAACCCCCAGCAAACGGCGTCAAGAATGCGCGCTGAACCGGCTTCCTTCATGCGGGTGCCTCCCTCGATCAGGCGGGGTTTCCAAACAGCGTTTCCAGCAGCGCCATCGCCGGGCGGCAGGTCATGTCGAGCTGCATCGGCGTGATCGACACTTCCTTGTCGAGCATCGCCTGAATGTCGTTGCCCGGCGCATGGCCGCCATCGGGCAGCATGATCCGGATCCAGTAATAGGGCACATGGCGCACATCGACGCGGCGCTCGGGAATGAACGCGCCCGGCGGGCGTTGGCCCTGCGTGGTCACCCGCAACCCGGTCACATCGTGCGCCGGGCAGCCGGGGAAATTGACGTTGACGAACAGGCCCGGCGTCCATTCCATCTGGAGGAGCTTCCCGATCACCTCGCCGGCATATTTCTCCGCCGTGTCCCACGGCACTTCGGCAGGCGGACGGAAGAACTGGCTCAGCGCTATGGCCGGAATGCCCAGCAGCGTGCCTTCCATCGCAGCGGAAGCCGTGCCCGAATAGGTGATGTCCTCGGCGATATTCGGACCGCGATTGATGCCCGAAATCAGTACATCGGGCTTCTTGCCCTCGATCAGTTCGTAGATCGCCAGCAGCGCGCAATCGGTCGGCGTACCCTTCACCGCAAAGTGGCGCTCATCGCGCTGGCGGACGCGGATCGGGTTCGTCGTCGCCAGCGAATGGCCTGCGCCCGAGCGTTCCTCGTCCGGCGCAACCACCCAGATATCGCTGCTGAACTGGCGCACGATCGCTTCGAGCATGACGAGGCCGGGGGCATCGATGCCGTCGTCATTGACCAGCAGGATCCGCGGATTGGCAGGCAGCATCGTTCGGCACTCCGTCCATTGAGAAGCTCTGATGCCGGACCTATGTCAGCACCCGCATTGGGTCAATATCGTCAGACGATTTCATCCAAACATATTGACAGGCGGTGTTGCTTCGGCAATGGTCCCGGCCCAGAGGATGCAAGGGGAGGTACCATGGCTTCCGAGTGTTTGCCGATTGACGGGATCCAGTACGCGCAGCCCCCGGCGACTCCGCTAGTCGAAGCCGTGCTCGATCTCGTGCGCGAAAAGGTGCGGCTTCGGTTCGCCGAATCCGGGCAGGATTGGGATGCCTTCGTGTTCAGCGGTTCCGATGCCGTCACGGCGGCGGATATCGAGGATGTCGAGCGCCGCATCCTTGCCAGCGGCTACCGCTTCGATTGGTCCTCGCGCGCCTCGGTGGCGGAGCGCCCCGACGCCTACAAACCTGCCGAAGGCGCTGGTGATAGCGGCGAAGGCTTTGCCCATCCCGAAGCCCCACACGGCGAGCCTGATGCCTACGGCAAGGCCCTGCGCGGCGCGGGCGACAACGTCGTGCGCTATCCGGCGGACGTCACCGGAACCGCGCTCTACGTCCGCTCCAACGAACGCGTGATGGAGTTGCTGACCAATGGCGTCCCTGCCGGCTCGATCGCGATCATCGACGATTCGGGCGGCACGTTGACCGCGCCGATCATCGACCAGTTCGCGGGCGTGATCTGCGCAGGCGGTTCGGTCCGCTCGCACCTCGGCATCCTGACGCGCGAATACAACATCCCCTGCCTGATGAACGCCAAGGTTACCGGCATCCGCGAGGGCGACCGAATCGTGATCGAAGCGACCGCCGAGGCCAAGACGACCGAAGACTACCAGCAGGGCGTCGAACGCGTCGGGCGGGTCTGGTTGCTTGCGGAGGACGCACAGTGAGCGCTGGCACGACGTCCATGCCCGAACGCGATCTCGTGTTCCACGCCGCCGCGATCAAGCGCCATGCGCCGGTCGAAGCCATCGCCCACCTCGCCGGTGTCCCGGCTGCGCGCGCGCAGATCGTGCTGGAAGCGGCGGTCGCTGGTGGCCGTGCTGTCGAAGCCAAGGGTGCCTTTGCGCTCACCCCGCTCGCCGGGGTGGCCCTGCAGGCGCGCTATACCCGCCACTTCGCGCATCTGCGCGCCGACGAAGGCTTCGTAGCGGCTTATGAGGGCTTCGAGCGGATCAACCGCACGCTCAAGCAGATCATCACCGATTGGCAGACGCTCGATGTGGGCGGCGCCAAGGTGGCCAACGACCATAGCGACAAGGCGCATGACGCCGCTGTTATCGATCACCTGGGCGCACTGCACGAACAAGCCGAAGGCATTCTGGCTCGCCTGTCCGCCAAGCTGCCCCGGCTCAACTACTATGCCGACAAGCTCCTCGCCGCGCTCGAAGCCGCCGAGGATGGCGAGACCGAATGGGTGAGCGATATCCGCCGCGATTCCTACCATACCGTGTGGTTCGAACTGCACGAGGAACTGCTGCGGATCATGGGCCGCGAGCGCGAGGAATGACCGTGAACCGCTGGGTGCTCCATCTCGACGGCAGCGCGCTGCCGGATCGCAAGTTGATCGGCGGCAAGGCCTGGTCGGTCGCGCGCATGGCCGCGCTTGGCCTGCATGTGCCGCCTGCGTTCGTCATCACGACCGAGGCCTGCCTGTCTTATCTGGCCGAAGGCGGCTTCCCTGCCGGTCTGGAAGAGGAAATCGCGGCGGGCCTCGCATGGCTCGAAGCGCAGACTGGCCGCAGCTTCGGTGGCGGCAACAAGCGCCTGCTGCTCTCGGTCCGTTCAGGCGCGGCAATCTCGATGCCCGGCATGATGGATACGGTGCTCAATCTCGGTATCGACGATCCGGGCGAAGCCGCGCTCGCCGCTGAAACAGGCCTGCCCGCCTTTGCGCGCGATACCCACCGCCGCTTTGCCGAACTCTACAGCGCGATCGTGCTGAAGACCCCGGTGGAACTGGCGCACGATGCCGATCCCGCCGCATGGCGCGCCGAAGTGGCGAAAGCGGGCGGCGAAGTTCCTGCCGATGGCCGTGCGCAGCTGCGCGGCGCGGTGCAGGCCGTGTTCGACAGCTGGAACACCCGCCGCGCCCGCCGATACCGCGAGCACAACAATATCCCCCACGATCTCGGCACCGCCGTCACCGTGCAGGCGATGGTCTTCGGCAATCTCGATGAACACAGCGGCACCGGCGTGCTGTTCAGCCGCAATCCGCTCGTCGGCGATCCGCTGCCTTATGGCGAATACCTGCCGCGCGCGCAGGGCGAGGATGTCGTCTCGGGCAAGTTCACCCCGCTTTCGCTCGATGCGATGCAGGCGCATGTGCCGGATGCCCATGCTGCGCTGCTAGCTGCCAGCACCTTGCTCGAAACCGAAAACGGCGATGTGCAGGATATCGAGTTCACCGTGCAGACGGGCAAGCTCTACCTCCTGCAATCGCGCTCGGCGAAGCGCGCGCCTGCCGCTGCGGTGCGGTTTGCGGTCGATATGGTCGAGGAAGGCCGGATCGATCCGGCAACCGCGCTCTCCCGCGTCAGCGCCGAACAGGTCGCCACTCTGCTGCTCCCGCATCTCGCTGCAGGCGCGGCGGAGAATGCCGAACTCGTGCTGTCGGGCGAAGGGGCCTGCCCTGGCGTCGCCACCGGCGTGCTCGTTGCGGATTCAGACGAGGCCGAGCGTCGCGCTGCTGCCGGTGAAGCCGTCGTGCTGGTCCGCGCGACGACCAGCCCCGATGATGTGCACGGCATGATCGCCGCCCGCGCGGTCGTCACCGAACAAGGCGGCTCGACCTCGCACGCCGCCGTCGTCACCCGCGCACTCGGCCGGCCCTGCGTGGTCGGAACCGGGGCGGGCGCATTGGCGCTGGTGGGCCAACTCGTCACCGTCGATGGCGCGACGGGCAAGGTCTATGCCGGTGCGCTGCCGACCGAGGCCCCGCGCGAAGCCGAAGACCCGCGCCTTTCGCGCCTGATCGATTGGGCGCGTGAGCGCAGCCCAGTCGCGGTCCGCCATCCGGGTGAGGGCGCGCCTGCTGATGCGGTCGATGTCGATCTGCTGCTGGCCGAAGGCTCGGTCGAGGATCTGGCGAGTGCGCTCGCGGGCAAAGCCGCCGCGCGCGGTTCGGCGCTCGCCAATGTCGAAGTCGCCCGCACCGCACGCCGCGCCGGGGTGCGCACGATGATTACCGAGCCGGTGCTGCCTGCGCTGCTCGTTGCGCTGGAGGATTGAGCCGATGGACACCGTCGTCACGGATATCCGCGCGCTGCTGCGGCAGTTCCAGCAATCGGCCTTGCGCGATTTCCATCTGCGCAGCGATGCGCTGCAGGTGTTCATGGCCCGGTCTGACGGATCGGCCAATCCGATGTTGGCCGTCCGGCAGCCGGAGATCGAAGCGCGCACCACGGCGATCACCGCGCCCCATCTCGGACTGTTCGAGCCGCTATGCGCCGCAGGTGATGTGATCGCGCCGGGGGGCATCGTCGCGCGGATCGATGTGCTGGGCCGCAAGACCGACGTTATCGCCCCGGAAGGCGGCCGCATCGTTGCCATCGGATCGGCAGCAAACGCGCTGGTCGAATACGGCGAGCAACTCCTGACGGTTGCCTAAACCAGCGCGCCGTCGAAGGCCGATTGCGGCAGTTCGCTGATCGTCTGCACGGTGCCGGCGAAGTGGGTCTTGACCGCCTTCAACGCAGCCGCCGGATTGCGCTCGGCAATCGCCTTGGCGATCTTGCCATAGCCCGTCGCATGGCGATTGCGCTGCTTGTCGGACTGCACCGGCTCGATCTGCGCGCGAAACAGATCGGTCCGCGTCAGCGGCATGGCGCGTTCAAGTTCCTGGTTGCCGCCGATCTCGAGGATCACCGAATAGAAATGCCGCCGCCGCTCGAGATAACGGGCCCGGTTCTTGGTGCGGTTGGCGTCTTCGATCTCTGCCGCAACCGCAAGCACGCGCTGGGCCTTTTCAGACGTATCGCAATGTTCGGCGGCCAGCCGGGCGGCAAGGCTGCACAGCGGCTCAAGCGTCTGCAGCAGATCGAGAATGGCCTTCTTGTCGAGCGAGGCGATATAGGCGCCGCGAAAGCGGTTCAGCGTGACGATGCCTTCCGCCCCGAGGTGCTTGAGCGCTTCACGCAGCGAACCACGGCTGATGCCGAGCCTCCGCGTCAGGTCGGGCTCCACAAGATGCTGGCCCGGCACGAATGCTCCGGAGCGAATGCCGCGAATGATCGCTTCGCTGACCTTGTCGGCTGCGCTGCTGACCGGCTCCGCTACGCTGGCGTCGGTTTCAGGCCCGACTTCGGGTGCCTTCGCTGCCATTCCGTTCCTTCCCTGTCTCTGCTGCGGTCTTGAACGACGAACTCTAACAGCTTCCTCAAACCATGTACAAAATAATCTACAGTTCCTGTAATACGAAATCGTAGGATGATATTTGCCTCAAGCACAGGTAAGGCCCCTCAACAGGGACCGTGCCGAGCAAAGGCTTCAAGGAACCAGCACGACCTTGATGCACTCGCCGCGTGCCTGCGCAGCGATGGCTTCGTTGATGGCGCTTAGCGGGAACGTGCGGATCAGCCGGTCGAACGGAAACCGCCCGGCTGCGTGATGCGCCAGCAGCTCGGGAATGAATGTCTGCGGATCGCTGTCGCCTTCGATGATGCCGATAATGCGGTGACCCGGCGTCATCAGCGCTGCGATGTTCACCGAAATTGACGCCTCTGCGCGAGAAGGTACGCCGACAAGGCCGATCGCGCCGTGGCTGCCAAGCGCCGCCAGCCCGCCTTCGATCACCGCCGGAATCCCCGTCGTATCGAACGCGAAGTCAACGCCTGCGGGCACGATCTCGCGCAGCTTTGCGGCAAGGTCAGGCGCATCTGCCGGATCGATCACATGCGTCGCGCCCAGTTCCAGCGCGATTTCGCGGCGTGCCGCCACCGGCTCTACCAGCACGATGGTCGAACACCCCTGGATCACGCCGCCCATCACCGCCGCAAGCCCCACTGGCCCGCCACCGAACACGGCAAGGCTGGAACCCGACGGGCAGGCGAGCGAGCGCATCACCCCGCCCGCGCCGGTCTGGAACCCGCAGCCCAGCGGCCCGAGCAGTTCAAGCGGCGCAGAGGTCTCGCCCACTTTCACCACATTGACCGCGCGCGTAACCGTCAGCGCCGAGAACGAGGACTGGCCGAAGAAGTGCGATGTCACCCGCGCGCCGTCCTTGGCATAGGCGGTCGAGCCATCATCCAGCCGCATCCCGGCATAGTTCAACGGCACGAAGCTCTGGCAGTAGCTCGGCAGATGCTCTGCGCAGCGCGGGCAGGTGCCGCAGCTGGAAAAGCCGATCACCACCTTGTCGCCCACGGCAAGATCGCTGACGCCTTCGCCCACCGCCTCGATCACGCCGGCACCTTCGTGCCCGAGCACACCTGGCAGCGCGAAGGGCGCCAATTGGTCGCGAAACACCAGATCGGTGTGGCACAGACCGACACCCGCGATGCGCACCAGCACTTCGCCTGCGCGCGGTTCCTCCACGGCAATCTGCTCGACGGTAAAATCTCCGCCCGGCTGATAAGCCACGGCCGCCATTGCTTCACGCATCCCTGAAATCTCCCTGTGAGCAGCGGTTCAGGCCGGGTTTTCCATCGGTGGCATCGCGGCAAGGCACTCTTCGCGGTCGAAATAATCGCGCCAAACCGTGATGAGCCCGTCTCCGCTCACTTCAAAGTAGCCACAAGCCCGGATCGTTGTCCACGGCCTGTCCTTGTAGCGAAAGCGGTCGAGCCGTTCGGTAAACACCGCGTGTCCAGACGAGGCAATGTGCAGGATTTGCCAGTCCAGTTCCTCGGCGACGAGGAAGGGCTCGAAGATGGCGAGCGAGGCTTCGCGACCATGCGCGGCAGGGGGCAGGCTGATCCCCTCGCAGACGGCATCGGGATGGAGCGCCGCGCCGAGCGCTTCCCGATCCCGGCGGCTCCATGCATCGATAAATGCGCGAATGGACGCCTCGGCGTTCATGGTGCTTTCCCCTTTGGTAATTCCAGTTCGCGCCATGCCTGATCAGCGCGCTTCGCCATGTCCAATCGGGCTTTGGGCCGATCTCATCTGGAATGCCGATAAAACCGGCTGGAAACCTGATTGGCCTAGCATTGGTAGACATGCGACGAAGCGCACAAAGAGAACAGAGCTGCCCCGCCGTTTGTGCGGCTGGCGGGAAATGGAGAGGCCCGGCATGACGATCCCCACACCCGATTCAATCCCTGTGCGATGGCTTCAGGACAAGCTGCGCGCCGCCGGTTTCGATGGCGTGGTGGCTAGTGTGGCAACCACACCCGTCGGCACCGGACAGCTGGGCGATACGGTCCGCATCGCGCCGGTCTATGCCGAAGGTTTGGGGCCGCGCTCGATCATCGGCAAATTTGCCGCCGCGAGCGCTGACAGCCGCGCCATTGCAGGCGCGTGGCGGCTCTATGAGCGCGAGGTGGGTTTCTACAACAAGCTCGCCAGCACCGCCCGCATCGCGGTGCCGCGCTGCTACGCGGCCGATCTCGACGCAGACGGCCGCTTCGTGCTCCTCATGGAAGACTGCGCGCCTGCCCGCGTGGGAGACCAGATCGCGGGCCTCGAACCATCCCTTGCGCATGAGACGATGCGGCAGGCCGCCCGGCTCCATGCCGCCTTCTGGAACTGCGGGGAGGACCCTGATTTCGCGTGGCTGGAGACGGGCCGCATGGCGCAGCCATTCTACACCGCCGATATCCTGCGCGGCGCATGGCCGGGGTTCCGCGATCGCTACGGCGATGTGCTGAGCGTAGACATGGTGCGCGTCGGCGATGCTTTGGCCGAACGCTACGAAGCCTATATCGCCCCGCTCGACCGGCCCCGCTGCGTGACGCACAACGATTTCCGGCCCGACAACATGCTGTTCGCCCCGGATGGCGGCGTCACGGTGGTCGATTGGCAATCAGCGGCGCTGGGCTTCAACGGCGTCGACGTTGGCTACATGATCGGTGGAGCGTTCTCCCCCGCTGTCCGGCGCGAGGCCGAAGCGAGCCTGCTCGCCAGCTATCACCGCGAACTCGCGGCGCAGGGTGTGGAAGGGTATTCGGCGCAGGATCTGGCGGCGGACTACCGCCATTTCTCCTTCGCAGGCATCAACGTGGCGGTGGGCGCGGCGATGATGGTCCAGCGCACCGAGCGCGGCGACCGCATGTTCCTCACCATGCTGGAGCGGCATGTCGCCCACGTTGTCGATACCGGCGCGCTCGCGATCCTTGGCTAGCGAAGGACCACCGCCAATGACGATCAATCGCCCCTCCATTCCGCTCATCGATGGTGTCGGTGCGCTTTCCGCATCATGGCTCCAGAGCGTGCTAGTTCTTGCCGGTTTTGCCGACGCTAAGGTGGCGCATTTCGACGCGAGGCCGATCGGCGCCGGCAATGTCAGCGATACTGTGCGTGCCACGCTCTTCTACGCGAGTGTGTCGGCTGCGCCTGGCTCCATCGTCTGCAAGTTTCGCTGCAGCGACCCTTTGGCGCATGCCCACGGCATCGGCAGCGGGTCCTACGGCCGCGAGGTCAGCAGTTACCGTGCGCTTGCCGCAGCGGGCTGCGAATGCCGCATTCCCCAGGTGTTGTGGGTCGATGGCCACGAGGAGAACATCAACCTCGTGATGGAGGACCTCACGCTCGGCACGCGTGCGGGCAATCAGATCGCCGGTTGTTCGCTGGCCGATGCCCGCGCCGTGGTCCGCGAACTGGCGAAGCTCCACCGCGCGTTCTATCCCATGGCGCGTGAGGCTGCGCCCGCGTGGGCGATGACGATGGCCGAAACCGCCGACTACTGGACCGGCGCCATCCAGCGCGGCCTGCCAATCGTGCGGGAGACGGTGGGCGAGCGGCTCAGCGCCGAAGAACTGGCCGTCGTCGATCTTGCCGCCCTCCGCGCGCCGGCATGGTACGCGCAGCCGGTGGCGCGCGGTGCCCTGACGCATGGCGATCCGCGCGTCGACAACATCATCTTCCGCGATGGCGCTGGAGGACCCGAAGCGATCATCATCGACTGGCAGATGACTGGCTGGCGCAGCCCGATGCACGATTTGGGGTATTTCCTCAGCGGCAGCGTTTCGGTTGAGGATCGCCGGGCGGGCGAGGCTGACCTGCTTGATTTCTATGCTGCGATTGTCGGTGCCGATTACCCTCGCGCGGCCATCGACGAGGACTACCGCCTGCACTTGCCCAGCGGCCTGATGACCACGCTTGCAGCCTATGGCGTCCTGCCGATGAGCCCCGAAGTCGATGCGCTGTTGATTGCCCTGCTACAGCGGAACATCGCCGCCGTGGCGGACTGGCACTCGCTGGACGCGCTGGCGGGTTAGAGCGAAATCCGTTTCGATTGCATCGAACGGATCGCTCTAGGTTTTTGTTTTCCGCGTTTTCCGAGTCACCAGATGATTCCATCTGGTTCGAAAACGCTCTAGCGCGGCAGAAACCCTTGGCCGAGCAGCGCGATCATTTGGCGGGCGAGGCTTTCGGCGCTCTCGCTGCCCGCCGGATCGTGCCAGCGCGCGGGCCAGTTGAGCGCTCCGGCAATCGTGAAGGCGGCCAGCTTCGGATCGCACGGCGCAAGCGAGCCGTCGTTGATGCCGTCGGCGATCAGATTGCGCAGATCGGTATCGATATGGCGCTTGAGTTCGCGGAACCGCTCGCGGCTCTCGGGTACGAGCGCTTCGTCACCAGTCCGGATCACGCAGCGCCCGAAATCGTCCATGTTGATTTCGGCATAGCGGACAAGGAATGCGCAAAGCCGGTCCGCGCCAGTGCCTGGCCGCGCGCGTGCTTCCTCGGCAGCGGTGATGAGCTGGCCGAGGCCGATCTTCACGCATTCGAGGAGGACCTGATCCTTGTTGCCGAGGTAGTGGTAGATCGTCGGCTTGGAAATGCCGAGGCTGGCGGCAACGTCATCGAGCGAGGTCTGGTGAAACCCGCGCTCGTTGAACATCTGCACCGCCGCGCGCAGCACGGCATCGCGCTTGGCGGCGCGGGCGGAGCGCTTTTCTTCGGGCGTCGGAAAGGGCGATGTCGTCACGTTCATGGGCTGGTTGGCACGTTGACATGAAACTGCACGGCATGCAATTTACTCACGAGTAAATAATGAGCGGATTGGTTTCATGATTCTGACGGAAACGCAGGCTGCGGTCCGCGACATGGTGCGCGATTTTGCTCAGGAACGGCTGCGCCCGCGTTCGGCTGAGTTTGAGGCCGCTGGCGGCTATCCTGAGGACCTTTGGGGGGAACTGGCCGCACTCGGCCTGATGGGGATGACCGCGCCCGAGGAGGCCGGTGGCTCGGCGCTTGATGCGGTGTCCTATGCCCTCGCGCTGATCGAGATCGCGGCGGGCGACGGAGCGCTTTCGACAATTCTGTCGATTCACAACAGCCTGATCGTTGGCGGCCTGCTCAAGCTGGGTACTCCCACACAGCAGGCGCGGTTCCTGCCCGATCTGATCGGCGGGCGCGCTACCGGCGCCTTTGCGCTGACCGAAGCTGATGCCGGTTCCGATGCTTCGGCCATGCGCACCCGCGCGCACAAGGTCGACGGCGGCTGGCGGCTTAGCGGATCGAAGCAGTTCATCTCGAACGGTCGCATCGCCAAGGTGGCCATCGTCTTCGCGGTGAGTAATCCGGACGCGGGCAAGCGCGGAATGACTGCTTTCCTCGTGCCGACCGATAGCCCCGGCTACGTGGTCGACAAGGTCGAGCACAAGCTAGGCCAGAAGGCGTCCGATACCTGCGCGATCCGCTTTGACGACGTGTTCGTGCCGGATGACATGGTGCTGGGCGCGGAAGGGGAGGGCTACCGGATCGCGCTTTCCAACCTCGAAGCCGGGCGGCTCGGCATTGCCGCGCAGTGCGTCGGCATGGCGCAGGCCGCGCTTGAGATCGCGATTGGTTACGCGAAAGAACGCAAGAGCTTCGGGCAGGCGATCATCGAGCATCAGGCCGTTGGCCACCGCCTTGCAGGTCTTGCCGCCAAGCTGGAGGCGGCGCGGCAGCTGGTGCTGCACGCGGCTGCGGTGAAAGACACCGGAGCCTCCTGCCTCACCGAGGCTTCGATGGCCAAGCTCGTCTCGTCCGAGACGGCGGAAGAAGTCGTCTCCGGCGCGCTGCAGACGCTCGGCGGCTATGGTTATCTCGAGGAATACGGCGTGGCGCGGATCTACCGCGATATGCGCGTCTGCCAGATCTACGAAGGCACGTCGGACATCCAGCGCATGGTCATCGCCCGCGCGCTGGCGGCCTGACGCCCCAATCACACGGAGAACACACGATGGATATCAACGGACTGGCCGCAATCGTCACCGGCGGGGCATCCGGCCTCGGCGCAGCGACGGCGGAACTGCTTGCGGCGCGCGGGGCAAAGGTCACGCTGTTTGATCTCAATGCCGATCTGGGCACGGCCAAGGCGGCGGAGATTGGCGGGCGGTTTGCCCTCGTCAACGTGACGGACGAGGATGCAGTCGCCAATGCCATCGGCGAGGCCGAGGCGGTCAACGGCAAGGCGCGCATTCTGGTCAACTGCGCCGGGATCGGTCCGCCTGCCAAGGTGATCAATCGCGACGGCTCGCCCCTGCCGCTCGCGGACTTTGCCAGGATCATCAACATCAACCTGATCGGCACGTTCAACGTGCTCTCGAAGTTCGCCGCGCGCATCCATGATGCCGAACCGCTCAACGAAGACGGTGAGCGCGGCGTGATCATTAACACCGCCAGCGTGGCGGCGTTCGAAGGCCAGATCGGCCAGCCCGCCTATGCCGCGTCCAAGGGCGGCGTTGTCGGCATGGCGCTGCCCATCGCGCGCGAGTTCGCCCGCTACGGCATCCGCGTGAACACCATCGCGCCGGGCATCTTCTGGACCCCGCTGCTCGGTTCCCTGCCGCAGGAAGCGCAGGATTCGCTCGGGCGGCAGGTGCCGTTTCCCAGCCGTTTAGGCAGGCCCGAAGAGTACGCGAAGATGGTAGAAGCCATCGTGACCAATCCAATGGTCAACGCCGAAGTGATCCGCCTCGATGGCGCGATCCGCATGGCGCCGAAGTAAGCAGATACGGGAAAGGGTGAGGACATGACGATCAGCAGCGAAGCGCTGGAGATGGCGGCAAAGGTCGAGGCATTCGTGCGGGAGAAGATCTTCCCCTACGAGCAGGATCCCCGCCGCGATCACCACGGCGCGCCGACGGACGAGCTCGTCATGGAGATGCGCGAATTGGCGCGCGAGGCGGGTGTGCTGACGCCGCACATCCGCCCCGACGGCAGCCATTATAACCAGCGCGAGACGGCAGTGATACTGATCAAGTCCGGCCTCACCCCGCTCGGCATGCTGGCCTGCAACACGCAGGCGCCGGACGAGGGCAACATGTACCTCATCGGCCATGTCGGCAGCCCGGACCTCAAGGAACGCTTCCTCAAGCAGCTGGTGGAAGGCCGCGCGCGTTCCGCCTTCCTGATGACGGAACCTGCTGAACTCAACGGTGCGGGCGCCGACCCTTCGATGATGCTCACCACCTGCCGCAAGGACGGCAACCACTGGGTGGTGAACGGCAAGAAGTGCTTCATCACCGGAGCGGAAGGCGCGAAGGTCGGCATCGTGATGGCCAAGTCCGAGGACCCGGACAGCAAGGGCGGCGCCTGCATGTTCCTCGTCGACTTGCCCGATCCTGCGATCCAGATCACCGGCGTGCCCAACACCATCGACAGCTCGATGCCGGGCAGCCACGCCGAGATCACCATCGACAACTTGCGCGTGCCCGCTGACCAGATGCTGGGCGATGCGGGTGAAGGCTTCAAGTACGCGCAGATCCGCCTCTCCCCCGCGCGGCTCTCGCACTGCATGCGCTGGCTCGGCGGCTGCATGCGCGCGCAGGAAATCGCGCTCGATTATGCCAACCGCCGCATGGCCTTCGGCAAGCACCTGATCGACCACGAAGGCGTCGGCTTCATGCTCGCCGAGAACATGATCGACCTCAAGCAATGCGAACTGATGATCGACTGGTGCGCGGGCGTGCTGGATACCGGCTCGCTCGGCACGGTGGAAAGCTCGATGACCAAGGTCGCGGTCTCAGAAGCGCTGATGCGCGTGGTGGACAAGTGCGTGCAGGTGATGGGCGGCATGGGCGTGACTGACAAGACCATCGTCGAGACGATGTTCCGCGAAATCCGTGCCTTCCGCATCTATGACGGCCCGACCGAGGTCCACAAGTGGAGCCTCGCCAAGAAGCTGCGCCGTGATTGGAAGGCGGCGCAGTGAGCGGTTCGCTGGCGGCAGCGAATACCGGCGCGGGGGACGTCCGCGTCGCGTTTGATGAAGCGGCGCTTGAGCGGTGGATGGCGGAGAATCTCGCCGGCTTTGCCGGGCCACTGACGGTGGAACAGTTCAACGGCGGCCAGTCCAACCCGACCTACCGCCTGACCACACCCGGTCAGCGCTACGTGCTGCGTCGCAAACCGCCGGGGCCGCTGCTGAAAGGCGCGCATGACGTGCTGCGCGAAGCACGAGTGCAGCAGGGGCTGGCGGGGACGGACGTTCCGGTCGCACGGATCTTCGCGGTCTGCGATGACGAGACGGTGATCGGCAGTGCCTTCTACCTCATGGACATGGTCGAAGGCCGCGTGTTCTGGGACGCCGCTTTCACCGAAGTGCCAATGGCCGAGCGCGCTGCCTACTTCGACGAGATGAACCGCGTGATGGCTGCGCTGCATTCGGTCGATGTGGAGGCTGCCGGCCTCGGTGACTACGGCAAGCCCGGCAACTACTTTGCGCGCCAGATCGGTCGCTGGTCGAGGCAATATGTCGAGGACGAGTTAGCGGGCCGCCTGCCGGATATGGACGCGCTGGTCGAATGGCTCCCCACCGCGATCCCCGATGGCGATGAGACCACGGTCGTCCACGGGGACTTCCGCTGCGACAACATGATCTTCCACCCCACAGAGCCGCGCGTCCTCGCCGTGCTCGACTGGGAGCTTTCGACCCTCGGCCACCCGCTGGCCGACTTTGCCTATCACGCGATGATGTACCGCATGCCGGGCGACATCGTAGCGGGGCTGGGCGGAGCGGACCCGGTGCCGCTCGGACTGCCGACGGAAGCCGAATACATCGCAGCTTATTGCGCGCGGACGGGCCGGACGGGCATTCCGAACTGGGACTTCTACCTCGCGTTCAACTTCTTCCGCCTCGCCGCGATCTTTCACGGGATCAAGGGCCGCGTCTTGCGCGGCACCGCGTCCAATGCGCAGGCGCGGGAGCGCGCCGAAGCTCTGCCGCGCCTCGCCGCGCTGGCGCGCGAAGCCATGGAGAAATGCCGATGACCACTGTCCTCACCACAATCGAAAACGGCGTCGCCACGCTGACGCTGAACCGCCCGGAACAGGGCAACACGATCGACATGGCGCTGGCCGAGGACTTGCGCGCGGCTGCGCAGGCTGTCGCTGCCGATCCTGCCGTGCGCTGCGTGGTGCTCACCGGCACGGGCCGGATGTTCTGCGCGGGCGGCGATATCGGAGCTTTTGCGGGCGCCGGCGATCAGGCGAGTGCGTTTATTCGTACGCTTGCCGACGTGTTGCATGAGGCCGTTGTGGTCTTGGCCGAAATGAACAAGCCGCTCGTCGCCGTGGTGAATGGACCAGCCGCCGGGGCAGGGCTCAGCCTGGCAGCAGCAGCAGACATAGTGCTGGCCAGCGAAGCCGCCCACTTCACGGCGGCCTACACCGCCATTGGCCTCACGCCCGATGGCGGTATGTCGTGGCTGCTGCCGCGGCTGGTGGGCCTGCGCACGGCGCAGGAGATGATCCTCACCAACCGCCGGGTCACTGCCACCGAAGCGCTTGCGCTCGGCCTTGTGACCCGCGTTGTACCCGCCGATGATCTGACAGCGGAAGCTTCCAAGCTGGCCGCGCGGCTGGCCGATGGACCGACCGCCGCATTCGGCGCGGTTCGCCACCTCCTTGCCGCCCAGTCGAACAACGCGCTGGCCGAACACCTCGATCGGGAAGCTGCATCGATTGCCGCTGCTGCCGGAGGGCCCGAAGGCCGCGAAGGCGTCGCGGCGTTCCTGGCCAAGCGCAAACCGGACTTCCGGGCTGTCTGACCAGTTGCCGCAATTCGGGCGGCCCGGCACTGGCCAGGCCGCCCTTGCTGCCGTTTACTTTGACGAAAGCTCCTTGGGCGCTTCGTCGTTCGCTGCCGGGCCCTGCGGGGCCTTGGCGGCGCGGATCGCCGTTTCGAGTTCGGCCTTGCTGTGGTTCATCATCAGGCCCTTGTCGCCCATGGCGAACTCGGTAAGCGGCATCGAGCCCTTGCCCTCAGCCGTCGCGACGACGACAGTGCTGCCGTTCACGCTCTCGACAGAGCCGGCCTGCTGGCCGGTGTTGTCGTAGACCACGTCACCGGCTTTTGCAGCGACTGCGGCGCTGGTTGATGTCGTGGTGGTGGCAGCAGCGCCCGCCGGCGGGGCCTGCGGTGCGGGGGTGGGCGGTGCGGCGTGGGTGCTGGTGCTGATCGCGGCCAGCAAGGCAACAGCGCTGCAAAGTGCAAGTTTCTTCATGTCGAACTCCATGTTTTTTCATCCGGAACCTTAGGGGAAAATGGCGCGCGGGCCCCGGTCACCCGCGCGCGGCCCACCACACCAGCCCCAGAGTGACAATCGCGAGCATGAGGCCGATGCCCAGAACGAAGCGGACGACATGGTCCGTGGAACCGGCGCGAGCCTTGTCGGTCTCGACGACGATGTCTCGGGGTTCCGCGTTCATGATCGGTCTCCTTCCGGCGGTGGGCATTGCAGCCGGTGCGAACCGGCATGCACCCAGTACGCAAAGGGCTGTCGGCGGTTCCCGGCGTGGAGCCGCTCTGCCGATATGCCGCGCCAGCCGTGAGGCGAAGCGAGCGGAACAGCGCGCCCGGCCATCAGTCGCGGGGTCTGCCAGAGCTTATGTGGGATGCAATGACCGTCAGCAGCATGAGCGAACGCTCGATGAGCAGCCTGCGCGGGGCTGCACGCGCCGGTAGGCGGCGACTGGAACCTTGATCACGCCGAAGCTGTCATGCTCCGGGCAAGGCTAATCCGAGATGTCGTTGGCAATCTGCTGGAGCAGGTCGACGAACTCCTGCGGCACCGGCTCTTCGACCACTGCTTCGTAATAGGCGCGGATGTCCTTGTTCCACTCGGGATCGGGCAGCGCGTCATCGCTTTTGTCAGTCGGCGCAGCATGGTTCGGCTGCGCGCCAGGTGCGGGCTTCGCCTTGAAGGAAGGATTTTGGGTCACGCGCTGAATTCCATGCCCGATTCCGTACCCTATTCCGTACTGGCCAGCCTGCGCAAGCAGGGCCCGCTTCTGGTCGTTGCCATGCTGATAAAGCATATTCCGTCCCCGGGTTCCATTATCACCTTCTATCCCGCCGTGCAGCAAGGTCAGCTGCCGGGAACGCCTCATGCCCGGCCTCCTGTGGAAGCTGCCCGGATGCCCTGTGGCTCTCGGGGAGCGGAGCGGTTCCGAAATAAACGGTAGCGCTGCAGGATGTTCCTCTCCGGCCACAAAAAAGCCTGCGCGGCACAATCTGTGGGGCAATTGCAACGGTCTGCCGCAATTTACCTCCACTAACTTAAGTTTCTCGCTAAGCCGTGATTCGGCAATATTTTCGGGACCGCGTAGCTGCAGTTCCGGTCGGGTCGCTATACTTGAAGAATATTTGCCCAAGAACCTTTGTCAGGAAAATCCAATGACCAAGCAGATCGAGCGCAATTCCGGCGCAGCGGAGAGCTGCGCCTTGTCCGACGCGGATTTTCACAAGGAGCTGGTTGCAGCAACACCGCATTTGCGCGCCTTCGCCCGCAGTCTGTGCGGGAACCGCGACATGGCGGACGACCTCGCTCAGGAAACCATGCTCAAGGCCTGGGCCGCGCGCGACCGTTTCCGCGCTGGCACCAGTTTCCGTGCCTGGAGCTTCACTATCCTGCGTCACCACTATTTCGGCCAGCTGCGGCGCGAACGCTTCACCGCTGACTATGACGAGGCGACTGCCGAGCGCATTCTCAACCGCATGGGCGATCAGGAATCGCATCTTGA
Source organism: uncultured Novosphingobium sp. (assembly GCA_964413325.1). Taxonomy (GTDB): domain Bacteria; phylum Pseudomonadota; class Alphaproteobacteria; order Sphingomonadales; family Sphingomonadaceae; genus Novosphingobium. Next base: position 38,602 of record CAYPRK010000008.1, on the reverse strand, counting down.
GGCGGTAGACGTCTTGCGCGCACTTGAATGCCTGCCGGTCACCCAGCGTGAAGTTCTGGTGCTGATGGCAATCAGATCAATGAGTTACGAGGAAATCGCACAGGTCTGCAACGTGGCGGTCGGGACGATCAAGAGCCGGATCGCCCGCGCCCGCGCCGCACTGTCCGCCATCCTCGAACAAGGCATCCTGCCCGATGCGCGCCACGACTTCGTGCTGGAGGGCGAAGTCTTCGACGCCTTTCTGGCGAAGTTTCGCACCATCGCACCCAATCAAGTAAACCGCGCGGCCTGATCGGGAACAGGCGCGGCGGAAGCAATGCGCGGCCGAGTTCGCTTCAATACCAACCTGCACTGATCCTGACCCATAAGGACGGTTTCTGGCGGTTCTCGGCAAGGAGCGACCGAAGGGGCGATGTGGTTCATTGTCCCGAGGTCGCGACGCAGTCCGAGGGCCGCCAGAAACCGCCTTCGGTTGCCATATCCCGCCCGCTGGACTTCGTCGCGACCTCGCTACGATGAACCACATCGCAGCTTCGCCCGCTCCTTGCCAGCAGACGGGATATGGCAATCCTCATGGGTCAGGATCAGTGCAGGTTGGTATACCCCCCTCCGCCGGAGTGGCTTCGGCCGCGGTTCCTCCGGCGGCGCTACAGGATGGCGTCGCCGGAGGTTACCTCGGTGCCGCGCGCAAAGTTCAAAATGTGAAGGACCGGCCAGTTTCCGATGATCCGCACAGAATCATCGCACCGAACCATCGCCCTGACTGATGCTGACGAAAGTTAGTGAGGGTCAGTGGAGGTTCAGGCTGAGAGCCTATGCGGAGGCCGGGCGAGTCCCTGCCGCAGCCCGCAGCGCATTGTTGTTCTGGCTGGCCAAGCAGATGGCCGGGGCTTGTCCGAAGATCAGGACTGCCTCGCCTTTCGGAAACGTCCGGCGACGCAAGACGTTGGGCCATCGAGCAGTCCGCCCACAAGGAGCCGAAATATCATGACTTTCCAGTTGCCGCCGCTGCCTTACGATGCCGCTGCGCTTGCCCCGCACATGTCTGCCGAGACGCTGGAATACCACCACGGCAAGCACCACAAGGCCTATGTCGACAAGACCAACCAGCTGGCCCTCGCGGCTGGCTTGCAGGATCGTTCGCTGGTCGACGTGATCCGTTCGGCGGAGCCCGGCCCCCTGCGCAACAACGCGGGGCAGCTATGGAACCACAGCTTCTTCTGGCAGTGCCTCTCGCCCGAACGGAAGGGCCCGCCCGAGCCGCTGCAGCGCTTGATCGCCCGCGATTTCGGGTCGGAAGAAGCGCTGCTCAAGGCGCTGGCTGACGAGGCGGCTGCACATTTCGGCAGCGGCTGGGCTTGGCTCGTGCTGGAAGACGGCGCGCTGCGCGTCACCTCGCTGCACGATGGCGATACGCCGGTGGCGCATGGCCGGATGGCGCCGCTGTTTACCATCGATGTGTGGGAGCACGCTTACTACATCGACTACCGCAATGCCCGGCCCAAATACATCGAGGCGGTGCTGGCCGAGTTGATCAACTGGGAGTTCGTCGCGCTCAACCTCGATGGCAATGGCGCACAGCGCGCCAACCAGGGGTAGCGGCGTGATCCGAAGCTGACCGCAGGCGATAACGGCGAGGGCGTGGAACAAATCCCGCCCTCGGCTGTTCACACCTTGTCACCAACCGTGCGCACGTGCGCACGTGCGCGCCTGCCCACGCCGGGGGTCGGCGCGTCCTATCCTCAACCGACAAGGAGCATCGACCATGGATCTCTTGAACGTCATCATCGTTCTGGTCGTCACCGGCGTATTGCTGTGGCTGATCAACACCTACGTGCCGATGCAAGGCACGATCAAATCGCTGCTCAATGGCGTCGTCGTCATCGTGCTGGTGCTGTGGCTGCTGCAGGTGTTCGGCCTGCTGAGCGGCATCGGACCGGTCCGGGTCCACGGCTGATCGGCAGTGTCCGTGGTCGCTATGACTGTTGCAACACAGCAACGGTTTCGCGGCACAGACACAAAACAGACATCGACCACAATTCCTACGCAACAATCTGCGGAGCCGCGGCTTTCCAGCCCGCGCCAGACGCGTCGCAACAAGGAACCTCATATGAAGAAACTGCTGATAGCTGCAGCGCTCGGAACAAGTGCATTGGCAGGCACGGCCGATGCGCAGGACACAGGCCCCTACGTCACCGTCGAAGGGGGCGCGGTGAAGCAGGAACGCGCCGACGTCCGCTTCCCCACCGCGCCGACCCGGACGGACCGGTTCAATACGGGCTGGGAGGCAGGCGGCAGCCTCGGGTACGATTTCGGCCACTTCCGGCTCGAAGCGGAAGGGTTCTATGCTCGCTCGAAGCTGAAATCCCAGACGCGTGACGTGGCGGGCACGCCCACGGTTCTGACCCGCGACGAAGGCACCCTCGGCGGGTCCACTTCGACTGTGGCCGCGATGGGCAACGCGCTGATCGGGCTCGGGCACTGGGGCGGCGTGAAGGCCTATGTCGGCGCCGGTGCCGGCTGGGCGCGCACCCGTCTCTATGAAGCGACGGCCTACAACGGCAATGTGCAGGATCACTCTTCCGGCTTTGCCTGGCAGGCGCTGGCCGGAGTGACCGTTCCGCTCAGCCGCAATGTCGATCTTGGCGTGAAGTACCGCTACTTCCGGCCGGACGACAGCAAGTTCCGCGGCGACTTCGGCCAGGATTCGCGCGCCAACTTGCGGTCGCACTCGCTGCTGGCGACGCTGACCTACAATTTCGGCCGTGCCAGCGAGGCGCCGCCGGAGCCCGCTCCGGCGACCGAGCCGCCGCCGCCCCCTCCGCCGCCACCGCCCCCGCCGCCGCCTCCCCCTCCGCCGCCCCCGGCGCCGGTCTGCAACAAGGGGCCCTACATCGTGTTCTTCGATTGGGACCGGGCGGACGTCAGCACCGAGGCTGCGGCTATCCTCGACAACGCGATCACCGCCTATGGCAACTGCGCCAACGTGCCGATCCAGCTCGATGGCTATACCGACCTTTCCGGCACGGCGCGCTACAACCTCGATCTCTCGGCGCGGCGCAACAGCGCGGTGCAGGGCTACCTGACCTCGCATGGCGTCCCCGCCACGCAGATCGCGACGAAGGCCTACGGCATGGCGAACCCCCGCGTGCCGACCGCGAAGGGCGTGCGTGAACTGCAAAACCGCCGGGTGGAAATCACTTACGGACCGAACGCCGGGTTCTGAGCCCCCCCTGGGATCCGGAATGGGAAAGGGCTGGAGGCGTACCTCCAGCCCTTTTTCTTGCGCTTGCATCCGGGGAGGCTTGACCACTTGCGCGTCTTGCGGGAACGCCAGAACAGGGAAATTGCCCGCCGCCCGGCCCGGGCTGACCGTGGCCTGCCATGGAGCCGTGATGACCGACCTTACGCCCTTTCACATCGCCTTTCCCGTCGACGACCTCGAGAAGGCGCGGACGTTCTACGGCGAAGTTCTCGGGTGTCCGGAGGGCCGCAGCTCAGACCTGTGGATCGACTTCGATCTCTATGGCCACCAGATCGTGGCGCATTTGCAGCCTGATCTGCGCAAGGCGCCCGCCATGGCCAATCCGGTCGACGGGCATGACGTGCCGGTGCCGCACTTCGGCGTGGTCCTGACCATGCCGCAATGGAGCGCGCTTGCCGAACGGCTCCGCGGCGCAGGCACGCTCTTTGTGATCGAACCGACCATCCGGTTTCGCGGTCAGCCGGGCGAGCAGGCGACGATGTTCTTTCTTGATCCAGCCGGCAACGCGCTCGAATTCAAGGCTTTTGCCGACATGGCCTCGCTCTTCGCGAAGTGACCGCGCTGCCGTTCAGGGGCACGGCTTTCGCAGGACCGCGATGCTGTAGTACCCCAGTGGCCCGCGCACGCTTGAAAGACTGAGGCCCTGCGCGGCTGCAACGCGCTCCGCCTCGCCCAGCAGGTTGCCGCGAACCGTCACGTGAAATGCGCCGAGCCAGGCATGGAGCGCGCTGCGCAGTGGCCGCGCCATCCCGCCAAGATCGCCGAAATCGACGATGTGCAGCGATCCGCCGGGAGCCAGCAGGGCCGCCGCATGGGCGAGGGCGGCTTCCCAGCAAGGGATCATCGACAGCGCGTAGGAAATCGTCACGCGGTCGAACGCCTGGCGACCGAGCAATGCCTTGGCGTCGAAGCCGCCCGCATCGCCCAAGGCGAGGCGCGCCTGCGCGCCCAGTCGCCGCTGCGCCTGATCCAGCATCTCGCGCGAGATATCGATCCCGTAGAGCTGCGTGCCCGGCCAGCGCCGCCCGATGACGTCCAGGTTCCGTCCCGTCCCGCAGCCGATCTCGATCACGCTCGTCCCGGCGGCGCAATCCAGACCGGCGATCATCATATCGCGCCCGAACAGGAAGAACTTCCGGGTCGCGTCGTAGATGTGCTTCTGGCGGCGATAGACGCCGTCCATCAGCTTGCCGTGCGCCGGATCGCTGGCGAGCATCGCGGTCATCCCTGCAGCTCGTAGAGATGCACGCCGCCATAGATCGACGAGCGGTCGCGGCGGGTGAAATCGAGGCTCGCCTTGGCATGATAGGTCCACCGCGCAAGCAACATGTCCTCGACGCGGCCCGGCAGCAGACTCGGCTCGGCGGCGGTGCGGAACAGGACCCGCGCCCCGGGCCGTGCCGTTCGGGTGATTTCCTGCCACAGGTCATTCAGCTGCGCATCGGTCATCCAGTCCTGCGCATCGAGCAGGACATAGCGGTCCAGCGACCGGTCCGGCTGGGTGCGCAAGTGCTCGGTCAAGTTGGCGTGGCGCACGTCGATCCGGTCCGCGCGGCTGCGCACGGCTTCCCAGTTGGCTTCCTGCAGGTAGGGCGGCAGCGCGCGCGTTTCAGACTTGCCATAACCGCGCGAAAAGGCCTGCCAGGCGAAGTAGTTGTCGCTCACGGCAAAGTCGCAGGCGAGCTTCTCCAGCCTGCGCCGCAGCACTTCGGCCATGCGTTCGTCGCCCGCCAGGGCCTCGAACTGCGCTGGCGGAATGCCGAGCCCGAACAGCGAGGCAGGCTGGCTGGTCAACCAGCGCACGAATTTCTTGTCGAACACCGGCGCAAGCTCGCGCTCGAAGATCCGGCGTTGATCCTCCAGGGTCTCTGCCGCGAGGATCGCTTGCAGGTCGATGCGGTAGAGCTTGGCCAGCAGATGGGCGATGCCGATGAAGCCGCCCAGCAATCCGCGCTTGTAGATGCCCTTGCGGAATCCGCCGATGCGCCGGCGGAAGCTGATATCGCGGCCCTCCCAATAGCGGCGGCTGGTCTCGTCGAGGTGCGGGGCGATATGCGCGCGGTAGGCGGCGATGTTGGCGGCCTGATCCGCATCGGCAAAGAAGCGCCGAAACTCTGCGTAGCCCGGCAAGTGACGGGCTGCGGCAATCTTGAGCTTGCCCAGCGCGACGTGCGCTGTGTTGAGATCGACCGCAGTGGTCGCTTCCGGATCGGCGACGAGATACGAGAGCACATTGCACCCGCCGCTCGCAATCGCGATCAGGCGGCTGTCCGGGCGGATCTGGAGGGCTTCCATGTCGATCGCCGGATCTTCCCAGATCTGCGCGTAGACAAGCCCGCGGAAGGCGACGGCAAAGGCATGATCGAGCACCTTGTTGGCGATCCCGGTGCCCTTGCGCACAACAGAGCGGGTGAGCGGATGAGCGCGCATTTTTGATGGGGTCATGACTTTTCCTTTTGAGGTCATGATTTTCCGATATGACTCGATCATTGCCGTAAAATGACAGGCGATTCAAAGGCCTTCCGCGGCAGCCCGGCCCGAATTTCAGGGTTCAATGGCAATGACTTCAGGGAGTGCTGGGACTTCAGGGAGTGCTGGGACTTCAGGGAGTGCTGGCGGGTTAGCCGTGATGTGCTAACCCTCGTCCGCTTTCGGGGATGGAAGACCTTGCGCGCGGCCTGAGGGGGGAAATGAGCGAATTGCCACACAGCACCGAGCCTTGCGCTGACGCGGCGGAGGCTGCCGAACCCGCTGGTCCTTCCGCAAGGTCAGGCCTGATGCGATTTGCCGTGGGCGCCGCAGCAATAGCCTTTATCCTGTCCCTCACGTTTCGGCCGTTCACTAACGTTTCGGCATTCCTGCTCCAGCGGCAGGATCGCTGGCTCCTGCTCGTGGCGGCCGTGCTGGTGCTGTTGTCCTGCATCAGGCCGGTTGAACGCATCAGCCTGCCGGTGATGCGCTTGCGCAGCTGGCTGATGGCCGCGCTCGTCCTGCTGGTGGCGGCGAGCGCAGGGCATTTCCTGCTGCTGTGCGGCTATGACCTCAGCCGCGACGAGCAGATGGCGACCTTTGATGCCACCGTGTTTGGCGGGGGGCATCTGGTGGCCCCACTGCCGGTGGTCTGGCACCAGCATGCGGATACGCTCAACACCCTGTTCATGTATCCCGCCCAGCCGCGGGGTGCGTGGATATCGGCGTACCTTCCGCTCAACGCGGCGCTGCGCGCGCTACTGGGCCTGATCGGAGCGCCCTGGCTGGTCGGCCCGATGATGATTGCGTTGGGCGCCATCGCCCTCTTCGGTTGCGTCAGGCGGCTGTTCCCCGATGATCGCGAGGTGGGGTTTGTCGCGCTGGTGCTCTACGCCGGTTCGGCGCAAGTGCTGTTTGCCGGGATGACAAGCTATGCGATGCCCGGCCATCTTGCGCTCAATCTGTGCTGGCTGTGGCTTTTCCTGCGCCGCAAGACAGGGTCGGACGTCGCGGCGCTGGCGGTCGGGTTCGTCGCCACCGGGCTGCACCAGCCCCTGATGCACCCGATGTTCGCCGGGCCATTCATCCTGCTGCTGCTGGCGGAGCGGAGCTGGCGGCGCGCCGCGCTGTTCATTGCGGGCTATGCCGTGATCGGTGCGTTCTGGCTGTGGTGGCCGAACTGGCTCTCGACCATGGTGCAGGTCAGCGCGCATGCCCCCCGTCCGGACGGGACCGACTATCTCACGCGCCTGATCAACACCGTTCGCGATCGTGATCCGATGGGCGTTCCCAACATGGTCGCCAATGGCCTGCGGTTCATCGCCTGGCAGCACGTACTGCTGGTGCCGCTGCTGCTGGCCGGCGCGCGCCGCTATCGCACTGATCCGATGATCGCGGCGCTGGCAGGCGGCATGGTGCTGACGGTCCTGACGATGGCCATCCTGCTGCCCTATCAGGGACACGGCTTCGGCTACCGCTATCTGCACGGACTGATCGGCAATGGCATCCTGCTGGCGATCTATGGCTGGAAGGCGCCCGGCGCCCAGACAGGCCAATGGCGCACGCTGCTGCTGCGCACATCTGTGGCGGGCGTGCTGGTGATATTGCCGCTGCAGGCACTGATGGCACACGATTTCTACGCCGCTTCAGCGCAGGTTTCCGCCCGGCTGGCGGGCGTCGATGCCGATTACGTGGTGGTCGGACGCAAGGACGTCGCGACGGCGGTCGATCTCGTTCACAATCCGCCCGATCTCGGGAGCCGGCCAATACGACTGCTGCGCGATGAGCTGAACGATGGAGCGATTGCCGCAATCTGCGCCAGCCACCCCTCGATCGCGCTGATCGGCAATGCCACGATCGCGCCGCTTGGGAATTACTACGGGTTCGGCGATCCGGTGGCCGACATGCTGAACACCGAGATCGCCCCGCGCCTTGCCCGGGCAGGCTGCCGGGTCAGGCAAGGTAGCTGATCGATGCGCGTCTGCATTGTGTATGATTGCCTTTATCCGTGGACGATCGGCGGGGCAGAGCGGTGGTATCGCCAGATGGCGGAGGCGCATGCATCTGCCGGACACACCGTGACCTACCTGACCATGCGGCAATGGGCGCAGGGCGAAGAACCGGCGTTGCAGGGCGTTGACGTAGTTGCGGTGGGGCCGCGCATGGCGCTCTATGTCGGCGGTCGCAGGCGGATTTTGCCGCCTGTCACGTTCGGCCTCGGCGTGCTCTGGCATCTGCTCCGTCATGGGCGGCGCTACGACGTTGTCCACACCGCTTCATTTCCGTTCTTCTCGCTGCTGGCGGCGGGGTTCGTCCGGCCACTGCATGGTTTCCGCATCGCGGTTGACTGGCACGAGGTCTGGACGCGGGCGTACTGGGGACAGTATCTCGGCAAGCTGGGCGCGGTTGGCTGGGCCATTCAGGAGCTGTGTGCCCGCGTGCCGCAGGTGGGCTTCAGTTTCAGCCGGTTGCACAAGGCGCGCGCAGAAGCTCTGGGCGTACGTTCGGTCACTCTGCTGGAAGGGGAATATGCCGGCGGGGCGATTGAAGTGAAGGCGGCCAGCATGCCGCCCTTTGTGCTCTACACCGGCCGCATGATCCCGGAAAAGCGTGTCCCGCTGCTGGTGGACGCGCTGGCCCTGTTGATGCGCGAAGATCCGCTGCTGCGTGCCGAACTGATCGGACGCGGACCCGAACTGGAAGCCGTGCGGGAACGGGTGGCATTCCACGGTCTGGAAGAGCGGATTGCCTTGCCGGGCTTTGTCGATGCTGAGTACCTCGCCGAGCGCCAGAGCACGGCAGCGGTACTGGTGCAGCCTTCCGAGCGCGAAGGTTATGGCATGGTCGTGGTAGAATCCGCAGCGCGCGGCGTGCCGGTGGTTCTGGTTGCGGGTGAGGACAATGCTTCGGTGGAACTGGTCGATGAAGGCGAGAACGGCTTTGTTGCCATGCGGGCGGATGCGGTTGCGTTAGCTGCGGCGATCGGGAAAGTACTGGCGCAAGCGAGTGGGCTGCGGCAGCGGGTGCAAGATTGGTATGTCGGCAATGCAAGACGTCTCTCTTTCGACGCTTCTTTCGAAGCAGTGTTGGAGCGATTGGCGCAAGGTGAAGTGGTAAGCAGGTAATGGATGAAACAAGTATGCCGAGTTCTGCTGCCCTTGGTGCCGATGTCCGTGGCGGGCAGTGCCCCGCCGTTGCGGGCGCGCAGGCGTGCGAGTTCCAGTCGCTCGGCGCGTTTGAAGACCTCAGCGGTAAAGTTGGTGATGCCGAAGTGCTGCAATGTCGCCGGTGCGGTCTGGGGATCACCATGCCCCCGATCGCTGACGTCAGTTTTCTTTATGAGGGCCGCGCCTCACAGGACTTTCAGCAAGGCGGCTCTCGCCTCGCGCATGCGATCAAGCGGGTGGCGTTCGGTTTGCAGGCGCAGACTCTGCTGCGCCAGATTGGGCACAAGCCGGCCCGGACTTTGGATTTCGGATGTGGCAGCGGCTTGTTCACGCGGTGTCTTGGAGACCAGCTTGGCCAAGGCGCGGTGACTGGCAGCGATTTCGATCCCGTCGCACCGCCTGATCTTGCAGACCGTCCGTATCTCGCCATGCAAGATCTCGATCCGCACAAGGGCAGCTTCGATCTGGTTCTGGCGATGCATGTGCTGGAACATGATGATGATGCGGCTGGGCTGCTTGCCAAGATCGGATCGATGGCGCGGCCTGGCGGAACGATCGTGATCGAGGTTCCGAATATTCAGTGCTTCTGGACCGCGATATTCGGCAAAGCCTGGGACGCCTGGTACATTCCCTTCCACCGCTCCCACTTCAGTCGCCTGGCGCTGCGCGCGCTGGCAGAGCGTGAAGGCTATACCGTGGTGGCCGAGAAGGATGTCTGTGTACCGACGATCGGCCGGTCGCTTTCGAATGTGTTCAATGGCGGCAAGGGACTGGTTTGGCTGCTCCTCGGGATTGCCGCACACCCTGTTCAGTGGCTGGGAGAAGTGATTTCGGGCCGACCTTCTGCCCTTCGGATCATCCTCAGGAAGCCAGCTTGACTCTGGATTGATGGGTCAGTGCCCATCCGCTGGACATGTAGTTCCAGATAAAGAGGCTGGCCGAAATCGCGGGTGAGGCAGCAATCATCGGCCAGCCAAGAAGCCCGCAAAAGATCCATGCCAAGGCCATCGACATGGGAAGGTTCGATGCCATGGCTGCGGCATAGCGGTAAAAGCTCCGCCAGTTGCGTTCCACCGCGAACGTGAAGTGGCTTTGCAGCAGAAAACCCACCGGAATGAGAATGGCTGTGCTGAGCAGAACGGCGGCTTCGAAATGCATGCCGAAAGAGGCTGAAGTGATCAGCACCACGTTCTGAATGGCAAAGCACAATGCCGAGACGATCGTGTATCGTCCAACCCGGCTCGCCCCATGCTTGCGCGGAAGCACTGCTTCCCGATGGACTTCATCAGCAGCAGCAAAGGTGCCAGCTGCAGGGAAAGGTTCCGGGCAGAATTGCGCGTCGTGGCCCGCGATCACCGCCAGCAGGAAGCCGCCCAGCGCAGTCTGCACGCCGACTACGCCGAGGACGATCGAATAGAGCAGGGGCAGCGTCGAGGGGAGTGCGGTGAAGCCGAGCGAGCCCCACCACAGCACTGTCATGGTGACCGACAGGATCGACGCCAAGATGGCTGCGCCGCCGCTGATGAGCGCGGTTTCAAGCGTCAGGAGGTTGGCCAGGCGATGGAACACCGGGCGCAGCGGACGATAGCCTTGGCGCGCGCCGTAGAAATGGGTCGTCAGCGCCATCAACGCTGCGAAGTGCCCCGTCGTGATCAGAAATGCGCCGACAATCGTCCAGCTTACGCCAAACGGTGGTTCGCCAGTCAGGAACCCAAGCGCGAACAACGTGGCGGTCAGAAAAATGAAGGCTCCTGCGCCCATCATGATAGCGGCGGGGACGCCGAAGGCCCAGGTCGGGCTCAGCATGAACAGGTAGCGCAAGTGGCGCCAGCCATCGCGCCATGGGCGCAGATGCGGTGCACGGTCGCGCAGGTCCGGGGAGAGCGTTGCGGGGACTTCTTCGATCCGCATTTTGCGCAGGCTGGCCTTGATCACCATTTCGCTGGCGAATTCCATGCCCGAACCCTGCAGGCCAAGGGAATGATAGGCCTCCTTGCGGATGGCGCGCAGACCGCAATGGGCATCATTGATGCCGGTGCGGAAAAACAGATTGAGCACGCCGGTCAGCACCGGGTTGCCTATGTAGCGGTTCTTCCACGGCATCGCGCCGGGTGCGATCCCGCCCTTGAAGCGTGAGCCCATGCACAGGTCCGCGCCTTCGAGCAGCTTGCCGATCATTGGCACGGCATCGGTGAAATCGTAACTGCCATCGCAGTCACCCATGATCAGGAAGCGGCCATAGGCGTCGTTGAAACCGCCGATGATCGCGGCGCCATAGCCCTTGCGGCTGACATTCACCACGCGCGCGCCGAGCGAGGTGGCCAGCGCCTGGCTGCCATCGGTCGAGCCGTTGTCGGCAATCACGACTTCGCCGGCGAGACCGTATGTGCGGCGAATTCGGTCGAGCGCATCAAGCGCATTGGCCATGCAGTGGCGCAGCGACTGTATTTCATTCAGGCACGGCATCACGATGGTCACGTCGAGCGGTGCAACGTCTGCTTCAAATGCCTGTGCGGTCTGCAGTTCCATAGCGCCCTCAAAGACCTCGCCAAAACCTTACCTGCGGATAGTGGGGAATGGTTAGCAGTCGGTTAAGCCTCGCCCTTTGCCGGCGAGCACGTCGGCCCGGGCCGATGGTTTGGACGCCGCCGCGAGTGCGCACCTGGCCACCGCCGCAGACGAGCCCGTGCGTAACCGAGCTGCTCGAGGGCGCGGAGATTACGGAGCCGCCGCTGCCGCAAGGCGCTCGATCAGGAGATCGACCAGCGCGCGCAGCCGCGGCAGGCGCCGCAAATCGCGGTGATAGCCCAGCCACGTGTCGCGCGACGGCGGAACTGCGCCAATGTCGAGCGCTTCGATACCGGGCGTCGCATCCCCCAGCGGTTTCGGCAGAACGGCGAGGCCGGTGCCCAGCGCGCAGAGCTGCGCCTGCATGTCGCGGCTGTTGCTGCGCGCGGCGATCCGGGCGCCGGGCAGGGTCTGCATCAGCCAGCCCACATCAGGCATGGAGGCGAACGCGGTGTCCATCACCACCACTGGGTAGGGGGCCTCGTCGCCCGCACGCGGCTGCCAGCGGCCCGGCTGGCCATAGACCGCATAGGGCACTGTCAGCAGGCGGCGCGCGATCACTTCGGGCTCGTCGAAGCCCGTGATGCGGATTACCAGATCGGCCTCGCGCCGGCTGAGGCTGTAGACCCGCTGGTCGGTCAGCGTTTCGACGATCACGCCCGGATGAGCCCGGTTGAACTCGGCAAGGACCGGGGCCAGCACGATGCGGCCGAACCAGTCGGAGCAGGTGAGGCGGAGCATGCCTTCAAGGCTTGCGCTGCTCCCGGCCAGCTCGCGCGAGAGGGCCTGTGCTTCGGATTCCATGCGCTCGGCATGGCGCAGCATGACCTCGCCCTCGTCGGTGAGGATGAAGCCATCGCCGGTGCGCTGGAACAAGGGCAGGCCCGTTGCCGCTTCGAGCGCCCTGAGGCGGCGGCCCATGGTCGGCTGCGATTGCCCCAATCGGCGCGCGGCGCGGCCCAGCGTGCCTTCGCGCGCGATGGCGAGGAATACGGGGAGATCGCTCCATTCCAGCGGCGGCGCAGCCATCGGCATATCCATTCAATTGTGCATGGATAGTATGCGATCATTTGGATTTCGCATCAAGTTTGAAATCGGCACTCTCTCTGCATCGGAAAGGAGATTGCCATGACCACTTCAACTTCAATGCTCGCCGCTCTCGTCGAAACCCACGGGGGCCCCTTCAACCTTCGCGAGATCGCGCGGCCGACGCCGGGTGCGGGCGAAGTCCTCGTCCGCGTCGTGGCGGCGGGAACCAACCCGCTGGATACCAAGATCCGCGCCGGCGAGGCCGCGCATGCCCGCCATCCGCTCCCCGCCGTGCTCGGCATGGATCTGGCCGGTGTGGTCGAGAAAGTCGGCCCCGGTGTCACCGCGTTTGCACCTGGTGACGAAGTCTACGGCTTCACTGGCGGCGTCGCGGGGATGCAGGGTTCGCTCGCGCACTATGTCGCCGCCGATGCGCGGCTGCTCGCTCACAAGCCGGCCAACCTCTCGATGCGCGAAGCCGCGATCCTGCCGCTGGTGGTGATCACCGCGTGGGAAGGCCTCGTCGACCGCGCTCATATCAAGGCTGGGCAGACCGTGCTCGTGCAGGGCGGCGGTGGCGGCGTAGGCCATGCGGCAGTGCAGATCGCGGTGGCGCTCGGCGCAAAAGTCTTTGCGACCGCCTTCAGCGGCGATCTTGCTTATGTGGAAAGCCTTGGCGCGACCCCCATCGACGCCAACGATCCGATCGAGGACTACGTCGCGAAGCACACCGGCGGCCGCGGGTTCGATGTCGTTTACGATACGCTCGGCGGTTCCGTGCTCGATGCCTCGTTCAAGGCCGTCAGCCGGTTCGGCCATGTGGTGAGCTGCCTTGGTTGGGGCACTCATGCGCTGGCACCGCTCTCGTTCAAGCAGGCGACCTACTCGGGCGTTTTCACGCTCCACGCCTTGCTGGCAAACGAAGGCCGCGATCACTACGGCGAGATGCTGACGGAGGCGACCGCGCTGGCGGAAGCCGGCAAGCTGCTGCCCCGCCTCGATCCGCGCGTGTTCACGTTGGCTGAAGCAGCGGCTGCCTACGACGCTGTGCTCGGCAGCAACGGGGCGGCGCGCCAGCAGGGCAAGGTTGCCATCTCGATTGCCTGACGGAGAGCGATAGGCCGTCAAACCGGCGGCCTGTTGCCCTTCTGCCAAAGTTCTGCCGGCCGGAACGGGGGATGCTCCTCGTGCCGGCCGGTCGGCTTGGTCCACCCTGCACAGGGTGCGGCGCAACAACGTCGCTGATGCCGATAAGTCGGCGCGCCGAATAGCTCTCCTCCTGCGGCATACAGAAAAGCTTCTGCTTGACGCGTCAGACTCAACTCAATAGGTAGACATTAACCGAGCGGGGATGGAGATCAGGCCATCCGTTCGCACAACAGGGACCTGATCCGCGGCTTTTCCGGGCTAGCAGCTTGCTCCGCGTTACCAACGGCTAAGCGCGCGATGCTGGGGCGACATCGCCAGGCATCGTGATCCCCTCCATGATGAGGTGATACGATGCACACTATGACCGCGCTCAACTGAGCGCCCTTCCACGGATAGGCCACCTGCTGCCGGACGGGGCATCCCGCGGCGCCTGAAGGCCCGATCCTCCTGACCTGACCGATCTGCCGGCCACGCCACGCGGCCCCCGGCAAGCGCCTTTGCGCGGGTCATCCCATGCCTGTGCGCGCACCGCGATGCCGGATGCGCGTCCACGGACCCATTCTGCCGCCTGCCATCCGCGCGCTGCCATCAGCGTTTGCGGGGTCGGAGCGTCATGCCCTTTTCATTTCAGGAATTTGCAATGTCTGTCGTCACGCGTTCGCTCCTCCTCGCTGGTGCTGCGGGGGCAGCTCTGGTCCTCGCTCCTGCCTCTTTCGCCCAGGAGGCGGCGATTGCACCTGCTCCCGAAGCCGCGCCTGATGTCAGCGTTTCGGCCGATGGCAGCGAGGCTATCATCGTCACCGGCTCGCGCCGCCGCGAGGAGAAGGTGCAGGACATTCCGCTCGCCGTTTCGGTGGTGAGCGCGGCTGCGCTGGAGCGGCGCGGGGACTTCACCCTAGCGCAGATCCAGGCACAGGTGCCCAGCCTGCAGGTGTTCAGCTTCAATCCGCGCAACACCAACATCAACATCCGCGGCCTTGGCTCCAACGTCTCGCTGACCAACGATGGCCTCGAAAACGGCGTCGGCTTCTACATCGACAACGTCTACTACGGCCGCGTCGGCACCACGCAGTTCGACCTTGTCGACCTTGAGGCGCTGGAAGTGCTGCGGGGGCCGCAAGGAACGCTGTTCGGCAAGAACACCACTTCGGGTGTCATCAACATCACCAGCCGCAAGCCGAGCTTCACGCCGGAATTTTCGGGCTGGGCGGATGTTGGCAACAAGGGCTTCTACCAGTTTCGCGCCTCGGCCAGCGGCGCGATTATCCCGGACAAGCTCGCCGTGCGCATTTCCGGCGCGGTGAGCGAGAACGACGGCTTCACCTACAACAAGACGCAAAAGTCGCGCGCCCAGAACTATTACAACGAGTCGGTCCGCGCGCAGCTGCTGTTCACGCCCAGCAGTGACCTCTCGATCCGCGTGATTGGCGATTACTCGCGCCAGAAGCAGGACAATGTCCTCAACCTGCTCGTCTCCAACACCGCGACCTATACCGACGGCAAGCCGATCCCGAACAGCTTCTCCGTCCGCACCGCGCGCTTCCCCGGCTACACGCAGCCCAGCTTCAACGCGTTCGACCGTATCGGCGAAGCGGACAGTCACTACCAGGCGAACATGAAGGGCTATGGCGTTTCCGGTCAGATCGACTGGGATCTCGGCGGGGCGGAGCTGACTACGATCACGGCCTACCGCTGGTGGGATTGGGATCCGGCCAACGACGGCGACAGCACTTCGCTCCCGGTGATCGTCAAGGCGCAGCAGGCCAACCGGCAGCGCCAGTTCAGCGAGGAAGTGCGCCTTGCATCCAAGGGCAATCGCACGATCGATTACGTGATCGGTGCTTACTACTTCTGGCAGACGGTCAAGGGCTATGGCGCGACCGGTTATGGCGCGGCGGCACCCACCTGGTTCATTCCGGCGGTGCCTGCAGCCGTCGGCAATGCCGCGCTCAATGGCTTTGAGGTCAATTCGTTCTCCGAGCCGCGCACCAAGTCCTTCGCGGCGTTCGGCCAGACTGACTGGCATGTGACGCCCACCGTTACGCTCACCACGGGCCTGCGCTTCACCCATGAGGAAAAGGTCGGGACTTTCGAGCAGTGGGTGGCGAGCGCGCCTGATATCACTGCATTCCCGGCGGCGGCGCAGACAGCGATCCAGACGATCCGGAACAACTTCAACCGCGTGATCCCGCGCTTCGAGACGCGGCTCAAGGATGACAGCGTTTCAGGGCTCGTCACGCTGAGCTGGAAGGTGACGCCCGACGTGCTGGTCTATGGCACCTATGCGCGCGGCAACAAGTCGGGCGGGCTCAACCTCACGCAGCTGCCGGTAACCATCACCGATCCCAGCGTGCGGCCGGAGAAGGTTGATTCCTTCGAAGTGGGCGTGAAGTCGCAGTTCCTGGATCGGCGGGCCACGCTCAATCTTGCCGGGTTCTGGACCGAGATCAGCGACTACCAGACCGCAATCACCGATACCGATCCGGTCGTGATCGGCGTTTCCCGCCAGTACATCGCCAACATCCCCAAGGTCCGCTCCAAGGGCATCGAAGGCGATTTCCGCTTCGCCCCCAGCGACCGCTTCGCCTTCAATGCCTCGGCCAGCTACACCGACGCGAAGTACGTCACCTACACGAATGCGCCGCTCGCGCCGGAGATCGACCCGGTGCGCGCCGGGCTGCCGACGCTCGTCGCCGCCGATCTCAGCGGCCAGCAACTGCCGGGTGTGCCCAAGTTCGCCTACACCGTGGGCACGGACGGCAACCTGCCGGTGAGCCAGCGGATCAGCGCCTACGCGCACCTCGACTGGTCCTACCGGTCGAGCTTCAACACCTCGTCGAGCAATTCCGCGCTGGCGCAGATTGCAGGCTACGGCCTCATCAACGCGCGGCTCGGCCTGCGCGCGGAGAGCGGGATCTGGGACCTCGCGATCTGGGCCAAGAACCTGCTCGACAAGGATTATTATCTCAGCCTCAGCCCCGCGGCGACGGGCGTGGTGACCGGACAGGTGGGCGAACCGCGCACCTTCGGCGCCACCCTGCGCACCCGGTTCTGACAGCAAAGGAGGCCGGAGCCGTGACCATGCATCCTCTCCCATCTGCGTTCGCGGTTCCGGTCTCCGACGCCAAGTTTTCCACCTTGCGCCTCCTGCGCTTCAGCGCGCTGGTGATCCCGCTCTATGCCGCCGCGCAGCCGGTGATCGCCTATGTTCCGGCGCTGCTTTCGCGGCACTATGGCATTCCACTCGCCACACTTGGGCTGCTGTTCCTGCTGGGCCAAGTGGTCAATTCGCTGCTCGATCCGCTGGTCGGCAGCCTCAGCGACCGCACACAGAGCCGCTTTGGTCGGCGCCGGCCGTGGATCCTCGGCGGCGGCGTACTGTTCATCCTCGGCACTGCGATCCTGTTCTTCCCGCCCGCCGGGGTGAGCACTGCCTGGATCGGGCTCGGCGTGATGCTCTACTATTGCGGCGCCTCGGCGCTTTCGACGCCGCTCATGGCGTGGTCGGGCGAAATCAGCGGCGACTATCATGAACGTACGCGCATCGCTTCGCTGTTCACGCTGCTTTCGTCCTGCGCCCTGGTGCTGGCGCTCGTGCTGCCCGCGATTGCCGACCAGCTGCGCCCCGGAGACGGCCAGCTGCGGCTGACGCTGTTCGGCACGCTCGTGCTGGCGACGGCGCTCCCCGGCCTCTGGCTCACGCTCACCGCCGTGCCTGACAGCACGCCGCCCGCGCTCGAACACTCGCCATCGCCGCGCGCTGCGCTGAAGGCCGTGCTCGGCAATCCGCTGCTGCTGCGCGTGCTGGCTGCCGATGCTGCCGTCACGGCGGGGCAGGGCGTGCGCACGGGGCTGCTGCTCTTCGTGGTGACCTTTGCGCTCGGCCGGCCCGAGTGGGCGGCGGGCATGTTCCTGTTCCAGTATTCGTTCGGCATTCTTGCCGCGCCGATCTGGCAGCGCATCGGCACCGCGCTCGGCAAGGCGCAAGGCGCGGTGCTGGCCGAAGTGGTGCAGGCCGCGATCAACTTCGGCCTCCTGTTCCTCAGCGCAGACCGTTTCTGGCTGATGCTGCTGCTCGCCGCGCTGCAGGGCCTCAGCCAGGGTTCGGGCAATCTCATGCTGCGCTCGATCGTCAGCGACATCGCCGATCACCACCGGCTGGCGACGGGCGAGGACCGCACTGGGCTCTACTTCTCGGTCTTCGGCATCTCGATCAAGCTTGGCGGCGCGCTCGCCGTGGGCATCGCGCTGCCGCTGGTCGCCTCGCTCGGCTTCGATCCCAAGGCCGCTGCCAACACGCCCGAAGCCTTGCGCTGGCTGATCGTGGTCTTCGCCCTCGGCCCTGCGCTTGCCCACTCCATCGCCGCTGCGCTCATGCTGGGTTTCCCGCTCGATGCGCGCCGCCACACCGAAATTCGCCGTCAGCTCGAAGCCCGCGACAGCGTTGCCGCCGCAGCCCTCGTGCCCGCCGAATAAGCCCCTCCAGTCCCTCAAGGAGAACGACCATGACTGCGATTACGACGTACGTGAATGCCAAGGACCCTGCCTCGCCGCTTGAAATCGTGCCTGTCACCGGCACGATCGGTGCGGAAATCCGGGGCGTGCGCCTGGCGGGCGAACTCGATGAAAGCGTGATCGAGGCGATCAAGGCCGCCGTGGTGCGCCACAAGGTGGTGTTCTTCCGCGATCAACACGATCTGACGGACGAGCGCCACGAAGCCTTCGCCGCGCGCTTCGGCGATCCGGTCGCGCACCCGACCGTCCCCGTCGCCGAAGGTTCGCGCTACCTGCTCGAACTCGACAGCAAGGAAGGCTATGCCGCCTCCAGCTGGCACACCGACGTGACCTTCGTGGATGCTTATCCCAAGGGCTCGATCCTGCGCGCGATCACCATTCCCGAAGCCGGCGGTGATACGCTGTGGGCCAATGGCGAGACCGCCTATGAAGGCCTGCCCGAGCCGCTGCGCCAGCTGGTGAACAACCTCTGGGCCGTGCACACCAACGTCTATGACTACGCGGCGGTCCTCCAGAACGCGCCGAAGAACGATGATGCGGAAAAGGCCCGCTCGCAGTTCAACCAGAACGTGTTCGCCTCGACCGTCTACGAGACCGAGCATCCGGTCGTGCGCGTCCACCCCGTCTCGGGCCAGCGCAGTCTGCTGCTGGGCCACTTCGTCAAGCAGTTCGTCGGGCTGAATCAGGCGGATTCGGCGCGCCTGTTCAATGTGCTGCAGGACCACATCACGCGTCCCGAAAACGTTGTGCGCTGGCGCTGGCGCGCGGGTGACGTGGCGTTCTGGGACAACCAGTCGACCCAGCACCGCGCCATT
The DNA here is from genome assembly GCA_964413325.1 of uncultured Novosphingobium sp. Taxonomy (GTDB): domain Bacteria; phylum Pseudomonadota; class Alphaproteobacteria; order Sphingomonadales; family Sphingomonadaceae; genus Novosphingobium. Next base: position 19,625 of record CAYPRK010000008.1, on the reverse strand, counting down.
GCCGATTTCGGCCTGCAGCGCCGCACTCTGCGCCGCGCGACGGTCAACGGCGAAGTGCCGGTCGCCATCGACGGCCGCCGCAGCCGCACGGTGAAGAAGGAAAAGGCGAAGGACTACGAAGCCGTCTGAGCCGCGCTCCTGCCGGAGGCCTCGCATGGCTTCCGGCGGGTTACGGTTTTGCGATCAGGTCTCTAGATTCCTGGATCTGCCAGATGAGCAAACTCAGCGCGCTGATCACGACATCGCGGGCGCGCTTGGCGAGGGAGAGTGCCAGCGCAGCTTCGGGCGAGAGGCCGAACAGCGGGCCGACGAACACGTAGGCCGCTTCCTGCACCCCGATCGCGCCGGGAATGACGAAAGCCATGCTGCGAAGCGCGAAGATCACGCCTTCCAGCGCCAGCACCTTCCACAGCGCGATATCACTGCCCATCAGTTCCAGCAGGAACCAGGCGCTCACGCCGCTGGCCGTCCAGGCTGCGAGATTGAACACGAAGGCGGCAAGCACCCGGCGGCGCTGCGCGTAGATCCGCGAGAGCTCGGCCTCGACGTCCGCAAGCACCGTCGTCTCGGGGAGGAAACCCGCCGCGATCCGGCCTGCGAGTCCGATCACGAACCGCTGCATCTTCATGAACAGGAAGATGCAGCCAATCATGACGGCAGTCCCGCCGATGATCGCCGGCCGCAGCTGCGCCGCCTGCGCGCCTGCGAGCAGCGGCGCCATCGCGAGCAGGCTGAACAGCGTGTAGACGACCTGGCTTGCCATTTCGGTGGTAAGGTCGACGACGAACGAGGCGTAGACGCGGTGCGGCGGCACTGCCGCCCGGACGAGCGTGCGCACGCCAACAACGATCCCGCCGAGTTCGGAAAACGGCAGCAGATTGGAGACGGAATCGCGCACCAGACGGGCCCAGGCGAAATAGAGTATCGGCCGCGCTGGTTCGCCGGGCGCAGCGGAATGCCATGCGCAGCCGAGCAGCCACGACGTGAACAGCGACCACGCGCAGATCGCCGCGAAGCCGCCCGCGCCCATGCGCTGCGCGGTGTGCATGATGTCGGCAAGGCCCACGTCGCCAATCGTCCAGATCGCGACAGCGAGCCCCAGCACGGTGGCGGCAAGAATGCCGATGCGGCCCCAGCGGTTCAGATGCGTTCTCCAGCGGCTTGGCCGAAGTCCGCAAATCGTCCAGCGGTGATGCCATTGCGGCTGATCGCGGCCCTCGCAAGAGGATCGATCAGCGCAGCCAGTTCCTCGGCATAGCGATAGCCCGGTGCGCTGCCCGGATAGGGCCCCAGCGCCGGGTGGGCATAGATTTCGTTCAGGCCGGGGGGAAGCTGATCGAGCAGCGCGAGCAGCTTGGGCGCCGTCAGTGCGCCCGACCACGCCAGCCCGAAGACCTGATCCGGCACCGTCACGCCCGCCCCGCGCAGGCGGCGGCGCAGGACTTTCGCCCAGAGGTGTTCGATCCCAGCGCGTCGGGGTGTGCCGTCGATGGCCGCGATCACGGCGGGCGGCTCGATCGGCGCGCGCATCGCTGTCATCCCGTGGCGCTTGCCGGCCCGCAGGATCGCCGAGGCAATCGTCGGATGCAGATGGAAATGCTTGTGCGCGTTGACGTGGTCGAGCCTCAGCCCTGTCGCCGCAAAAGCCGCGAACTGCGCGTCGATCTCCGCCGCCAGCTGCCGCCGCGCTGAAGGCGAAGCGAAGATGGTGAGCGCGGTGCGGACCATGTCCGAGCGAAACTGCCCGGTGCTGTCGACAAGGGCGGGGATCTGCTCCGGCGGAAGCATTGGGCGGCCTTCGACCAGCACGAGGTGCAGCCCGACGCCGAGCCCCGGCAGCTGCCGCGCGCGCTGGGCCGCATCGCCCGCCGCGTCGCCAGCGACCATCAGGCTGGCGGCGGTCAGGATGCCGTCGCGGTGCGCCTGCTCGACTGCCGCATTGACTTCAGCCGACGCGCCAAAATCATCCGCGGTGACGATGAGCCGCTTCGGGAGCCTTTGGGGCTCGCTCATGGCAAGGGGTCAGGCCGCTTCCTTGCGCCGACGCAGGAACTCGAAGAACTCGACGCCTTCGCGCAGGCGGCGCTTCAGCATGTCCCAGTCGCGCATCATCTCGCCGACGATGGCGCCGATCTTGCGCGGGCGGAAGTAGAAGCGCTTGTAGAACTCCTCCACCTTGTCGAAGATCACCTTCGACGAGAGGTGTGGATAGGACAGCTGCGCGATCTGGTTGCCGCCGTCGGTGAGCAAGTGATCGCTGCCATCGAACCAGCCGTTTTCGGTCGCCTGCTTGTAGAGGAAGGTGCCCGGATAGGGCGCCGCGAGCGACACCTGGATCGTGTGCGGGTTGAGTTCGATCGCGTAGCGGATCGTCTCCTCGATCGTCTCCAGCGTCTCACCCGGCAGGCCGAGAATGAAGGTGCCGTGGATCGTCAGGCCAAGGCTGTGCGCGTCCTTGGTGAACTGCCGCGCGACTTTGACGAGGAGGCCCTTCTTGATGTTGTGCAGGATCTGCTGGTTGCCGCTTTCATAGCCCACGAGGAGCACGCGGCAGCCGCCTTCCTTCATCGCCTTCAGCACGTTGTAGGGCACGTTGGCCTTGGCGTTGCAGCCCCAGGTCACCGGGAAGCCAGGCTTGCCGAAGCCGAGCTTGGCGAGCTCACCCGAAAGCTCGACAACGAAATCGTGTGCGTCGGCCAGCGTGTCGTCGTCGAAGAAGATCTCCTTCACCTCAGGCATTTCCTTGAGGATGTATTTCACTTCCTCGATCACCTTGGGCACGCTGCGGTGGCGATAGCGGTGGCCGGAGATCGTCTGCGGCCAGAGGCAGAACGTGCAGCGGCTCTTGCAACCGCGCCCGGTGTAGAACGAGATGTAGGGGTGGCGCTGATAGCCGCCGTAATACTTGCTGAGATCAAGATCGCGCTTGTAGATGGGCGAGACCATCGGCAGCACGTCCATATCCTCGATCTGCGCGCGGTCCTTGTTGCGCACAAAGCTGCCATCGGCATCGCGCCAGGTAATGCCGTCCACTTCGCGCAAGGGGCGGCCTTCGGCGATCTCGACGATGGTGAAGTCGTATTCCTCGCGCGCCACGAAATCGATGTGGGGCGATGCAGCGAGGCTCTTGTCCGGCTCGACCGCGACCTTGGCGCCGACGAAGCCGATCACGATCTTCGGATTGCGCTCCTTGATCAGCGCGGCCGTGCGGATGTCCTGACCAAAGCTGGGCGTCGAGGTGTGCAGGATGACCAGATCGCGCTCGTCGAACTCGTGCGCGATGTCTTCCCACGAAAGGTCATGCGCGGGGGCGTCGATCAGCTTCGAACCTTCGACCATCGCAGCGGGCTGTGCGATCCACGTGGGATACCAGAAGGATTTGACCTCCCGCTTCATTTGATAGCGTGCGCCCGCACCACCATCAAAGCCGTCGAAAGACGGTGCCTGGAGGAAAAGCGTTCGCATCATGACCTGGTATTCTCCACTGGGCGGATCATCTGCCCGTCGTCTTCCATTCTAAGCCTTGTTCCGCGCCAATCAACAACGCGAACGAAATAGCTTGCGACAAATACCGCGAGGCTGAGCGCATCGCGCAGCGGAAGCAGCCACCACGCGGCGGTCAAAGTGCTGGCATGGCGGTCTACCACCCGCTTGGTGAACAGCCGCACGGCGAAGGCAGCCGCGACGAGATAGAGCCCGGGCAGGGGGTGAAACAGGCTCCCCAGCATCGCCAGCGCGAGCGGAAAGCCGATCAGCGAACCGGCATAGCCTGCAGGGGCCAGCGCCCGGATCGTCGCCGCCCAGCGCAGTTCCTGCCGCCACACTTGCGCCAGCGCCGTCTCCGCCGAGGCATGCGCCAGCAGCAGCGGCGGGATCGCAATGCCCAGTCCTTGCTCCCGGACTGCCGCGCCGATGGCGTGATCGTCCGCCAGCACATCGGCAAACGCCTCGAATCCGCCGATGGCCTCCAGCGTGGAGCGCCGCAGCGCGATGGTCGAGCCCATGCAGGGTTCTGCCAGCCCCATCACTTTGCCGAAGACCAGCCCCACGACGAACTGGTAGCTTGGCCCCGCCGCCGCCAACCGCGACCAGAACCCGGCATCGCCGCGCCCGTGATAGAGGCAGGTTACTGCGCCGACCCCCGGGGCATCCAGTGCGGAAATGACGTGGGCCAGATAGTTCGGCTCCACCGCCATATCGCTGTCGCTCAGCACCACGATGTCGTGCTCGGCGCGGGCCATCATGTTGATCAGGTTGCCGATCTTGGCATTGGCCCCATGCCGCGTGGCATCGATCACGAGGTCGATCCGCGCCGTGGGATGGCGCGCCTGCAACGCGCGGACGGCTTCCGCAGCCGGATCGTCGGCTCGTTGCACCCCGCATACCATCTGCAGCGGCCCTTGATGCGTCTGCCGGAGGAAGCCCTCGAGATTGGCTTCCAGTTGCGGCTCGGCCCCGTAGAGCGGCTTGAGCAAGGTCACCGCTGCGAAGCTTGCGGGAGCGGGCTTTTCCTGCTGCAGGAACCGCGCCAGCACCCAGGTCGCCGCAGCCCAATACAGCGTCCCGACTGCGGCCAAAGCGAGTATCAGCCAGCCGATCAAGGAAGCTATAGAGGCGGCGGCGGTCATCGCCCGACGTCCTAGACCTGTTCGCTCAAGAGGCAAAACATTTGAGCAAAACCAGCGATCCGGATGCCAATCCCCTTGCCACCGGGGCGTGGCCGGTCAATCAAGCGCGCATGGATTTCAGGTCATTGGATTGCTGCCGCTGATGGACGAATCGCGGGGTCTCGCGCTCGTCACCGGTGTGTCGGGCTTCGTCGGCTCGGCCGTCGCGCGGCGGCTGGCTGAGAGCGGCTACCGTGTGCGCGGTCTCGTCCGCGCGACCAGCCCGCGCGGCAATCTCGGCGATTTTCCGGGCGAATTCGTCGAAGGCGATGCGCGCGACGAGGCTAGTGTCCTTCGCGCGATGGAAGGCGCCCGGTTCCTCTGCCACGTCGCCGCCGACTACCGCCTGTGGGCGCCGGACCCGGAGGAAATCGTCCGCAACAATCTCGCCAGCACTGGCGCGGTGATGCGCGCGGCACTCGCCGCGGGGGTCGAGCGCGTCGTCTACACCAGCAGCGTCGCCACGCTGAAGCCTTCGGATAACGGTCCGGTCGACGAGCGCCATGCCGCCAGCCCCGAGCAGGCCGTGGGCGCCTACAAGCGCAGCAAGGTCGTCGCGGAGCGGCTGGTCGAGAAGATGGTCGCGGAGCAGCGCCTTCCGGCGGTCATTGTTCTCCCCTCGACCCCCATCGGCCCGCGTGACATCAAGCCAACGCCGACGGGCCGGATCATTGTCGAAGCCGCCAACGGCCGCATGCCGGCCTATGTCGATTCGGGGCTCAACCTCGTCCATGTCGACGACGTGGCGGAAGGCCACCGGCTCGCGCTGGAGCAAGGCCGGCTGGGCGAGCGCTATATCCTCGGCGGGCAGGACGTGATGCTGAAGGACATGCTTGTCTGCATCGCAGCCGAGATGGGCCGCCGCCCGCCGGGAGTTCGCCTGCCGGTCGCGCCGCTGATGCCGCTGGCGTGGCTCAACGAGGCGTGGTCGCGCGCGATCGGCAAGACCGATCCCTTCCTGACGCTCGATTCGCTGCGCATGTCGCGCCACCGCATGTTCTTCCGGTCCGACAAGGCGCAGAGCGAACTCGGCTTTCGCGCCCGTCCGTGGGGCGATGCGGTGCGCGATGCCATCGCGTGGTTCCGGCAGGCGGGCATGATCGGATGATCCTGCCTGCGCTGGGAGCGCTTTCGCTGTTGATCTGGCTCGTCCTGCTGCTGGGGCGCGACATGTTCTGGCTGGCGCGCGAGCGCGATATTCGGGCCATGCCGCCCGAACCGCAGGCGTGGCCAGATGTCGTCGCCGTCGTCCCGGCGCGCGACGAGGCGGATGTCATCGCGCGCTCGGTCGGCAGCCTTCTGGCGCAGGACTATCCCGGCAAGTTCCGGGTCATCCTCGTTGACGATCAGAGCAGCGACGGCACGGCCGATATCGCCCTTGCACTCGGTTCGGATCGGCTCGAAGTCCTCACCGGCGCCCCCCTTGCGCGCGGCTGGACCGGCAAGCTCTGGGCCGTCTCGCAAGGCGTCGCGCGTGCTGGCGAGACGCCGCGCTACCTCTGGCTGACCGACGCCGATATCGAGCACGCACCCGATACCTTGCGCATGCTGGTGACGCGCGGTGAGGCGGGTGGGCTCTCGCTCGTCTCACTGATGGCGCTGCTCCACTGCGAGACGTCGCCGGAGCGCATGCTCGTCCCCGCCTTCGTGTTCTTCTTCCAGATGCTTTACCCGTTCGGCGCGGTGAATCGTCCCACTGGCCTCGGCGCGGCGGCGGGCGGCTGCATGCTGGTGCGGCGCACGTCGCTGGAAGCAGCTGGCGGGATCGCCGCGATCCGCGGTGCGCTCATCGATGATTGCACGCTCGGCGCGCTGCTCAAGCGGCAGGGACCGGTCTGGCTCGGCCTCACGCGCCGCTCTCGCAGTATCCGGCCTTATCGCGGCTTCGCGCCGGTCGCGGCGATGATCTCGCGCTCGGCCTATGCGCAGCTGCGCTATTCGCCAGTCCTGCTTGCTGGAACCGTGCTGGGCATGATCCTCGTCTACCTGATGCCGCCAGCGCTCGCTTTGTTCGCGCAGGGTCCTGCGCAGTGGCTCGGGCTCGCGGCTTGGGCGATCATGGCGCTGACATTCCAGCCGATGCTGCGCTTCTATCGGCGCTCCCCGATCTGGGGTGTCGCGCTACCCGGGATTGCGGCTTTTTACCTAGGCTGCACCATGCTATCGGCGTGGCAACACTTGCGCGGGCGGGGCGGCATGTGGAAGGGGCGAGCCCAGGCAGCAGCAGGCCAAGCAGTGGCAGATTTGTAATGGATTCCAAAACTCTAGCCTCGGGCAAGGGTGACCGCGACGAGAACTTTCCCGTTGCCAGTCTGCTCGTCAAAGCCGAGCATCGCGGGCTCGTGAAGGCGTTCTACACCTTCGCGCGCGCTTCCGATGATATTGCCGATCACCCCACCGCGCCGCCTGAGCAGAAGCTCGCGCTGCTCGGCGCGATGCGCGCCGGGCTGGACGGTGAAGGCGCGCCTGAAGCCATGGCGCTGCGGACAGCGATGGCCGAGCGCGGGATCGATCCCGTCCATGCGCATGACCTCCTCGAAGCCTTCACGCGTGACGTTACGGTGAAGCGCTATCAGACCTGGGATGATCTCATCGACTACTGCCGGGTCTCGGCGATGCCGGTGGGCCGCTATGTCCTCGATGTCCACGGCGAGAGCCGCAATACGTGGCATGGCAACGATGCGCTGTGCGCGGCCCTGCAGGTGATCAATCACCTGCAGGATTGCGCCAAGGACTTCCGGCAGCTTGGCCGGGTCTACATTCCTCTCGAAACCGGGATCGACGTGGCAGAGCTTGGCGCGGACAAGGCGAGTGCGCAGCTGCGCGGGATCATTGCCGATCTGGCGCGGCGCACGCGGGGCCTGCTGGCCCAGTCTGCCCCGTTCTCGCGGATGATCCGGGACCGCAGGCTTTCGGCAGAAGTCGCGGTGATCCAGCGGCTTGCGGAAAGCCTTTGCGACCGCCTCGAACGCCGCGATCCGCTCAGCGAGCGCGTGCACCACAGCAAGGTCGAGGCGCTGTGGCTCGCCACCGGCGCGGCGCTGCCCGTGCTGCTGAGGCGCGCGGCATGAGCAATCCGAACGCTCCGACCCAGGCGACCCGCAGTTCGTTCTATGCCGGCATGCGCGTGCTGCCCAAGGATGAGCGGCTGGCGATGTATGCCGTCTATGACTTCTGCCGCATCGTTGACGATGTCGCTGACGATCAGGATGGAGATCGCGCGGTTCGGGCTGCCGAACTCGATGCCTGGCGCGCGGATATCGACGCGCTCTATGCCGGCGGCAATGCAGGCCGCGCTGCGTTTCTGACAGAGGCGGTCCACCGGTTCGGACTGGAGAAGGCGGATTTCGTGGCCGTGATCGATGGCATGGCGATCGACGTCGAGCGCGATGTCCGCTGGCCGACCGAAGCCGAACTCGACACGTATTGCGATCACGTCGCCTCAGCCGTTGGTCGGCTTTCGGTGAAGATCTTCGGTATGGACCATGAGCCGGGCCTTGCGCTCGCTCATCACCTGGGCCGTGCGCTGCAATATACGAACATCCTGCGCGATATCGACGAGGATGCCGCCATTGGCCGCGTTTACATGCCGCTAGAAGCGCTGCGGCACGCTGGTATCGAGCCTACCACGCCCGAGGCCATCGCCACCGATCCGCGCATGGATGCTGCCGCCCGCCGCGTCGCGGCCCGCGCGCAGCGGCACTACAAGGAAGCGGCGGCCATCCTTGCGGCAAAGCCCAAGGGCCACCTGATCGCCCCGCGGCTGATGGAAATCGCCTACTCCCGCCTGCTCCGCACCATGGAGCGGATCGGTTGGGCGCCCCCGCGCGAGCGTGTCAGCACGAACAAGCTGGGCCTGCTGCTCACGGTCTTCTGGCTGCTGGCGACCCGCTGACCATGGGCAAGGCGATTGTCGTCGGTGCTGGCCTCGCCGGACTGTCGGTGGCGGTCCGGCTGGTCGAGGCGGGCTTTGCCGTGGAGATCGCCGAGGCGGCAGCGCAGGCTGGCGGGCGGTGCCGGTCTTATCACGATGCCCAGCTTGGCCTCACCATCGACAACGGCAACCACCTTGTGCTGGCCGGCAATCACGCGGTGCAGCGCTTCCGCCGGACGGTTGGGGCCGATAAGCCGCTTGCCGGGCCGGACCATGCCGACTTTGCCTTTGCCGATCTCGATACTGGCGCGCGCTGGACCATCGCCATCAACGATGGCCCGCTGCCGTGGTGGGTGCTTTCCACCACGCGCCGCGTGCCGGGCAGTCGGCTATCCGATTACCTTCCCCTCGCGAAGCTGCTCGCCAAGGTGCCGGGCCAAACGGTCGGCCAGCGCATCCGCGCCAAAGGGCCAGTGTGGGACAGGCTGCTGGAACCCGTCCTGCTTGCCGTGCTCAACACGCCGCCTGCGGAAGGCTCTGCCGCGCTGACAGCGGCTGTGCTGCAGGAAACACTGCTGCGCGGCGGCAAGGCCAGCCTGCCGCGCATCGCCGAACCCACGCTTGCGGCGGCCTTCGTCGATCCGGCGGCGGCGTGGCTGGCGCAGCGCGGGGCGCCCGTCACGCTCGGCAAGCGGCTGCGCGGGCTGGAGACGGAGGGCGATCGCGTCACCGCGCTGGACTGGGGCGACACCCGGCAGGCTGTGACCGACGAGACGGTCGTGCTTGCGGTCCCGGCGTGGATCGCGCAAGGTCTGCTGCCCGAAGTGAGCGCGCCCGATGTGCACAACTCCATCGTCAACGCGCACTTTGCGATTGCCCCGCCCGCCGGTGCGCCGCCGATGCTCGCGCTGCTGGGGGCGAAGGCGCAGTGGCTGTTTGCCTTCCCGGATCGTATTTCAGTGACCGTGTCTGCTGCCGAGGACATTGTCGGGCTTGACCGGGAAGAACTCGCCCGCACCTTCTGGGACGAGATCCAGCGCGCCTATGGCTTCTCGGCCAGCCTGCCAGCGTGGCAAGTCGTCAAGGAAAAGCGCGCTACGTTTGCCGCTACGCCGGAGCAGGATGCCAAACGTCCACCGGCGCAGACGCGCTGGCGCAACCTGCTGCTGGCCGGCGATTGGACGCAGACAGGGCTGCCAGCCACCATCGAAGGCGCGCTGCGTTCGGGCGAGACGGCTGCGGGCTTGGCGATTGCCGCCAAGCGAGGCTAGAAGACGCGCCATGCTGGACACTCTCGAAGCTCCCCCACGACTGGACCTCACGACCGTCGACGCTGCGGTTGACCGCGCCGCCAGTGCGCTGACTAAGGCGCAGCGCCCTGATGGACACTGGGTGTTCGAACTTGAGGCCGATTGCACTATCCCCGCCGAATACGTGCTGCTGCGTCATTACCTTGGCGAGCCGGACGATCTGGAACTCGAGGCCAGGATCGGGCGCTATCTGCGCCGCATCCAGTCGGCAAAGCATCATGGCTGGAGCCTGTTCCACGACGGCGCTTTCGATGTGAGCGCCAGCGTGAAAGCCTATTTCGCGCTCAAGATGATCGGCGATCCCGTCGATGCGCCGCATATGGTCCGCGCGCGCGAGGCGATCCTGAAGGCGGGCGGGGCCGAAGCCGTCAACGTGTTCACCCGCATCCAGCTCGCACTGTTCGCCGCCGGGCCGTGGTCCGAAGTGCCGACCATGCCGCCAGAGCTGATCCTGCTCCCGCGCTGGTTCCCGATCCACCTCTCGCGCATGTCCTATTGGGCGCGCACGGTGGTCGTGCCGCTGCTGGTGCTCTGCGCGCTGCAACCCTGCGCGCGCAACAAGCGCGGCATCAAGGTCGACGAGCTCTACAGCGGCCAGAAGCCCGCGCGCCTGACGCAGGCGGAAGATCCCAAGTGGCTCTGGACCACCAGCTTCAACGCGCTCGACCGGGTGCTCAAGGCGGGCGATAATCTCTGGCCCAAGGGCCTGCGCAAGAAGGCCATCGATACGTGCGTCAGCTGGGTGACCGAGCGGCTGAACGGCGAAGACGGCCTCGGCGCGATCTATCCCGCGATGGCCAACAGCGTGATGATGTTCGATCTGCTCGGCTATCCGGAGGACCACCCGCACCGCGCCATCGCGCGCAAGTCGGTCGAGAACCTCCTCGTGATCCATGAGGAAGAGGCCTATTGCCAGCCCTGCGTCTCTCCGGTGTGGGATACCGCGCTGGCCGCGCACGCGATGATGGAAGCGGGCGGCGAGGCCAACCAGGCGCGCGCGCAGGCCGGGCTCGACTGGCTGAAGCCGCTGCAGGTGCTTGATGTCGAAGGCGACTGGATCGACCAGCGCCCCGGCGTGCGCCCCGGCGGCTGGGCGTTCCAGTACAATAACGCGCATTACCCCGATCTCGACGATACGGCGGTGGTCGTCATGGCGATGGACCGCGCGAATGTCGCGGACCGCATGCCGATCGAGCGCGGGGTGGAATGGACCGTCGGGCTGCAATCGAAGAACGGCGGCTGGGGCGCCTTCGATGCCGACAACACGGCGGACTACCTCAACAACCTGCCGTTTGCCGATCACGGCGCGCTGCTCGATCCGCCGACGGCAGACGTCTCCGCGCGCTGCGTCTCGATGCTGGCGCAGCTTGGCGAGCCGCTGGACAGCCCGCGCATGGCCGCAGCCATCGATTACTTGCGCCGCGAGCAGGAGCCCGAAGGCAGCTGGTTCGGCCGCTGGGGGGTGAACTACATTTACGGCACATGGTCTGTGCTTTGTGCGCTGAACGCTGCGGGCCTGCCGCCGGAAGATCCGACCGTGGCCAAGGCCGTCGCGTGGCTCAAGCAAGTCCAGAATCCCGATGGCGGCTGGGGCGAGGATTGTGACAGCTACGCGCTGGACCGCAAGGGCCACACGCCAGCACCTTCGACTGCATCGCAGACCGCATGGGCCTTGCTCGGCCTGATGGCGGCGGGTGAGGCGGATGCGCCTGAAGTGGAGCGCGGCGTGGCGTGGCTTGCGGCAAACCAGGAAGCCGACGGGCTGTGGGGGCAGGAACACTACACCGGCGGCGGGTTCCCGCGCGTATTCTACCTGCGCTATCACGGCTATCCCAAGTATTTCCCGCTATGGGCCATGGCGCGCTACCGCAACCTCAAGCGTTCGAACGACCGCCGCGTTTCGGTCGGGATGTGAGACTGCGCACAATTGCCGTTTGCGGCCTCCGGAGCGAGGCCAAGGCGATCCGGCGCGGCTGTCCGGGCATCGCAGTGCTGGCAGGCGGCGGCGATGACGCGCGGCTGGAGCGCGAACTGGAAGCGCTGCTGCAGGCAGGTTCGGCGCTTGTCCTGTCGAGCGGCCTCGGCGGCGGACTTGATCCCGCGCTGCCGGTCGGTGCTGTGGTGATCGATGGCGATCCGGCAGTGGCGGACGCGCTCGGCGCGGCGTTGCCCGCTGCGATCCGCGCGCCGATTGCCGGGCAGGACACCATTGCCGCAGGAATCGCTGGCAAGGCCGAGCTGCGGCGGACGACCGGCGCTGCCGTCGTCGATATGGAAAGCCACATCGCTGCCCGCGTTGCGCGCCGTCATGGCGCCCCTTTTGCCGCGATCCGGGTGATTTCGGATACCGCTGACGAGACACTGCCACCTGCCGCGCTTGTCGGCATGCGGCCCGATGGCGGCATTGCGCTCGGCGCGGTGCTGGCCTCGCTGGCGCGCAGGCCCGCCCAGCTGCCGGCGCTGATCCGCACCGGCCGCCACGCAGGCCTCGCGCACCGGACCTTACGCGACGTTTACGACGCGCTTGGACGCAGTGGGATTTTCCTTCGCGATCTTGGCGAGTTCGCGCTCAAGGTGTGACGAGTAGACGTCCTCCGCCGGGCGCGCCTTCGAAAGGTCGACGTCAGGCGCCATCGGGCCTTCGGTCTTCACACCCTTGCGGCCGATCTGGAACATCTTGAGCGGATTGCGGATCGCATCGGTCGCCGCCGTGCCTTCGAAACCGCAGTGCGTCATGCAGTTCGAGCACTTCTCGTACTTTCCGACGCCGAACTTCTCCCAATCGGTGCCTTCCATCAGCTCCTTGAAGCTGGAGACATAGCCTTCGCCGATGAGGTAGCAGGGCTTCTGCCAGCCGAACACGGTGCGCAGCGGCATCGACCACGGCGTGCATTCGTAGGTCTGGTTGCCGGCGAGGAAATCGAGGAACAGCGGCGAATTGGTGAAAGTCCAGGCCTTGCCGCCCTTGCCGCGCTTGAAGACGTCGCGGAAGAACTGCTTGGTCCGCTCGCGGTTCAGGAAGTGCTGCTGATCCGCCGCGCGCTCATAGGCATAGCCTGGCGAAATGGTGATCTCGACGCCGCGCTTCTCCATCTCGTCGAAGAAGTTCGCCAGCCGCTCGGGTTCGGCACCATCGAACACGGTGCAGTTCACCTGCACGCGGAAGCCCTTGGATTTGGCGAGCTCGATGGCCTCGATCGCCACTTCGTAGGTGCCGTCCTGATCGACGGCGTGGTCGTGCATCTGCTTGTCGCCATCGAGGTGGATTGACCAGGTGAAGAAGGGCGAGGGCTGATAGTCGTCGATCTTCTTCTTCATCAGCAGCGCGTTGGTGCACAGGATCACCAGCTTCTTGCGCTCGATGTAGCCCTTGACGATGCGCGGCATGTCGCGGTGGAGCAGCGGCTCACCGCCGGCGATGGAAACTGCAGGTGCGCCGCATTCCTCGATCGCTTCCATGCACTGATCATAGCTCAGCCGCTGGTTGAGGATCGCATCGGGATAGTCGATCTTGCCGCAACCCGGGCAAGCAAGATTGCAGCGCAGCAGCGGTTCCAGCATCAGAACAAGCGGATACTTGCCGCCCTTGATGTGCTGGGTGAGCGTGTAGGCGCCGATACGGGCAAGCTGGGAAAGCGGGAGAGTCATCGGGTATCCTATTCGGCTGCGACTTGTGTGGCAGCAACTGGGCGGCGCAAGATGGGCGGCAGGCTGAATTCGATATTCTCGCTCACCCCCTCCAACTGCGTGACGGAGAGTTCTCGTAAACGCCGTAGCCGTTTGATCACGCTGTCGACAAGGGCATCGGGCGCAGAAGCACCGGCTGTGATGCCGACGGTTTCAACTCCGTCGAGCCAGGCCGGATCGAGATCGTCCCCGCTGTCGACCAGAAAGCTGCGGATGCCCATTTCGGTGCCGATCTCGCGCAGCCGGCTCGAATTCGAGCTGTTGCGCGAGCCGACAACGATGAGCACGTCGCTCACTTCGGCAAGCTTGCGCACGGCGGTCTGCCGGTTCTGCGTGGCGTAGCAGATGTCGTCGATATCGGGACCGACGACGTCGCTGAAGCGGGCGTGAAGCGCCGCGATGATCCCGCGCGTGTCATCGACGCTGAGTGTCGTCTGGGTGACATAGGCAATCGGCGTTGCCGGATCGAGCGGCAGCGAAGCGACGTCTTCTGCCGTCGACACCAGCAGCACGGGCGCATCGATCTGGCCGATGGTGCCGATCACTTCGGCGTGGCCGGCGTGGCCGATCAGCACGATCCGGCGCCCGGACTTGGCATAACGGCGGCCCTGGATATGCACCTTGGTGACCAGCGGGCAGGTCGCGTCGATCACCGGCAGCTGGCGCCGTTCGGCTTCGTCCTCGACCGAGCGGGCGACGCCGTGTGCGCTGAGGACCGTGGTCGCTCCTTCCGGAACATCGGACAGTTCGTCGACGAACACCGCGCCCTTGTCGCGCAGCTGATCGACGACGAAGCGGTTATGAACGATTTCGTGGCGCACATAGACCGGTGCACCGAAGCGATCGATCGCACGCTCGACTATATCGATGGCGCGCGTCACCCCGGCGCAAAAGCCGCGGGGATTGGCAAGAATGACCCGAAGGGGAGGCGTGGAACCCGAACGGTATATTTCCGGCAATGCTTGAGTCTCCTTGCAGCGCCCGGCCACCGCCTTGCCCTATAAGCGTTTGTTCAAGCAACGGGAAGTGCGGTTAACCGGCCATGGCTATCGAACTTCGGCTGAAGGAAAGCCGCTTTTGCTCGCCGCCCCCGCCGTTCATTCCCGGTTCGGCTCTGCGCGCCTAGTCGTTACAGCGTCCGATCCAATCCGGCCCGGACCGCTTTGTTCCGGGCCGCTTGGCGCGCGGGACACGAAAAATGCAAGGTTGCCCTGTCAGGATAGTGCTGGACAAGCCGAACGCTCGGCAGCATCCGTGATCCAGCCGGGGCGGCCTGCAACATTGCTATTCAGAACCGCTCTTATCAGAACAAGGCTTGATATGGTCCGTTATCTTCTTGCGATTGCCTGCATCACGCCCATCGCGGCGGCCACACTACCTGCCGTTTCGCTGGCGCAGGCGGCCGATCCGGCGTTGTCGACGGTCGATGAGCTCGATGCCGGGCTGCTCCGGACGATGCGCACCGGCGGCACTGTGCAGGCCCGAAGCAAGGTCGTTGCCCCGGTGCTTGACCGCACTTTCGATCTTGCGCTGATGACACGGCTTGCCGTTGGCCCTGAATGGATCAAGCTCTCGCCGGCAGACCAGCAGGCCCTCGTCGATGCGTTCAAGCGCATGACCGTGGCGCAATATGCCCGAAACTTCGACAGCTTTGGCGGAGAGAGCTTCGAGGTCTCACCCCGGGTGGAGACTCGCGGCGGCGACAAGGTCGTGCGCACCACGCTCAAGGTTCCCAAGGATGCGCCGGTCGCGATTGCCTATCGCCTGCGCCAGAGCGGTGGCAGCTGGAAGATCATCGACGTGTTCTACAAGAACGCGATCAGCCAGATCGCCACACGCCGGTCAGACTTCGGCACCGTCCTCCAGAAGGGCGGCGCCAAGGCGCTCGTCGCGCGGATGAACGCGATCGCGGCGAAGGGCGAATAATTGCCGCCAGCGCTGATCCTTCCGGCATTGCTGGCAAGTGCCCCGGTTGCCCTGCCGCCGGTGGACAGCGCGCCAGTTGGAATCGAACTGGCCTTGGCCGAGGTTCCGGCCGTGCCTACCGTGTTCGCCGAACCAGCGGCGGAGCCGGTCGAAGCCGCGCCAGTTGAGGAGCCCAAGCCGGAGGCAGCGCCGCCCGCGCCGGCTGCGCCCAAGCGTGATCACGAGATGGCCGGCGATTCGCTCGAAGGCTTCAACCGGGCGATGTTCGGCACGTGGCAGGTGCTCGACAAGGCGGTCTACCGGCCAGCGGCGATGGCCTACAAGCACGTGGCGCCCAAGCCCTTGCGGACCGGCATCCGCCACGTGCTGAGCAATCTCACCGAGCCGCTCGTTTTCCTGAACTTCCTGCTGCAGGGCAAGCCACGCAGCGCCTCGCGCACGCTGGCGCGGTTCCTGCTCAATTCAACGGTCGGCGTCGGCGGACTAATCGATGTTGCCAAGAGCAAGTCGATCAACCTGCCGCACCGCGACAACGGCTTCGGCACGACTCTGGCGATCTACGGGGTGGGGCCAGGGCCCTACATCTTCCTGCCGTTCGTCGGGCCAAGCAACTTGCGCGACCTGCTTGGCGCCTCGTCGGAAGGGCTGCTCATTCCGCTCGCGGTTGGCCGCCCGTTCGATACCATCGAGTATCAGCTCAGCACCGCCGTGGTCGGCGGGCTCGACCAGCGCGCCGAAGCCGATGACGCGCTGAAGGCGCTGCTATCGGGCGCGGTCGATCCCTATGCCACCTTGCGGTCAGCTTGGCAGCAGAACCGCGCGGCGGAAATCGAGGCGATCCGTCATGGCAGCGAGACGCCGAAGGCGGCGGAAGGCCAGTCCGAACTCGATGATCCGCTGGCGGACCCTGCCAACCCGGGAAGCGCCAATCCTGGGGACGCCAAGCCGATGGCACCACAACCCGTCCCCGAACTCAGCGACCCGCTCGAAGATCCCGCCGCCGCACCGGCTGCACCCTAGGCCTTCTCCGCTTTCGCCTCGGGCGAGGGGCCGAGCAGCGCCGGTTCGAAGATCAGCGCACAGATCAGCGTCCAGATCAGCGAGATCATCAGGATCTTGCCCATGCTCGCCGTGCCCGGATGGGTCGAGAGCCACAGGCTGCCAAACGCAGTCCCGGTGGCAAAGGCGCTGAACATCACCGCGCGCGCCAGGCTCGATTGCAGCAGGTTCTGCGCGCCCGTGCTCCACGCCATCACGAAGTAGATGTGAAACGCCACGCCAACCCCGAACAGCAGCGGGAAGGCAATGATATTGGCGAAGTTGATCGGCTGGCCGATCACCAGGCAGCTGCCCAGCGTGAGGAAGATCGACAGGATCACCGGCGCCAGCGTGAACGCCACTTCGCGCACTGACCGCAGGACGACGAACAGCAGCGCGCTCACCAGCAGGAACGCAATGAACCCCGCCTCGACGAAGGCAAAGGCGACGGTGGAGGCGGCAGCCTGCGTCGCCACCGGCAGACCGGAAATGGCGGGCGTGACTGCGGCGACGGCATCGCGGAAGCGGCGCAGCACGCGGTTGTCCTGCGCATTGCCGCTAGGGAAGACCTGCAGCCGCGACAGGCCGCCGCTCGTCTCCCAATCCTGCGCGAGGTCTGCGGGCAGGCTCTCGCGCGTGATTGGTTCGGCCTGCAGTGCAGAGCGCATCTGGTTCAGCATCACGCCGAGCGGATCGGCCAGCATATGGTCCACCGCAGAGCGCTGCTGCGGCGTGGCCTTGGCCAGCCGGTCCAGCGCCCCATCGAGCCGCCGGGCCGCAGCCGCATCCGGGCCGGGATGGGCAGCAAGGACGGCGGAGAGCTTCGCGCGGGTGCCGTTGATCGCGGCAATCATGTCCGCATCGGTTGGCGCCGGGAGCACCTCGAAGGGATTGAGCGTGAGATCGAGCAGGACCGAAGCGTCCTGAATCACCGCAAGCTTGGTGTCCTGATCGGCCGGAATGAACGTGCCGAGCGAGACCACGTGCGAAACTTCCGGCAGGCGTTCGAGCTTCGCCTTCAGCGCCTGCGCTTCGGCGGGCGACTTTGCCAGCACGTCGATGGTGTTCGGCGTGCGGTCGGGGTCCTGCGTGAGGTCGCTCAGCGTGCGCATCGCGGGCGCATCGGGATCGCGCAAATGCAGCGGGTTGAAGTCGAACTGCACCCACGGCAGCGCAGCGATGCTGAGGCCCATGGCAAGCGCAAACGACCACAGCACCCAGCGCCGCTTGCGAGCGAGCAGGCGGTCCACCGGAGCGAGCCCCGAGAAGCCGACTTCGTGCCGGGGCGCTGCGGGGCGCAGTAGCACGATCAGGGCCGGCAGAAGCGTCAGGCTCGCGAACAGCGCGATGATCATGCCCAGCCCGGCGATCACGCCAAGCTCGGTAATCCCGATGTAGTCCGTCGGCAGGAACGCCCCGAAGCCGACGAAGATCGCCCCAGCCGCCAGTGAAAGCGGCGCGCCGAGCTCGCTGGCTGCCTTCTTCAGCGCTTCGGCTGCGTCCGCGCTGCTTGGCCGTTCGGCGTTGAACCGCACGCAGATCTGGATGCCGAAATCGACCCCCAGGCCCACAAAGAGCGGGATAAAGGCCACCGAAATGAGGTTGAACCGGCCCACCGCCAGCAGGCCCACCGCCGCCGTGACGATCAGACCGGCGATGATCGCGATCATGATCGCGGTGACGAGCTTCACCGAACGCGTCGCCAACCACAGCGTCAGCAGCATCGCGCCGAGCATGACCATCGCGACCGCGCCGATGTTTTCCTGCAGCGTGGCGAATTCTTCGTCCGCCAGCGGCACTTCGCCAGTCAGCAGAACGCGTATGCCATGGGCATCGTCGAGCTTGAGCGACTGCGCCGCGCGCATGATGCCGTCCGCCGCATTTTCGCCCGCCATCAGCGCGGCGTGATCGAGCACCGGCTGGACAAGGATCAGCCGCCGCTTGGGCACCGAGAGCCCGCCGCCGCCGCTATCGAACAGCTCCTGCCATGAGAACGCCGGGCTCTTGCCGTCAAGCGAGCCATCGATGGCCTTCGACAGCACATTCAGCGGCTTGTCGATCCGGGCGAGCGCAATCTGGCCGCGGCTCACCCCGTCGAGCATGGTCGTGAGCGAACCTGCCACCCCCCGCAGCGAAGGATCGGCAGCAAGGGGGCCGAGCAGCGGCTGCGCGTCGATCATCGTTTTGGTCGCGCTGCGCACGTCATCAACCGAGCCGAACAGCAGCCCCTCGCGCGCAAGGAAATCGCCGCCATCCGGGCGAGTGACGCGGCGGAAGGTCTTGCTATCGGCGGCAAGCGCCGCCGTCAGCCGCGCGGCGCCGTCCTCGGCGAGTTCCGGCGTCTGGCCGTCGATCACCACCAGCATCACGTCGCGCAGCTGAGGGAAAGCGGTTTCCATGCGCCGCTCCTCGACGCGCCAGGCGACATCGGGCGAGATCAGCTGCGAAGTGTCGGTCGTGATCGCCATGCGCTGCATCGCGGTCAGCAGCGCGGCGGCGGTGACCGCGAGCGCGATGAGGAGGGTCAGCCATGGCCGCCTGAGGCTGACCGTGACCAGCGCAGCCGGCACCGTGCGAAGCAGGGAATTACTGGCGCTCACTTTGCGGCAGGCGGTCCGCTGGGGCCGAGGAAATAGCGCAGCTTGAAGCCGATCGTCGCGTGCGGGCCGCTATAGCCGAACACAGCGCTCTTCCAGCTCGGCGGGCCGAACGAGATGCGCGCATCGTTGGAGAAGCCGACGCCTTCCTTGGGAATGCCGAACAGCGCGCGGTCCACCTTGGTGTTGCTGTTCTCATCGTGGAAGGCCTGCGCCGCATACTGGCCGGGCGGCAGATCGCGCACGATCACCTGCGTCGTGCCGAGCCGGGCAGGGGCCTCGCCCGACCACTGGCAATCGTCCTTCAGGAACTTGTCCTGCGTGCAGATATCGACGTGAATTCGGCCCTTGGCGACGCGAACGTTGCCGACATTGATGATCAGCGTATGCCCCGGCGTCTGCGCCAGCACCGCCGCAGACGCTGCGCAGCCGATCACGAAGGCAAGGAGCAGACGCAGTCGCATCACACCAGCGCTTCCTGCACGCCTGCGCTGTTGTGGCGGAGGGCTTTCAGGACGGTATCGAC
>CAYPRK010000007.1:0-209809 GCA_964413325.1 uncultured Novosphingobium sp. | reverse complement strand
GATCAAGCTTGCGAAGTGCGTCAGGCGTATCAACCTGATCAAGAAGCGGCGTAGATGGTTCGGTACTCATGACGGCGCGAGTTACAGAAGCATGACCGGCTTGTCGATTGCAGGCGGACTGGGTTTGTTGACGAAACATGTCTCGCACCATGGCGCGGACCACCTGAACCTGATCTGAGCCTAGATGGCAGTCGCCAGATCAACGAGCCAGTCCGGCGAAGCGGCGACGAGGACGCCTTCGAGAAGCTTGTCGCCGCCGGTGAAGATCAACACGCCGACGACCATCAGCAGCCCGCCCAGCACGCGCTTGCCGCTGCTGCCCGCAGACATCAGCCCGCCCCGCCAGCGCGCAAGGAGCGAGCGGGTGGCAAACGCCAGCGCAAGCAGCACGCTGGCGATGCCGAGGCCGAATGCGGCCATCGTCACCGCGACCATGGTGAGGTTTTCGCCTTGCGCCGCCAGCACGGTCGCCGCACCGAGCGTCGGGCCGACGCAGGGGCTCCAGACGAGGCCGAGCAGCACGCCTATCCCGGCCTGACCGACAAGGCCGTAGCGTTCGAGCCCGGCCTTGCGGGCATTGGCCCAATTGGCGAGCGGGCCTGCTGCGCGGGTGAGCAGGTCCTGCACATGGGGAATGACCAGCGCTACGCCTGCGGCGACAAGCAGCGCGGCACCTGCCAGCCGCACCCAATCGCCATCGAAGCCCGATGCCGCGCCGATCGTCGCAAGCAGGAACCCCGTCAGCGTGAACGAGGCGACCAGCCCTCCGGCCAGCGCCAGCGGCCCGCGCGGATGGGCCTGTGCCGCGCTGCCCAGAACGATGGGAACGAGCGGCAACACGCAAGGCGACAGGATGGTGAGCGCACCCGCGGCATAAGCGAGCACCGGGCTGAGGATGTCGGCGGCCATGGCGTCAGCTGATCGTCTTGGCGAGCAGATCGTTGATGACCACTTTGTTGGTCATGTAGATCACCCGGCCGACTTCCTGCTTCCCCTTGTAGCCGATCAGCGTCGACTGCTTGGTCGCACCGAGTGCCTTCCAGTAGTCCTTCTGCGTGTCGTAATTGATCGAGAGGATCAGCAGCTTGTTGTATGCGGGGGCTGCCGTGGTCTCCTTGATCGTGCGGCCCTGCGAGGCGCAGACGAGGCACCACCAGGCCTTGACCTCGACCAGTACGGGCCGCCCCTGCGCCTGCGCGGCCGCCAGCGCGGCGGGCGTATAGGGCTGGCGTTCGGCAGCAGCGGCGGGGGTTGCAAACGCGGCAGCCGCAGCGGCGGCGAGGGCGATGGAAGCGATGGGGCGGAACATGGGATAGGGTCTCCTGAGCTGTGCTCCCTCCTTCGCCCCGGCGGCGGCGAGGGTTACATCAGCGCGCCGAACGTGTCTGGAACAGGATGGCAAGTATGGTCCCGGCCGCCGCGAAAGCCGCAATTGGCATTGCGTGGCCCAGCATCTCGGCCCAGCCTTCGCCGCGCAGCAGAACGCCCGTTGCGGCGCGGATGAAGTGGGTGAGGGGGAAGACTTCGCCAATGGCCTGAGCCCAGCCCGGCAGCGTCGCGAAGGGGTAGAGAAAGCCCGAAAGCAGCATCGAGGGCAGGTAGAACGCGACCGCCCCCTGCAGGGCAGCCAACTGGGTCTGCGCCCGCGCGGCAATGGCATAGCCCAGCACCAAGTGCGCCGCGCAGAACAGTGGCAGCAGCGCGGCAAGCGCGGCGGCGCCCTGCGGCAGCGGCAGTTCGAACAGCCAGATGCCGGTGGCCATCACCGCAAGCCCCTGTACGCTGCCGATCACCACATAGGGCAGAAGCTTGCCGACCAGCACTTCGCCGCGACCGACGGGGAGGATCGTCAGCGCTTCCCAAGTGCCGCCCTCCCGCTCGCGTGCAAGGCTGAGCGAGCCAAGCATGATCATCGCGATCATCACCGTCACTCCGATCAGGCCGGGCAGAAAGCTCCAGTCTGACCGCGAGGCGGGATTGTAGAGGCGCCCGGTCTTGAGGCCCGGCCCCGCCACGTCGCCGCGCTCGGCGAGGGTGCGCCAATAGGCCGCCTCGATGCGCGCAGTGGCCGCCGAAGCCAGCGCCGCATTGCTTTCATCGACGACGATGCGCACCGGGCCGCCCTTCGCGAGCGGATTGGCGAACGAGCGCGCTTCGGGCACTTCGATCCCGATCACCGCTTTGCCTTGCCTGACCAGAGCTTCCGCCGATCCAGGCGCGCCTTGTGCAACGACTGTGATGTTGCGCTGTTTTCGCAGCGCTTTGGCCACGTTTTCGGCATTGGCGGCAGTGGGCGCAGCAATGGCGACCGCTACGGCCGCATCCGGGCGGATCGCCGTGCCGAACAACACGATCTGCAGCAGAGGCACGACCACCAGCAGCATCAAGGCGATGCGCGTGCGCAGCAACCGCGCCCATTCCACCGCCGCGATGGCGAGGATCCGCCTCGGTGCGCTCATCGTCTGGCCCCGGCGAGCACGGCGGCTTCCAGCGTTTGCGTTCCAGCGGCGGCGATGAGCGCAGCGGGCGTGGTCTGCGCGCTGGCCCGGCCATCATGATAAAGCATGATCTGCGGCAGTTGCGCGGCCTCGGTCAGATCGTGCGTGCTCACGATCACCGCGCTCCCGGCTGCCGCGATCTGCGCGATCCACTCCCAAAGCGCGAGCCGCGTGACCACGTCGAGCCCGGCGGTCGGCTCGTCGAGCAGCACGAGTTCCGGCGCGTGGATGACGCTGGCAGCAAACTGCGCGCGGCGGGCCCAGCCGCCTGAGAGGTGGCCGAAGCGGCGCGAGGCGATGTCATCCAGCCCAAAGCGCGCCAGAGCAGCATCCACCGCCTGCGAGGCAAGCCCATGGACCCGCGCGTGAAAGCGCAGGTTTTCGCGCACGGAAAGCTCGGGATAGAGCGCGAGCCGCTGGTTCATGTAGCCGATCCGCCGCCGGTCCACCCGGCCACTTCGCAGCGCGCGGCCCAGCACGAAGCCGGTGCCGGCATCAGGTGCGACAAGTCCGGCCAGCATCCTCAGGGTCGTCGTCTTGCCGCCGCCGTTGGCGCCGACCAGCCCGAGCACATCGCCTACCCGCACGCACAGCGTCACCTCGCGCACGACTTCGCGGCCGTCATAGGCCTTGGCGAGACCGCGCACCTCGATCACCGGATCAGGCATGGCGATAGGCGAACCCGCCATACATGTGCTTGCTGGCCTCGGCGCCGAGCACCACGACGCGCTCATCGCGCTGGATGGCGTGCCTCAGGGTATCCAGCGCAATCCAGATGGCAGCTGAGCCGGTGTTGCCGATGCGATCCGCCTGCACGAACATCCGCTCCTGCGGCAGCGCGAAATGCGCAGCGGCGAGCGCGCCGATGCGGCCGCTCACCTGATGCGGGATCACATGGTGCGCCGCCTCGATGGGAGCGCCTTGCAGCGCTGCTGCTGCCCGTCCAGCATCGAACAGGCGGTAGCCCTCGGCGCGGATGGCGGCAAAGTCATGATCGAAGCGGTGGGTCCGGTGGCAGCGCGCTATGCCCGGGGCGCGAGCCCGGCCGAGCGCTCCGAACCACGCGGCTTCGATGGCGGCACGGCCGGGCTCCGCTGCGCCGACGATGACCGCCCCGGCGCCGTCGCCCATCTGGACCATATTGACGATCTGGTCCGGATTGCTGTCCGTTGCGGCGGGATCGAAGAACAGCGAGCCGGTCTCCGATCCGACGATGGCGACCGGACCACTGCCCGATGCGATGAGCCCGAAGGCCACCATCAGCGCATTGGCAAAGCCGGTGCAGGCCTGCCGCAATTCGATGTGCGGGCCGCCATAACCGAGGTGGTCGGCGACGTTCGCGACATTCGCGGGCAGGGGCTGGTCGGGTGTCGTGGTGTGGCCGATCAGGTAAGCGAGATCGCGTGGCTGCAGCCCCGCGTCTGCCAGCGCGGCGCGGACGGCCTTGGCGGCCAGTTCCGAATTGGCATCGCCGCTGCGGGGCGCCTCGTGCCGGGTGCGGAAATCGCGGCACACGTGGCGGCTTTCAATGCCGAGCCGCCGCGCGATGGCCGCCGCCTCACGCGTCCGGTCAAAGCCGAACCGCCGCGCCATCACCGCGATCAGAGCATCGGTAGCAACCGGCGCACCCGGCAGCGCATGGCCCGTGCCGAGCACGGCAAGCTGGCCCTGGGAGAGCCAAGGCGCCAAGCTCATGCGCGCAGCAGTCCCGGCGGCAGTGACCGAAGATCGCGGTGCAGACGCGCCGGATCGACCGCAAGCGCCTCGAACGCATCGGCGGCGAGCATCACGACATTCGCCAGAGCCTCGCGCGCCGCCGCGACATCCCCGAACGACCGGCCATCGGCGCGCTGCAACACAAGCGAGCGGCTGAGCCGGACATGCCGCGTCTCGTCACCCCGGATGCGGGCGAGCAGGCTCGCCACTGCCAAATCATCTGACACGGGGGCGCCCGGCCGCAGCAACCGGCTCAGGATCAGGCAGACACCGGCATCGATCGCGGCGATCCGGGCGAGGTGCGCCAGTGTCGACCCCCGGCCTAGATGGATATGAAAGCGCTTTGCCTGCTGTTGCAACGCTGCGGTCGAGACGGAGGGCAGGGCGTCGGCAAGGCAATGCAGCAGGCCATCGTGGACGCGCTCCTCCTCGGCAATCGCACGCAGCGCTGCCGCCGTGGCGGGATCGCCGTCGCGCGCGGCGAGTCCGCCGAAAGCCATGGCAGCGGCTTCCTCGCCGCACCCCAGCAGCGGGACGAGCGTGGCCAGCGCGCTGGCGGCAGCATCGCCAAGCCGCACCTCTATCGGCGCGGCGGACAAGGCGGCGCGTCTGGCCCCGAAGCAGAACGTCGTCACGGCGGTCATCGTCTTGCTGCAAGCCCTTCGGTCGCGCCGGGATCGGCCGAACAGGGTGTGCTTCGCGGGTGAAGTGCGTGCGGTTACACGCGTCAGGTCGCTGCAAAACCGACTGACAGGACTGACTGGACATTTTGGGGGTTCCAGACGGCCCACCATGGATGCCAGATAGGTGCCCGCTTTCTCGAACGACAGGGTGACCTTGCGCGATGACAACAGCTTGCGATGGACGCCTGTTCCGGATCGTCTCTCACGATCAACTGGCGCTCGTGGCGGATGACATCGGGCCAATGACCGCACCGGCCGTGATCCTGATGCACGGCGGCGGACAGACCCGCCACAGCTGGTCAGGCGCGGCACAGGCGCTCGCGCAGCGCGGCTACCGCGTGATCAACCTCGACATGCGCGGCCACGGCGAAAGCGAATGGTCCGAAAGCGGTGCCTATTCGCTGGACGACCGGGTGGCCGATGTCGAAGCGATCGTGGCGCAACTGGAGCAGCCTTTCGCGCTGGTCGGCGCTTCGCTCGGCGGGGCGACTTCGATCCATGCCGTGGCCTCGGCGGTACGGCCTTCGGCGGTCGTGCTCGTCGATATCGTGCCGCATCCGGAGCCCGAGGGCATCAGCCGCATCGTCGGGTTCATGCGCGCGCATACGGACGGATTTGCGAGCCTCGATGACGCGGTCGATGCGGTTGCCGCCTACAATCCCGAGCGCCCGCGTCCGCGCGATCCCAAGGGCCTGATGCGCAACTTGCGGCAACGGGGCGATGGCCGGTTCTACTGGCATTGGGACCCGCGCATCGTCTCGCACCGCCCGGAGGATTTTCACGAAACCGTGCAGCGCTCCGCCGTCTCGCTGGCTGAGACCGGCTTGCCGGTGCTGCTGGTGCGCGGGCTCAAGAGCGATGTGGTCAGCGACGCCGGAGTTGCGGCTTTCCGTGAACTGGTGCCGCACCTCGAAGTCGCCGACGTGAGCGGCGCGGGCCACATGGTGGCGGGCGACCGCAACGACGCGTTCAACGACGCCGCGATCGCCTTCCTCGAGCAGCATATGCCGCTTTAGCATCCCGTATTGCACTGCCTTCCCGTCGCGGCGGGGCCAATTGGCGAGGGTCTTGCCGGTAGCGGGGGCTGACCGTCACGGTCTTGACCCGACCTGTCGCCGCGCTATCCCACCGCTTTGCACATGCAAAAGGTGAGGGTGGCGTATGGCCCGAAATCCCGCAAGCGGCGCAAAGCCGCGGCTGGCCGATATCGCGCAGGCGGCCGGGGTTTCCATCGCGACCGTATCGCGGGTGCTGAGCGATCATCCGGCGATCCTGCCCGAAACCAAGGCCCGCATCCGCGCACTGGCGGCCGAGCATGGCTATCCCATCCCGGAAAGCGGCAGCAAGCCGCCCAAGGCCCGCGTGCGGCGGCCACGCAAGGCAGGATCGGTCTGTGCGGTCATGCCGGTTACGCTGCCGGCCGGCAGCCGTCTGGCCAATGCCTTCGAGCTCAATCTGCTGGGCGGCGTGGGTGCGGCGATGCGCGATCATGGCCTCGATTTTTCGGTCTCCGCGCAGGCACCGCACGACGATGCCTCGCTCCTGCGCTTCATGGAAACTCACCCCTATGACGGCGTGATCTTCTTCGGACAGTCGCAGTTCCACGAGGGGCTCAATGCACTGGCTGACGGGCCGCGCCCGTTCGTGGTGTGGGGCGTCGAATCTCCCGGGCAGCGGTACTGCTCGGTCGGCAGTGACAACTTTGCCTGCGGGCACCGGGCGACGCAGCACCTTGCCTCGCTTGGCCGCAAGCGGATTGCCTTCATCGGGCAGGCCGCGCCGATCACCACCGCGCAGACCCGCCATTCGCAGCTTTCGGAGCGCCTCTCGGGCTTTCGCACGGCGCTGGCTGAGGCTGATCTGCCGGCAGACCTCACGGTGATGCGTCCCGCGAGCTCAGGGCTCGAGGCGGGCGAACTGGCGGTGCGCGATCTGCTGGACAGGGGGATCGCCTTCGATGCGCTGGTCGCATCCTCTGATTTCGTCGCGCTGGGTGCAATGCGCGTGCTGCGCGAGGCAGGGGTGCGGGTGCCTGACGATGTTGCCGTTGTCGGCTATGACGACAGCGAATTCGCGCGGCTGGTGCAGCCGCAGCTCACGACGATGCGGCAGGACCCCATCCGCGCAGGCAATCTGCTCGTCGCCAAGCTCCTGCGCGCGATGGCCGGTTACGAGGTCAAGTCCGAGCGGCTTTCGATCGAACTGGTCGTGCGCGAATCCTGCGGCGGCTTGGTCGGGCGCCGCAATGCCCAGAACCCGAATGCCGCAACCGCGCCATAGGCGAAGGCCGGGACAGTGAAGGCTGCCGCGATCCCCTGATGCTCGGCCAGATAGCCCGCGACTGCAGAAAGCAGCGCGCCGCCGGCAATCGCCGTCGAAAGCAGTCCGGATACGGCTGCGGGCGGCGCGTCCGCGTGCTCGACAGTCAGCGCGAAGATGACCGGAAACATCACGGCATTGAACAGACCCGTCGCGAGGAGGCCCCAGCCCGGGAGGGTGCCGGAGCCCAGCGTGGCCGCCAGCGAGCAGGTCAATCCCAGCAGTGCGGCAGCGACGAGCAATCCGGCCGGTCGCACGCGCGCCAGCACCGCACTACCAGCCGCGCGTCCCGCCAATGCGCCGCCCCAGTAGACCCACGCGACAAGCTGGCCTGCAGCGGCAAGGTCCAGATTCAGGCTGGACGGCTGGTGGAGATAGGGGATGAGCAGGCTGCCGGTCGTTCCCTCCGCGCCGACATAAAGCGCAATTGTCACCGCGCCGATCCACGCTGTGCGCGAGCGCAAGGCCTGCCGGATAGGGGCCTGCCGGATCGGGGCCGAGGCACCATCCGCGCGGCCTTCACCCCATGCCTCCGTCCGCACGAGGAGCGTGGCGGCCAGCACTCCGCCAGTGATCAGCGCCGCGACGAGGTAGGCCAGTCCAGCCCCTCGCGAACCGCTGCCGAGACCGAGCCAGGCCCCGAGGCTGACGCCGCCAAGCACGCCGACCGAATTACAGGCCTGCGCTGCTGCCAGGCGCGAGGCTGCGGTGCGCGACGGGCCCGCGTTCAGCGCGCACAGGTTCGCGGCGACCTGCAGGGCGGCGATCCCCAGCGCAACCAGTGCCAAGGCTGCCACCAATGCCGCGAAGGGCAGGGGCGGGCTGATCGCCAGAGCCACCAGCACGCAGCCCGCCATCACCAGCGCGAGGCCGCCAAGCATCACGCTGCGCGGACCGGCGCGCTGGAGCCGGTGCGCGAGCAGCAGCGATGATCCGCCGCTGACCAACAGCGCGATCCACTGGACGATCATGGCAGCCGCCAGGCCAAGGCCGAACAGCTGCGGCACCAGCGGCACCAGCGTCGTGGCCATTGCACCGGCAATGCCCATGACCAGAAAGGCCCCGAAGGCACTGATCAGAAGGGCCCTCGGCGCGGCATGCGCGATGTCGGCAGATGGTCGAGGCTGCATCCCTGCCTTATGCCGAGGGCATGGGCAGGCGAACAGAGCTTGGTGATTTGCATATGCAAACGAAACGGCGCTCCGTTGCAATCGATTGTTGGAAGCGTAGTTCAACGAGAGCGAAGGTCAGCACCCGCCGGTCAGGTGGGGTGGCCGGTACAGGGAGAGGATCAGTCACATGAACACACGGAAAAGTCTTGTCTGCTCGACGGCGGTTGTCGCCCTCCTGAGCGGGAGCAGCGCGTGGGCCCAGCAGGCCGCGCCCGAAGCGGCAGCCCCCGCACCCGATGAAGCTATCGTCGTGACGGGTCTGCGTGCCAGCCTCCAGCGCTCGCAGGCGGTGAAGCAGAACAGCACCTCGGTCGTCGAAGCGCTCGCTGCCGAAGATATCGGCAAGCTGCCGCAATCGAGCGTCGCGGACTCGCTTGGCCGCCTCGCCGGTCTTGCCGGTGAACGCCGCGCCGGTCGCCTCAGCGGCATCTCGGTCCGCGGTTTCCGCGAAGACTTCGTCGGCACCACGCTCAATGGCCGCGAATTGATCGGCATCGGCGACAACCGCGGTGTCGAATACGATCTCTACCCCTCCGAAATCATCGACAGCGCGGTCGTCTTCAAGACCCCGAGCGCGGACCTCATCGCGCAGGGCGTCGGCGGCACGGTCGATCTGCGCACCACGCGCCCGCTGGAGCACAAGCGCACGCTGGTGGTGAACGGCTCGTTCGAAAAGAATGGGATGAAGTCTAAGAACCCCGACTTCAAGGACACCGGTTACCGCGCCGCGCTCTCGTTCAGCGACAAGTTCGCGAACGACACCATCGGCATCGCGCTCACCGCCGCGACGACTTCCTCGCCCACGCAGGACAACTTCTTCAGCGTCTGGGGCTATGACAAGGGCGCGATCAGCTCGGGCCCGAACGCGGGCAAGTATGTGCCAGCCGGTATCGACATTTCCTCGCGTTCGCGCGTGCTGAAGCGCGATACCATCGCGGGCGTGCTGCAGTTCAAGCCTTCGGACAAGTTCGAGCTCACGCTCGACGGGCTCTACATCAAGTTCTCCGACCGCGGCATCTCGCGCGGCTTCATCGAGGCGCTTCCGGTCGCTTCGGACGGCAGCACGGTGATCTCTGCGCAGGACGGCTACGTCACCTCGGCGCGCACGACCGGCTTCAACTCGGTGTTGCGCAGCGATCCGCTCGACAAGCGCGGCGAACTCAAGACCTTCGGCGGCAACCTCAAGTACGACCCGTCGTCGGACTTCCATGTCATGCTCGACGTCTCGCACGCCGAGAGCAACAAGCGCGACACCCGCGGCGAGAGCTATTCGGGCCTTGGCCGCGCCGGCCTCACCACACAGGGGCCCAACAACCTGCGGACCTACGCCTACACGCCGAACGGCCTCGTGTTCTCGGACAATGCGCAGGCCTATAGCGATTACAACGTGGTGCGCCTTGCCGGGCCGCAGTCGTGGGGTGGCGGCCTCGCTCCGATTTCCGAACTGAACCAGTCGGCGGTGATCGGCTCCAGCGGCCAGCCGATCGGCTTTGCCCAGGCGCAGGACGGCTTCGTCAACACCGGCATCTTCGACGAGAAGCTCAATTCGCTGCGCTTTGAGGTGCAGAAGGACTTCGACAATTCGTTCCTGAAGCATGTCAATGTCGGCGTGCGCTATTCCTACCACAAGAAGTCCAAGACCAATCAGGGCTACTTCCTGACCGCCCAGACCTACCCGCTCGATGGGCCGATCCCCGAATCCGCCCGGCGCGGTACGGCGGACCTCAACTGGGTCGGCCTTGGCAACGTCGTCGCCTATGATGCGATCGGCCTCATCAACAGCGACTTCTACAAGCGCTACGATGCCGGTGCGCTCGAACCCGATCGTCTCGGCGATACTTACGCAATCCGCGAAAAGGTGTGGCAGCCCTTCATCAAGGCCGATTTCGAGACCGAGTTCAGCGGCGTCCGGATGTTCGGCAACATCGGCCTGCAGGGCGTGTTCACTCGCCAGAGCGGCAGCGGCTTCAACTCGGTGATCGGCGCCAACCTTCGCACGATTGCCACGCCGATCACCGACGGGGCCAACTACAGCCGTGCGCTGCCCAGCCTCAACCTCAACTTCGATCTCGGCGGCGGCCACACGCTGCGCTTTGCCGCCTCGAAGGTGATCAGCCGCGCCCGGATCGATTACCTCAACCCCGGCTCCTCGGTGAAGTTCCGCAACAACGTCGCGAACGTCACGAACACCGATCCGGGCCTCGGCCCCTGGGTTTCGACCGGCGGCAACGCGCAGCTGCGCCCCTATGAAGCCAACCAGTTCGACGCGAGCTACGAATACTACTTCGCGCCAGACGGCTTCATCTCGGTCTCGGGCTTTTACAAGGATCTGGTGAACTGGAATGTCGCGACCACGACGGTCCGCGATTACACCCAGTTCTATATCCCGGGCTATCACCAGGCGGTGAGCAGCGACGGCACGACGATCTACACGCCGGCGACTTTCAAGGGCCTCAACACGACCTTCACCGGCGGTCTCAAAGGTTCGGTCAAGGGCGTGGAATTCCAGGCCAGCGTACCCTTCGGCCGCCTGACCAAGGCGCTAGACGGCTTCGGCCTGATCGGCGCGATGGCCTTCACCGATGGCAAGCTCGACAACGGTTCGGATGTGCCCGGCCTTTCGAAGCGGGTCTACAAGCTAACCGGCTATTTCGAGAAGTGGGGCTTCTCGGCCCGCGCCTCGATGAACAAGCGCTCGGCCTATCTCTCGGAAGATCGGGGCGGTTCGAACACGATTGCGCCGGTGAACCGCGCGGGCGAGACGCTGGTCGATGCGCAGATCGGGTATGACTTCAAATATACCGGCGTGAAGTACCTCGAAGGCCTGCGCATCTCGATCCAGGGCCAGAACCTGACGAACCAGAAGGACATCTACACCGATACGGGCAGCGGCCTTGTCTCGCGTGCGGAAACCTTCGGGCGCAACTTCATGGTGAACCTGACCTACTCGTTCTTCTAAAACACCCTCCCCGGGGTGCGACTACGCCCCGCGCCGGCAGTGCTGTTGGCGCGGGGCAATTTTCCCGGCATGTTGGAGCCGAGGCAGACCATGGGCCATCTGATCCGGAAAGTTGTGATCCTCGGCGGTGGCACCGCCGGCTGGATGGCTGCGGCGCTGCTTTCCAAAGTGCTGGGCGGGCAAGTCGCGATCGAACTCGTCGAATCCGATGATATCGGCATCATCGGCGTGGGCGAGGCGACGATCCCGCCGATCCAGCTGGTCAATTCGGTGCTGGGGATCGACGAAGCCGATTTCCTTCGCGAGACCAAGGCCACGATCAAGCTGGCCATCCGGTTCGAGAACTGGGGCGCGATCGGCGAGAGCTACTACCACACGTTCGGCTCTGCGGGCCGCAACACGGCGTTTGCGTCATTCCACCATTTCTGGAACCGCGCCCGCAAGCTCGGCATCGAAGGCAGCTACTGGGACTACGATCTCAACTATCTTGCAGCCGAAGCGGGCAAGTTCGCCCCCACGCGCGGCAATGATCCCGTGTGGGACATGCCCTATGCCTACCACTTCGATTCCGGGCTCTATGGCCAGTTCCTGCGCCGCTATTCGGAAGGGCGCGGCGTGGTCCGGACCGAGGGTGTCGTCAGCGCCGTGGTGCGCGCGGCAGGCGTCGGAGACATTCTCGCGCTCGTGCTGCAGGATGGCCGGCAAGTGGCGGGCGATCTTTTCATCGATTGCTCGGGCAGCCGGGGCGTCCTGATCCAGCAGCAGCTGGGCACCGGGTATGAAGACTGGAGCCACTGGCTGCCCTGTGACCGCGCGATGGCCGTCCCCTCGCAGCGCTTCGAGCAGACGCTGCCGTTCACCCGCGCCATCGCCCACAGCGCCGGCTGGCAATGGCGCATCCCGCTGCAGCACCGCAACGGCAATGGCCTTGTCTATTCGAGCCGCCACTACAGCGATGATGAGGCGGCCAGCATCCTGCTCGGCAATCTGGATTCCCCGGCGCTGGGCGAACCGAAGATCATCCCCTTCCGCACTGGCCGCGCACGGCGGCAATGGAACCGCAACGTGGTCGCGGTGGGGCTTTCCAGCGGCTTCCTCGAACCGCTGGAATCGACCAGCATCTACCTGATCCAGTCCGCGATCACCCGGCTGCTGCACTTGTTCCCGCACCAGGGCATCACGCCCGCGCTGGTGAATGAATACAACCGCCAGTCGCAAATCGAGATCGAGCTGATCCGCGATTTCATCATCCTCCACTATCACGTGAATGCGCGGCGGGATTCCCCCTTCTGGCGCACGATGCGGCAGCTGGAAGTGCCCGAGCGTCTTGCGCGAAAGATCGAGCTGTTCCGCATGAACGGCACGCTGGTGCAGGATCAGTACGACATCTTCATGGAGCCTTCCTGGGTGCAAGTGCTGATGGGGCAGGGCGTGTTGCCCGAGGATCATCATCCGCTCGCGAACGGCCCGACGGAGACGGAACTGCGCGCGCAACTGGTCCAGCTTGCCGAGCTCAAGGCCCGGCCCTTGCCGCAATTACCCAGCCATGATGCGTACCTCGCGCAGATGGTGGCGGGCCGCGCATGAGCTTGCCCGCGCGCATTGTCATCGCCGGTGGCGGCAGCGCGGGCTGGATGGCCGCCTGCCTGCTCGCCCGGCGCTGGGCACCGCGCGGCATTCGCATCACGCTGATCGAAGCGCCGGACATCCCGACCATCGGCGTGGGGGAGGGCTCCACCCCTTCGCTCAAGCGCTTCTTCGAAGTGCTCGGCATTCCGGAAGCCGATTGGATGCCCGCGTGCGATGCGACCTACAAGGCGAGCATCCGCTTCAAGGGCTGGAGTCCGGCCTCGGGAATTGCCGAATACAGCCATCCGTTCACGACGCAGATCGACGTCCACACCGAGGACGCCTTCGTCAACAACTGCCGCAACCGCCGTCTCGGCTATGACGTGCCGACGCGGCCGGACTTGTTCCTGCTGAACGGCGTGCTGGCCTCCGAGGGCAAGGCCCCGCTCGCCCCCGCGAACTTCCCGTTCCGCATGGAATATGGCTACCACTTCGATTCAGCGAAGCTCGGCCTGTTTTTGCGCGATCATGCCATTTCGCTCGGCGTCGAGCACCTGCCCCGCCGCGTGGTGCGGTGCGAGCAGGCCGAAAGCGGCAATCTCACCGCGCTGATCACCGACCGTCACGAGCGCATCGAAGGCGACTGGTTCGTCGATTGCAGCGGCTTTTCGGCCCTGCTGATGCGCGGCACGCTCGGCGTTCCGTTCGAGAGCTTCAAGGCCAACCTGTTCAACGACGCCGCGGTGGTCCTGCCGACGCCGCAGGGCGATGTGATCCCGGTCGAGACGGTATCGACGGCGCTTTCGTCCGGCTGGGCATGGTCGATCCCGCTCACTTCCCGCGTCGGCAACGGCTATGTCTACAGCCGCGACCACCTCTCGCCGGACCAGGCCGAAGCCGAAATGCGCGTGTATCTCGGGCTTGCTGATGATGGCATCGAGGCGCGCCATCTGACGTTCACGCCGGGCCAGCTCGCCCGGCACTGGGATCACAACTGCCTTGCGGTGGGCCTTGCGCAAGGCTTCGTCGAGCCGCTTGAGGCGACCGCGCTGCATTTGGTGCTGAACACGGTCGACCTGTTCATCGATCATCTCGAACAGGGCCAGTTCACCGCGCGCCGCCGCGATGCCTTCAACGCCGTGATCACCGGGCGGGTCGAACGGGTGCGCGACTACATCGTCGCGCATTACAAGCTGAACACGCGGGGCGACAGCGACTACTGGCGGGCCAATCGCGCCAACGAGCACCTCTCGGACCCGCTGCTGCACATTCTCGACGTGTGGTTCCGGCGCGGCGATCTGGTGGCAAGGCTGGCCGAGATGGAAGGCCTCAGCCACTTCCAGAGCCTGTCATGGCACTGCCTGCTCGCGGGCTACGGCGCGTTTCCGCCGCTCGCTGATGCGCAGCGCGATGACGTCGATTTCTACCATGATCAGGACGTGGCCCGGTTCCTTGCCGGCTGCGCGATGAACTTTCCCGCACATGGCGCGGCGCTGCGGCGCGGGAAACCACAAGAGGAGATAGCATGACCATTGCGACCCGGGCAAGCAGGACAACACGGAGCGTCGCAGGCGCGATCCTCGCAGCGCTTCTCGCACTGGCCCCGGCCGCCGCGCTCGCAGCACCGAAGGCGAAGCCTGCTCCGGAACCGTGGTGGGCCCACGCGGTGATCTACGAGATCTATCCGCGCAGCTTTCAGGATACCAACGGAGACGGGATCGGCGATCTCAAGGGCGTCACGCAGCGGCTCGACTACCTGAAGAAGCTCGGCGTCGATGCGATCTGGCTGACCCCGTTCTTCCCGTCGCCGAACAAGGATTTCGGCTACGACGTGGCCGACTACACCAATGTCTCGCCCGAATACGGCACGATGGCCGATTGGGACGAACTCGCGCACGAAGCGAAGAAGCGCGGCATCCGCGTGATGGTCGATTTCGTGCTCAACCATTCGTCAGACCAGAACGCGTGGTTCAAGGAAAGCCGCTCCTCGCGCAGCAATCCCAAGCGCGATTGGTATGTCTGGAAGGACCCGGCGCCCGATGGCGGCCCGCCGACGAACTGGAAGTCGATCTTCGGCGGCTCGACGTGGGAGTATGACAAGGCCAGCGGCCAGTATTACTACCATATCTTCTACAAGGAGCAGCCGGACCTCAACTGGGGCAATCCTGCCTTGCGCAAGGCGATGCATGATGTCGTGCGCTTCTGGCTCGATCACGGCGCCAGCGGCTTCCGGCTCGATGCCACGCCCTACCTGTTCGAGGACCCCTCGTGGCCGAATGATCCCGATGTCGATGGTGGGCCGTCCGCCGGGCTCAAGCCCTACAACAGCAACTTGCCCGCCACGCGTCAGGCGCTGAAAGACCTCCGCAAGGTGATCGACAGCTACCCCGGCCAGCGCGTGCTGCTGGGCGAGAACGCCATCTCCAGCATCGCCGATTTGCGCCGCGTCTATGGGGCCAAGGGCGACGAGATCAATCTGCCGATGGACTTCCTTTACAAGGACGTCCCCACGCTCGACGCCGCGAAGTTCAAGGCGCGCATCGACGAGGCTGAACTCGGGCTCGATGGCCTGCCGCCGGTGTTCCACTTCAGCAACCACGACAGCACCCGCCAGCGCACCCGCTTCGGCGACGGCGTCCACGATGAAGCCATCGCCAAGCTGACCGGCGCGATGACGCTCACCCTGCGCGGCACGGCGCTGATGTACTACGGCGAGGAACTCGGCATGGCCGACCTGCCGGCAGACGTGCTCAGGGACTTCCCGCTCGGCTCCAAGCGCCAGGTGGCAGACAAGCGCGATCCGGTCCGTTCGCCGATGCAGTGGACGGGCGCGCCCGGTGCCGGTTTCACCACCGGTACGCCGTGGCTGCCCATCAATCCGGATGCGCGCGCGGTCAATGCCGCAAGCCAGCTCGCCGACAAGGGTTCGATGCTCAACTGGTATTCGCGGCTGCTCCAGCTGCGCAAGACAGAGCCAGCCTTGCGCGAAGGTGCTTATGTTCCGCTGAATTCGGGCAATCCCGGCGTGCTGGCCTATGCCCGCCGCACACGGTCCGGTGCAGGCGTTCTGGTTCTGCTCAACATGAGCGGGCAGCGCCAGGCGCTGCGGATCACCGGCTGGTCGGGCGGGGCACCGCGCGCCGGAGATGTCCTGATGGCGAGCAGCCCTGCGGGCGCGGCGAACATCGTCGATCCGGTGCTTGAACCTTACGCGACCCAGATCGTGCGGATACTGCCGACTGCACGTCGCTAGGCAGTCTGCAGCACCGCAATTGGGTGATCCAACGCCCGGCTGCGGCGCTCCCCGTGGCATCCATCGTGAAGCCATTCCTGCCTGAAAAGCGCTCCTATCCCGGTCGCCCGGTGGCACTTGATCTTGTCTGATGATAGAACTAAGGTAGCGCTATCAAACAAGAGCCGGGGATGCTTGGAATGGGATTGGGTCTCGCGGCTTGCCTGCCGCACGACTACGCTGAAGGCACGTTCATCGGGCGGGCGGAAGGCCCAGATGGACCGCACGTGATCGTGCTCGGCGAAGGACGTATTCGCGACATAACTTCGGTTGCGAGCACTGTTTCCGGCGCCGTGGCGCGGCGCGCATTCTCTGGCGGCAGCGATCTTGGCGCCATCGAGGATGGGCTGCCCGCAGGCTGGCAATTGCTCTCGCCGATCGACCTGCAGTGCGTGAAGGCAAGTGGTGTGACTTTTGCGGTCAGCGCGATCGAGCGCGTGATCGAGGAACGCGCGCGCGGCGATGCGGCGGCAGCCGCCAGCATCCGCGATCAGCTCGAGTTGGCCATCGGTGCCGGCATCCGCGCCGTCGTGCCGGGCAGTGCGGAAGCGATGGCGCTCAAGGCCGCGCTGATCGAGCAGGGCATGTGGTCGCAGTACCTCGAAGTCGCGATCGGGCCGGATGCGGAAATCTTCTCGAAGTCCCCGGTTCTCTCTACCGTCGGGCACGAGGCGCTGATCGGCGTCCGCTCGGATTCGAGCTGGAACAACCCCGAACCCGAAGTGGTCCTCGTGGTTGATCCGGAGGGCGAGGTGGTCGGCGCCGCGCTCGGCAACGATGTGAACCTGCGCGATTTCGAAGGGCGTTCAGCGCTGCTGCTTTCCAAGGCCAAGGACAACACCGCGTCCTGCGCGATCGGGCCGTTCATCCGCCTGTTCGACGGCACTTTCGGGATCGATGATGTGCGCAGCGCCGATGTCGAACTCGTGGTCGAAGGGCAGGACAACTTCCGCATGGAAGGCACCAACCGCATGACCGAGATCAGCCGCGATCCGCTTGAACTCGTCGCGCAGACGCTCAGCGAGCACAGCTACCCCGATGGCTTCGTCCTCTTCTGCGGCACGCTCTTCGCGCCGACGCAGGACCGCGACGAGCCCGGCGGCGGCTTCACCCACAAGGTGGGGGACCGCGTCACCATCCGCAGCACCCGGCTCGGCAGCCTTGTCAACACCGTCACGACGTCGCGCGATGCGCCCAAGTGGTCGATGGGGGTGGGTGCCTTCATGCGCAATCTGGCCGCCCGCGGTCTGGTGGAGATGGCCTGAGCATGGTTCCGCCCCATACCGTCCACCACACCCCTGAACACGAGGGGCAGGCCGCCTTGCACGAACCGCGTGCCGCCAGCCAGACGCCGATGATGTCCGCCCGCTATCCCAGCCTGCGCGACAAGCGCGTGATCGTGACCGGCGGCGCCAGCGGTATCGGGGAGGCCATCGTCGAGGCTTTCGCGCTGCAGGGCGCGCAAGTCGGCTTCGTCGATATCCTCGCCGGCCCCGCGCAGGAGCTGATCCGCCGCCTTTCCGCCGCGCATCACGTGCCGGAATTCCGCGAGCAGGATGTTGCCGATGCCGCAACCTTTGGCGCCACGCTCGCCGGGCTGGTCGATACGCTCGGCGGCTGCGACGTGCTCATCAACAATGCCGCAAGCGATGATCGCCACGCGCTCGATGTGGTGACGCCGTCGTATTGGGACCAGCGGCTGGCGGTGAACCTCAAGCACGCCTTTTTCGCCTCGCAAGGCGTCTGGCCCGACATGAAGGCCAATGGCGGCGGCGTGATCCTCAATCTGGGGTCGATTTCGTGGCATCTGGGGCTCGACGATCTGGCGCTCTACCAGATCGCCAAGGCGGGCATCGAGGGCCTCACCCGCAGCCTGGCCCGCGAGCTTGGGCCGTTCAACATCCGCGTCAACACGATCATCCCCGGCAATGTGCAGACCGAGCGCCAGATGCGCTGGTACACGCCCGAGGGCGAGGCCGAGATCATCGCCGCGCAGTGCCTGAAGGGCCGCCTGCAACCGGCAGACGTCGCCGCGATGGCGCTGTTCCTTGCTTCGGACGATGCCCGCTTCTGCACCGCGCACGAATATTGGGTGGACGGAGGCTGGCGTTGACCGCGCGAGTGGCGGGCCGGGCCGAACACGTGCTCGCGGCCGGCTGCACGCTGGGCGAAGGGCCGGTCTGGGACATGGCGCGCGAGTGCCTCTGGTTTACCGACATCAAGGCGCACCGCATCCACAGCTTCGACCCGGCCACGGGCAAGCACGAGAGCTTTCCCGTGCCCGCGCAAGTCGGCTGGGTGCTGCCGGCCCAGGGCGGCGATCTCTTGGCGGGGCTGCAGGACGGCCTCCATTTCTTCAACACGGTTTCGGGCCAATGCCGGTTCGTCACGCCGATCCCCGGCGAACCCGCCACCAACCGCCTCAACGATGCCTGCGTCGATAGCCGGGGCCGGGTCTATTTCGGCTCGATGGACGACGGCGAAACGGCGAACAGCGGCAAGTTCTATCGCGCGCATCAGGGCGAGATCGTGCCGTTTGGTCCCGCCGACATCTGTATCACCAATGGCCCCGCCATGGCCCCGGGCGATGCCCGCATCGTCTTCACAGATACGCTCGGCAAGACCATCCATGTCGCTGATTTCACAGCCGATGGCACCATCGGCACGGCGCGCCTCTTTGCCGATGTGGCGCGCGATTTTCCCGATGCCTATCCCGATGGGCCGGTCTGCGACAGCGAGGGCTGCGTCTGGACGGGGCTGTGGAATGGCTGGGGCGTGGCGCGCTATTCACCTGCTGGCCAGTTGCTCGAGAAAGTCGATCTGCCGGTCGCCAATGTCACCAAGATCGCGTTCGGCGGGCCGGACCTCAAGCGCGTCTACGTGACCACCGCGCGCAAGGGGCTCGATGACGCGGCGCTCGCTGCGCAGCCGTTGGCGGGGGACTTGTTCGCATTCGACGTGGCTGTGGCCGGGATCGCGCCGACGCTTGCCGAGGTCTGGGGATGACGATGCTGCGGTATGCTCTGCTGGCGACTGGTGCCGCTTTCGCCGCTCCGGCCATGGCAGCGCCGACGCTCCAGCTCGGTGCCGTCTGGAGCGACCACGCGGTGATCCAGCGCGGCCAACCCGTCGTGGTGGAAGGCATTGCCAGCCCGGCCGCGCGCGTGAGCGGCGATTTGGGCAGCGACCGGGCCGAGACCATCGCTGACGCGCAAGGGCGCTTTGCCTTGACCTTCGCAGGCCGTCCGGCTGCCGCCGCGCCGGTAGACCTGACGGTCTCCTCCGGCAGTGAAACTGCGCGCGTTTCCGATCTGCTGGTCGGTGATGTCTGGCTCTGCTCGGGCCAGTCGAACATGGAGTTCCCGCTCTCTCGCGCCCTCAATGGCGAGATGGAAGCGGGGATGGCGGCCGATCCGATGCTGCGCTTGCTGCAAGTGCCCAAGACCATTGCCTATGTTCCGGAACGCAGCTTCGGCAAGGACACGCGCTGGGCGATCGCCGCGCCGGAAAGCGCCGCGCCGTTTTCTGCGGCCTGCTATTTCATGGCCCGCGAACTGCGCCGTGCGCGCGGGGTTCCGGTGGGGGCGATCCACGCCAGCTGGGGCGGTTCGAAAGTCACTCCCTGGCTTGATCCCGAAGCAGGTGCAGCTCTGGCGGGCGCGCCGGATATGGCGCTGCTGGCGCTCTATGCGAAGGACCACCTCGCCGCCGTCACGCAGTTCGCGCCGCGATGGCAGGCCTGGTATGCCGGCGCCACCGGCGGCTCGCAGCCTTGGGCCAAGCCCAATGCAGGGCTGGCGTGGCAGCCGGTGCCCGCGATTTCGGGCTGGCTGGCATGGAAGGACACACCGCTCGCGGCAAAGTCCATCGGCACAGTCTGGCTGCGGCGACAGGTCACGTTGACGGCGGCCGAAGCCAAGGCTGGCGCAACGGTCGCGCTCGGCGTGCTGGACGACATGGATACGACCTTCGTCAACGGCCACGCCGTCGGCAACACCTTCGGCTGGGACGAGGAACGCGCCTACCGCGTACCGGGCGCATACCTGCGCGCCGGGGCGAACGAGATCATGGTCGCGGTGACCAACACTTATGCCAACGGCGGCTTTGCCAGCACGGCGGACAAGCTGGCATTCAAGGTGGAGGGGGGCAGGGCGATCCCGCTCCCCGATGGCTGGCGCTATGCCATCGCGCCGACGAGTGCCGAGCCGCCGCGCTCGCCGTGGGATGCCAATGCCGGCGTCGGCCTGATGCACAACCGGATGATCGCGCCGCTGGGCCACTTCGCGATGGAAGGCGCGGCCTGGTATCAGGGCGAGAGCGATATCGGCACGGCGGACTATGCGGTGCGGATGAAAGCCCTGATCGCGGGCTGGCGTGCGCGCTTCGGCGCC
This sequence comes from uncultured Novosphingobium sp., assembly GCA_964413325.1. Lineage (GTDB taxonomy): Bacteria > Pseudomonadota > Alphaproteobacteria > Sphingomonadales > Sphingomonadaceae > Novosphingobium. The sequence continues at coordinate 189,210 of CAYPRK010000007.1, read as the reverse complement.
GGCCTCAAGGTCGCGCTGGTGCAGCTTGCGAACTACGGTCCGCCCGCCAGTGCACCAGTCGATTCCGGCTGGGGCCATATGCGCGATGTGCAGCGGCGGATCGTAGCGGATGATCCGCAGGCGTGGCTAGCCAGCGCCATCGACATCGGTGAGCGGACCGACATTCACCCAGCGAACAAGCTGCTGCTGGGCCAGCGCCTTGCCATGGGCGCGCTCGGGCAGAAGCTGCCGATGCCGCTTGCGGCTCAGCGTGTGGCGGGCGGCGTGCGCGTCGCGTTCACCGGTATCGAAGGCGGCCTCCACAGCTGGAGCAGCGCCGAGGCCATCGGCTTCGAGCTCTGCGATTCAGGCGGCACCTGCCGCTTCGCTCCGGCCAGCGTCGATGGCGATGCCGTGGTGATCAAGGGCGACGCCGCGAAGGCCGTGCGCGTCCGCTATGCCTGGGCGGACAGCCCGGTGGTCAACCTGTTCGACGGGCGCTCGCTGTCAGTTCCCGGCTTCGAACTGCCAGTCAGCCCCTAGGCGGGCGCCGCATCGGAATCGCGGCGCACCAGTTCGTAATCCAGCGTCGCAAGGCGCGGCTTGGCCGCATCGGGCGAACGATCGCTGCGGATTTCCTGTGCCAGCAGATCGAGCGCAGTTTCGGCCATCTGGCGGATCGGCTGGCGGATCGTGGTCAGCTCGGGCCAGATCGTCGAGGCAAGCGCGGTATCGTCGAAGCCGCATACGGTCAGATCGCGCGGCACATCGAGCCCGCGGCGGTGCGCTGCCGCGATGCAGCCTGCCGCCATGTCGTCGTTGGAAGCAAAGATCGCGCTCGGCGGGACGGGCAGGGCAAGCATGTCCATCGCCGCATCGAGGCCCGAGCGATACGTGAACTGCCCCTGCCGTACGAGCGCTTCGTCGACGGTGGCGCCCGCCTCCGCCATCGCATCGCGGAAACCGGCCAGGCGCAGCGCGCTGGCGGACTGGTGCGGGTTGCCGATGATGAAGCCGATGCGGCGGTGGCCGAGGCCGAGGATATGCCGCGTCATGTCATGCGCGGCCTGATAGTCGTCGATCATTACCACGCCGTGGTGCGCTTCGGCCTGGCCCGGGCCGATGAGCACGGCATGCGTCCCCGCGCGGCGCAGGCGGGTGAGCAGCGCGGTATCGTCGCACAGCGGCGGCGGCAGCAGGAAGCCGTCAACCGCGCTTTCGATCAGGCGCTGGATCATCCGCGATTGGTCGCGTTCCGGATCGCAGCGCTCGACCACGAGATTGGCATCGAGCCGGGTTGCCGCGTCCATGCAGCCGATCAGAAGTTCGCTGAGATAGGCCGCTGAAGGGTTTGAATAGAGGAGCACAATCCGCAGTTGGGAGGCCCCGGCAAGGCTGCGCGCGGCGCGATTGGGCGCATAGCCCAGTTCCTTGATCGCCGCTTCGACCGCGAGCCGGGTCTCCTCGCGCACGCCCGCGCCGCCGTTGACCACGCGGCTGACCGTCATCTGCGAACACTTGGCGAGGCGCGCCACATCGCTGACGGTGGGGCGGCCTGACTGGCGGCGACGCGATCGGGGTTCGTTCATCTTTTCTGGGCTCCGGATGATAATTTCCTGACCGGGCCGGTGCCCCTTGGCAAGCGCGATTGTAACAAGGACGTGCCGAAATGAGTGCCGCCATACGCATTTGGCGCTTGCACCGGACAGATCACGCGATACAAAGGTAGCGCTATCATAACGCGCTCACGTCACGGAGCGGTTGCAAACATCGACGACCTGCAAGGCATGCAGGTATGTCGGGGCGACAGAAAAAGGGTGGGAGAAGGACATGGCTTCAAAGCCGCAAGACCAGGTCAACATGGCGCTCGTCAGCGCGATCGTGGCCGTCGCAACGATTGGCGGACTGCTGTTCGGCTACGATAGCGGCGCGGTCAACGGGACGCAGACGGGCCTCAAGGCCGCATTCGCGCTCGATGACAATGGCCTCGGCTTCACCGTCGGTTCGCTGCTGATGGGCTGCGCGGCAGGTGCGTTCCTTGCCGGCCGCATGGCAGACCGCTTCGGTCGCAAGCGCATCATGGTTCTGGCCGCGATCCTCTTCCTCACCGGCGCGCTGGTGCAGGGCCTTACTGCCGAACACACCCTCTTCGTCATCGCGCGCTTCTTCGGCGGCATGGCGGTCGGCGCGGCGAGCGTCCTTTCGCCGGCCTATATCTCCGAAGTCGCCCCGGCGGCGATCCGCGGCCGGCTCACCAGCGTGCAGCAAGTGATGATCATTTCGGGCCTCACGCTGGCCTTCGTGGTGAACTACTTCCTCGCCCAGGCAGCCGGGGATTCGCTGGGCATGCTCGCAGGCTATCCCGCGTGGCGCTGGATGTACCTTGCGCAGGCCGTCCCCGCCGTGGTCTTCCTCATCGCGCTGCAGTTCATCCCGGAAAGCCCGCGCTATCTGGTGAGCTCGGGCCGTCCGGACGAAGCGCAAGCCGTGCTCACCCGCATTTTCGGCGAGGCCGAGGCTGCCCGCAAGGTCGATGAAATCCGCGCTTCCTTCGCCACCGACCACGCACCCAGCCTGTCCGACGTGCTGGCACCGGGCACTGTGCTGCGCCCCGTCGTCTGGGCCGGCCTGATCATCGCGGTGTTCCAGCAGTTCGTCGGCATCAATGTCATCTTCTACTATGGCGAGACGCTGTGGAAGCTCGCCGGCGTCTCCGAAAAGGCGGCACTGGAGCGCAACATCATTTCCGGCATCGTGTCGATCGGCGCGATTTTCGTGACGATGGCGCTGGTCGACCGGATCGGCCGCAAGCCGCTGCTGCTCATCGGCTCGGCGGGCATGGCGATCTCGCTCGGTGCGATGAGCTGGGCGTTCTCGCAAGGCACGCTCGATGCCGCAGGGGCCCTGCAGATGGACCAGCAGCTGGGCCTGATCGCGGTGATCGCAGCCAATATCTACGTCGTGTTCTTCAACGCCAGCTGGGGCCCGATCATGTGGATCATGCTGGGCGAGATGTTCCCCAACCAGCTGCGTGGTTCGGCGCTCGCGGTCTGCGGCCTCGCGCAGTGGGGCGCCAACTATGCCGTGGTGCAGAGCTTCCCGGCGATGGCGAGCGGCCTTGGGCTTGCCGAGACCTACATCCTCTACACCATCAGCGCATTCGTCAGCTTCTGGCTGGTCAAGGCCTTCCTGCCCGAAACGGCGGGCAAGGAGCTGGAGCAGATGGAAGGCTGGGGCGGGCATTGAGCACGCGGGCAGGAGCACGGACGATGAAGACCTTCAAGCATGCCTTGCTCGCCGCGATGGCGGTGCTGGCAACCCCGGCTGCGGCAAAGCAGGCAGCCACCACCGTCACCATCGATGCCGCGCAGCCCGGCCCGGTGATTGATCGCAACGTGTTCGGCCAGTTCGCCGAGCATCTCGGCACCGGCATTTACGGCGGCGTCTGGGTGGGCAAGGATTCCGCAATCCCCAACGTGCGCGGCATCCGCAGCGATGTCGTTTCGGCGTTGAAGGCGCTCAAGGTGCCCAACGTGCGCTGGCCGGGCGGTTGCTTTGCCGACGAGTACCACTGGCGCGACGGTATCGGCCCTGCCGAAAAGCGCCGTGTCCAGATCAACAGTAACTGGGGCGGGGTGCCTGAAGGTAACGCCTTCGGCACGCACGAGTTCATGGACTTTGCCGAGCAGATCGGCGCGGATGCCTATGTCTCGGTCAACATCGGTTCGGGGACCGCAGCAGAGGCTGCGCAGTGGCTCGAATACATGACCGCCGAGAAGGACACGACCCTCGCGAAGGAGCGCGCCGCCAATGGCCATCCCGCACCGTGGAAAGTGCCGATCCTCGGCCTCGGCAACGAGAACTGGGGCTGCGGCGGCGCGATGTCTGCCAGCCACTACGTCGAGGAAATGAAGCGCTTTGCGAACTTCACGCGCAACTACAATCTGGCCCAGCGCGATGGCGCCGCGCGCATGAAGCGCATCGCAGTGGGCTGGGACAGTGACAAGCTCGACTACACCGAGGAGGTCGCGAAGGCCTGGAAAGACCACGTGTATTCGTGGGATATCGAAGGCATCTCGCTCCACAAGTACACCACTGGCGGCTGGCCCCCGCATCTGCCCGGCACCGGCTTCGGCACCGAGGACTACGCGATATCCATCGCCGATACGCTGACGATGGACACCCTCATCGCCAAGCAGAGCGCGGTGATGGACAAGTACGATCCGGAAAAGAAGCTGCTGATCTCGGTCGACGAATGGGGCGCCTGGCTCGCCCCGGCGCCGGGCAGCAATCCCGGCTTCCTCCAGCAGCAGAACTCACTGCGCGACGGCATCCTCGCGGCGCTCAACATCAACATCTTCGCGCGCCATGCCGACCGGGTCCGGATGGCCAACATCGCGCAGATGATCAACGTGCTGCAGGCGATGATTCTGACCGACGGCGGCAAGATGGTGCTGACGCCGACCTACCATGTGTTCCGCATGTACGTGCCGTTCCAGGATGCGGCATTCCTGCCGGTGCGCTTCAACGCAGGCGAATTGACGCTGGCGGGCAAGACCCTGCCGCAAGTCGATGCGATGGCTGCGCGTGACAAGGCGGGGCAAGTGTGGGTCGCGCTCGTCAATGTCGATCCCGATGCCGGAACCAGCGTGACTCTGCCGGGTTATCGCAGCGCGTCGGGCGAAGTGCTGACCGCGCCGCGTGTCGACAGCGTGAACACCTTTGCCGCGCCCGATGCCGTCAAGCCCGCGCCCATTGCGGGCAAGGGCGGCAGCAGCGGGGTGACCATCGCGCTGCCGCCGCGTGCAGTCGCCGTGGTCAAGGTTTCGAACTGATCCGAGGTGCCTGCAGCGGCCGCTCTCCTTCCTCCTGATGCCGCTGCAATAGACTGACGACCCGGAAGGTTCAGGCCTTCCGGGTCTCTTTTTGCTCAGCGATTCAGCGCGGCCTTGCCCCATGTTACGGGAACGTCCTGCATCACCGGGCGGTTCCCTTCCGCGATCAGTTCGATGATCCGCGCGCCCTTGACCGGCACCGAGATCATCGCCGGCTGGTCGCCGCGCTTCATCCAGTCTGACTGCATCAGCCGCTTGCCATCCGCATGGACCGAGAAGCGCACCCGCGCCTCCGGATCGGGCGTCGCATCGTCGATCCCGGCTTCGGCGGTGAAGGTCGCGAAGCCGTGGTTCTGCACCTCGATCCGCGAGTTGGCGAGCACGCCGATGGCGCTCGCGTAAGTCTTGCCCGAGATCTTCGGTGTCTGCGCAAACGGCGTCGCATCCGCCCGCGCGCCGCCCCAGCCGCCGTAGAGCGGATGCTCGCCATCGCCGCGCGTGGAGCGCCACGGGAGGAGCCCGCGATGCACCAGCGGATCGGCCATCGGATGAACCACGCCGTCCACCGCAGGGTTCACGCTGCCGGGCATTTCGGAAAGGTAGAGACCGCCCGGATGCTCGCGCGTGCCGCTGGCCTTGAACAGCAGCGTCTGGTGGCTCTCCAGATGCAGCGGCGCTTCGCCGGTGAAGGACCGCTCGCCGCCGTCCCACAGATCGGTGAGCGCGATGGGGGCATCGGTGCGGTATTTGAGATGGGCCGCCGTCAGCGTCACATCGACCGGGATGCCCGAGCGATTGAGCAGCGCGACTGCCTTGGACCCGTCCGCCAGCGTCTTCACGAAGATCTGCACCGTCTCACCATCGTAAGCGAGCACTGCCTGGTTGCCCGCCGCATCCTGATTGAGCGCGATGACATTGGGATTGCCAAGCACGCCAAGCAGGGCAGGGGAGGCCTTGCGCATGTCGTACCCGATGATCAGCGGCGCATTGAGCATCGCCCACAGCGTCATATGCGAACGCGCTTCGGTGAGGTGGTCCATGTCGAACGCGCCGGTGCCCACGTAGAGCATGTCGGGATCGTTCCAGCTGTTCGGGTGGGCATAGAGTTCCCGTCGCGAAGCGGCATCGAGGTTGTGCAGCATGCGCTCCCAGTTGGGCGAAATATCCTCGCTGGTGCGGGACATATTGCCGACCTTGCCCGCCCATGAGCGCACATCCGCCGAGCCCCACAGGCACAGCGAATAGACGAAATCGCCGCGCGGGCGGGTGCGGTCCATTGCCTCGCCCACTTCGGTATAGAGCGCGCGGACGGCGGCCACATCGGTGTTGGGCAGGGTCTCGTAATCGATCAGCGGCCCCAGCGCGCGGTATTGACCCGAAGCGACGAGCGGATTGGCCGGGCTCATCGCGCGGATGCCGCAGCCATCGACCTTCAGCATGTCGAAATTCCACGCGCCCATGAACAGCGCCACGTCCTGCGCGGCATGGCCGTAGAGCCCGACTTCGCGCTCCGCCACTGTGCCTTCGGGCTGGCCCGCGAACTGCGCCGTATAGGCCTGCCCGCAGGAATTGCGGCCGATATCGGAATAGATCCCCGCCTTGAGGCCCATGGCGTGGAGCTTGTCCGTCCACGGGCGAAAGCTGCCGGCCGGGTCCCTCGTCCGCGCCGAGGGCCAGCGTGCGGTTCGGATCATCAGCCGCCCATCGCTCGTCCGCCGCCGCAGCCACCAGCCATCGTCGATATTGACGTAGACGTAGCCCTTGGCCGCGAGGCCGGTGTCGACCAGCGCCTTGGCGGCGGCGAGGACTTTCTCCTCATCCACATCGCTGTTGAAGGCGTTCCAGCTGTTCCACCCCATCGGCGGCAGCGGCGCGCTGCCCCGGTCGGTGACGCTCCACTGGCCGGTGGCATCCAGCGGCCCGGCGTGGGCTGTACCAGCGAGCGCCGAAGCCGCGAGCAGGCTCGCTGCAAGCAGGCGCCTCACTTCACCCGCCCAAACGCCAGATGCGCGCTGAAAAACGGCACGACATGGTCCTGGAAGCGGAACGCCACGCGATTGGTGTGATCGCCTTCGTAAAGCTCGAAGCTGTTCGCGATGCCGTAGCTTTCCAGCACTTGATGCAGCCGCGCGGTGTCGGTTTTCAGCCCGTCCTTGTCGCCCACGTCCATCGCGATGGCGGCATAGTGCTTGAGGCCGCCGACATATTGGTCGACGAACGAGAGCGGCGCATTGGCCGCCCAGCGCGCCAGCACGTCATCGCGCGGCTTGCCGTCCTCGGTCAGCGGCAGATCGAGATAGAGCGGCGGGTTCTGCGGATTGGGCGACCATGCCGCCGCTGCCGCGAGAGTGCCCCGCTGCATCCATTCGAGCTTGGCCGAATCCGCCGGGCTCTTCATCGCGGCATAGGCCTTCATCGCCTCGGGCGTCACGCCGAACAGGCTGCGCGAGGAGAGGCAGCACGGGCTCATCAGGTAGAGCGCGCCGAACACGTCCGAGTGCTTCATGCCGATCCGCGTCGCGCCGTAGCCCCCCATCGAATGGCCGACGAGCCCGCGGCTCTCGCGCCGGGGCAGGGTGCGGTAGTGGCTGTCCATGTAGGCCACGAGATCGCGCGAAATGAACGTCTCGAAATCGCCCGTGGTGACCGAGCTCGAATACATCGAGCCGTTGTGGACGGTCTTGCTGTCCGGAAACACGAAGATCATCTCGCGCGCGCCTTTGCCCATGGCGCCTTCGATCACTTGCGGCACATGGATCTCGCCGGTCCACTGCTGCGCGCCGATCGAATAGCCGTGGAGCGCATAGACCACCGGATAGCGGCGCTGCGGTGCCTTCGCATAGCTGGGCGGCAGCACCACCAGCACTTCGCGGTCCGCGCTGTCGCCTTCCAGTGATCCCTCAAGCGCGCGGCTGTGCACGGTGATCCGCTGCACCGAAAGATGGGGCGCACCGGGCACGGGCTCGGGCACTCCGGTGCTGACTTGCGCAGCGGCGGGAAGGGCGCAGAGCGTGGCGCTGCCCAGCAAGGCGGCGCAGAAAAGGGCGCGAAGGTGGCGCATGGCATATCTCTCCAATGGCAATTGTCAGGGCACAGCGAATCACCGGGATGCGCAGTGATCCTGCGGAATTGCTTTGATTTCGGGGATGGACCGGCCTTCCCAAGCAGTGCCCCTGCTGGCCGATCTCGTATCTGGTCAGGCTAGATGGAGCCCTTTGCCCCTGTCAAGCAGCACTCACCCGCCACGCAGCGCGCGCAGCACCATGGCGCGGATCTGGCCGTAGCGCGGGCCGGTCAGATCGCGCAGGACGCCGCGCTGATCTTCGGGCAGATGGGCAAGAGGGTGGCCATCCGGCCGGAACACGTAGTGATCGAAGAAGGCGCGAAAGGCCATGCGCTCGGCCTCGGGCCGCTCGGCCAGTGCGATCATCGCGAAAAGCATCGTCAACATCGGCGCATCGGGGCCGGTCGCGGTCGCGTCCCACCAGTGGTTGAGCATGACGTTGATCGGGCTCGTCGCCTCCACCTCGTGCCACCACAGCTTGGGCAGAAACAGCGCATCGCCCGGCGAAAGCTCGACCGTGATCGCGCGCGCCCGTGCCGCAGCAAAGCGGGGGAAGCGGTCGGGATCGGCCGACGCCAGACTGGCGGGCTGGCCCGCCATCGTGTTGTCGATGGGGCCAACATAGAGATCACCGATGGCATCCGGCGGATAGAGCGTGAAGCGCCGTGTGCCTGCGATCACGCAGGCGAGGTTTTCGTAAGCATCGTAGTGACATGCGACGTGGCTGGCGTTGCCAATCCACAGCCGCGTCTCGATGTCCGGCGGCACGATGCGGAGACGATTGACCTCCGCAAATCCGGGCAGATAGGCCGATGCAACCAGTGAGCCGAGATAAGCGGTCGGCGCAGACGGGTCTGCCGCGTGGCGCCGCATTTCAGCGAAGGCTTCGGCCAGCGAAAGCTGCGCCTTGCGGAAATTGAACCCGGCCAGATCGTCTCTGTAGAAATAGCGACCGGCAATCGCGGGGTCGCCGAGGAACAGTTCGGGGCGCCTGCAATTGTCGAATGACAGAAGGTGATCGAGGATCGCATCCGGCCCATCTCGCGCCGCTTGCACGGCAGGCAGTCCGGCGCCGAGGCCGCGGATGACCACGGGCTGCGCACTGCGAATCACATTGGCGTGGAACGCCTCCGCACCGGCCAGTGCCGCATCATCGCCAGCCAGTTCCGCGAGGGCGGGCACGGCTCAGGCCCAACCCCGATCCAGCCCGGTTCCTGGCCCCGCACCCAGCCGCTCATTCCGCCTGCGCGCGAGCAGGCCGATCTGCGCAAGCGAGCTGCGCAGCGCCAGCGCCGTTTGCAGCCAGCCATGGCGGAAAAACCTGACAATATCGGAATCGCCCAGACCAGCGAGAGCCTCACCGCTCACCGTGTAGAGCCCGTTCAGCGCAATCGTCTGGCCATCGTCGAATTGGAGAGAGACATCCACCGGCTCGACCAGCCGGTGCTCGACCAGCGCTGCGATGAACGCCTCCGTCGGACCCGCCTGGCCCATCAGCACGCCGATGGCGCGCTGCACCAACCGCATCTCGTCGGTGGGGCCGCCCATGGCATCGAACAAGGGAATTGTGCCGCCCGCGGCAAAGCGCGGATGCGCCATATCGACGGCAATCGAATCGTCCGCTGCGAAGAATCCCTGCCGTTGCAGGTCGAGCGGAATAAATGCAGCGTTTCCAGCCTCCGCACCTTCGACCAGCACTTCGCCGGGTTCGAATCCGAACAGCGCGACGACCGCGAATCGCCCCGTCTCGGGAGACTTGGCAAGGACCACCGGGCAGCACGAAGCAGCCGTCTCGATTTCCGGGAGAACGATTTGCACCATGTGCGGATGGGGCTTTGCGAAGGGGTGCATCGCCAATTGGCGATGGGTTTCGGTGCTCAGGATCTCGAGCTGCTCGGCCATAGGTATCCTCGCCTAGATCGCGCTATTTGCGCGGTTTATCGCGTTTTGTGCGGTTCGTTTATGTGCGCGCTACCATGAAAAGTCCAATCCCGACAGCCACGCCGCATCGGCAAGCGCCGGTTCCGGGCTAATTGCGCAGACAATTTGATATTGATAGCGCTACCGTCATGCGATACACAATGTCCGCAAGGTGACGTCGAGAGCGCCTGCGGGTGAGAGGTTGGAGGGGTAGCCATGTTGCTCCGCCATAGCTTTACCTACGCAGCGCTTCCTTGTCCGGCAGGCCCCGCACGCGGGGAGGGGAGCTGGTCCGTGCGTCATCCACCCGGGCGGGGGGGCCGTCAGAGAAAAAGCAGTGGAGAGGATATGAGGACTTCATTCAACGCGCGGTTCCTGCTCGGAAGTGCAGCGGGCGCCATGGCATTGGGCCTCGCCCTGCCGGCAGCAGCGCAGCAGGCCCCGGCCGCAGGCGCTTCGGGCGATGCGTCCCCCGAAATCGTGGTGACCGGCATTCGCGGGTCGCTCCAGCGCAACCTCGATATCAAGCGCGCCGCTTCGGGCGTGGTCGATGCGATCTCGGCGGAAGATATCGGCAAGTTCCCCGATGCCAACGTGGCCGACGCGATCCAGCGCCTGCCCGGCGTCTCGATCCAGCGCTCGGGTGCACGCGGTGAAGCCACCGGCGTCACCGTCCGCGGCTTCGGCGGCGATTTCAACGATACGCAGTTCGATGGCCGCCATCTCTCCACCGCATCAGGCAACCGCGCGGTCGATTTCACCACGATCGGTTCGGACTTCGTCCACACCATCTCGGTCTACAAGACGCCTGACGTCGAATTCGGCGCCAGCGCCATCGGTGCGACGATCAACGTTGCGCTGCCCAAGCCGTTTGATTCGACCGGCACCAAGATCGCGTTGAAGGCTTCGGGCTCGGTGCAGGATCGCAACGGCAAGGTCACGCCGTCGGCTGCCGGCCTGTTCAGCACGACCTTTGCCGACGATACGATGGGCTTCCTCGCCTACGCCGCCTATCGCCGGGTCGATACCGATGCAAACCAAGTGTTCATCCCGGGCTGGATCGGCAACTACTTCTACGCGTGCCAGGCCAATCCCGCGTGCCAGACGAGCGACTTCACGCCTGCCAACAAGAACAAGCTCGGCTGGTTCCCGCAGCAGGTCGGCGCCAACCAGGTCACCACCAAGGACGAGCGCATCGATGGCCGCATCGCCTACCAGTGGCGCCCGAGCGACCGCATCCTGCTGACGATCGACGGCACTTTCACGCGCCAGACGCTCCACACCGATACCTTCGGCTACGGCGCGTGGTTCAATGGTGACGACCTGCGCAACCTGAAGCAGGACAACAACGGCACGGCGATCGACTTCAACCAGTTCGGTACGCCGATGGACTTCAACGCGAGCCTCGCGCGGACCGTCAACCAGACGCACATGATCGGCGGCAACCTCAAGTGGGAAGCCACTGACAAGCTGAGCTTCGATGTCGACGTCGCCGTTTCGCGTTCGGTGCTGAACCCGGGCAACAAGGGTTACGACAACGCCATGGACATCGGCTATGGCGGCACCAACAGCTCGCCGGACGGGCCGTTCCTCTCGACCGGGTGCACTTATCCGGCAGGCGCCGGGCCGACCACGCCGCCGACTTCCTGCTCGAACTATTCGACGATCCTCGGCGCCAACACCGGCGTTGCGATCCTCGGGGCGAGCAAGAACTTCCTGCCGAGCATCCATGATGTGGGCCCGGCCGGCAATGCCGCGAAGTTCACCGATCGCTCGGTCATCGGCAGCCACGTGATCGCCGGCTTCCCGAACTACTACACCGATCTGGTTCGCCAGGTGCGGATCGGCGGCAAGTTCGATGGCGGCGATGTCAAGGTCCGCTTCGGTGGCAGCTATCAGGAGAACAAGTTCCATCAGGAAGGGCAGAACCCCTTCGTGAACGGCACGTTCTTCCGCTACGGCGGCTATGGCGCGCCTTCGGGCCGCACGGGTGCGGTCGCCCCGCTGCCTGACAGCGTCTACCGCGGCACCATCAACACCAATGGGTTCATTCCCGGCTACAAGGGCAATCTCGCGCCGGCGATCATCGTTTATGATCCGGTCGCGGTCTACAAGGTGCTCGAAGCGACTGGCGGCGGCACCACCGCTCCGGCGTTCGACCCGTCGAGCGTGCTCAACGTGCGCGAGCGGACGTTCGCGGGTTACCTCAACATCAGCTTCGACACGCAGCTTGGCGACATGCCGTTCCACGTGAGCGCTGGTGTGCGCGACGAGTACACCAAGCTCACGTCGGGCGCGATCGGCCGGAATCCGGTCACGCTCGAAACGGTGCCGACCGACCCGACGCTCATCAACGTCAAGACCTACACGCCGCAGCAGGACATCTCGCGCGAATCCAACTACAACTATGTCCTGCCCTCGATCGACGTGAAGCTCGAAGTCACGCCCAAGCTGACCTTGCGCTTCGATGCCTCGCGCACGCTGACCCGGCCTTCGCTCGGCGACCTGCGCCCGACGATCAACCTCGGCACGCTGCGCCGCGGCAGCCTTGCCGCTTCGGGTGGCAACGCGAACCTCAAGCCGTACCTCGCTGACAACCTCGATCTCGGGGCCGAGTACTACTACGGTCGCAACTCGTACTTCTCGGTCAACGGCTTCATGAAGTTCATTTCGAACTTCATCGTTGGCGGCGTGAGCACGCAGACGATCAACGGTGTGATCGATCCGTTCACCAACCAGCCGGCCCAGTTCCAGGTCAACGGCAAGGTCAACGGGCCGGACGGCGTGGTGAAGGGCGTGGAAATCGCGTGGCAGCACGTGTTCGGCGAAAGCGGCTTCGGCTTCAACGCCAACGGCACGTTCGTGAGCACCAATCGCAACTTCGATCCCAAGGACATCTCGGGTTCGGCCTTCGCGATCACGGGCCTCGCCAATTCGGCCAACTTCGTGGGCTTCTATGACAAGCATGGTCTGGAAGTGCGCGTCGCGGCCAACTGGCGCGATGCTTACCTGCTCCAGCTCGGCCAGCGCCAGGGCGGCACGTTCGGTGCGGAACCGGTCAACGTGAACAGCCAGTTCCAGATCGATGCCAGCGCCAGCTACCGCATCACCAAGCAGTTCTCGGTGTTTGGTGAGGCGACCAACCTCAACAACTCGACCTACAGCACTTACGGTCGGTTCTCGAACATGCCGCTCGATACCTTCTCCTATGGCCGCCGCTTTGTCTTCGGCGCCCGCTTCAACTACTGATAAGCCTACCGGCGGCGCTGACTTTCGGGTCGGTGCCGCCACCCCTTTTCTGCAGGATACCCGATGGCCAAGGCGATACGCGATGTCGTGATTGTGGGGGGCGGGACCGCCGGCTGGCTCACCGCTGCGATCATTGCTGCAAGGCACAAGCCCCGGATCGGGCACGATTTTTCGGTCACCCTCGTCGAAAGCCCCAATGTGCCGATCATCGGCGTGGGGGAGGGGACATGGCCCACCTTGCGCTCGACGCTCAAGAGCGTGGGCATTTCCGAAACCGAATTCTTCCGCGAATGCGATGCGGCCTTCAAGCAGGGTGCGCTCTTCGCCAAGTGGACCACCGGCGCCGCTGACGACGCCTATTACCACCCGCTCGTCCTGCCGCAGCGATTCGGTGAGCTCAACCTTGCGCCGCACTGGCTGGCGGGCTCGATCAACGAGCCGGGCGCCAATGGCGATACTTTCTGCGACGCGGTCTGCCCGCAGGGCCGCCTCTGTGACGCGGGCCTTGCTCCCAAGGCGATGACCAATGCCGAGTACGAGGGGCAGGCGAACTATGCCTACCACCTCGATGCCGGCAAGTTCGCGCCGTTCATGCAGCGCCATTGCACTGAAAAGCTCGGCGTGCGGCACGTGCTGGCCGACATGCGCAGCGTATTGCAGGACGAGAGCGGCGATATTCGCGCGATCGATACCGAGCACGCGGGCGAGATCACCGGCGATCTCTTCATCGATTGCACCGGCATGCGCAGCCTGCTGCTCGGGCAGACGCTCGGCGTCGGCTTCAAGGACTGCAACGACGTCCTCTTCTGCGACACCGCGCTCGCAGTGCAGGTGCCCTATCCCGATCCCGAAGCGCCGATCGCCACGCACACGATCTCGACCGCGCAGTCCGCCGGCTGGATCTGGGACATCGGACTCCCCACCCGGCGCGGCGTCGGCCATGTCTATTCGAGCCGCCATATCAGCCGCGAGCAGGCCGAGGCCGAACTGCGTGCCTATATCGGTCCGGCAGCAGAAGGGCTCTCGGTGCGCAAGATCGATATCCGCTCCGGCCACCGCGAACTGTTCTGGAAGAACAATTGCGTCGCGGTCGGCCTCGCCGCCGGTTTCCTCGAACCGCTCGAAGCCTCGGCCATCGTGCTCATCGAGCTGTCCGCCAAGATGATCGCCGAGCAGATGCCGCCCGCGCGCGAAGTGATGGACATCGTCGCGCGGCGCTACAACGAGAAGACGCTTTATCGCTGGGGCCGGATCATCGATTTCCTCAAGCTCCACTATGTGCTCAGCCAGCGCCGCGACACCGCGTTCTGGCGCGACAACATGGACCCCGCCAGCATCCCCGAACGCCTGCAGGAACTCCTCGCGCTGTGGCGCTGGCAGCCGCCCTACATGCACGAGGAATTCGACCGGGTGGACGAAGTGTTCCCCTCCGCATCCTACCAGTACGTGCTCTATGGCATGGGCTTCCGCTCCGAAGTGTCGCAGCGCGCGCTCGAGCCCGAAGTCGCTGCCGCCCGCCGCGCCCGGCGCGAGAATGCCGAGCGCACCGAGCGGATGATGGCGGGCCTCCCGCGCCACCGCGATCTGATCAACCGCATCAAGGCCTACGGGCTCCAGCCCATCTGAACCGGAAGGATTCCCCCCGCGTGACGAAGCGTACCCTGTCCCCGCAGCGCCTTTGCGGGCGACTTCTTGCGTCCGCCGCTCTTGGCATCCTCGCCTCGGCGCACCCTGCCGCCGCGCAAGGGGCGCCCGAGGCCGTGGCCGAAGCCGATCAGCTGGCCTCCATGCTCGTCGCGAAGATGACCACCGACGAGAAAGTCGAACAGCTGCTCAACGTGGCGCCCGCCATCCCGCGCCTTGGCGTGCCGGCCTACAACTGGTGGACCGAAAGCCTCCACGGCGCGGGCGGCGCAGTACCGACGACCAACTTCCCGCAATCCATCGGCCTTGCCGCCACGTTCGATCCGCAGCTGATCCACGATGTCGCGCGCGTCATCAGCACCGAACTGCAGGGCCTCCACACTCTCGCGCGCCAGACCGGGCACCTTGGCAAGATCGGCACCGGGCTCGATACCTGGGCGCCCAATATCAACATCTTCCGTGATCCGCGCTGGGGCCGCGGGCAGGAAACCTACGGCGAGGACCCGTTCCTCACCGCGCGCATGGGCGTTGCCTATGTTACCGGCATCCAGGGGCCAAACCAAGATCTGCCGGACGTGATCGCCAGCCCCAAGCACTTCGCGGTCCATTCGGGTCCCGAGCCGAGCCGCCATACCGACAACGTGATGGTCCTGCCGCACGACCTCGAAGACACCTATCTCCCTGCCTTCCGTGCCGCGATTGTCGAGGGCAAGGCCGGTTCGATCATGTGCGCCTACAACCGCCTTAACGGTGAACCGGCCTGCGCCAGCAACATCCTGCTCAAGGACCATTTGCGCGGTGCGTGGGGCTTCAAGGGCTATGTCGTCTCGGATTGCGACGCGGTGGTCGATATCTACGACCGTCACAAGTTCGCCCCCGATGCCGCCTCGGGCGTCGCGGTCAGCCTGCGCATGGGCATGGACAACGAATGCAACACCGGCACGATCGGTGAGGCCAAGGGGCTGGGGGACCGCTACAAGGCCGCGCTCAAGGGCGGCTACCTTGCCGAGAGCGACGTGGACCGTGTGCTCGTGCGCCTGTTCTCCGCGCGCTACCGCAATGGCGATCTGGCCGGCATGCGCGCCCGCCAGCCCAATGCGACGCCGGTCAGCGCGGTCGGCGCGCCAGCGGCGTGGGACTTGTCGCTCAAGTCCGCTGAAAAGAGCCTCGTCCTCCTCAAGAACAGCGGCGTGCTGCCACTCAAATCCGACGTTCGCATCGCGGTGATCGGCCCGCTCGGCGATGCGACCCGTGTCCTGCGCGGCAACTACTCCTCGCCCAATTCCGCCCCGCCGATTTCTGTCGTCGAGGGCCTGCGCCGCGCCATGCCGGGGGCCAAGGTCACTTTCGTGCCGTTCGCGCCTTCGATCACTGATGGCGATCTCGTCACCGAGGGCAACTTCCTTACCCCCGACGGCAAGCCCGGCCTGCGCGCCGCCTACTTCAACGCGCTCGATCCCGCCAAGCCGCGCGGCGAACGCGCCTATGCGGCGAAGCCCATCGTCACCCGCATCGAAACCACGCTCGCCAGCAATGCGATGCAGCTCAAAGAGGTCACCGACGCGCACAAGGTGGTGTGGGACGGCTTCTTTGTCGCCCCCGAAAACGGCCTCTACAAGATGGGCGTTACCGGCGTGAAAGGTGCGATCCAGATCGGCGGCAAGCCTGTCATCACCTCGGATCACTATTCGCTGTGGGGCGAGCCGCCCAAGTACGTCGAAGTCACGCTGACCAAGGGCGAGCGCTATCCGCTGCACTTCGATATCGAAGGCGGCGGCGCGGCGGGCCCCGGCCTGTTCTGGAAGCGCATCAGCCACGATCCCTGGGGCGATCTCGCGCGCGGCGCGGCCGATGCCGATGTGCTCGTCGCCGTGGTCGGCCTCACCTCCGATCTCGAGGGCGAGGAAATGCCGCTCAAGATCGAAGGCTTCGATGGCGGCGACAAGACCAGCCTCGAACTGCCGATGGACCAGCGCGAACTCCTCATCCGCGCCCGCACGCTCGGCAAGCCGCTGGTGGTCGTCACCATGAACGGCAGCCCGATCAATCTCTCATGGGCGAAGGACAACGCCGATGCATTGGTCGAGGCGTGGTATCCGGGGCAGGCTGGCGGCCTTGCAGTAGCTAACGTCCTGTCTGGCAAGGCCAATCCGTCCGGCCGCCTGCCGCTGACGTTCTACAGGGACACCGCCGATCTGCCGCCCTTCCACGATTACTCCATGGCCGGGCGCACCTATCGCTACTTCACCGGCACCCCGGTCTACGGTTTCGGTTATGGCCTCAGCTACACCAGCTTCGGCTATGGCCCGGCGCGCGTGGAACCGGTGGGCGGCAGCACGGCCAACGGCATCCGCGTGACCGGCGAAGTGGCCAACACCGGCAGCCGTGAGGGCGAGGAAGTGGTGCAGGCCTACTTGCGCTTCCCCGATCAGCCCGGCGCGCCCCGCGTCGCGCTGCGCGGCCTCACCCGCGTTGCGCTGAAGCCCGGCGAGCGCAAGACGGTGACGCTGGATCTATCCCCGCGCGATCTTTCGGCAGTGCGCCCCGATGGCACGCGGCAGGTCTTCGCGGGCAGCTACCGGCTGTTCCTCGGCGGCGGCCAGCCGGACAGCGGCCTCCCCGGCAGCGAAGCCACCTTCATCGTCGACAAGGTCGTCGATCTGCCGAAGTAAACGCTCAGACCGATCTGAGGTCGGGTCCCGCCAGACGCACGCTTTGCCCTGATGTCAGGGCAAGGCTGCGGTGCACCTCGCCATGGCGCACCTCGCAGTCCTGCGTATCCATCGCGCGCAGCACGGCCTCGGTCAGCACGCCGCCGGACCACGCGAGGTCCACCACCACGCCCCCGCGCGCAACCAGCCCGCGCACACGCCCGGTGGGCCATGCGTGGGGGAGGGCGGGCAGCAAATGCAGACGCCCGCGCTCGCTTTGCAGCAGCATCTCCGCGATGGCAGCAGCACCGCCGAAGTTGCCGTCGATCTGGAACGGCGGGTGCGCATCGAACATGTTGGGATAAGTCCGCGCCGGGGCGAGCAATCCGCGCAGGATGGCATGCGCCCGCTCGCCATCACGCAGCCGCGCCCACAGCGCGATGCGCCAGGCCGTCGCCCAGCCGGTCGATTGATCGCCCCGCCGGTTCAGCGAAACCTTGGCGGCGGCGGCCAACGCTGGCGTTCGGTCGGGATCGATCTGGTGGCCGGGATAGAGCGCATAGAGGTGCGAGACATGGCGATGGTCCTGCTCGGGCGCGGCCTCGTCCCAGTCCTCCAGCCACTCCTGTAACTGGCCTGCCTTGCCCACCCGGTCAGGCGCCAACCGGGTGCGGGTCTGGCGCAGCAGCCCCGCAAAATCGGCATCGCGGCCCAGCACAGTCGCTGCGTCCGCCGTCCGCACAAACAGATCGCGCAGGATCTGCCGGTCCATCGCCGGACCCGCGCAAACCGACGCGCCGAACGGATGGCGGTTCTCGGGCGAGATCGAGGGGGAGGTGATCAGCCCCTCCGGCGCATCCTGCAGCGTATCGAGGAAGAACTCCGCCGCCCCGCGCATCAACGGATAGATCGCAGCGAGCCACGCGCGGTCCCGCCCATAATCCCACCGGTCCCACAGCGCATTGCACAGCCATGCGCCGCCCAGCGGCCACAGACCCCACGCTGCGCCATCGATGGGGCTCGAGGCGCGCCACAAGTCGGTGTTGTGATGCGCTACCCACCCCCTTGCGCCGTACATCGCTCGCGCGGTCTTCGCCCCGCTCACTGCCAGTTCCTGCACCATGCGCAGCAGCGGCTCGGCGCATTCGCCAAGGTTCGCCGGATCGGCGATCCAGTAGTTCATCTCGGTGTTGATATTGATCGTGTATTTGGAGCCCCACGGCGGATCGATGCTATCGCACCAGATGCCCTGCAGATTGGCCGGCTGCGTGCCCGGCCGCGAGGAACTGATCATCAGATAGCGCGCATAGGCAAAATAGAGCGCCGCCAGCGCTGGCTCGTCCACAGCGACATTCGCCGTGATCCGCTTGTCCGTAGGCAGTGCCCTCGCAGGCCCCAGATCGAGCGCCGCGCGCCGATAGAGCCGCCGATGCTCAGCGACATGGTCGCGCCGGATAGCCTCCCATGCTCGCCGGCGCGCAGCCGCGATCCATGCGGAGACCTCCTTCACCGGATCGCCGGAAACATCGCCGAAACCCCGATAGCTGGTGCCCAAAGCGATCAGCACGGTTGCAGCTGCGGCGCCTTCCACCACCAGCGCGCCGCCCTCCGACCGCACCTTGCCGCCAGCGGCCTGCACACTGATCTGCGCCGCCAGACGGAGCGCCCCCGCCACGCCTTCAGCGCTGCCGTTGTGACCGGCAGCTTGGATCATGTCGCCTTCAGCGCTGATCTTCGCGGAATGCGGCGTGTCAAACCGCACCGAAAAGCGCGGCAGGCGGCCCTTTCCAGCCGACAAGCGAACCGCAATCACCTGATCCGGCACACTCGCCAGCACTTCGCGCTTCACCATGCCGCCCGCCGCCGCAAACTGCGTGGTCGCCACCGCCCGATCCAGATCGAGTTCGCGCCGATAGCCAGTTGCTTCGGTCCCCGGCGCCATCTCGATGAACACATCGCCAAACGTCTGGTACGCCATCTGGTGCAGCGGCCGCGCCAGCAGCGTCTCGTTCGCAAGGGCCTCTGCCTCGGCAAACTGCCGCTGCGCGATTCTGCGCCGCACCTGCGCCACTGCCTCCGGGCCGGCGACCGGGTTCAGCGGATCATAAGGGCCGCCGCTCCACAGCGTATCCTCGTTGAGCTGGATGCGTTCCCGCGCCACGCCGCCGAACACCATTGCGCCCAGCCGCCCGTTGCCGACCGGCAGCGCTTCAGTCCACACCGTGGCGGGGCGGGTGTACCAGAGCCGATCCGCATGCCCACCCGGCTGCAGCGTACCGGCGATGACCGGCGCGCCGACCAGCGCTTCGCCCGCCAGTGCGGCGCCCGCGCCCAGAACCTCTCGACGCGAAACGGACATGCACTTCCTCCGCAGGACCACACTCGGTCATGCAGAATAAGTACGAGTATATATCCGAAAGTCCAGCGCCCAGCGCCGGATTCAGTCGCGCGGCGGCAGGTCGATATCGGCGAGCGCGAGTTCGATCAGCGTATGCATCGCCTTGCGCGCCGCGGGGCCGTCGCCGTTGGCCACGGCATCGAACAGCACGCGGTGATCGGGCAATGGGTCGCGCGGCAGCTTGCGCTTGCGCTGCTTGTAGATCGTCGTCCAGCGCACTGCGGCGCTGATCGTGCTGGCGAGCGCAATCAGCGCGGCATTGCCCGTCGCCTTGAGCAGCGTGGTATGAAAAGCCTGATCGGCGGCCTGTCCAAGGGGGGAGGCCAGCGTGTGCTTTGCCATCTCTTCCAGTGCATGGCCCATCTGCGCCAATTGCGCGCCGCTGCGCCGTCTTGCCGCGATTTCGGCCGCAGCCGGCTCGATGATCAGCCGCAGTTCGAACAAGTCGTGGATCGCGGTGACGCTCGGCTCGCCCTCGAAGGTCCAGGCCAGCACATCGGGATCGAGGATGTGCCAGCGCGAGGGATCGGTGATCCGCGTGCCCGCCTTGGGCCGGCTTTCCACCAGCCCCTTGGCAGCGAGAATGCGGATCGCCTCGCGGTAGGCTGTGCGCGAAATGTGGTTGCGCTCGGCAAAATCGAGCTCGCTGCTCAGCACATGGCCGGGAGGATACTTGCCGGTGACGATGGCAATGCCAAGATCGCGCGCAATGCTGCCGTGAAGCCGCAGCGATTTGTCAGACCTGTCGATGGCGTCGCCGCCGGTTTCCTTGCTCTTCGGCACCCTGTGCTCCTTGCGCCCGATCCCTATTTGGGCGCAAATTCGCCAAAGTCCAGCGTCTCGATCACGGCCGGCGCAAGCTCCACTTGCCCGCATCCGATGCCGGGTCAAATCGTACCAGTCGCGGCGTACTCGCGCCGACCGCCGCCAGCGCCAGCGGATGGAAGGGATCGGGCGTATTGCGCGGCACGATCCGCCACAAGCCGTCTGGCAGCATGTCGAGCCGCCACAGCTGCTCCGGCGCGCCGGTGAATTGCGGCACTGCCACCACATCGCCCGCTGGCGTCGCCGCGAGCGCGCGTTCTGTCCCCGCGATCACGATCCGCACATAGGGCGCGCCGAACCAGCCACCTGCGCCGGCCACCGGCTCCACCGTCCAGTGCTGGTTCGGGCGGACCATGTAGTCGCCCATATCGACCGGGATCAGCCCCACCGGCCACGTCGCTCGGTTCTGCTCCAGCGTCTGATCGGGCACCGGCACCAGCGGCTCCTTGGGCGGTCCGAAGCCCGTCCATTTGAACGGCAGGCGCACTTCGTCCACCGCCAGCTGCAGTGCGCCGCCGCGCTCGGACTGGATTTCGTAAGTGCCGGGACGCAGATTTTCCTGCCCCACCGGCCAGCCGTTCTTCCACGTCAGCGGCAGGATCGCGAGCACGCTGCGCCCCGCGCGGTCCATGTCCGCCTCGTAGTGGAACGAGAATTTCTCCACCCCGTCGCCAAGGTCCACTAGCCCGAAATGCCCTGCGCCCCGGCCACGCCCGTTCGAGCCCCACACAAGTTTGCCGCCGCCCTTCAGCAGCGGCACGCCGAAGTTGTCGAGATAGGGCCCGAGCGGGCTGCGCGAACGCCCGGCGCGGATGTTGTAGGACGAATTGGGCCCGTCGCAGCACGTGCCATGCGTGCCGAGCAGATAGTACCAGCCATCGCGGTACATCAGCGCAGTCGCTTCCATGTCGATCGCGATGTCGACCGGCTGGCTCCCTGGCAGCCGCTCCGCGGTCGTGGGGTCGAGCTCGATCATGCGGATCGCGCCGAAGTAGGTGCCATAGCTCAGCCACAAGCGGCCTTCCGCGAGCAGGAACGCCGGGTCGATCGCGTCGGCCAGTTCCACGCCGTCGCTGGAAGCCACGGTGCCCACATCATGGAAACCGAAGTCCTTCGATGCGGGATCGAGCGACTTGGTCCACATGATCTTGACGTCGCTCTTGTGCCCGCCGTTCATGCCGCCGCCGCCCACGGCCCAGGCGACGAAGTAGCGGTCCCCCAGCTTGATCACATCAGGCGCAACGCCGCCGCCCGGCCGCACCGGGCCGCTTTTCCACGTCCAGCCGTCGCTGGAGACAAGGCCACCGCCAAAAGTGCCGAAAGTGTAGAACTTGCCGTCCGATTCCACGATGGTCGAGGGATCGTGGATGTAAGGTTCGCCTTCCATCTGCGCGACGGGATTGCTCTGGGCCATCAGGGCGGCAGGCACTAAGGCGAGGGCAGCGGCAAGCAGGCGCTTCATCGGTATCCCCCTCATGGTACACGCACCGCCAGATCGCGGATCGGCTGGCCCTTGCCGTCGACAAAGCGGACGGCGAAATCGCTAAGGCCCGGCCCATTGATCACTGCGCCAATCAGCAAGTTGCGGCCCTTCCTGAGGCCCACGGCGGGCGAGACGACATCGTCCATCACCATGCGCCGATCCCCGAACAGCGCTGCCGCGTCCTGCCCGTTCAGCCACCACATCGAGGCCGAATTGGACCCGGCCGCAAGGCGCGCATCGGGCATGTCGCGCGGGGCGTCGATCACCGTCACCGCCCAGAAGATCACGCCATACGTTGGCTTGCCCATGCCTTGCGCAAAGCCGAACAGCTTCACATCCCACAGCGTGGAATCGAGCGCATGCCATTCTAGCGCTGTGCCCTTGTGGCGGATCACCTGCCCGGCGCGCGCCTGTTCCAGCCCCGCCGGCCGATCCTCGGCAAAGGCCGCGCGGACATAGGTGCTGGTGAAGAGCTGGTTGGTCCGGTTGGGCTTCGCAATCGGTTCCAGCAGGAGCCAGCGGCGGATGAAGCCGTCCGCATCCGGCGCGGCGCTGGCGCCTTGCACCGGCGCGAACCACGGCGCGAGTGATGGCGCCGGGGCGGGTGGGGACGCCGCGACAAGCAGCGCAGCGGCGGCAATCAGCGCGGGCAGTTTCCGCATCATGGCATCCTCTGATCTCGAGAAGTCCAAGCTGCCCGCACCGGCGGAGGCATGACCGGTACGGGCAGCGGTCTGGCCGCGCCAGAAGCTTCAGAAGCGGCCCAGCAGGTTCTCCAGCCATTCCTGCCGGCCGGAAACCGGCTTCGGTGCCAGATCGCGCGCCACGGCCAGGTCGGCGATTTCGGCCAGGCTTGCGCCGTTGATCGCACTGCCCAGTTCGCCTTGCCATCCGGCGTAACGCTCGGCGCGGAAGGCATCGAGCTTGCCGTCGTTGATCAGCGCCTCGGCGCGCAGCAGCGCCTTGGCGATCACGTCGACTCCGCCGATGTGTCCATGGAACAAGTCTTCCGCATCAACCGATTGGCGGCGGACCTTGGCATCGAAGTTGAAGCCGCCGGTGCTGAACCCGCCTGCGCGCTCGATCTCGATGCAGGCGAGGGTGAGTTCCTCGACCGAGTTGGGGAACTGGTCCGTATCCCAGCCGTTCTGCGGATCGCCGCGGTTGGCGTCGATCGAGCCGAACACGCCCAGCGCACCCGCCATCGCGATCTCGTGCTCGAAGGTATGGCCCGAAAGCGTCGCGTGGTTTGCCTCGATATTGACGCGGACTTCATCCTCCAGCCCATAGCGCTTGAGGAAGCCGTAGACCGTCTGCGTATCGAAATCGTACTGGTGCTTGGTCGGCTCGTGCGGCTTGGGCTCGATCAGGATCGTGCCGGTGAAGCCGATCTTGTGCTTGTGCTCGACGACGAGGCTGAGGAAGCGGCCGAAATTGTCCTGCTCGATCTTCAGATTCGTGTTGAGGATCGTATCGTAACCCTCTCGCCCGCCCCACAGAACATAGTTTGCACCGCCGAGGCGGTGGGTGGCTTCGAGCGCATCGCGCACCTGGCTGGCACCCCAGGCGTAGACTTCCGGGCGCGGGCTGGTCGCGGCACCCGCCAGATAGCGCGGATGGCCGAAAAGGTTGGCCGTGCCCCACAGCAGCTTGCGGCCATGTTTCGCCTGCAGTTCCTCCAGATGATCCACAGCGCGTGCAAAGCTGGCGCGGAATTCGCCAATGCTCTCGGCAGGCGCCATCACGTCGACATCGTGGAAGCAGTAGAACGGCAGGTCGAGCTTCTCAACGAAGGCCAGCGCCGCCTCGCGCTTGGCGCGGGCCGCCGCTTCGTCCTGCGGGCCATTGAGCCACGGGCGGTCGAAGGTTCCCGCGCCGAACACGTCGCTGCCCGGCCAGCAGAAGGTGTGCCACATGCACACGGCAAAGCGCAGGTAATCCTCCATGCGCTTGCCGAACACGACGCGGTCCTTGTTATACCAGCGGTAGGCCAGATCACTCTTTGAATCAGGGCCTTCATAGCGAACTTGCGGAAAAGCGTCGAAGTAGGCAGCAGACATCGTGGGTTACTCCTGGATGGCGCGAAGCGCCTGATAGGCGGCGCGGAAGCGAGTGCGCTTCGGCGCGAGACGGGCGGCCAGATCGAGATCGGGCTCGATCACGGCGCGAACTTCGGGACGGGCGCAGATCTCTGCAGCGGAGGCGCCCGTGACGGCCATCTGCGCCAGCCGCGCGCCGCCAAGCGCAGGGCCGACTTCGCCGCCGTGGAGGTAGACCAGCCGCACGCCGAGGACGCTGGCGAGGATGCGGCCCCAGTGCGCCGAGCGCGAGCCGCCGCCGATCACGCAGAGCTCTTCGATCGCCGTGCCCGCGCCGCGCAGCGCGTCGATCCCGTCGGCATGCGCGAAAGCGACGCCTTCCAGCACGGCGGCGGCCATGCGCGGGGTGGTGCTTTCGTTGCCGAGGGCGAGGAAGCCTGCGCGGATGTGCGGATCGTTGTGCGGCGTGCGCTCGCCCGAGAGGTAGGGAAGGAACAGTTCCGGCCCGCAGGCGGCACCGGCCTGCTCGGCGAGGGCAAAGAACTCTGCAGGGCCGGGCACATTGCATGCGCGCGCCGCCCAGTCGATGCAGGAGGCGGCGGAGAGGTGCACGCTCATCTGGTGCCACACGCCCGGCAGCGCATGGCAGAAAGCATGGACCGCCTGCGCCGGATTGGGCCGGAACGCTGCGTTCGCCACGAAGATCACGCCCGAGGTGCCCAGCGAGAGCATGCCCTGGCCTTCACCCACGACGCCGACGCCGAGCGCACCTGCCGCATTGTCACCCGCGCCGGCCACCAACGGCACGCGCTCCATGCCCCAGCTGCGCGCCACATCCTCGCGCAGGGCTCCCGTCACATCCGGCCCTTCATGGAGCCGCGGCATATGCGATGCATCAAGGCCCGTCGCCGCCAGCATCTCGTCAGACCATGCCCGCGCCGCCACATCGAGCCATAGCGTGCCCGCCGCGTCCGACATGTCGCTTGCTTTCTCGCCGGTCAGCGCCAGCCGCACATAGTCCTTGGGCAGCAGCACCGTCCGCGTCGCGGCGAACACGTCCGGCTCGTGCGCTCGCACCCATGCCAGCTTGGGCGCGGTGAAGCCGGGCATGGCGATGTTTCCGGTGATTTCACGGCTGCGTGGCTCCGCCACTTCCAGCCCGGTGCATTCGGCAAAGCTGCGGCCATCGTTCCACAGGATCGCCGGGCGCAGCGGCTTGTCGTCCGATCCCAGCAGGGTCGCGCCGTGCATCTGTCCGGCAAGGCCGATCCCGCGCACCCCTGCGCGCAAGGCCGGATCGAGTCCGAGCACCGCCTTGTGCGTCGCGCTGATCCAGTCCGCGGGAGCCTGTTCGGACCACAGCGGGTGGGGCCGCGAAACGGCGAGGTCCGCGCTTGATTGCGCGAGGACTTCGCCGCTCTCGGCCGTGACGACCGCCTTCACGCAGCTCGTGCCGATGTCGATGCCGAGGTACATGCGCGGGTCTACTTCGCCTTCATCGGATCGATCGTCTGGATCGTCCCATCCGGATTGAAGGTCAGCTCGGTCACTTTCACGTTGCGCAAGTGGTTCCTGCCGGAAAGCTGGTTGTCGGCATAGAACAGCCACCACTTGCCCTGATGCCGGATGATCGAATGGTGCGTTGTCCAGCCCTGTACGGGCTTCAGGATATGGCCGGTGTAGGTGAACGGGCCATAGGGCGAGGTGCCGATGGCATAGTTCAGGAAGTGCGTGTCGCCGGTAGAGTAGGTGTAGTAATACTTGCCGTCCTTGCGGAACATCCACGAGGCTTCGAAGAACCGCCGCTCGTGGTCGCCGCCAAGCACAGGCTTGCCGTTCTCATCCAGAATCACAGCATCGCGAGGGGCTTCGGCCAGAGTCTTCATATCGGGCTTGAGCTTGGCGATCTTACCGGAGAGCGCCGGCTTGTCGTCCTGCAGGAGGTCGGTGTCAGAGCCATTGGGGTCATACTTGCCGGTGTGCCAGCGCTGCAGCTGACCGCCCCAGATGCCGCCGAAATAGAGGTAGGCCTGTCCGTCGGTGTCGATGAACACCGCAGGGTCCATCGAATAGGCGCCCTTGATCGGCGTCTTCTCCGCCTTGAACGGACCCATCGGGCTCTTCGAAGTGGCGACACCGATCTTGAATGCGCCGAGCCCGTTCTTGTCCTTCGATTTGTCGCGCGCGGGGAAGTAGAGGTAGTAGGTGCCGTTCCGGTATGCCGCATCGGGTGCCCACATCTGCTGCGAGGCCCACGGCACGTCCTTCACGTCCAGCGCCACCGGGCCGACGGTGACCTTGCCGCCAATGCGGTCCATCCTGAGCACGCGGTAGTCGCGCATCGCGTACTCGTTGCCGAGGTCGTCGTCAGGAATGTTCGTCGGGATATCGTGCGAGGGGTAGACGTAGACCTTGCCGCCGAAGACATGCGCCGAAGGATCGGCGGTATAGATCTGGCTGACGAGCGGCTGATCGCGGAAAGCGCTGGCCGGGGCGCCGCCTGCCGCTGGTTCCGCAGCCGTCGCTGCGGTAACTGCCAGCGCGCCTGACAGGCATAGCACAGCCAAGGTCGATCTTGCCTTCATTGTCCCACATCCCTTCTTCCGGGCTGCGCTTGTCCTTCCGGCGCACAGCCTGATTGCTTTGTCGTGATAGCGCTAACTATACGGATCGGCAAGCGGCTATCCATGGGTTCGCATCAGTCTTCGAATGGTTCGACGCTCACCTGCCGCCCGCACAGGAAGGCATCGGCAACCAGGCGGAGCGGGACCAGATCGACATCGCTTTGCCCGGCGCGGATCAGTGCGGCGAAATGATCGTAGAGCAGCGGATACTCGCGGTCCTCGCCGCGTTCTTCGCCATCGGGCAGGGTCAGCACGGCGCCGCCTTGTGACAGCGTCAGCGTGCCATCATCGGTCGCCACGACGATATCCCAGCTTTGCGGGCCGGTCTGGCGGAAATCGAGGTCGATATGGATCGCCGCGCCGTCCGCGCCGCGCAGCGCGAGATCTGCGGCGATAGGGGCGGCGCAGTTGGAAGGCGTTTCCAGTGTGGCCTTGGTCAGGAATACCGGCTGCGGCAGGATATGCGCGAGGATCGACAGCGCATTGATGCCGGGATCGAACACGCCGAGCCCACCAGCCTGCCAGATCCAGCGCTGCCCGGGATGCCACACTCGCACATCCTCGCGCCAGATCACGCGCACGGCTTCTATGCGCTTGTCAGCAAGCCATTCGCGCGCCGCAGGCACCCCGGCGGCGAACCGCGAATGCCACGCGGCAAACAGGCTGGCTCCGGAAGCTTCCGCCGCACGTTCCAGCACAGCCACTTCGCCCAAGGTCACGCCCGGCGGCTTTTCCAGCAGCACATGAACTCCGCGCGCCAGCAGCGCATCAGCCAGATCGCGGCGCACTTGCGGCGGCGTGCACAGCGCGGCGGCGTCGATTGCCACACTGCTCTCCAGCAGCGCCTCCACGCTCGTAAAATGCGGTACGCCCGGGATGCCTTGTCCTGCAGGATCGACCGTCGCCGCCAAGGTGAACGCTTCGCCTCCCGTGATGGCTGGGATATGCTGATCGCGCGCGATCTTGCCCAGCCCGACAACGGCAATCCGCACGCTTTGCATCGCCTCAGAGCACCGTCACCGGCTGCACCACGTCCGCATCCCCAGCCGCGCGGGTCAGCGGATTGCGACAGGGCAGCGTGAAGGGTGCAGCGGCAATCTCGAACACGTCCCCCGGCTCCGTCCGCACCCCGTCGCTGTAGGAAAGCGTCGCCGTGCCGAAGAAGTGCACATGGACCTGCCCAGGCCGGCGGAACAGGTCATACTTGAAGTGGTGATGCTCCAAGTTCGCAAGGCTGTGGCTCATGTTCGCCTCGCCGGTGAGGAAGGGCTTCTCCCACACCACTTCGCCGCCGCGCAGGATGCGGCTGGTGCCGCGAATGTCCGCCGGCGCCTCGCCGATCAGCAGTTCCGGCCCCAGCCCGGCGCTGCGCAGCTTGGAATGCGCCAGCCAGAGGTAGTTGTGCCGCTCGGTCACGTGGTCCGAAAACTCGTTGGCAAGCGCGAAGCCAAGGCGAAAGGGCGTTCCGTCCGGCCCGATCAGGTAGATACCTGCCAGTTCCGGCTCCTCGCCGCCATCCTGCGCGAAGGGGGGCATTTCGAGCGGCATGTCCGGCCCGGCGATCTGGCTGCCATCGCCCTTGTAGAACCATTCGGGCTGCTGGCCGACGCCCTGTTCCGGCTTTCCGCCTGCGAGTCCCTCAAGGAACATGCGCATGGAATCGGTCTGGTGCGCCGCTGCCGCCGCCTCGCGGTGCATCTTGTCGCGCCCTTCGGCCGATCCGAGATGCGTGAGGCCGGTACCGCTGAGCACGAGATGCGCCGGGTCCTCGTGGTCGATCGGCGCGAGGAAGCGCCGGGCGGCAAACTCCGCCGCTAGATCGACGGCTGCGCCGGTTCCGCAGGTCCGCGCCGCATCGGCAAGGCTGGTGCCCGCCGCAATAGCCCGCAGCGCCAATTCGCGCACTGAAGCTACGCCTGGGAGCACGTGCGCTGAAGAACTCTCGGCAAAGACGACCGAACGCGTGCCGTCTTCGGCGCGGTGCTGGAGAAGGCGAGTGGCCATGGAATGCAGTTCCTTCAGAGCGTGAGCGTACCGTCGATCAGGCGCGGCGCGCCATCACCTTGCGCATCGTCGCGCAGTTCGGCGGGGAGCAGGCCCTCGGCAAGGTTCTGGTAGCTCACCGGCCGCAGGAAACGGTCGATGGCAAGGCTGCCGACCGACGTCGTGCGCGGATCGGAGGTGGCGGGGAAGGGGCCGCCATGGACCATCGCGTGGCACACCTCGACCCCCGTCGGCCAGCCATTGGCGAGGATGCGGCCTGCCTTCACTTCCAGCAGCGGCAGCAGCCTTCCGGCCAGCGCTTCATCCGCGCCGTCCATCTGCAGCGTAGCAGTGAGCTGGCCTTCCAGCGCACCGATCACGCCGGCCAGTTCCGCCTCGTTCGCGCAGACCACGACGAGCGAGGACGCGCCGAACACCTCATGCCCCATTGCCGCTTCGGCCATGAAGTCCTTGGCAGTGGTGCGGAAAAGTGCCGCCTGGCCTTGCCCTGCTTCACCCGCCAGCCCCGATGCCACGCGCTCCACGCCGGGCAGGCCCGCCAGCGTGGCGACGCCGCCTGCATAGGCCTTGCAAATGCCGTTCGTCAGCATGGTCTGCGCCGCAGCGGCGCTGATCGCCTCGGAGGCCGCCGCCAGAAACGCGTCCAGCCCTTCGCCCGCGATGGCCAGCATCAGCCCCGGATTGGTGCAGAATTGCCCCGCGCCCATCGTCAACGATCCGGCAAAGGCAGTCCCCAGCGCCGCGCCGCGCGCCTTGAGCGCTTCGGGGAGCAGCAGGACCGGATTGATGCTCGACATTTCGGCATAGACCGGGATCGGCACGGGCCGCGCCTGCGCCAGCCGCAGCAGCGCGAGGCCGCCCGCGCGCGAGCCGGTGAAGCCCACCGCCGCGATGCGCGGGTCCTGCACCAGCGCCGCGCCGAGTTCGTTGGAAGGGCCGGTCAGGTGGCCGAACACGCCCTCCGGCAGCTCGCAGGCCGCGACCGCGCGGGCAATCGCGTCCGCCACGAGCGCCCCGGTTTCAGGATGCGCCGGGTGGCCCTTGACCACCACCGGGCAGCCCGCCGCGAGCGCGGAAGCCGTGTCGCCCCCAGCGGTCGAGAAGGCGAGCGGGAAGTTCGAGGCGCCGAACACCGCAACCGGGCCGACCGGGATCATCCTGAGCCGAACGTCCGGACGGGGCAGGGGCTGCCGCTCGGGCAGCGCCGAATCGATGCGCAACTGCTGCCACGCGCCCGCGCGCACCACACCTGCAAACATGCGCAGCTGGCCCACCGTGCGCCCGCGTTCCCCCTCCAGCCGTGCGCGGGGGAGGCCGCTTTCGCGCATCGCTGCCTCGATCAGCGGATCGCCGATCGCCAGGATTTCCGCGGCAATTGCTTCAAGGAACGCCGCGCGCTCCTCCCGCCCGGTGCTGCGATAGACGGCAAACGCCTCCGCTGCAGCGGCGCAGGCAGCGTCTACTTCAGCCGGACCGTGGACAGGAAAGGCCGGGCCGACCGGCTCGCCTGTGGCAGCCGAAAGCGCGCGGAACTCGGACATTGAAATCTCCAGCAAATCGGGGGGAAAGGATCAATCAGTCGCGCCAGTGGGGCGCGAACCCCACAGTGCGTAGAACAGGATGTAGAGCTCGCAGGCGGCGGTCAGCAGGAACGAGGCCTGCAGGCCGTAGCTGTCCGCCAGCCAGCCCTGCACAACCACCAGCGCGCCGCCGGCAATCGCCATGATCAGCAGGCCCGAGCCTTCCTCGGTCAGCGGACCCAGCCCGCGGATACCGAGCGTGAAGATCGTCGGGAACATGATCGAGTGGAACAGCCCGACGAGGATCAGCGACCACATCGCGGCAGGGCCGGTGCTGAACACCGTGACCAGCATGACGACGAACGCGCCGACCGAGAACGCTGCCAGCACCAGCGCGGCGTCCACCTTCTGCATGATCGCGGAACCGGCGAAGCGCCCCACCATCATCCCGCCCCACAGGAACGTGAGGTAGCGCCCCGCCTGCTCGTGTGTCAGGTTGGCGATCTCTGGCTGGCTGACGAAGTTGACGAAGAGGTTGGCGACGCCGATTTCCGCGATCAGGTAGATGAAGATCGCCGGCACGCCGAACACCAGATTGCGGTGCTTCCACAAGGACAGGGCCTTGCGCTCCTCGGCATTGGCGCGCTGCGTCGCCTGCCCCATGGCGGGCAGCGGGAAGCGGGCAATCACCACCGCGAGGATGACAAGCACGCCCGCCACCAGCGCATAAGGCAGGATCACCGATTGCGCGTCCGCCAGCCGCTCGGCGGGGGTCAGCACCACGTCCGCCGCCGCCGTGCCGCCCTTGGAGCGGCCAAGAATGAGGTAGGCCCCGAACATTGGCGCGAGCATCGTGCCAGCGGAGTTCATCGCCTGCACCAGATTGAGCCGCGAGGAGGCCGTCTCGGGCTTGCCTACCACCGCGACATAAGGATTGGCCGCGACCTGCAGCAGCGTGATCCCGCTGGCGATCACGAACAGCATTGCCAGCGTCACGCCGTAGGACGGGATCGAAGCCGCAACCATCATGCCCAGCGCGCCCGCCGCCATGATCACGAGGCCGATCACCAGCGACTTCTGGTAGCCCACTCGCTCGATCAGCCGCGCCGAGGGGATCGAGGCGACGAAGTAGGCAATGAACCACACGGACTCGATCAAAGTTGTCTGTGTATAGTTGAGATCGAACACGCTGCGCAGGTGCGGCAGCAGCGTGTTGTTGATCACCGTGATGAAGCCCCACATGAAGAAGAGGCTCGCCAGCAAGGTGAGGGCGGGGCCATAGTTCTGGCTCGATTCGCCCGTTATACCGGGATTTGTCTGGGCTGAGGCCACAGGCGGCATGGTCGGTCGCATCCTCTCGCTTCGGCACCGCGCGGGGCGGATCACATCAGTCTTGCGCGTATTCTATTTGTCGGACTATATCCGTGACGCGCAGGCGTCAATGCGCTTTGCGAAGGTGCGCGCGGCGATGCGCGGGATGAAAAGGGATCCGGGATGGGATGGAAAGCAAAGCTGCAGCTCGCCGCCAGCGCAGCCGCATTGCTGGGCTCGGCGCAGGCCGCCCTCGCTGCTGAAGCGCGGCAGGAAAGCGCAGGCAAGCTCGCTGATGGCAGCGAAGCGCAGGCGATCACGCTCAAGGCCGCGAACGGCGTTTCCGCCCGCGTCCTCAGCTACGGCGCGACGCTGCAATCGCTGATGGTTCCCGGCCGCACCGGCAAACCTGCCGATGTGCTGCTCGGCTATGATGATGTGCAGAGCTACGAGAAGCGCCCCAACTACTTCGGCGTCACCGTCGGCCGGTACGCAAACCGCATCGCCGGCGGCACGTTCACGCTTGACGGCAAGGCCTATCAGCTGCCGCTCAACGACAAGACCAACAGTCTCCACGGCGGCTTCAAGGGCTTCGACAAGCAGAACTGGAAGGTGGTTTCGGTCAAGAGCGGCCCGGTTGCCAGCGTCACCTTGTCTTACATAAGCCCGGACGGCGATCAGGGCTATCCCGGCACGCTTTCTACGCGCGTCACCTATTCGCTCGATGAGAAGGGCAACCTCACCATCGCGTTTGAGGCGGAGACCGACAAGCCGACCATCGTCAACATGACCAACCACGCGCTGTTCAACATGGCGGGCGAGGGTTCGGCCATGGGCGCGATGGGCCAGCGGCTCACCATTCCCGCCAGCACCTACACGCCGGTCGACGCCAAGCTCATCCCCACCGGCGAACTGCGCAAGGTGGCGGGCACCGTGTTCGATTTCCGCAAGGCTACGCGCATTGCCGATGGCCTGCGCAGCGGCACCGACGAGCAGATCCGCTTCGGCCGCGGCTATGATCACAACTTCGCGCTCGACAAGGGGCAGACTGCCACGCCGCAGCTTGCCGCGCGGCTGGTCGATCCGGTCTCGGGCCGCATGCTCGAAGTGCTCACCACCGAGCCGGGCGTGCAGTTCTACACCGGCAATTTCCTCGATGGCACGCTCGCAGGGAAGGGCGGCCACCTCTACCGCATGGGCGACGGCATCGCGCTGGAGCCGCAGAAGTTTCCCGATGCGCCCAACCAGCCGAGCTTCCTTTCCGCCCGCGTCGATCCCGGCAAGCCCTATCGCCACGTGATGATCTTCCGCGTCGGCAAGGCGCCCAAGGCGAACTGAACCCGCCCGGCCGCCCATGCCGCCCCCCCTTCCACAAGAACCGAAAGCAGCAATGACCGATCAATCCGAAAGCCGTACGGCCCGCGTGCTCCGCTCGCGGTCATGGTTCAACAACGACAAGAACGTCGACAACACCTCGCTCTATCTCGAGCGCTACCTCAGCTTCGGCATCAGCCTTGAGGAGCTGCGCGACGGGCGCCCGGTCATCGGTATTGCGCAGACCGGTAGCGATCTTTCGCCCTGCAACCGGCACCACCTCGTGCTGGCCGAACGCATGCGCGAGGGCATCCGCGATGCGGGCGGCATCGCGCTCGAAATCCCGGTCCATCCGATCCAGGAAACCGGCAAGCGCCCGACTGCGGCGCTCGATCGCAATCTCGCTTATCTCGGCCTCGTCGAGGCGCTCTACGGCTATCCCATCGACGGCGTGGTACTGACGACGGGCTGCGACAAGACGACCCCGGCGCTGCTCATGGCGGCGGCGACCGTCAACATCCCGGCCATCGCGCTTTCGGTCGGCCCGATGCTCAACGGCTGGTTCAAGGGCGAACGGACCGGTTCGGGTACCATTGTGTGGAAGGCGCGCGAGCTGCTGGCCAAGGGCGAGCTCGATACCGACGAGTTCATCCGCCTCGTGACCAGTTCCGCGCCCTCGACCGGCTATTGCAACACGATGGGCACCGCCTCGACCATGAACAGCATCGCCGAAGCGCTGGGCATGATGCTCCCCGGATCGGCGGCCATCCCCGCGCCCTATCGCGACCGGCAGGAAAGCGCCTGGCGCACCGGCAAGCGCATCGTCGAGATGGTGCACGAAGACCTCAAGCCGTCCGACATCATGACCCGCGAGGCCTTCCACAATGCGATCGTCCTCAATTCCGCGATCGGCGGTTCGACCAATGCCCCGATCCATCTCGCAGCCATCGCGCGCCATGCGGGCGTGGACCTGCCGCTCACGGACTGGCAGCGCCTCGGCCACAAGGTTCCGCTGCTCGTCAATCTGCAACCGGCGGGCGAGTATCTCGGCGAAGACTACTACCGCGCGGGCGGGGTTCCCGCCGTCATGGGCCAGCTCATCGAGCAGGGCCTGATCAACGAGGATGCGATCACCGCGAACGGCCGCACCATCGGAGAGAACTATCGCGGCACGAAGATCGCGGACGAGAAGGTGATCCGTCCCTTTGATCAGCCGCTGGTGAAGGACGCCGGTTTCATCGTGCTGTCGGGAACCTTGTTCGACGCGGCGATCATGAAGACCTGCGTGATCAGCCCCGCATTCCGGGCGCGGTTCCTGTCCAACCCGGCTGATCCCGACGCTTTCGAGGGCCCGGCGGTGGTGTTTGATGGGCCGGAGGATTTCCACGCCCGGATCGACGATCCCGCCACCGGGATCACGGCGGAAACCGTGCTGTTCATGCGCGGCACCGGCCCCATCGGCTACCCCGGCTCGGCCGAAGTGGTGAACATGCGGCCCCCGGCGCACTTGCTCGAACAGGGCATCGACGCACTGCCGTGCATCGGCGATGGCCGCCAGTCCGGCACCTCGG
The DNA here is from genome assembly GCA_964413325.1 of uncultured Novosphingobium sp. Lineage (GTDB taxonomy): Bacteria > Pseudomonadota > Alphaproteobacteria > Sphingomonadales > Sphingomonadaceae > Novosphingobium. The sequence continues at coordinate 154,779 of CAYPRK010000007.1, read as the reverse complement.
GCAGTCCCTCGATCCTCAATGCCAGCCCGGAAGCGGCGGCGATGGGCGGGCTTGCCTTGCTCCGCACCGGAGACCGCGTGCGCATCGATCTCGCCAAGGGCACGGCCGACATCCTGATCTCGGCGGACGAACTGGCGCAGCGCCGCGCCGATCTCGAAGCCGCGGGCGGCTATCCCTATCCGGCGTCGCAGACCCCGTGGCAGGAAATCTACCGCGAACGGGTCGGCCAGCTGTCCAGCGGCGGCATTCTTGAGGGCGCGGAGAAGTACCAGCGCATCGCACAGACGCAGGGGATCCCGCGCGACAATCACTGATAGTCGCCACTGAATCTCCATACCCTGCGCCGCCAAGCAGAGGGCTTGTGATAAATTTAATCAGCGATTAGATAAAGCCCCGGGCAGCACAGCGCTGTCCGGGAATCGCGCCCCCTCAGTGCGCGGGGGTTTTGCAGGCCATGGGTTCTCTGAAATACGGCGTCTCGGTCTACAGCTACGTCAACGACTACGGCTCGGTGATGACGCTGGAAGACGCTTTCGATCACATCGCCGACACCGGCGCGACCGGCATCGAAATCCTCGGCGAAGGGCAGATCGAAGGCTATCCGGAACCTTCCAGCGCCTTCCTCGACCGGTGGTTCGGTCTTGTCGACCGCTACAAGCTCGAACCCACCAACATGTGCGGCTGGGTCGATACGCGTATCACCCTCGCGCGCAATCTCACCGTGGAAGAAGGCGCTGCCGAGCTTGCGCAGGACCTGCGTCTGGCCGCCCGCCTCGGCTTCAAGTTCTACCGTCCCAAGTTCGGTGTCACCTCGCACGAGCTTGATCCCGATCCGCAGTGGGAAGACTATGTCGAGCGCAATCTCGATCTCGCGCACCAGCTTGGCGTGGTGATCTGCCCGGAAATCCACGCACCCACGCCGATCAAGCACCGCGTCACCGATGGCTACATCAACTTCATCGAGCGCACGGGCACGAAGAACTTCGGCCTGATGATCGATACCGGCATCTTCCAGGATCGCCCGCTGGTCCATTGGGGTTCGCACCAGGTGACCGATGAAATGCGCAATCACATGGCCTTCCTCAATGGCATCGCGGTCGATCCCGAGGAATTCCTCGATATCGCGCAGTACGTCGTGTTCATCCAGGCCAAGTTCCACGACATCGACGACAGCCTCGAGGATCTCAACATCCCGTGGCGCCCGGTGATGTCGGCGATTAAGCGCTCAGGCTATTCGGGCTGGCTTTCGAGCGAATACGAAGGCCTGCGCAGCCCATGGCGCGCGATCGATCAGGTCCGCCGCCAGCAGGTGCTCCTGCGCAAGCTCGACGCTGAATTCGACGCCGGCCTTCTGGCCTGAGCGCCCCCTCGGAGATACCAAGATGCTCGAACACCAGCTCATCCAAAGCACCGGCTTCCGCAACATCGGCCCGGTCGGCGCGCGCACCGGTTTTGCCGTGCGCATCCGCATCCCCAACTATCACGGCACCCGCCTCTCGCAGCTCGATGGCTTCACGGTCACCGTCGATGGCGAAGTCTTCCCGTTCGAGGCGAACAGCCTCGGCATCCGCGACGAAGTCTACACGCTGGAGCAACTGCGCGAGGAAACCGAGGCGCGCTGGGGCCTCCTCGAATGGGGCGAAATCCTTGTCGACAAGCCCGGCGGCCTCGAACCCGGCGTGCACCAGGTCGAAGTGCTCGCCCGCATCCGCTATTCCTACTTCCCGCCCGACGTGCACGTGTTCCCGATGCACGAGGCCCGCACGGCGACGCTCTGCGTGGCTTAGAGCAAACTAACGCTGAGCCGCATCTGCGCGCTCAGCGTCTCGCCCGGCACCAGCGCGGGCATCGGCGCATCAGGATCGCGCCCGTTTACCGCGTCGGTGCGGCAACCAGCCGGTAGTCGCCCGCCGCAATCGCCAGATGCAATTCGCCCGCGTCAGTCCGCTGCGGTGAGCGCACCGAGGTGGGTTTCTCAGTTGATCGTGTCATTGTGCGAATGGGTAAAGCCGATTGCCCGTTCGAAGTCGACACAGGCCATGGTCCGGAATGCAGCGATGTACGTCCGCCGCCAGCGGTCGGGAGCGGAATTGTCGCCCGAACCGTGGATGATCATCTCGTCGTGCACGGTAATGTCGCCGCGCTGCAGCGGCAGTTCGACCACCGGGTCAGCGTCAGTCAGCTCCACGCTGAGAATATGCGACTTCTCGCGGTCCTCGCCCATCAGCGGCCGATGCGCACGCAGCCCCTTGCGGTGCGAGCCCGGCACGACCCTGAGGCACCCGTTCTCGCTGTCCGCATCGTCCAGAGCAAGGCTGCAGGTCGCGGTCAGCTGCTCGGGCGCCCCGCCTTGCGCCAGCGTGAGGGCAGGGGAGGCCAGCAGCGCCGCAGCGATCAGCAGGCCTGCAACATGGCGGGGCATCGCACTCTCCATTCTATTTAATCAGTGATTAAATAGGCGGCAGGCACGAGTCAACATCGGTCGCGGCGCAGGCTGGCGGAATCGCGGAATGGTGGTAGGACTGCGCCGGAACCGGGAAGGCGCATGACGACGAAGAAGCCGTACCACAAGGAAGACCTCAGGGGCGATCTGCTCAGGGCCGGCCGCGCCTGGATCGAGGCGAACGGCCATGTCGGCCTTTCGATGCGCACGCTGGCGCAGCAAGTCGGCGTCTCCCCCGGCGCGCCTTACCACCACTTCCCGGATCGCCGCGCCTTCCTGCTGGCGCTGGCGCTCGATGGCTTCCGCGAAATGCTCGCCCAGTCGCAGGGCATTGCCGCCAGCCGCGCCGATCCCGCCGCCAAGCTACACGCGATGGGCACCGAATTCATTCGCTTCGCCGAGGAGAACCCCCGCCTCGTCGACCTTATGTACGAGAGCGAGCTCACCAATCCTGCGCTCGATGAGGAACTGCTCGCGTTCCAGCAGCAAGGCCACATCGCCTTGCGCACCGCGATTGATGAGGCCATGCCCGGCCTCGGCGAGGAAGCCGCGGACTTGCGCACGCTCGCGTTCTGGTCCGCCATCTATGGTTTCGCCTCGATGCGCCGCAAAGGGGTGATCCGCCCCGTCGCGGGCGCGATGACGCTGTCAGACCTTGCCGAAGCCATCGTCGACCGCGCGATCGTCGCTGCACTCGCAGCCTGATCCCCGCCATGGACAAGCTCGACCGCCAGCTCCTCGCACTGCTGCAAACCGATGCCTCACGCGCACACGCCGATCTCGCCAAGCTGGTGAACCTTTCGCCCAGCCAGGTCTCCCGCCGCGTCGCCCGGCTGGAGGCGGAAGGGTACATCCGCGCGACTGTCGCCCTGCTTAGCGAAGCCGCACTCGGCCTGCAGGTCGAAGCCTATGTCGCCGTTGCCATGGCCAGCTATGCGCCCGATGTCGTGCGCGGCTTCCACGCGCGCATTTCCGCGCTGGAAGAAGTGCTCGATTGCCGCGCCACGACCGGCGATTCCGATTATCTCCTGCGCATCGTCGCGCGCGATCTGGCCAGCTATTCCCGCCTGATGAACGAGCAACTCCTCGGCCACGGCGATGTCGCCAGCGTGCGCTCCAGTGTGGTGCTGGACCGGATCAAGCACACCACCAGCCTGCCATTGCCGCCAGCTTCCGGGTAAGCAATAAGCTCCCCACAACGATAACATCCGGGGGAGACTACGCCGCATGCCGACCATCGCCGACAGCCTGACCTTGCCTTGTGGTGCCGTGCTGCCCAATCGCCTCGCCAAGGCCGCGATGACCGAGGGCCTCGCCGATCCGCAAGGCCGCGCGACGCCCGAACTCGAACGGCTCTACGGGCTCTGGGCCGATGGCGGCAGCGGCCTCCTCATTTCGGGCAACGTGCAGATCGACCGCGACCACCTCGAACGCCCCGGCAACGTGATCATCCAGGGCCCGCAGGATGAGGCGGCGCTAGCGGGCCTGCGCAAGATGGCTGCTGCCGGCACCCGCGCGGGCGGCCACATCTGGATGCAGATCAGCCATGCCGGCCGCCAGACGCAGGTCACCGTCAACCCGCACCCCAAGGCGCCCTCCGCCGTCGCCGTCGGCCTCCCCGGCAAGCAGTTCGGTCTGCCCGAGGCGCTAACCGAAGCCGAAATCCAGGGTCTCATCGAACGCTTCGGCCACGCTGCGGAAGTCGCCAAGGACACCGGATTCACCGGCGTCCAGATCCACGGCGCGCACGGCTACCTCCTCTCGCAGTTCCTCAGCCCGCGCGCCAACTTGCGCACCGACCAATGGGGCGGCTCCCTCGAAAACCGCGCGCGCATGCTGCTCGCCGTCGTCGCGCGCGTGCGGGCAGGGGTGGGGCCGCGCTTCCCCATCGGCGTGAAGCTCAATTCCGCCGATTTCCAGAAGGGCGGCTTCGCCTTTGAGGACAGCATGGTGGTCGCCCGCTGGCTGCAGGACGCGGGCGTCGATCTCCTCGAAATCTCCGGCGGTTCCTACGAACAGCCTGCGATGATGGACATTTCCGGCATGGAAGCCCCCGACTCGCCCAAGGTGGCGGCATCTACCGCCGCGCGCGAGGCCTACTTCGTCGATTTCGCCAAGACCATGCGCGCCTCACTCACCATGCCGCTCCTCGTCACTGGCGGCTTCCGTACCCGCCGCGCAATGAACACCGCGCTGGAGACGGGCGGCGCGGATGTCATCGGCCTCGGCCGCCCGCTCTGCGTCGATACCGGCGGCCCCGCCAAACTGCTGGCGGGCGCAGCCGAACTGGACCGCTGGGAAAACAAGCTCAAGCTTCTCCCGCCCTGGCTTTCCTTCCTCGGCGGCCTCAAGATGCTCCGCGCGGTCGAGGGTTTCGCCGTAACCTACTGGTACTACGCCCAGATCGATTCCATCGCCCGCACCGGCCGCGCCAATATCGGCATCGCGCCGTTCAAGGCCCTGCTCACCATCCAGAACGCCGGCAAGGCCTGGCTGAAAGCGCGCAAGGGGTGAACGAGGCCTGCCGCGTGGTGGCCGATGTGCACGGGCAGGCCGATTGGCTCGCCCATGCGCTCGGCTCCACCACGCGGCCGGTTGTCCTGCTTGGCGACCTGATCGATCGCGGACCGGACAGCCCCGGAGCGCTGCGGGTAGCGCTTGGCGCCATCGAGGCGGGGCAGGCCACGCTCATTCGGTCCAACCACGATGACAAGCTTTACCGGCTCCTCAACGGGCGCAAACCGCAAGTCGGGCCGGATCTTGCCGCCACGCTCGCCGCGCTCGATGCCGCGCCGGATGGTTCAGGCCTCAAGGCCCGCTTCATGCAGGCCTATGCCGCCGCGCCCTACTGGCTCGTCCAAGGCCGCCATGTCCTGCTGCATGGTGCCTTCGCGCCGGACATGCTGGTCCATGCCGATCCAGACGAGGCGGCAGACAAGTCCTCGCGCAGCCGGCTGCGCTACCTTGCCCTCTATGCCGAAGGACGAATGGTGCCAGATGAAGCCTTGCCGGTCCGCACTTACCGCTGGGTCGATACCATTCCCTCCGGCCTGACCGTCGTTGCGGGCCATGACGTGCGCTCGCGTGAAGCCCCGCTCATCCAGACCAATGCTGCAGGCGGGCGCGCCATTTTCCTCGATACCGGGTCAGGCGCGGGCGGACGGCTCAGCTGGATCGATTTGCCGGACGAAACCATCGGCCAGATCGGCTGAACCAGCATTTCCGCTTCGGGAGACCAATGATGATCAAGCTCACCTTCTGCCTCCACCGCCTGCCGCACCTCAGCCGCGAGGCGTTTCAGGACTACTGGTTCACCAACCACGCCCCGCTCGTCGCCAGCGTGCGCGATGCGCTGAAGATCCGCCGCTATGTTCAGCTCCACTCGCTCCCGAATGCGGAAGAGGCGCCCTTCGCCGCCGTGCGCGGCGCGCCGGGTCCTTACGACGGCGTTGCGCAATTGTGGTGGGACAGCCTCGAAGACCTCGCCACCGATACGCCCGAAGCCCGTGCCGCCGGCGCGCTGCTGCTGGAAGACGAGCGCAAGTTCATCGATCTGCCGCGCTCCCCGCTCTGGCTCGGCGAGGAAAAGGTGATCTTCGGCTAGGCCGCCAGCGCGGGTTCGTGCCGGAGCAGCACGTCCCCGCCGATCCCGCGCATGCCTTGGGCGGCCAGCACTGCAACCACCCGCTGCGGATCGAGAGTCTGCACCCCCACGCCATCCGCCAGCGCCATGGCCGCCGCCGTCCCTGCCGCCTGGCCCATCGCCATGCACTGCGGCATCCCGCGCACCGAGGCGAAGGCAGCCGGATCGGCGCAGACGAGCCGCCCGGCAAAGAGCAGATTGGCAATCCCCTCGGGCACCATCGCGCGGAAGGGGATCGTGTAATAATCGCCCTGCGCGACGATGGCATCGTGCGTCATCGCCTCGTCACCCCGCATCACATCGTCGATGGGATTATCGCAGGCGACAATGCCGTCCGCAGGTTTCGCGCCCGCTCTAAGGTCGCTTGCCAGTATGCGGTGCACTGCTTCCAGCTTGCGCGTCTCGCGCACGCCCACGGTCGGCCCCAGTCCGCTCATCCGCGCGTTCTCGAAACCCGGCACATGCGCGATCAGGAACCGCGCCAGCGCATGGCAGCGCCGCCGCCCCTCCTGCGTCGCCCGCGCCACGGCCTGCGGATCGGTCCCGTCCACGCCCCGGATGTGCACCGAATTGCAGAACACCGTATCGGAGTGAAAGCCCTTCATCAGGTAGAGCTTGGCAAGGTCCGGATGGATCAGCCCCTGCGCAATGCCGAAAGCCGCTTCCTCCTCGAAGTACGGATCGCCCTTGGCAAACACGCGCGCCCAGTCCGCCCCCACCATCGAGAACGAGAGCGTCACGCCCATCATGTTGCCGCGCCCGTCGCCCACCACATAGGGCACGCCCGCCCGCGCCGAAGTGTCGCCGTCACCCGAACAATCGATCACCATGCCGGTATCGATCACCATCGGCCCGGTGCGATCCACGCATTCCACGCGGACGATCCGCCCGCCTTCCACCACCGGCGCGCCCGCAAAAGTGTTCAGATGCACCTCGACGCCTGCGTCCTCCAGCATCTGGAACATCGCGAAAACAGCCGCTTCATGGTCGTAGATCACTTCGTATCCGAAGTTCTCCAGCGTCGATGGCCGCACTTCGGCCATCGGCGGGTCCATCGCCAGCAGCATGTCGGTCAGCTCGCCAAACACACCGCCGATGCTCCGCCCGGTCGGATAGCCGCCGCCCCACGGCATGCCCGGGCAGAACGCCATGACTCCCCCGATCTTGCTCGTCCCCTCGATCAAGCGCACCTTGGCACCAGCCCGTGCCGCACCCAGCGCCGCACCGAACCCGGCGGTGCCCCCGCCAATCACCAGAACATCAGCATTCAATTGCCGCATCACTTTAGCAGTCATTGGCGCTCGAACACCACCTTGCCGCCAAACAGCGTCATCATGCAGTGCATGTCCTTGAGGCTGGCCGTGGGCACCGCATAGGGATTGCGGTCCCAGATCGCGACATCGGCCAGCTTGCCCACCTCAAGCGAGCCGGTTTCCTTCTCCAGAAACAGCTGCCGCGCCGCCCAGATTGTGTGGCTTTTCATCGCGGTATAGATATCCACCGCTTCCGCCGTTCCGAACGGCGCCTTGCCGAAGCGGTCGCCATCGGGCTCGCGCGCCACTGAGGACCACAGGCCATAGCGCGGCGCATAGGGCGTCACCGGATAGTCCGATCCGTCGCTGTAAATGATCCCGCGCTTCACATAGGTCGCGTACGGCATCATCCGCTGGCTGCGCTCCGGCCCCCAGCCTGCCGCCAGCGCATCGCCCAGAAACCACAGGAACTCCGCCTGCGCTTCTGGATAGCCGGAATCATAGCGCTTCTGAAGGTCTGCCATCACGTCGATGGCATGCGGTGTCGGCAGATTGGCGTGGATCAGGCTGTGCCGCAGCCCCTGCTTCGGAAACTTCTTCAGCGCATCGGCATAGGCATCCACCACGGTATCGATCGCCCGGTCGCCGATCGCATGCGTGCCGATCGGCATGCCTTCCTTCGTGAACAGGTCGACCATCTCGCGGTAGACGTCAGCGCTCATCATCGGCAGGCCCGTGCCCGGATTGGCGTGCGAGGCGTCCTTCTCGAAGGGCTGGTAGACCCACGCCGTCCGCCCTGCGCCCGAACCATCAAGGAAGATCTTCACCCCGCACACATCGAGATTGCGGCCCTTGAGGCCAGCGAGCTCCTTCTTGCGCTGGCGGTAATCGTCCACCGCCGCGCGTGCTGCGGTCATGTCGGTCTGCGCAAAAGTCAGCGTGCAGACGTGGACGTTCAGCGGCGCCTGCCTGGCCGCTGCGGCGTAGACATCCCACTGCAGGCGCCCGGTGCGCGGGTCCTTGAAGCCGGTCAGCCCCTCGGAAAGCGCCCCTTCGATCACATGGGTCAGCCCCTTGGCGCGCGTTGCTGCGTCGACCGGCGGCACCAGCTTGTCGAGCACGTCCTGCGCGCTGTCATAAAGCACGCCGTTGAGCGCGCCGCTGGCATCCTTGTCAAAGCGTCCTCCCGCCGGATCGGGGGTCTGCGCGGTCACGCCGGCCAGCTTGAGCACGGCGCTGTTGACCAGCGTATAGTGCCCAGTCGTGTTCCCCAGCGCGACGGGATGGCCGCCTGATACCGCGTCAAGTTCAGCGAGGCTCGGCGGATGATGCTCGGCGATCCGGCTCTCGTTCCAGCCCGAACCCGTCACCCATGCACCTGAAGGCAGTTCCGCTGCGCGCGCCTTCACCCGCGCAAGGAAATCGGCGACGCTGGAAGCCTCGCCCAGCTGCAGGTTCGCCACTTCGTCGATCCCGCCTTCCAGCGCGTGGGCATGGGCATCGATCATCCCCGGCGTTGCCGTCCGGCCCGCCAGATCGATGACCTTGGTGCGCTTGCCGATATACGCCCGCACCGCCTTGTCGCTCCCCAACGCGACGATCCGTCCGCCCCGGATCGCCATGGCCTCGACCACGCGGTCCTTCGCATCGACTGTCAGGATCGTCCCGCCGCGCAGCACAGTATCGGCCGGCACTGGTCCTTTCGCCTGTGCCGAAGTTGCCACAAGCGCGAGTGCAAACGCCGAAACCGTGATTTTTCGCATAGCAGAACCCCCCAAGCACCCGTATGAACTAGGGGTAAGCACAGGCCACTTGCTGTCAAGCCGCAGCGTGCGGTCAATGGCCGGACCTGTCGCTTGCCACCACCCAATCGCATCCGCACAATCCGGGCAGGTCGTTCCTGCCTGTGGCCAGCGCCGCGCTTGCCATATCCATCAAGGAGACGCTCGATGAACCCAGATCTCGTCCTCATTCTCGATGCGGCGGCCTTCGCCGCAGACAAGCACCGCCGCCAGCGCCGCAAGGATGCCGAGGCAACGCCCTACATCAACCACCCGCTCGCGCTCGCGACGATCCTGGCCGGTGAGGGCGGCGTTTCCGATCCCGCTGTCATCGCGGCGGCCCTGCTGCACGATACCGTGGAGGACACCGAAACCACCCCCGCCGAACTCGAAGCGCGCTTCGGCGCGGACGTCGCCGCGATGGTGGCCGAAGTGACTGACGACAAGTCGCTGCCCAAGGCTGAGCGCAAGCAGCTCCAGATCGCCCGCGCCGCGCACAAGTCGCCCGGCGCGAAGTTGGTCAAGCTCGCCGACAAGATCGCCAACTTGCGTGATATCGCAGCCTCGCCGCCAGCCGATTGGGATGCCGCGCGCAAGGCAGACTATGTCCGCTGGGCAAGCGAAGTGGTGGCCGGCATGCGCGGCACGAACGCCGCGCTCGAAGCTGCCTTCGATGCCGCCGTCGCCGCCTTCGATTAGCCGCTCAGGGCAGCATCCGCTGCAGTTCCTTTTCCTTGTCCACCCACTGGTGCTTCAAGGCGCCGATCACGTGCAGCGCAAACAGCGCCCACAGGGCCCAGCCCAGCAGCTCATGTGCCTCGCCGAAGCTGTCATGCACGCTCTTCTTGGTCACTTCGTCGAGGCCCATCACCATGCTGATGCGCGGCCATTCGAACAGGCCGAACCACTGCATCGGATGAGTCGCCGCGTCTTTCCACGCCGAATCCATGATCCACCCGGTCAGCGGCATCGCGAAGATAAACGCATAGAGCGCCCAATGCGCAGCGTGGCTCGCCTTCACTTCCCACGGCTTGTAGCTGTCGGGCAGGGCAGGGGGGCGGTGCGTCAGGCGCCACAGCAGCCGCATCACGGCAAGGCCCAGCACGGTCACCCCGATCGACTTGTGCGCATCGATCAGCGGCCGCACGTTCTCATCACCCACTGCTTCCCAGATATTGGGCAGCATCAGGTTCACGAAGATGCCCAATGCAATGATCCAGTGCAGCGCAATCGCTACGCCGCTGTATTTCTTGACCATGTTCACCCCGCACGCGCTAAGACCATTGCCGATTGTTCACCTACCTGCCCTTCAAACGCAATAGCCGGTTCAGGTTCGGATGATTAAGGGACCGTGCCATGCCTTCCCTGAACGCAGTCTTGCACGCCGAGTCCCCGCGCTTTACGCCGCGCCCGATCCCGCCCATCAGCCGCCTGATCGGGATCGCCGCGCCGTTGCTATTCATCCTGCTCACCGCGCAGGCGTTCTACCGGCAGGGCCTCGGCATGTGGTCGGTCGGCGTGGTCTACATCCTCTACGATACCGCGCTGCTGCTGTTCACGGCATGGCAGATCCGGGGGCTTGTCGCCGATAGCAGCCGTCCCGTGCCGCACACGGCCGAAGCACCAACCTTGGGCGTCATTGTCGCTGCGCACAACGAAGCCGGGGTCATCCATCTCACCATCAACCGCCTCCTCGCGCAGGCCCAGCCGCCCGAGGCGATCCTGATCGCCGACGATGGCTCGAGCGACGGCACGCCTGCCGTCATGCTCGAAACCTATGGCCTTGCCGCGCCCTGCATCGGCGGCATGGCCGAAACCGTGATCGGCGCGACCCGCCTGCAATGGCTGCGCCTGCCCCACGGCGGCAAGGCCCGCGCGCTCAATCAGGCGCTGCAGCACGCGCGCACCGATGTGGTGCTCACCGTCGATGCCGATACCCTGCTCGAACCGGGCGCCATCGCGGCCATGCGCACCGCCTTCCTGCGTGATCCATCGCTCGTCGCCGCCACCGGCGTGCTCCAGCCGATCTGCGGGCCTTCGCTCTCCGGCCGCCTGTTCGAATGGTTCCAGTCCTACGAATATGTGCGCAATTTCCTCTCGCGCCACGCGTGGATGCAATTGAACGGCCTGCTGCTGATTTCCGGCGCGTTTGCCGCGTTCCGGCGCGAGGCGGTGCTGGCCGTCGGCGGGTTCGATCCCGATTGCATGGTCGAGGATTACGAGCTGATCCACCGCCTCCACCGCCATTCGAACGACCACGCGCTCGGCTGGCAGGTCGCGGTCGTCGGCGGCGCGCTTGCCCGCACTGATGCGCCGGCATCGATCCGCGGCTTCCTCAAGCAGCGCCAGCGCTGGTTCGGCGGTTTCCTGCAGACTCAGTACTGGAACCGCGACATGGTCGGCAACAGCCGCTACGGCCTCGTCGGCACGCGCATGCTGCCGGTAAAGGCGCTCGATACGCTACAGCCGATCTACGGCCTCGCCGCCTTTGCGATCCTCATTTTCCTCGTCGCGACCGGCCGCTTCTATCTCGCCTTCCCGATCCTCCTCGTGATGATCGCCAAGATCGTTATCGATCTCACCTTCCACCTCTGGTCGCTCGGCATCTACAAGCGCTGGACTGGCCAGCGTGAAGGCCTCCGCTTCTTCCCCGCGCTGATCGCCGCGCTGGCGGAGCCGTTCAGCTTCCAGCTCCTGCGCCATGCCGGTGCCGCGATGGGCTGGTACGCCTTCCTCACTGGCAGCCAGACCTGGACCCGCGCCACCCGCAGCGCGCTGGAGCATCAGGCCTGAGGGCGGGCTTCAATCGGGGCCCAATAGACGCAAAATGGCAGCAATAGCGCCACCGTACCGCTCGGTGCGGGCGGTGTGGGGAATTTGCGGCAGAAAGCTGAATCTTCAGATCAGATGCAGCGATTTCACGATGAACGAAAAGATGGCAACAGTGAACGCCGTGCTCAGGGCTATCAGGAACAGGAAAGCGAGGATCCCGTTTCTGGTTGTCGGATAGTCTCTTTCCAGACTTGCTTCGAAAGATTCAGCGGTGATCTGCGAAAGATCGACAACGTTATCTGGCGCTTGCCCGGTCAGGTTTGGCCCAACCCCCAATTCTGTTTTCACCACGCGATCAGGTTTGTTCCGCTGTGAGCGGAATCTGATCGGTTCCGGATAACTGGCCAATTTGTACATCTGCATTACTTTTCAAAAACAATTTCAGCAAATCGAATAGGACTGAACACTTTTCGCAAATTAATGGTCTTGGTGGCACCTTGTCGGGCGGCAATGTGCAATCGTTCTGTCGATGAAACTGGCTGCAAGCGAACTTGCCGCCGTATTTTTTCGACAGATTTTCCTCAGCTCACAATTTCAATCACCACGAAATATGGAGGCGGGTCACCTTGAATCGGTGCCAAACTGACCCTTTGCCCCGCGTGGATTGTTGCGTGTGCAAGGCTATTTTACGGTCTGTTTGCGGCTGGCAACGTAACAGCGAAAGCTGTCCGCGCGTCGGTCCTCATTAACGGCGAAAGGCAGATTGAAAGCCAGGCAGCAAAGTGCATTCGCGTGAGGCCCACGCCCGGAAAGCCGCATGACCGGTGAGAAGCGGGGTGGCGGATGTCATTGCGCTTGCATCGCGGCGTCCTCGCCCGCAATTTGCGGCTCGGAAAATCAGCTGCTTCCCGGTTTTCCCGGTCATGCTGCAGCTGGCAAACGAGGGGCGGGGGCATGGCAGGATCACTGGCAATCACGCGGCGCGGGCTTTTGGGATCGAGCGGGGCGCTCACGCTCGCCAGCCTCAGCCCGCGCGCCTGGGCCGCGATCCTCGATCCGGCGCCCACGCGCATCTACAAGGGCGCGCGCGTCCACACGCTCGATCCGGCGATCCCCTCCGCCGATGCCATCGCGATTGCCGGAAGCCGCATCGTCGGCGTGGGCAGCTGGGCTGAGCTCAAGACCCTCGCCTCCGCCCGCACCGAAGTGATCGACCTTGGCGGGCAGACCATCGTACCCGGCTTCAACGATTGCCACCTCCATGCACAGGGCGAGATGCTGCTCAATGCGGTGTTCGTCGGCAATCCGTTCGAGGTCGAGTTCTACAGCATCGACCGCATTGTCGGCCTGCTCAAGGAACGCGCCGCGAAAACCCCGCCGGGCAAGCTCGTCAGCGGCGAATTCTACGACGATACCAAGATCAAGGATGGCCGCCCCGTCCTGATGGCCGATCTCGACCGCGTATCGACCGAGCATCCGGTGATGATCACGCACCGCGGCGGGCACACTTTCGTGGTCAACAACGTGGCCTTCAAGCTCGCCGGGATCACCCGCGATACGCCCGATCCCTTCGGCGGCACTTATGACCGCGACGCCAATGGCAATCTCACCGGCCGCGTCACCGATCTGGCCATCGAACCGATCATGGCGAAGACGAAGGAGCCCGATCTCACGCCCGAACAGAAGCGGGCCCGCGCCATCGCCGGTGCTGCGAAGATCAGCGAGGAATTCGTCCGCTACGGCCTCACCAGCGTCTGCCATTCGGGGCAGGGGCTGAACCCGTTCGATGATGTCGCCGCGATCCAGCAGATCCGCCGCGAAGGCCGCCTCAAGCACCGCGTGACGTATGAGCCTGACAGCGGCTTTCTCGATGCCTTGATCGCCAACGGGGTGCGCACCGGCTTCGGCGACGAGTGGATGCGCATCGGCGCGACGTCCGAGCAGACGGCCGACGGCTCGTTCTCCGAACGCACGATGTCGCGCTCCACGCCCTATCCGGGCCGCACCCCGGCCTACTACGGCAACCTCACGATGACGCAGGCGGCCATCGACGCGCTTGTCGAAAAGCTGCTGCGCGCCGGCATCCAGCCCAATTTCCACGCCAACGGCGATGTCGCCATCGCCATGGTGCTGAGTGCCTACGAGAAGGCCACGCAGCTGCTCGGCCCCGCTGACCGCCGCCCCAAGATTACCCACTGCACCAATGTCTCGCCGGCGCTGGTCGGGCGGATCAAGGCGCTCGGCGCCGTGCCCGCGCTGTTCACCAGCTATGCCTACTACAATGCCGACAAGTTCCATTTCTACGGCGCGGAGATGATGGAACACATGATGGCCTACCGCATGATGATCGATGCGGGTGTCCCCGTCTGCGCCGGTTCCGATTTCCAGCCCGGCCCGTTCTCTCCGCTGATGGGCCTGCAGGGCATGGTCACGCGCAAGGGCTGGAACGGCGAGATCTGGGGCGCCAGCCAGAAGATCACCGTGATGGAAGGCCTCGAGGTCCTCTCGGCCAACGGCGCGCATGCCTCGTTCGAGGAAGACCTCAAGGGCACGCTCAGCCCCGGCAAGCTGGCCGACATGGTGATCCTTGACGGCGACCCGGCGTCGGTCGACCCCGAAAAGATCAAGGACATCCGCGTGGCGCAAACCATCGTCGGCGGTGAAGTCCGGTATAAAGCCTGAGGAACCCTGAATGACCTACCGCGTTGAATTCGTCGAACGGACCGGCCTCGAACTGCTCGAAAGCGGGCGCGGCACCGCGCGCTACCGCATGCCGCTGGCGGGCAACGAGAACCATGTCGGCGTGATGTACATGGGCGCCTTCACCGTGCTGGCAGAAGCGACTGCGGCGATCCCCGGCATCTCGATCCTCGATACCGCGCGCTTCTACCCGATCATCAAGGACATCGCGGTCTCGTTCCACAAGATGGCCGCCACCGATGTATTCGCCGATTTCGCCCTCGATGAACCCGCGCTCGAAGGCCTGCTCGCCGATCTCGAACGCAAGGGCAGCGCGGGCTATCTGGCCGAGTTTCCGATGCTCGATGCAAACGGCGTCGTCGTCGCCACCGGCAAGGTCACGGTGAAGCTGCTCTCGCACGGCTGGCAGAAGGCCTGATGCGCCGCCTGCTCACCGCCGCTGCGCTGTCCGCCCTTGCCGCGCCCCTGCTCGCAGCCGATCCGGCTCCCTTTGATGCCGTAAGGGGCGACCGGGCAGGGGGCTGGACCGCGCAGAGCCGCTCCGAAGTCATGGCGCTGAACGGCATGGTCGCGACCAGCCAGCCGCTCGCTGCCGAAGCCGGACTGGAAGTGCTCCACGCCGGCGGCAATGCCTTCGACGCCGCCGTCGCCACTGCCGCTGCAATCAATGTCGTGGAGCCCGAGGCGACCGGCATTGGCGGCGACATGTTCGTGATCGCCTGGGTCGCCAAGGAACAGCGCCTCGTCGCTCTCGATGCCGCTGGCCGCGCGCCGAGCGGGGCGAACCTTGAGCGCTACCGCAAGATGTTCGGCAAGAGCATGCCGGAGGAAGGCATCCACGCCGCGCTCGTCCCCGGCGCGGTCGATGGCTGGTCCGTCCTGCTGGCGCGCTATGGCAAGCTTGGCCTCGGCCCCACGCTGCAGCCCGCCATCCGCATCGCCGAGCAGGGCTTCCCGCTCACCGAGCGCATCGGCGGCGAATGGCAGGTCAGCGCCAAGCTGCTCGCCAAGGATCCGGACTCCGCCAAGACCTACATGCCGGGCGGCAAGTCGCTCGGCTGGGGCGACATTTTTCGCAATCCTGACCTTGCCGGCGCTTTCCGCCTGATCGCGAAGGATGGCCGCGACGCGTTCTACAAGGGCCCCATCGCCAAGGCGATTGTCGCGAAATCGCAAAGCCTTGGCGGCGGTTTTGCGCTTGCGGACTTCGATACGATCCATGCCCGCTGGGTCGAACCGATCAGCACGACGTTCAAGGGCACCACGATCCACGAAATGCCGCCGAGCACGCAAGGCTTCGCGGTGCTCCAGATCATGAACATGCTCGAAGTCTGCCCCGCCAAGCTCGGCCTTGGCGCGCTCGGCCCGCGTTCGGCGGATTACTGGCACCTGATGGTCGAGGCCAAGAAGCTCGCCTACGCCGATCTGAAGCGCTTCAACGGCGATCCCGATTATTCCGCCATTCCCGTCGCCCGCCTGATTTCAAAGGACTACGCCGCCCAGCAGTGCAGCCGGATCGACATGAAGAAGGCCGCCGCCATCGGCCCCGATGCGCCTGCTCTCGGCGGCACGGCCTACATCACCACGGCGGACAAGGAAGGCAACGTCGTTTCGCTGATCTACTCGGTCTACGATTTCTTCGGCTCCGGCATCACGGTGCCCGGCTACGGCTTCGTGCTCAGCAATCGCGGAAATGCCTTCTCGCTCGATCCCGCCAGCCCCAACGCCATCGCCCCCGGCAAGCGTCCGTTCTACACGATCATCCCCGGCTTCGTGACGAAGGACGGCAAGCCCTTCTTCTCGTTCGGCGTGATGCAAGGCGGCCAGCAGGCGCAAGGGCAGGCACAAGTCCTCGCCAACCTCCTTGCCTTCGGCGCCAATGTGCAGAGCGCGAGCGACGCCGCGCGCTTCAACCACAACCAGCAGTCGAACGAACTGCGCCTCGAAAGCGGGCTCTACGATCTCGTCGGCGCCGATCTCGCCGCGCGCGGCCACAAGGTGATCCGCGACGATGGTTCCGAAATGGGCGGCTATCAGGGCATCCTGATCGACCCGCGCACAGGCGCGTATCGCGCGGGTTCGGATCACCGCAAGGACGGCATGGCTGTGGGTTATTAGGCTCAGAGAGCATCAGATGACATCGTCGGCCCGTGCTTGACACGGGCCTTGGCTTTTTCTTGCTGGCATCGCCCCGCAGTGGCGCACAAGCCAATTCACCCTGTCCTACAGACACCGGTCCATGAGAGAGTGCCTGCATGCCCTCCCTCATCCCCTCGACACGGCACCAATTGATCGAATGCGGCGATCAAAACCGCCGCACTGATCGATTGCAATTATTCCTCAGGACTGTGTCAACCGTGTCAACTTGTAAGGGTTCCCGACAGGCCTCAAGCCGCGTCCAGCGCCGTGCCCAGATCGGCGAGGATATCGTCGATATGCTCGATCCCGATCGAAAGCCGCACATAGCCCGGCGAGACACCGGTCGCCGCCTGCTCTTCTGCCGAAAGCTGCGAGTGCGTGGTCGAGGCGGGATGGATCGCAAGGCTGCGCGCGTCGCCGATGTTCGCCACGTGGTAGAACAGCTGCAGCGCATCGATGAAGCGCTTGCCGGCTTCCGCCCCGTCCTTCAGCTCGAAGCCGACCAGCCCGCCCTGGCCGCGAGTCAGGTATTTCGCTGCCAGATCCGCTGCCCGGCCCGTCGCGACCGAAGGATGGATCACCGTGGAAACCTTGGGGTGGTTCGAAAGGAACGCCGCCACCTTCACGGCGTTGTCGCAGTGCCGCTCCATCCGCAGCGGCATCGTCTCCAGCCCCTGGATCAGCGAGAACGCATTGAACGGCGAGATCGCGTTGCCCAGGTCGCGCAGCAGGATCACCCGCGCGCGGATGATGTAGGCAATCGGCCCCAGCGGCTTGATGTCGCGCGCCCAGACCGCGCCGTGATAGCTCGCGTCGGGCGTGTTGAGGTGCGGCTGGCGCTCGGGGAAGGCGTCCCATTCAAAGTTGCCGCCGTCGATGATCAGCCCGCCGATCGAGGTGCCGTGCCCGCCGATGTACTTGGTCGCCGAATAGACCACCACCGCCGCACCGTGCTCGAACGGCTTGATGAGGAGCGGCGCCGCCGTGTTGTCCATTATCAGCGGAATGCCGTATTCGCGCCCGATGGCCGCCACTTCGGCGATGGGGAACACCTCAAGCTTCGGATTGGGCAGCGACTCGGCATAGTACGCGCGGGTCTTGTCATCGGTCGCGCGGCGGAAGCCTTCCACATCCGCCGGATCGACGAAGCGCGTCTCTATGCCAAGGTCGCGCAGCGTGTTCGCCAGCAGGTTCCACGTGCCGCCATAAAGGTTGGTCGAGGCGACGATGTTGTCGCCCGCCTTGGCAAGGTTGAGGATCGCCAGTGTGGTGGCCGACTGGCCGGACGAAACCGCCAGCGCCGCCACACCGCCCTCGATTGCGGCCATGCGCTGCTCCAGCACATCGGTCGTCGGGTTGCCGAGCCGGGTGTAGATATTGCCCAGTTCCTTCAGCGCGAAGAGGTTCGCCGCGTGCTCGGTCGAGTTGAACTGGTACGACGTCGTCTGGTGGATCGGCACCGCGACCGACCCGGTCGAAGGATCAGCGCGCCAGCCGGCGTGGAGGGCAAGGGTTTCGGGCTTGGCTTTCGAGAGATCGGTCATCTTGGCATCCTGCTCCGGGAGTTTATGTTTATAGTCTATCAATGAAGTTGAGTTTGCAAGCGGCGATAGAGCACGCTGTCCGCGCTCCTGCGCAGCGGTTCCCAGCCGGGGAAGCGCGTCCGGGGATCGATCCGGATCACCCACAGGAAACGCACCCGGTGCGGCACCACCGCCACCACGTCGGCCACCGCGGGCAGCTCGCCGCAGGGCTTGAGGAACGTGATGGTTGAAGGATCGCGATCAAACGGGGCGAGGCGCGGGTTGTGGATGCTGATCAATTGGCCGCTCGGCAGCTGCCACTGCCCGTTATCGAACAAGTGCCGCCGCGCGAGGCCATAGCCCATGATATGCCGCCGCCGGTCGGTGTTCCACACTTCGCATTCGTCGAGGTACAGCGAGACGAGGTTCACCCCGCGCGGCGCCGCCTCGATTGCGGTCAGCGTCTCGGCGAATTGCCGGCCGGAGATCACCATGCTGGCGGTATTGGAGGCCAGGCGCGCG
Organism: uncultured Novosphingobium sp.; assembly: GCA_964413325.1. GTDB lineage: Bacteria > Pseudomonadota > Alphaproteobacteria > Sphingomonadales > Sphingomonadaceae > Novosphingobium. The sequence continues at coordinate 136,003 of CAYPRK010000007.1, read as the reverse complement.
CCGCCGAACACGAGGCCGCCGATCAGCAGCCACCGAGTCACACGCGGATCGACCAGCGGCCCTTGCGCGATGGCGAGCAGGAACAACGCCAGAATCACCGGCCCCAGCCGCATATCGGCAAAGCGCGAACCCATGATCGTGTCGGGCATCAGAAAGTACAGCGCGAGCAGGGCGAGGGCGGAGGCCATCAGCCCCGCGTTCACCGCGAACCCGCGCGTGCGCAGGCTGATATAGAGCACGAAGGCGATCACCGCCGTGCCCGCCGCGTCCCAGATCAGCCAGCGGTCGGTCAGCGCCATCACCAGCCAGCTGATCTTGCGCGGCGCATCGTTGTTGGCGAGAAGCGCCACCGTGTCCTTGGCCGGGTGCTGCAGCAGCGCGCCGATCATCGGTCCCAGCAGCAGCGGCGCGGTCATCAGCCCGGTCGAGACGACAGTGCCAACCACACCCTTCTTGCCGCGCCAGCCTGCTGCCAGCGCGGTCATGCCTGCAATCAGTCCAAACACCGCCCAGCCGACGAGGTGGCATAGCCAGAGCAGGAAGGCGATCGGCACGAACAGCACCGAGCGCAGCACCGGCCGGTGCTCCAGCGCGATCCAAAGCGCGGCCGCGTGGTAGGCCAGCGCGATCGAGAGCGCGAAGTTCACGAAGCCGTAGAGATAGGGCAGCGCGATCGCCAGCGGCAGCGCATAGAGCGCCTGCACCCCGATCCGCCCATGCGCCGCGCGCGAAAGCAGCAGCATGCCCGAAACCGTGAGCGGCGGGATCGTCCCGACGATCAGGTGGACCGCCGGCTCCAGCCCCATCAGCGGTGCGAGCAGCTGCACCAGCAGATCGACGCCAAGGTTGGGCAGCAGACCCCATTCGAAGCTATACCAATTACGCAGCACTTCCGAACGCCCGGCATCGAGCTGCACTGCATAGCGCCCGATATGGCCCCCCAGATCGGTGAGCGGCAGGATCGGGGCAAGGATCGCGGGGAGGGCGGCCAGCGCGCTCAGCAGCACGATCAGGGCAAGCTCGCCATAGGGATCGCGAGGCGCCGCCGCGCCGCGCGGATCAACCAATACGGAGAATGGCCATACCCTCATCGCGCCTGCCTTTACGGGCGGTGCCGCGTCCCTGTCAAAGGGCGGCGCAGGGCCGTGTGAAACCGCAGCGCGTTGGCAGATCGGCGGCTCCGGCGCGACATGCCCTTGAGGACAATTGCGCGGCCGCCGTCCGCCGTGAAGATTAATTGTGTGTAACGTACACGATCCAAGCCTGCTGCGCCGTGATTGCCCGTTGCCGGTCTGTGATTTTCGTCATATTCGGCAGGATGGAACTGCCCCAATTCTTGAAGGAGTGGCCATGAGCAATTTGAGAGGATACCTCGGTCTGATCGCCCTTTCCGCTGCCTTGGCAGCGTGCGGTGGCAAGAAGGAAGAGGCTGCGGCCCCCGCCGCTGAAGCCCCTGCCGCCGCCACTTCGGCTGCTGCGGATGCGGCGGCTCCGGCTGCTGCTGCGAAGATCGCTGCCGACGACACGACGACTCTCGACGGCACGAAGTTCGCCGACATGAAGGGCGATGCCAAGCACGGCGAGGCTGTCTTCACCCAATGCAAGACCTGCCACGTGATCGATCCGGGCGTGAACCGCATCGGTCCGTCGCTGCACGGCATCATCGGCCGCAAGTCCGGCCAGATCGCCGGCTTCTCCTATTCGACCGCGAACAAGGAAAGCGGCATCACCTGGACGCCCGAGAAGCTCTATCAGTACCTCGAAAAGCCGGCCCGTGTCGTCCCCGGCACCAAGATGGCCTTCGCCGGCCTGCCCAAGGGCCAGGACCGCGCGGACGTGATCGCGTACCTGACCGAAGCGACCAAGTAAGCGTCCGCTTCCGTCGGAAACAAGAGCGCCGCTCCCGAAAGGGGGCGGCGTTTTTTGTTGTGCGCACCAGATGGGCTGAAATGGGCGCTCTGCCGTCTAGTGAATCGCCGTCGGTTCGATGGCCGCTTTGCTTCGTTCGGCGATGGCGCTCGGACGCATGCGCAAGTTGGGGCAGCGGTTCGCGCCCAGTTGCAGACATCGCAAGAGGTGATAGCCTCTTAAGATGAGACTGCTCATCCTCGCCGTTTCGCTGCTGCCCATTAATGCGACCGCCGCATCGCTGGTCGCGGCCTTGAGAGTTGAGGCAGACGCATCGACATTTATGGTGCAGGTCACGGGAGGACATCCCGGTGGCTACCAGATTGCAATTGATTGCACTGAAAACTGCGCAAGGACGGTTCATTATCGCGAGACAACCGGCGATGCGCCCGACGGGTTGTTTTTTCGTGATCAGAACGGCTTAGTCTTCTCCACCTGGTCCGGAGGATCAGCCTATCGCGTGATTGTTTGGTCGGTGGCTGGGCACAGTGTGCAGAAAGTTATCGAACTATCCAGCCGGGGCAGACCCAACTTTTTGTCCGACGCGGATGGTCGGCCAGCGATAGACATCTATGAGGGCGAGAGCGGGGTCGCTCTGCTGCACAGGGAACGTTGGACCTTTATCAAGGGGCACTTCATTCGCGCGGCCACGAAGGCCAAATAACGAGCAATACCCGCCGAGACCGACAAGACCTCGAACGGCGCCTCCAGCAACCCTTCGATTTTCCAGCTTTTCTAGTGGCGCAGCAGCGGTTCGCATTCAGAATTGAATGGCTGACGTGCAAATTTGTCCAGTACCAGTCGAAGGCAAATGCCCCCATCTCCCGGCTAACAGCAGGAGATAAACCATGACCATCCAGACCCACGCTTTCGGACGCCAATCGACCACCGACGATGTGCTCGCGGGGCTTGATCTGACCGGCAAGCGCGTCCTCGTCACCGGGGTTTCCGCCGGCCTCGGCGTGGAAACCGCGCGCGCCCTTGCCGGCCACGGCGCGCAAGTGATCGGCACGGCGCGGGACCTTGCCAAGGCAGCCCGGGCGCTCGCCAACGCTGGCCTCGACAGCAACGCGGTCGATCTTGTCGAGCTCGATCTCGCCGATCTCGCCAGCGTCCGCCGCGCGTCGGATCAGCTGAATGCCGCGCAGCTGCCGCTCGATCTCGTGATCGCCAATGCCGGCGTCATGGCCACGCCGTTCGGGCTTACCGTAGATGGCTTCGAGACCCAGTTTGGCACCAACCACCTCGGGCATTTCGTCTTCGTCAACCGGATCGCGGGCCTCATTCGCCCCGGCTCGCGCCTGGTGATGCTGGCCTCGTCCGGTCACCGCTTTGCCGACGTCGATCTGGCGGACCCCAATTTCGAGAAGACCCCCTACGAACCGTTCATCGCTTATGGACGTTCGAAGACGGCCAATATCCTCTTCGCGGCCGAGTTCGACCGGCGCTACCGCGCGATCGGCTTGCGGGCCACCGCAGTCCATCCCGGCGGCATCCAGACCGAACTGTCCCGCCATATGGGAGGCGACCAGCTCCAACTGCTCGTCGATCAGATCAACGTCGATTTGGCCAGGGACGGCCAGCCGCCGATGGAATGGAAGACGCCGCAGCAGGGCGCAGCGACGGGGCTATGGGCAGGCCTCGTGGCGGATGCGGACGCCGTCGGCGGCCGCTACTGCGAGGACTGCCAGGTGTCCCCGGTGCTCACGGGCGAGAACATCGGCTTCGGCAATCCGGGCGTGCGCCCCTACGCGCTCGATCCCGAGTCGGCCCGGGCCCTGTGGGCCAGGAGCGAGGAGTGGGTCGGGGAGAGCTTCGACCTGCGCTCACGCAAGTCATAACTCCAACCAACAATAAACCCGGCCCCCTGCCATCGCAGGGAGCCGGGCCTTGCAAACTCACCTCACCTCAGGCCGCGTGGCTGCGACGCGCCAGTTCGCACTGCGACCAGATATCGGTCAGCGCTTCCAGCAGCCGGTCGATATCGCCATCGGTGTGCACCGGTGAGGGCGTGATGCGCAGCCGCTCAGTGCCGCGCGGCACGGTCGGATAGTTGATCGGCTGCACGTAGATGCCGTGGTTGTCGAGCAGCCAGTCGCTGATCATCTTGCACTTGCGCGCGTCGCCCACCATCACCGGGATGATGTGGCTCGGGTTGTCGAGGTGCGGAATGCCCAGCGCATTCAGCTTGCGGCGCACCGTGCTCACCCGGTCGCGGTGGCGGGCGCGTTCGTGGCCGCTCACCTTGAGGTGCTGGATGCTGGCGCAGGCCCCGGCGGCAAGGGCAGGGGGGATCGCTGTCGTGAAGATGAAGCCGGAGGCGAAGCTGCGCACATAGTCGCAGAGGGCCTCGGAGGCAGCGATATAGCCGCCCATCACGCCGAAGGCCTTGCCCAGCGTACCCTCGATCACGTCGATGCGGTCCATCAGGCCGTCACGTTCCGCCACGCCGCCGCCGCGCGGGCCATAGAGGCCGACGCCGTGGACTTCGTCGATGTACGAAAGCGCGCCGTGCGCTTCGCAGACCTCGACGATCTCGCGGATCGGGGCAATGTCGCCGTCCATCGAATAGACGCTCTCGAACGCAACCAGCTTGGCGCGGCCCGGGGCAACCTGGCTCAGCTTGCGGTCAAGATCGCGCCAGTCGTTGTGCTTCCAGATCACGCGTTCCGCCTTGCTGTGGCGGATGCCCTCGATCATCGAGGCATGGTTGCCGGCGTCCGAAAACACCACGCAGTCGGGCAGGCGCGAGGCGAGGGTGCCGAGCGCCGCCCAGTTCGAGACATAGCCCGAAGTGAACAGCAGCGCCGCTTCCTTGTGGTGGAGATCGGCCAGTTCCGCTTCCAGCAGCGCGTGGTGGCGGTTGGTGCCGGAAATGTTGCGCGTGCCGCCCGCACCGGCGCCGCATTCATCGAGCACGGAGTGCATCGCGTCCAGCACCTTGGGGTTCTGGCCCATGCCGAGGTAATCGTTCGAACACCAGACGGTGACTTCCTGCGTGCCGCCGTCGACGTGGCGCGTCGCCTTGGGGAAGGAGCCACGATGGCGCTCCAGTTCGGCAAAGATGCGATAACGCCCTTCGCCGCGGATGCCGTCGAGTTCCTGCGTAAAGAAGGCCTCATAATCCATGGCCGAAATACCCCTTCCCTTGTAATCCTTTAGGCCTGATTGCTCAGGCGTTAATGCGGTTGTTGCGGCCGGGCAGAGCCCAGCCCCAGAGAGCACCGTCGCGAAACGGCAAGGCGAGAAACACGTGTTCGAGGACGCCCAACGCGGCCATCGCGAACAGCAGGCTGGCGCGCACCGCTTCGGCGCTGCCAGCCGGTGCGGCGAGCGCGGCGCGGCCCAACAGGGTGGCGAGGCCGAAGGTGAAGATCAGCGCCAGTCCCAGCGTGGGCGAGAAGCGGCGCGGGCCGAAGTAGCTGCGCAGGTAATCGAGGTGCGGCGGCATCAGATCACCGACCTGGCTCGGCACTCCGGCATAGAGCGCCAGCTTGCTCGCGAGCCGCAGTGCCAGAAGGAGCACGAAGACTTCGGCGCCGGTCGGATTGACCGCATTCCAGCCCAGCGACATCAGCATCAGCGCGGTCAGCGCGAGCGCGATCTCGTGGTAGATCAGCGTCGATCCGGCATCGATGAAGCGGTCCCAGCCGCGCGCGGCGGGATTGCTCGGCTCGCGCCGCGGCCCGGCGACGGCGCCCATCAGGAAGCTCGCCTCGTGCCACGACCACACCATCAGCGCGCCGACGAAGCCCACGTAGGCCCCCGCCATCCCCGGCATGACCGAACCCGCCACGACCGCGACCAGCCCGAGAATGCCGCCCGCGCCCGCCCATGCCAGCGCTCGCGGAAAGGTCGCGCGGTCGCGGTTGTCCAGCCACGCGATCAGCCCGGTGGCGAAGAACCACACGAGCAGCGTGACCATCATGGGCACGGCGTGGCCGGAAAAGCTTACCACGAAGGCTGCATCCGCACCGAGGCGGGCAGCGCGTTTTCACGTGTGCGGTGGAAGTACATCCGCGCGAAGGCGAGGCCTGCGCTGGCCACACCGGCGATGCGCTGAAGGCCGCCGACAATCCCGCCGCGCGCCTTGGCGGCATCGATGCGGCGGCTGGCCTGCAACAAGTCTTCCATCCGCTGGCGGAAGGCGGGATCATCGGTTTCCAGCTCGATCGGGAACACCTGGCGGGTGATCGCGGTGCAGACCGTGAAGACCTTGTAGTCATACTCGGTCGGATCGACGCCGAGCGCGGCATGGAAGACGGGCCGCGAATGATCGCGCACGTACATCGTCGCATAGACCGAAAGCAGGAAGAAGCGGATCCACAGGCGGTTCAGCCCAGTGAGCAGCTTGGGATCAGCGCGCATCAGGAGAGCAAAGGCCTCGCCGTGGCGGAACTCGTCGTTGCACCATTCCTCGAACCACGAGAAAATCGGGTGGAAGCGGTGCTCGGGGTGCTTCGCAAGGTGCCGGAAGATCGTGATGTACCGGGCATAGCCAATCTTTTCCGAAAGATAGACGGCGTACCAGATGAACTTCGGGCGGAAGTAAGTGTACTTCTTGGACTTGGTCAGGAAGCCCAGATCGACGCCGATCCCGGCATCCTTCAGCGTCTCGTTGATGAACCCGGCATGGCGGCTCTCATCACGGGCGAGGAGCTTGAACAGCATCTTCATGTCCGGATTGCGCGTCCGGCGCGCCATTTCGGAATAGAGCACGCAGCCCGAGAATTCCGAGGTCATCGAGCTCACAAGGAAGTCGGTGAACTCCTCGCGCAGTCCCGGCTCCAGCCCTTCGATGATCCCGGCGAAGCTCTCGGTGCGCTTGAAGTGCAGCTTGTTGCGGTCCGCCTGCATCTCGGCGATCAGGTCATCCCACTCGGCCCGCACCGGCGAGACATCGATGGCATCGAGCGCGGCGAAATCGGTGGTGTAGAAGCGCGGGCTCAGCACCGTTTCCTGGCGGGCCATGGCCATCGTATCGAGCTTGCCATTGCTGCCAAGGTCCAGCCCGGCAGCCGCTGCGGCGCGGCTGAATTCTTCGTGTGCCGACGAGTTCGGGTCGATCTTGGTAGGGGCGTTCATGACGGTCTCCCGGGCGTAAAGCTGACTTCGTAGAGTTCGGTAAGGTCGAAATAGGCCGCCAGCTTGATCCAGAACCGCACGAGCGGACCCGCCCGTGTTACGGTTGCCATCCGGTCGATCGCGAGGCTTTGACCGAAATCAACCCGGATCGGGGCGCCGTGGACTTTCACCTGATCGCCCGGCTGCAGCTCGATATCGCCGGCCAGACGCACATGCGCGTGAAAGTGCTCAGGCGTCTGCTCGATCTCGATGCGGCAGGCGGTATCGAAGCTGGTCCCACTCATCAGGCGGCGCCACCGGGCAGCATCGCGGCAAATGCGGCGCGGTTGTCCGGCCCGAACGAGCCGAGCTCGATGGAGCGGCCAGTGGACTTGTCATCAAGGGTCATCCCGCCGTTCTTCCACAGCGTGAGCGTGAAGGGCGGGGCCATGCCGACGCCGCGAATATGCCGCTCGCGCGCCATGCCGCGCATCACGCCGCGCACGAAGCCGTTGCCGGGGACGCCGTCAACCAGCACGCGCACCGTCTCGCCGGTCGTCACGTCCTGCACCACCACCGCGCCGTCCTTGCGGTCGGTGAAGCTGAGCTGGCGCACCATGGCCGGGGCGACATGCGCCTCGGTACGCACCACCGCAGGCACCGCCTCGCGGCTCAGCACGCCGACCTTGACCAGCGTGGTGAGCGCGAGCGCAGTCATCACAAGCACCAGCGCCGATGCAAGCGCCCCCTTGGGGATCGTCTGTTCGTGATCGTGGACCAGGCTCATGCGATTGCCTCCCTTGCGCCCATGTTCTGAACCGGGCGCGGTGCGTTTGCGGTTGCTTCCGTGCGCTGCTGCACCAGCACGATTGCTGCGGTCGCCTTGGCGAGGATCCCGGCTGCTTCGGCAGCGTTCGGCAGCGCGCGCAGCATGGGCTGCGGCGCGGCGAGCCGGAAGGGGCGGGCATGCGGCCAGAGCATCGCATAGCCGAGCATGGTCGAACCCTGCAGCTTCAGCGCAATGTCGCCATAGCCCGCGCCCAGATTGCGCAGATCGGCGCCGTCCAGCTTCACCAGCGGCAGGTTGATGCACTTGCTCAGCGCGATGCCGATGCGCAGCACCACGCGGCGATTGGTGATCGTGTAGACCGTGCTGCGCGCCACCAGAGCCGCGAAGCCATAGGCAAGGCCGAGTGCGAGCCCGCCGAAGCCCGCCGTGAGCAGCGCGCCCAGCGGGGTGCCGCCGACCATCGCCCAGGCGACGAGAGCCACGAAATAGGCGCCGATCCACCGCGCACCCAGCGCACTGCGGGCAAAGACCCATGCATCGGGCGCACCCTGCCAGAGGATCGCCTCACCCGGAGGCAGATCACCCGGCAGGCCGCGGATCGGCTCGATATCGTGCTCTCTCACAGGAACGGCTCCTGCCGGCCGGCGTTGGCATAGAGGTAGCCGCCGCCGAAGTAGCCGATCACGCGCTCTTCTTCATAGCGGGTGATCTCGGTCGCGCTTTCCAGCTGCGGCACGGCGTCATAGTCGGCCGCGTTGATCGCATCGATGCTGACGCCCGAAGCGCTCACGATCGCCATCGCCATCGGGGCAAGGACGTGCTTGCCGCTGGTGGTCTCCACCGCCAGATAGCGCACCTGATGCTCGGCGCGGTCGATCCACAGATCGGTCACAGTGCCGGCGATCTTGCCGTCGGCCGCAGTCACCTTCATGCCGCGCGGATCAGGGCCGCCCTTCCACACCGAGATGTGATCCTCGGTCGAAAGCGGCACGATACGGGCGCGGCCATGCGCGTCCTGATCGGGCCACTTGGCGCGGTTGGCATAAGCAGCCGGGCCAACGCCGTCGACCAGCGGATTGCCGGTCGGCACATAAGGCGCGCCGGGGAAGTTCTCGAAGCGCTTGGCGGCGATGTCCACCGGCTCGCGGCCTTCTTCGCGCGGCAGCGGATAGGACACCGTGCCGCGGTCGAACGGCAGACGGAAGGTCTTGGGCAGCGCAGTCGAAAGCGGGCCACCCACGCTTTCGATGAAGCCGTTGATCTCGTCCTCGAGCGGATAGCCCTCGCGGCGATCCTCGCGGCGCAGCCAGAACACCAGGGCGACGAAGAACAGGAAGAACGCCCAGAGGGCAATCTCCGCGACGTCAATCGAGCCAACTACATATGCCGTTTTCATCGAACGTTCCTTTCCCGGATCAGGGCCCCGGAGGCCGCAATTCCCACCACCTCAGTCACAACGGTACTCATGTCGGAAACTCTGGCAGCGCCATCTGGCCGCCGGGCAGATCGCCCGTCAGGCCGATGCGCTTGCCCGCCAGCGGTCCGAGCACCACCAGCGCTGCGATCAGCATCACGATTTCAAGGCTGTAGACCGTGGCATAGCCTGCCCCGCGTCCACCCGGGCCGCTCGCCCAAGAGACAGCGTCGCGGATCACGCCGCCCACCGCGAGTGCGCTGCCCGCTGCCGTTGCCTGCACCGCGCCCCACGCGCCCAGCGCCACGCCGGAATCGCCGCGCTGCGCCAGCGACATCGCCGCAATCAGCGTGCCGACCGAGAACAGCCCGATGCCGAAGCCGATCGAGCCTGCGCCCAGCGCCAGCAGCAGCGGCGAACCAAGCGGCGCGGCCAGCAGCACGAGAATGAAGGCGCAGATCCCGCCGACCATGCCGGCACCGGCCAGTCGCAGCGGATCGAAGCCGCGCTCCAGCACGCGGGTGGAAAGCGAAAATCCGGCAATCGCGCCCAGCGCCCACGAGCCCGTCAGCATGGTGGTCGACCCGACCGCGAGGCCCAGCAGCTCGGCGCCATAAGGCTCCAGCAGCGCGTCCTGCATGGCAAACGCCGCCGCACCAAGGCCGATGGCGGTAAGCAGGCGCAAGGTGTTGGGCTGCGCCACGAATTCGCGCCACACGTCGCTGAACTCTGCCGTTTCGCGGTCCTTCGCCGTTTTGCCGGGATTGCGGCCTTCCTGCTTCCACAGCGCGGTCACGTTGAGCACCAGCGTGACGACGGCCGCACCCTGGATCACCTGCACCAGCCGGGTCGGGCTGAAGGGCACCAGGAGCCCGCCGATCACGAAGGCCGAGACCATCATGCCCAGCAGCAGCATCACGTAAAGCAGCGCGACCGCGCGCGGGCGCTTGTCCTCGCGCGCAAGATCGGTCGCCAGCGCAAGGCCGGCGGTCTGCGTCACGTGAAGTCCGGCGCCTGTCAGCAGGAACGCCAGCGCCCCGCCGCCAAGGCCGGTATAGAACGTGCGCTGTTCGCTCATCAGCAGCAGCGCGAAGGGCATGATCGCGAGACCCCCCCACTGCATCAGCGTGCCGAACCAGATATAGGGCACACGCCGCCAGCCAAGCACCGAGCGGTGGGTATCGGACTTGTGCCCGATCAGCGCGCGCAAGGGGGCGAACAGCAGCGGCATCGCGATCAGCAGCGAAACCAGCCAGGCCGGTGTGTGCAGTTCCACGATCATCACGCGGTTGAGCGTGCCGTTCAGCAGCACCGTCGCCATGCCCACGCTCACCTGAAACAGCGCGAGGCGGAGCAGGCGGGCGAGGGGCAGTTCGGCGCTGGCCGCATCGGCAAACGGCAGCCAGCTCACCGCCACGCGCGTCCACTGGCCCGCCATCCGCGAAAGGCGGGTCTGCGCTACCGTGTCAGTCAAGGCGGGAGTGCTGGTCATGGCTCAGTCGCGCACCAGTTCGAGGGCGTTGGAGATGTAGAAGCCGCTGCCGATCCGCTGCGTGCGGCCGACATGCCAGCCGGGAAGCGCTTCCTCGATCATCGCCACGAGATCGGCATCGCGCACCGGCACAATCGCGGGGGCGCGGTCGCTGCGCGGGAACATCAGGCCCATCGTGTGCATCGCGCGCAGCATCGGGGTTGACGGCGCATGCGTGAACACGATCGAACCGTCGCAGCGCTGGGCAAGCGCAACCAGCGTCGCGACGATGTCTTCCGGGCGGTAGTGGATCAGCGAATCCATCGCGACGACATGGTCGAAACGGCCATGCGCGGGGTCGAGCATGTCGCCCACGCGCCACTGGATGCGGCCATGGCCGAGGAACGAGGGCTGGCGTTCGCGCGCGATGGCAACGAGCCCGCCTGCGACATCGACGCCGACAACTTCGGCCCCGCGCCGCGCCGCCAGCACGCTGAGCGCGCCGGTGCCGCAGCCGGCATCGAGCACGCGGCAGCGCCGCAGGTCATGCGGCAGCCAGCTCATCAACACGTCGCGCATCGCATCGCGGCCAGCGCGAACGGTGGCGCGGATGCCGCTGACCTTGGTGTCCGAGGTCAGGTCGATCCACGCCTTGCGGGCGGTGCTGTCGAAATAGGTCGTCAGCTTGTCGCGCTGCGCCTCGAAGCGCGAGCCGTGGTGGCTGAAGCCGGAAGAAGGATGTGTTGCCATCACTCAAACCCCAGGAAATCGAAGATATCGCGGTCCTTCATCGCCAGCGCGTCCAGCGCGGGTGCCCCGGCCCAGAGCGTGCGGGCGAGATTGAGGTATTCTTCGCGCGCCTTGATCACTTCCGGGCTGTCCGGCATTTCGAACAGCGTGCACTTCTTGAGGCGCGACCGGCGGATCTCGTCGAGATCCTGGAAGTGGGCGAGGCGCTTGAGGCCGGTGGCGGCGTTGAAGCGGTCGATCTCGTCCGTGTTCGCCGAACGGTTGGCGACCACACCGGCCAGTCGCACATCATAGTTCTTCGACTTGGCGTTGATGGCGGCGATGATGCGGTTCATCGCGAAGATGCTGTCGAAATCGTTCGCGGTCACGATGATCGCGCGCTCGGCATGCTGCAGCGGAGCGGCGAAACCGCCGCAGACCACGTCGCCCAGCACGTCGAAGATCACCACGTCGGTGTCTTCCAGCAGGTGGTGCTGCTTCAGGAGCTTCACCGTCTGCCCCACGACATAGCCGCCGCAGCCGGTGCCCGCCGGAGGGCCGCCGGCCTCGACGCACATCACGCCATTGAAGCCTTCGAACATGTAGTCCTCGGGCCGCAGTTCCTCGGAATGGAACTCCACCGTCTCCAGCACGTCGATCACCGTCGGCATCAGCTTCTTGGTGAGCGTGAAGGTCGAATCGTGCTTGGGGTCGCAGCCGATCTGCAGCACCCGGTGGCCGAGCATCGAGAACGCGGCGGAGAGGTTCGACGAAGTGGTCGATTTGCCGATGCCGCCCTTGCCGTAGACGGCAAAGACCTTGGCATTGCCGATGCGATCAGCGGGGTCGAGGCGGACTTGCACCGACCCGTCGCCATCAGGCTTGCGGACGGGGGGATCGAGAAGTGCCATGCGTTGTTTCCTTTATGCCGCGACGGCTGAGACGGGCGCGGGGGCCGCGCCGGAAGGGAGAATCCCTTCAAGGCGGTCCTCGAGTTCGTCACTGGCGGCGTGGAGTGCTGCGAGTGTGGCTTCGTCGGGCGACCAGAACTGGCGGTCGACCGCTTCGAGCAAACGGTTGGCAACGCGCGCCGAGGCACGCGGGTTAAGGGCGGCCATGCGCTCGCGCATTGCGGCGTCGAGCACGTAGGTTTCGCTGATGCGCTGGTAGACCCAGGGATCGACTTCGCCGGTGGTGGCGGACCAGCCCATCGTGGTCGTCACATGGCCCTCGATGGCGCGCACGCCTTCGTAGCCGTGGCGCAGCAGGCTTTCCTGCCACACCGGGTTGAGGATGCGGGTGCGGGTCTCGAGCGCGACTTGTTCCTGCAGGCTGCGGACCTTGCCGCTGCCTTGCGTCTGATCGCCGATGTAGACTGGCGCGGTTTCGCCGCCCTTTGCGCGCGTCACGGCGCGGCTGATGCCGCCCAGCGCATCGACATACTGGTCGATGGTGGTGATGCCGAGCTCGACGCTTTCGAGGTTCTGGTAGGCGCAGTCGACGGTCTTGAGCGCCGAGGCGAGGATCGCGGCCTGCCGGATCGGCACGCCTTTCACCCCGTAGGCATAGCCCTTTTGCCGCTCGAAGCTGTCGGCCAGCTCGTCCGGATCGGTCCACGCGCCGTTGTCGATCATCAGATTGACGTTGGCGCCGTAGGCCCCTTGCGCGTTCGAGAAGACGCGCAATGCAGCCGTCTCGAAGTCGCACTTGTGCTCGTCCTGATGGGCGATGGCATGGGCGCGGATGAAGTTCATTTCGAGCGGCTCGTCCGCGCTTGCCGCCAGCAGCGCGGCTTCGGCCAGCATGCGGGTCTGCAGCGGGAGCAAGTCGCGGAACACGCCAGAAAGCGTCGCGATCACGTCGATGCGCGGGCGGCCAAGCTCTTCCAGCGGGATCAGTTCGGCCCCGGCAAGGCGGCTGTAGCTGTCAAAGCGCGGGCGGGCACCAATCAGCGCGAGGACCTGGGCGATCTGCGCGCCCTCGCTCTTGAGGTTGTCGGTGCCCCACAGCACCATCGCGATGGTCTGGGGCAAGTGGCCGCTATCGGCAAGGCTGCGCTCGATCAGCTTCTTCGCCTGCTCCGCACCATCCTTCACCGCGAAGGCGGAAGGCAGGCGGAACGGATCGAAGCCGTGGATATTGCGCCCGGTCGGCAGGATTTCCGGCGCGCGCAGCACGTCGCCGCCCGAAACCGGGCGGACAAAACGGCCCGCCAGCGCGCGGACGATGCCGTCGAGCTCGTGGTTGGTGGAAAGCGCCGCATTCAGCGCGCCCATGTCCTTGAGCAGCGGGGTATCGAGCTTGATCCGGCCATCGACCAGCAGTTCGGCGGTCTGGCCCGAAAGCGGCTCGCCGCGCGCTTCGGCGGAAGCGCGCACCATGTCGATGCGCTCTTCGCGGCTCGCGGCGGCACCGGCCACATGCAGCCCCTGCGGGATCAGTTCGCGCTCGATTTCATAGAGCCGCGCGGCGAGTGCGGGCACATCGCTGCCGTCAAGGTCCAGCGCTTCGGCCTGCTCGGCGATCAGCTCGGCCAGCAGACCCGCCTGCTCGTCGCCCGGAGGCAGCGAGCGCCAGCGCTCGACCGAGGACTTGAGATCGGCCAGCCCCTTGTAGACGCCGGAGCGAGTGAGGGCAGGGGTGAGGTAGCTTACCAGCGTCGCGCCCGAGCGGCGCTTGGCCAGCACGCCCTCGGAAGGGTTGTTGGCGGCGTAGAGGTAGATGTTGGGCAGATCGCCGATCATGCGGTCCGGCCAGCACTGCGCGGTGAGGCCAGTCTGCTTGCCGGGCATGAATTCGAGGCTGCCATGCGTGCCGAAATGCAGCACGGCGTGGGCCTGAAAATCCTCGCGCAGCCAGCGGTAGAACGCGGCGAAGGCATGGCTCGGCGCGAAGCGGCCCTCGAACATCAGGCGCATCGGATCGCCTTCGATGCCGATGGCGGGCTGGATGCCGACGAAAACGTTGCCGAATTGCGCGCCAAGGATATGCACCGCGCTTCCGTCAGACTGCAGCTTGCCCGGTGCCGGGCCCCACGAAGCCTCGATGTCCTTGAGCCAGGTTTCGCGCGACACGATGGTGTCGGCGGTCACGCGGGCATGGACGTTCGCCTCGGTGCCCCAGCGCGCCGAATTGCCGATCAGGATCGCCTCGCGCAGCGCGTCGACGCTCTCGGGCACGTCGACGCGGTAGCCTTCCGCCGCCAGTCGCCCCAGCGTGGCGTGGAGCGATTCGAACACGCTGAGGAACTGCGCCGTGCCAGCGGCGCCGGCGTTCGGTGGGAAGTTGAACAGCACGACCGCGATGCGGCGCTCGGTTTCGGCAGCGCGGGCAAGGTCGATCTGCTTGACCACGCGGGCGGCCAGAGCCTCGGACCGTTCGGCGCAGCTTTCCATCTGGCGCACGCCGACGGTGCCGGATCCTGCAAACGTGCAGCCTTTGTCGCAGCCGGTGCAAGCCTCGCCCGAACCATCCGCGCGGCCGCCGAAGACCATCGGCTGGATCGCGCCATCAAGCTCGGGAATCGCGATCATCATCGTCGATTCCAGCGGCAGCAGCCCCTGCGGGTTCGCGCCCCAGGCCTGCAGCGTCTGGAATTCCACCGGATGCGCGGCGATATAGGGCCGGTCGAGCTTGGCGAGGATCGCCTCGGCTGCCGCCGTATCGTTATAGGCCGGGCCGCCGACGAGGCTAAAGCCGGTCAGATTGACCACCGCGTCCACGATGGACTTGCCGTCCTTCATGAACAGTGCCTCGATCGCCGGGCGGCCATCGAGCCCGCCGGCAAAGGCCGGGATCACGCTGAGGCCCTGCGCTTCCATCGCCGCGATCACGCCGTCGTAATGGCGCGCGTCCTTGGCGAGCACGTAGGAACGCAGCATCAGGATGCCGACCGTGCCGCGCTTGCCTGCCGTCGCGCTGGCGGGGAGCGCGGCGGCAGTTGCCGCCATGCGCGGGGTCATTGCCGGGTGATAGACGCCGACTTCGGGATATTCGCGCGGCGCTTCTGCCTTCATCGCGCCGCGAAGCCCTGCGCGTTCGCCGCTTGCGTAGCGGTCGATCAGCGCGCGGATCATGTCGACCACGTTGTCGTCGCTGCCCGCCAGCCAGTATTGCAGCGTCAGGAAATAGGCGCGCACATCCTGGGCGGTGCCGGGAACGAAGCGCAGCAGCTTCGGCAGGCGGCGCAGCATGGCCATCTGGCCCTTGCCCGAGCTGGCGCCGGGCTTGGAAGAGCCGCGCAGCTTCTTGAGCAGGGCCATCATGCCGGTGGCGGGCTTGTCCATCCGGTAGTCACCCATGCGGGTGAGCTTGACCACTTCGCCGGCCGACATCAGGCCGACAATCGCGTCGCAATCGTCGCGCCGGGCTTCCAGCGCGGGCATCACCGCGCGGATGTGGTCCTCAAGGAACAGCATCGTGCACAGGATGATATCGGCGCGGGCAATGTCTTCGCGCGCGGCATCGAGGGTGCCGGGCTTCTCGTCCCAGTCCGCCGCCGCGTGGAAACCGATGGTGACGCCGGTTCCGGCACGCGCGAACTGCGCCTGCGCGCGGGCAAACGCGCCCGAAAGGTGGTTGTCGAGCGTGATCACGACAACGCGCACGGGAGTGTCCGGCGTGGGGGCGAGAGGCGCCTTACCGCGCATAATGCGCCTTCGCATCATACAGCGTTTCGAGCGTGATCGCCGCAAGGCCCATTTCGCCCGCGTACTTCTCGGTGTTCCGCTTGGCCTTGCCGCGCACGAAGAAGGGGATCTTGCGCAGTTCGCGCTCCGCCTCGGCGGTCCAGCCCAGATCGCCCTCGGCCACCGGAGCCGCGTCCGCCGTGATCACGATATCGCCTGCAGGCGCCATGACCGGCTCGGGCTTGCTGTGGCCGTGAAGGTGAGATGGGCCCGCCGCGTCGCTGAATTCGAAGTCGTCGCGGAACATGGTGAGCAAGTGCTCCTCCAGCCCCATGACCAGCGGATGGACCCAGGTATCGAAGATCACGTTCGCGCCTTCGAAGCCCATCTGGGGGCTGAAGCGCGCGGGGAAATCCTGCACGTGGACCGGCGAGGAAATCACCGCGCAAGGCACGCCCAGCCGCTTGGCAATGTGGCGCTCCATCTGCGTGCCCAGCACCAGTTCGGGCGCGGCGGCGGCGATGGCTTCCTCGACGGTCAGGTGATCGTCGGTGATCAGCGGTTCGAGGCCCAGCTCCTTGGCGGCATTGCGCACGTCGCGGGCGAATTCGCGGTTGTAGCAGCCGAGCCCGCAGACGGTGAAGCCAAGCTCCTCATGCGCAATTCGCGCAGCGGCGACGGCATGGGTCGCATCGCCGAAGATGAAGACGCGCTTGCCCGTCAGGTAAGTCGAGTCGACCGAGCGGCTCCACCACGGCATGCGCGAGGAAGGATCATCGAGCGCCAAGGCCGGATCGACCCCGGCCAGCGCGGCGACCTCGGTGATGAATGCCCGCGTCGCGCCGACTCCGATGGGAACCGTGCGGATCGCCGGCTGCGCGAAGGTCTTGTCGAGCCAGCGCGCGGCCTCGTCGCCGATCTCGGGGTAGAGGACGATGTTGAAGTCCGCTGCGCCGATCGTGCGGATATCTGCGGGCGAGGCGCCCAGCGGCGCGACGAGATGGACGTCGATGCCCAGCAGATCGAGAATGCGGCGGATCTCGCGCACATCATCGCGGTGGCGGAAACCAAGCGCGGCGGGGCCGAGCAGATTGACGCGCGGGCGGCGACCTTCACGCGGCGCCGGGCGCACCGAGGTATCGGCCAGATGGCGCACGATCTGGTAGAACGTTTCCGCCGCGCCCCAGTTTTCCTTGCGCTGGTAGCTCGGCAGCTCGAGCGGGATCACCGGGCAGGGCAGCTTCATGTTGGCGGCAAGGCCTGCCGGATCGTCCTGGATCAGCTCGGCGGTGCACGAGGAGCCGACGAGCAGCGCTTCCGGCTGGAAGCGTTCCACCGCATCGCGCGCCGCGTTCTGGAACAGGCTTGCGGTATCCTTGCCCAGATCGCGCGCCTGGAACGTGGTGTAAGTGACCGGCGGGCGCGCAGAGCGCCGCTCGATCATCGTGAACAGCAGGTCCGCGTAAGTATCGCCTTGCGGCGCATGGAGCAGGTAGTGCACCCCGCGCATCGCCGTTGCGACCCGCATGGCACCGACATGCGGCGGTCCTTCATAGGTCCAGACGGCTAGCTGCATGGCCCTATATCCTCAGCACGTCGCGGCGGCGCAGGGGCCGGGCGAACAGTTCGGCAAGGTCACCGGCCTGGTCGAAGCCGTGGACGGGTGAAAAGACGAGTTCGATCGACCACTTGGTCGCAAGGCCTTCGGCTTCGAGCGGATTGGCAAGGCCAAGCCCGCAGACGGTAAGGTCCGGCCGGTCGGCGCGGACG
This sequence comes from uncultured Novosphingobium sp., assembly GCA_964413325.1. Lineage (GTDB taxonomy): Bacteria > Pseudomonadota > Alphaproteobacteria > Sphingomonadales > Sphingomonadaceae > Novosphingobium. The sequence continues at coordinate 118,229 of CAYPRK010000007.1, read as the reverse complement.
CGGTCCAGCTGGCGCTCCACGTCCTGCCCTTCGCTGATCCGCGTGCCTTCGGGCAGGCGGGCGAGATCGGCGGCGAGGTGCGCGCGGTGGAGATAGGGCGTGCCCACTTCGACCGGGATCATGCCCAGTTCGGTCGCCAGGAACCGCGCGAGCGGGATTTCCAGCTGCGAATCCGGCAGGAACGTGATGCGCTTGCCGTCCAGTGCCGGCTTGTACCGTTCGAGCGCGCGCTTGGCGCGTTCGCGGCCCGGCGCGATCACGCGGTTCACATGCATCTCGTCGATGCCGAACGCTGCCGCAGCGGCTGAAAGCCACGCCGCCGTGCCGTCCGCGCCGAAGGGGAAGGGCGCATCGATGCGCACCGCGCCGCGGTCTTCCAGCGCCCGCGCCGTCTCGCCAAGGAATGGCTGGGCGAGCAGGTAGCGGGTGTTCGGCCCGACGACAGGCAGCGCCCCGGCGCGGCGCGCGGGGAGCACGCCGACATTGGTGATGCCAAGCTCGGCAAACAGCCGCAGGAACTGGTCCTCGACGATATCGGGCAGCGTGCCGACCATCAGCAGCGACAGGGCCGCGTCCGGCGCTTCGGTCGGCATTTCCGGCACCAGCGTGGTCAGGCAGGCGTCTTCGCCTTCGGTGAAGGTCGTCTCGATGCCGCTGCCGGAATAGGCGAGAATGCGCACGCCGTCTCCGTTCTCGCCCTTCAGGTGCCGCGCGCCGATGCGCTGGGCAGCATTGGCGAGATCGAGCTTTATCACTTCGGACGGGCACGAGCCGACCAGGAACAGCATGCGGATTTCGGGGCGGCGGGCCAGCAGACGCTCGACTACGCGGTCGAGTTCGGCGTGGCAGTCGGCCATGCCGGCAAGGTCGCGCTCCTCGATGATCGCCGTGGCGAAGCGCGGCTCGGCGAAGATCATCACGCCCGCTGCCGATTGCAGCAAGTGGGCGCATGTGCGCGATCCGACGACGAGGAAGAACGCGTCCTGCATCTTGCGGTGCAGCCAGACGATGCCGGTCAGCCCGCAGAACACTTCACGCTGGCCGCGCTCGCGCAGTACCTCAAGCGCGCCGTCGCGCGGGCTGGTTGCAAGAGCGGATGCCTGGGCGGGGCTCATGCCATGGCCCCCTTCAGCGTCTGGGCCTGCAGCCGGGCGGCCCGCAACTTGAGCAGGAACTGCGCCGCATTCACCACATAGGCGAGGTAGGCGGCCAGCGCGACGGTGAGCCGCCCTTCGACCGTGCCGAATTCGCCCAGTAGCATCACGAGGTAAAGGGTGTGCAGCGCGATCACGAGCATCGAGACGACGTCCTCCCAGAAGAACGCCGGGGCGAAGAGCCACTTGCCGAAGACCACCTTCTCCCAGATCGAGCCGGTGACCATGATCGTGTAAAGCGTGAGCGTCTTGGCGATCACGGAAAGGTCTGCCGCGAATGCGCCATCGCCCGTCAGCAGGCAGCGCACAACCAGCGTGACGCTGATCAGAAACACCACGAACTGGAAGGGTGCAAGCAGGCCCTGGACCAGCGTCCAGCGCGTGTTGTCACGCCGCTTCTGTTCTTCAGGAGTGTAGAGCGGGCGGGCCTTTCGGACCTGCCCGCGAGCATTCTGGCGGCGGTCCAAACCGGACCCGATTCCGCGCAGCGCTGTCGTACGAGCTTCCGACATTTCGTGCGTCCCATCCTCTTCGCAACGAGCAACTTACGACTCGTTCGAACAGACTGTCAATAAAATTGGACGACAAGAAAAATTGACATCATTGGGTTTGCCAAGGTCAGGCAATGGGCGTACGTCTTTGATACGGGACAGAGTCGGAGTGTCTTTAACCACTATCCCCACGCGGCGAAGGCTGCGGCAGAGGGGGGAGTCTGACATGGACTTGGCGGTTGGGAAAAGCGGACCACAAGGTGGTCAGGGACCTCGCAAAGCGGATCCCGGCTCTGCGCATGAAGAGCATACGGGCGTTCCTGTTACCGGGCGGCGCAAGGGCAGCAGCGGCGGAAATGGCAGCGGCAGCAGCAACGGTCGGAACTCAGGCCAGCGTCGTTCACAGCGCCCCGGTTCCAATTCGGCCATCAGCACTCTCATCGAGGGCGAGATCATTCCCCAGCTGCTGGTGGCGCATCGCATGCGTCCGGGCCGTTCGGCGCCGAGCGGCGGCGGGGTGATCACAGCCGATGATGTAGCGCACTTCTGTCCACTTCCCTTGACGCTTCAGGCAGACGAGCTGCTCGTCCATGTCGAGGAGTATCTCGCGCGCGGTGTCGGCATCGATGCCGTTTTCGTCGATCTGCTCGCCCCGGCGCCGCGCCGTCTCGGGGTGCTGTGGGAAGAGGACCTCTGCGATTTCCTCGACGTGACGATCGGCCTCTGGCGCTTGCAGGAAGTGATGCGCGAGATCGCGTGGGGCAGCCCGATCATCACCGGCCCGCTCAGCGCACCGCGCCGCGCCTTGTTCTCGCCGATGCCCGGCGAACAGCACAGCTTCGGCGCCACCATGGTGCACGAAGTCTTCGTCCGCGCCGCGTGGGACAGCGAGGTTCTGGTCGCCCCGGATATGCGCCAGCTGGTCGCAAAGGTTGCCAACAAATCCTACGATCTCGTTGGCTTGACCGTATCTTGTGAAGTTACTACCGAGTCCCTCGCAAGAACCATCAAGGCGATCCGCAGCGTGTCCATGTGCCAAGATGTGAGTATTCTGGTGGGGGGACATGCAGTGAATGCCAATCCGGCGATGGCGCTCGAAGCCGGCGCGGATGGCTCGGCAGTTGATGCACCCGGCGCACTTGCTCTCGCCACTCGTCTGGTCGGCGCGGTAACGCACCGGACCGTGAACGCCGGCTAGGGCCGGTCGCCACCGTGGTAGAACCCGAACGCGCCCTCGCGGACAAGACACTGTTCAATCGGTCTGAATCCGCTTTCAACGATATCGGTCCGGCCGATGCGCTGCGCCTCGTGCTGGCCGCGGGCGACGTCACGCTTTCGCTCGATCCGCAGGGCCACATTCTCGATGTTGCGGCTAACCGGCAGGATTTTCCGGGCTGCGATAGCTGGATCGGCCAGCATTTCGATGCCACCGTCACGGTCGAAAGTCGCAGCAAGATCAAGGATATGCTGCATCTGGAAGGGGGCGATGCCGGTCATCGCTGGCGCCAGATCAACCATACCAGCCCGGCCGGCGATATCCCTGTCCGCTATCTCATGATCAGCCTCGATGGCGGCAAGCGCCTCATCGCGGTGGGGCGCGACATGCGCAATGCGGTCGTGCTGCAGCAGCGCCTCCTTCAGGCGCAGCAGTCGCTCGAGCGGGACTACATGCGCCTGCGCCAGATCGAGACACGTTACCGCCTGCTGTTCGATCTTTCCTCCGAGCCGGTCCTGCTGGTCGAGGCGGACAGCCAGCGCATCCAGGAAGCGAACCCGGCTGCGCACGCGATGCTCGAAGCGCGCCCCGGCAGCCTTGTCGGCACCAAGCTTTCCGGCGTCGTCGCGCGCGGCTCGCGCGATGCGCTGATCGCCTATCTCGGTGCGGTGCTGACCACGTCCGAAGTCTCGCCGCTCACGGTGGAACTCGAACGCGCGCGCCAGCAACTCACCATTTCGGCCACCGGTTTCCGCCAGCTCGGCGGGCGCTATCTGCTGGTCCGGCTGAACTCTGCCACCGGCCGCACCACCGAAGGCGCAGCCACGCTGCTCGATATCGTCGAGCGCATGCCCGATGCCTTTGTCGTCGCCAATTCCGATATGCGGATCATCGCGGCCAACATTGCGTTCCTCGAACTCGCGCGCGCTGCCTCGCTCGATCAGATCCGCGGGCGTCCGCTAGGCGAATTCGTCGGCCGGCCCGGCATCGATCTCGATCTGATCGAAAGCCAGCTCACCAAGTACGGCCTTGCCCGCAACGTCAGCACCGTCGTCCGCGCCCGCGATTCCGAGCTGGAAGAGCCGGTGGAGCTCTCCGCCGTGCGCACCTCGGGCGACAATCCCTGCTACGGCTTCGCGATCCGCGAGATTGGCCGCCGCCTGCGCGATTTACCGCCCACGCCGCTCGATCTGCCCCGCTCGGTCGAGCAGCTGACCGAACTCGTCGGCCGCGCCAGCCTCAAGGAAATCGTGCGCGAAAGCACGGACCTCATCGAGCGCCTCTGCATCGAGGCCGCGCTCGCCTACACCTCGGACAACCGCGCTTCGGCCGCCGAAATTCTCGGCCTCAGCCGCCAGAGCCTCTATTCCAAGCTGCACCGCTACGGGCTTGGCAACCTGGTGGGCGAAAGCGAATAGCGTCCCGCACGCAAGTGTAAGAATCAATTGACACTTGTGGGTGTCAACCATACCCTCCGAGGTATGACGCAGCCTGCCACTTCGGCCCGCTCGATGGCTCTCACGGTTCGCCGTCCCGCCCCGCGCGACGTGCTTGAACTCCTGAAGCCGATCACGTGGTTTCCGCCGATCTGGGCCTTCCTATGCGGCGTCGTCTCGTCGGGTCAGCCGGCCTCCGGACACTGGATTGCGATCATCGCGGGCGGCCTGCTCGCGGGTCCGCTCGTCTGCGGCAACAGCCAGGCAATCAACGACTGGTTTGACCGCCATGTCGATGCCATCAACGAACCGAACCGTCCGATCCCTTCGGGCCGCATCCCCGGCCGCTGGGGCCTGTGGATCGCCTGCATCGGCTCCGTCATCGCCTTCGTGGTCGGTGCATCGCTCGGAACGTGGGTCATGGTTGCGACCATCGTGGGTCTCGCCGCCGCATGGGCCTACAGCGCGCCGCCGTTCCGCCTCAAGGCCAGCGGCTGGTGGGGACCGATGCTCGTCGGTCTTACCTACGAAGGCCTCAGCTGGTTTACCGGCGCTGCTGTGATGACCAGCACCCTGCCGCCCACGCCAGTGCTTGTCGTTCTCGTGCTCTACAGCCTCGGCGCGCATGGCATCATGACACTCAATGATTTCAAGGCCGTGGAGGGTGATCGCCAAACCGGCGTGCGCTCGCTCCCGGTCGTGCTCGGCGTCCGCAATGCCGCGCTGCTCGCCTGCGCGGTCATGGCGCTCGCGCAAGTGCTCGCTGCGATCTACCTCGTCCAGCACGGCCTCACGCTCTCCGCCCTGATCGTCGCGGCGGTGCTCGCCGTACAGTTCGCGCTGATGCCAAGGCTGATCGCCGACCCCGCCGCCCGCGCGCCTTGGTACGGCGGAACCGGTGTCACGCTCTATGTCCTCGGAATGCTGGCAGCTGCCGGTGGCCTTGGCGGGCACTGGTGAAGGGGTTCGGGGTGATGGGCTTCGGCTGGTGCTCGATCGTCCGCCTGGGGCTGGTGCAGGCCTCTATCGGCGCGATCGTCATGCTGGCGACTTCGCTGCTCAACCGCGTCATGGTCGTCGAATATGGCATGGCCGCCGCCGTCCCCGCCGGGCTTGTCGCGCTGCACTATGCCGTCCAGCTTGCGCGCCCTGTCTGGGGCCATGGCTCTGACCGCGGCCACGCGCGCACCCCGTGGATCGTCGGCGGCGTTGCGGTGCTGGGCCTTGGCGCGATGCTCGCCGTGTTCGCCCTGCCGCTCGCGCCGCTTCCGGCCAATGCATTGCTGTTGCTGGGCTTTCTGCTGATTGGCGCAGGCGTCGGTGCAGCGGGTACATCGCTTCTCGCGCTGCTCGCTGCCGGTGTCGCGCCCCAGCGCCGCGCCGCGGCAGCAGCCGTCACCTGGATCATGATGGTCATGGGCATCGTCATCTCGGCCGGCACGGCCGGCGCGCTGCTCGAACCGTTCTCGTGGGTGCAGCTCGTCAAGGTCTCCGGCGGCATCGCGCTCGCCGCCTTGCTGCTCACCATGCTCGCCACCTTCCGCCTCGAACGCGGCGTGCAAGCGGCTGCGGCCGAAGCCGAAAGCGACACCAGCCTCGCCGAAGCCCTGCGCGCGGTCTTTGCCGAAACGGCAGCGCGTCGCTTCACGGTCTTCGTGTTTCTCTCGATGCTGGCCTATTCGATGCAGGATCTGATCCTCGAACCCTTCGCCGGGATCGTCTTCGGCATGACACCGGCACAATCGACATCGCTCTCCGCCGTCCAGCACAGCGGCGTGCTCCTCGGCATGATCGTCGCAGGCGTCGGCGGCAGCGCCTTTGCGGGCCGCGCCGCTGGTGAACTGCGTGGCTGGATCGCGGCGGGCTGTGTCGGCTCCGCACTCGCGCTGGCCGGCCTTGCCGTCGGCGCGGGCATCGGTCCCGGCTGGCCGCTCGCTGCCAATATCGGCGCTCTCGGCTTTGCCAACGGTGTGTTCGCCGTCTCCGCCATCGGCGCGATGATGAGCCTCGCGGGCGAAGGCAACAAGGCGGACACCGGCCTGCGCATGGGCGTCTGGGGCGCTGCGCAAGGCATCGCCTTCGGCCTCGGCGGGCTCAGCGGCGCCATCGGCGTCGATCTCGCGCGCCACGCGGAAAGCGATGGCCGCGCATTTCAGACGATATTCACGCTCGAAGCCATGCTGTTCATGGCCGCGGCGGTCATGGCAGCGCGCATTGCAGGGCAGGGCGGCGCGGTCACATTGCGGGAGGCGGAAGCATGAGCAAGATCGATTTCGACGTCGTTGTCGTGGGCGGCGGCCCATCCGGAGCCACGGCTGCGGCAGACCTTGCGCGCATGGGCCACTCTGTCCTGCTGCTGGACCGGGCGGGCCGGATCAAGCCCTGCGGCGGCGCAGTCCCCCCGCGTCTGATGGAAGAATTCGCCATTCCGGACAGCCTCCTCGTCGCCCGCGCCCGCGCCGCGCGCATGGTCGCGCCGTCGGATCGCGCGGTCGACATGCCGGTGGGCGAGATCGGCTACGTCGGCATGGTCGATCGTGATGTGTTCGACGAATGGCTCAGGAACCGCGCCGCGCAAGTCGGCGCCGAACGCCGCACCGGCACGTTCGAGCGGATTGAGCGCGACGGGGCCGAGGGCGCTGTCGTCGTCTACCGCGAAAGCCGTTCGGGGCCCGACCTGCGCGTCCGTGCCCGCCTTGTCGTCGGCGCGGATGGCGCCCGCTCCGGCGTGGCGCGCGATAGCCTGCCCGGCAGCGAAAACGTGAAATGCGTGTTCGCCTATCACGAGATCATCAAGTCGCCCGCCGCCAACGATCACGGGTTCGATCCGGCGCGCTGCGACGTGATCTATCAGGGCCGTGTCTCGCCCGATTTCTACGGCTGGGTCTTCCCGCACGGCGAAACCTCCAGCATCGGCGTCGGCAGTGCCAACAAGGGTTTCTCGCTGCGCGGGTCAGTCGCCAACATGCGCCGCGAAATGGGCCTCGATACCTGCGAGACCGTGCGCAGCGAAGGCGCGCCGATTCCCTTGAAGCCCCTGAAACGCTGGGACAATGGCCGCGATGTCGTTGTCTCGGGCGATGCTGCAGGTGTGGTCGCCCCGGCTTCGGGCGAGGGGATCTACTATGCCATGACCTGCGGCCGCCATGTGGCGAACGCGGCGCACCAGTTCCTGCTCACCGGCAAGCCCGCCGCGCTCAGGGCCGCACGGCGCACTTTCCTCAAGGAGCATGGCCGCGTGTTCTGGATCCTCGGGATCATGCAGTACTTCTGGTATTCCAGCGACAAGCGCCGCGAACGCTTCGTGGCCATGTGTGCGGATCCCGATGTGCAGCGGCTGACCTGGCAGGCCTACATGAACAAGAAACTGGTCCGCGCCGATCCGCTCGCGCACCTCAAGATCTTCATCAAGGACACCGCGCATCTGCTTGGTTTGAGGGCAGCCCACCCTTGAGCAGATTTGGAGAGAACAGGCCCTGGGGCCTGCCGATTGCCGTAGCCGCCGTCGCCGCGACAATCGTCGCCGGTGTCGGCGGCACGATGACCGATACGACCGGCTGGTACCAGTCGCTCAACCTGCCAAGCTGGAATCCGCCTGCGCCGGCTTTCGGCCTGATCTGGACCGTGGTGTTCACCCTGATCGCCGCTGCGGGTGTCTACGCCTGGCGCGCCGCGCCCGATAGCCGCTCGGCCGATACGCTGATCGGCCTCTTCGCGATCAACGGCGCGCTCAATGTCAGCTGGACCGTGCTGTTCTTCCAGCTGCGCCGCCCGGATTGGGCGATGGTCGAGCTTTCGGTGCTGTGGGTCTCGATCGTGGTCCTGATCCTCGCCTGCGGCCGCTTCTCCCGCCTCGCCGCGGCGCTACTCCTGCCCTACCTCGTGTGGGTGAGCATCGCCGGTGCGCTCAACTGGCAGGTGATCCAGCTTAACGGGCCGTTCTGAGCCGGCCATGCCCGATCTTGCCGCCTTTTTCGCCAGCGGTCACGCCGCCGATCTCGTGCTAGTCGTGCTGGCGCTCGAGGCGCTGATTCTGCTCCGGGCAGGGCGCGGCGCCATCGACGTAGCGCTGCTCCTGCTCCCCGGCGCCTGCATGATGCTGGGCCTCCGCGCTGCGCTGGTCGGCGCCAGTTGGCCGTGGATTGCTCTGCCGCTGGCAGCCTCGTTCCCGGTCCATCTGGCGGATCTGCTGCGGCGGGGGGCGGGGCGGTAGCGGCGCCCGGACTATCGGGGCGCCTTGTCCGAACTCCACCCATCAATGGCCACGCGCCATTTGCCGTCCGCGCCACGGTGGAAGATATTGATGCCCTTGCCGACATCGGTCGTGATGGCGCCAGACGTCTTGTCGGTATCGGTCGACTTGTAGGTGTAGCGCTCGAAGGCCCAATCGCCGCTCACCGTGAAGCCGATCGAAGTCTTTTCCCATTTCGTCCGGTAGGCACCGAAGTATTCACTCACCCATTTTCGAACGGCTTCCTTTCCGGCGATTTCGGGTGAGCCAGGTAGCTGGTACACCACGTTATCGGTGAGATCGGACATCAGGGTGTCGACGTCGTTGCTGTTGATCGCGGCGACGTACCCGCCATGGGCGTCCTGCTCGATAGAGCGAAGGTCCGGCATCTGCACTTTGCTGGACTGCGGCGAGCATCCCGCGAGCAGGAAAATGCCCGCCACCGCACACAAAGTTCGTTTCTGCTGCATACTCTCCCCCTCTAGCGGCGTGGTTTGCGCGTTCGCTGCAACAACAGCAATGAGCATTTGCGCCCGCCTTGCCCGCTGATTGGTCAGGGTGAGCTGGAGGCATAGCCCATCCGTACGCACACCCAAAAGAAAACCCCCGCAGTTCCAGGGAACCGCAGGGGCGAGGTAATCCGCGCCGGTTGCGTGCGCGGGGGTGTTGGTTTGCCTGACCGGGGTCAGGGCATCTTGGTTGCGGCGGCGGCCGGGGCCGGGGCCGGAGCAGCTGCTGCGGTGACCATCGGACCGGTCGGGCGCAGGGCCGGGTAGTCCTTGACCATCGAGACACCGCCCAGAGGCTTGTTGATGCCGCGGTGGCAGGTCGTGCAGTTCACCTTCAGCGGATCACCCTGGGGCCCAAGGCGGTGCTTCGGGAACACGCTGGCGAGCGAGCCGATGTATTCGCCGTTGATGTCACGCACCATCCGGTAGCCGTACCAGGCCTTGACACGCTTGGGCGTGCTCATGTTCCAGGCCTGGAACGAACCGGCGTTGTGGCAGAACGTGCAGTTCACGCCGAGCGCCGTGGAGGTGTGCATCATCAGGCTGTAGGTGCCCTCAGCTTGCATCGTGGTCGTCTTGTCAGCCGTCGCCGGATACTTCGACGGGTGGCTGTACGTCGATTGCACGCGGATCGGTGCCGAGTTGCTGTCGAGCAGGAACTTGGCGAACGCCGTGTTGGGCAGCGACGAGTAGGCCGTGCTGATCATCGGTGCATTCTGGCCATGCCGGTTGCCGAGGATGGTATCCTCGTTGCCCTTTGCCGGCAGTGCCCAGTTTTCAGTGGGGACAGCCTGGCCACGGTGGCAGGTGTAGCAGGTGACACCGGTCTTCGCGACGTGCTGGGTCCAGCCCGTGTTGATCTTCCGGGTCATCTGCAGCATCCGGCGCGCCACCTTCTTGGTGTAGAGCTCGTCGGACGCCATGTTGGCCGGGTTGTGGCAATAGTTGCAGCCTTGCTCCGGCGCGATCCACTGCGTGATCGCGGCCATCGTGTAGCTGAACTCGTCCTCCGAGATGTCGCCCAGAACCTGCACGTTCTGGTAGGCTTCCTTGGCGGGACGGCCACCCGGCTTGGGCGGATCATAGGGCGGCGGCGGCACGACATTGATCGGATCGATCTTCTTGTTCGCCGCAGCGAGCGTGATCTGATCCATGCCGGTGCCGCGGTAGCCGTATTGCTTGGCGGACTTGGTCCCGACCTGGCAGGCGCTGAGCAGCGCTGCCCCGATGACCACCGCGCCGAGGCGCAGTAAGAGGTTCGGTTTCATGGTCACTTGCTCCCCAATGCCGGGTCAACGACCCCCGTGGAAGGGTAAGCCGGCGCGTAGTGGTGCTGCTGCGCCCACAGGTACCAGTTGTCGACAACGGTGCCGGTGAGGAGGATGCCGATGCCGCCCGTGAGAGTGGTCAGCACGGCGAACCACCATGCCCAGCGGTGGATCGATTCCATCGTGGCGTTGAAGCCCATGGTCCAGCGCCAGAACAGCGCGGCGCGTTCGGAGGCCGTACCGCGATCGGTGATCTGTTCGATCTCGCGCTCGCCGCCATAACGGCCGACTGCCAGGATGGTTGCGCCGTGCATCGAGAAGAGCAGGGTCGAGCCATAGAGGAAGGCGATCGAGAGGGCGTGGAACGGATTGTAGAACAGGTTGCCATAGCGGATCGAAAATGCGGCGGTCCAATCGAGATGCGGGAAAATGCCGAAGGGGACCGCTTCAGACCAGCTGCCCATGAAGGCGGGCCGGATGAAGCCAAGCACGAGGAACAGCCAGATCGCGGACATGAACGCCCAGAACACGTGGGTGCCCATGCCGAGCGCCCGGGCCCGGCGGTAGGTCCGGATTGCCCAGAGCAGAACAGAGAGCGTCAGGAACATACCGGCGAGGATCCACCAGCCGCCCTTGGCGAGCGGGACGATGGGTGAGAAGCCGTATTCCGGCCCCGGCGGCTCAAGGCTGAGCCAGGGCAGCAGGCGGACGAACTGGATCGGATCCCAGTGCACCGAGGCCATCATGTTGAGACCGATGATCTCGAACGCGGTGAGCCCGCACAGCAGCGAGAGGAGTCCGGTCCAGCCGAGGTAGACCGGGCCGATCTGGGCCTGGCCGAAGCGGCCGAAGAGGTGGACGAGAGTGGCGTTGGTGCCGCGCGGATCACTGCCGGGCTTCATCTCGATGCCCATTTCGGGGACATGACTGAGCTGAACCTGGGTGAAGATGTTTTGATAGGTAGCCATGGCTAGTCCTCCTTCACGACCAGATCGGCAGGTTGAGCCACCAGTTCCACCATTCAGGCCAGCCCTTGGTCCACAAGGGGCCGCTGATGATGATGCAGACCGCGCTCCAGAAGCCGGCGTTGAGCGCCAGCAGCAGGCCCAGGCGGTGGATGCCCAGGGTGCCGATCGAGTAACCGATCAGATCGCGGAAGAAGGTGTCTTCATATTCCGGGGTCTTCACGGTCTCGCCCTCTTTCGGGTTGACCGCGGAGAGCACCAGCGCGCCGTGCAATGCGAGCGCGAGGCAGGTGGTGAAGAAGAAGCTCACCGCCAGCATGTGCGCCGGATTGTAGTGGAAGTGCAGGTACTGGTAGCCGGTGTTCGACACCCAATCGAGGTGGCTGAAGATACCGTAGGGGAAGCCGAAGTGCCAGGCACCCAGCAGCACCGGACGGATCACCACCAGCGAAACGTAGGCGAAGATCGCGAAGCCGAAGGCGATGGGTACATGATAGCCCATGCCGAGCTTGCGGCAGATTTCGACCTCGCGCAGTGCCCACGAGACGAAGGACACGATCGCGCAGACCGTGATCACCTGCCAGAACCCGCCTTCGCGCAAGGGTGCAAACCCAAGCCCGTATTTGAGATCTGGTGGCGCGATCGAGATCAGCCAAGGGTTCCACGTGCCGCCCTGCGAGGCGCAGTAGAAGATGAGAGCCGTTCCGAGTGAGGCGAAGATCGCCGTGATCACTCCGAAAAAGCCAACGTAGAACGGGCCGACCCAAAAGTCGAAAAGGTCCCCGCCGATCAACGTGCCTCCGCGCACGCGATACTTTCGCTCGAAACTGAGGAGCGCCATGGCTCTATCCTCCCCCGCCCAAGCCTGGCGGGCACAAGTACATGGAAAATCAACCGGTTCCCCCCGGCAGTGCCGGAGGCGGCATGTCCACTTGTGGTGGGATGCCGCCTCTTGCCTTGCAGGTGGTCAGGGCGTCGCCGCGGCAGCGGCTGCGGCTGCCGGGGCCGCGGTGTGCGGGCCGTCGAGCCAGTTGAAGCGAGGCGTGCTGAGCAGGATGAAGTGAATCACGATTGCCAGCACAAACAGGAACGCGGCAAGCGCCACGAGGGCCCTGCGCGGATCGAAAATAAGCCAGACTCTCCACATGGTATCTGTCCTTGTGAAAGCGCCAAATGGGCGCGGTCGTTCAGGTTCGGCCAAAAAAAGGCCGGGTGGCCGTTATGGCCAAACGTGGTAGGTGTGACGGTGGATTTCTTACGAAATCCAGGGACGCCACGACCACACGAGCGCGTGGGCAACCACGGCCACGGCGGTGAAGCCGAGGAAGCTGCTCATGAACAGCTTGTGGAATTCCTTGGCTTCTTCAGGCGTCAGGTAGGTCCTGAGCCCCAGGCGATCATCGCTCATATCTGCATCTCCAGTATTGACGTGCAAAGCGAGAGGCGGCGATCGCCCCCCGGCGATATTCCAACGGCCGAAACCGGTGGAATGGGGTTACCCGCTGGGCGGGAATGGTGTTGCGCGCGGCTCATGGCGCGGCGTTTCCGAGCAGGGCATCGGCCAGCCGGTCGGCGCTGACTTCGCTTTCGCCTTCGCGGCGGGCAGCCGCTTCGGCGGCGTCGCGCAGGCGCTTGGCAAAGGAGATGCGGATAAGCACCGGCTGCGCTTCGACCAGTTCGTCGAGCCGGGCCTTGGCCTCGTCGCTCCACGGCAGTTCGCGGTGAAGCCGCGCCGGCGTGGCGGGCACCGCATCGAGCTGGGTGGCAAGCGGGAGGATGTGAAACAGCGCGTCAAACAGCGCGTTGCACACTTCCTGGATCAGGTAAGTCGCACCGGAATAGCCCATGAAGGGCGTGCCGGTGTGGCGGCGGATCGCCGCGCCCGGGAAGCTGGCGGGAATGTAGATGCTGCGCGCGCCGCATTCGGCGAGGTACATCCGCTCGTTGTAGCTGCCGAACACGACCATCGGCGCGCCGGCGCGGATCGCATCGCGCACGTCCTCGTTCCTGGGCTTCACGCCCGCGCTGCGCGAGAACGCGAAGGCGCAAGGGAGGCCCATGTCTTCTTCGAGGAAATGGCGGATCCCGCGCGTGTATGTCTCGTTCGCGACGATGCCGAAGCTTGCGGTGCCGAAAAAGTCCTGCGTCACCGAGCGCCACAGGTCCCACAGCGGCTTGATCGTGGTGTGCTTCTCGCGCGTGATGAACGGTTCGGGATCAAGGCGCAGCGAGGCGCCCAGCGCTTCAAGGAAGCGGGTGGTCGAGGTGAGGCCAACCGGCGCCTGGAAGTAGGGCCGCTCAAGCACTTCGCAAAGATTGCGCCCGAACTCGCGGTAAAGGCACACATTCGCGTCGGCATCGGCAAGGCGGCGGATATCGGCGAGGTGGCAGCCCAGCGGGAACACCATGTTCACCTCGGCGCCGATCCCTTCGATCAGGCGGCGCACTTCGGCGAGGTCCGAGGCCATGTTGAACATGCCGTAGGCCGGGCCGATGATGTTGACACGCGGCTTCTCGCCTTCCTTGCGCACCTTGGGGGCGGGCACGGTCTTGGGGCCGAACTCGGTCCACAGCCAGCTGAGCGCGCGGTCCGCTGATTGCCACTGATCCTCGTCGATCGTGCGCGGCAGGAAGCGCTTGATGTTGGTGCCGCCCGGCGTCACGCCGCCGCCGATCATCTCGGCAATCGAGCCGGTAACCACGACGGCCGGAAGCTCCGGATCGAGCGTTTTCCAGGCGCGGCGCATGGCCGCTTCGGTGCCGGTCTTGCCAAGCTCTTCCTCGCCCAGGCCGGTAACGACGATGGGGAGTTCATGCGGCGGCAGGCCGTCGGTATAGTGGAGCACCGAAGTGACGGGCAGGTTCTCGCAGCCGACAGGGCCGTCGATGATGACCTGCAGGCCCTTCACGGCGGTGAAGACGTAGACCGCGCCCCAATAGCCGCCGGCCCGATCATGATCGATGATGAGCGTCATGCGCGGGCTCCCATCGGTTGCACCGTGATGGCAAAGCGCTGGCCGCCAAAGCTGATGAACAGGATCATGAGCCCACCGCCTCGGCTGCCTTGCGGGCAGCCTCGTTGAGCGCGGCGTACTTCTTCTTGAAGTTCGGGCGGTCCTGCGGGGTATCTTCCCACACGCCGGTGGTGTGCCCGGTGCCGACGCCCTCGAAGAAGGCGCTCATGCGGTCGAAGCGCGACTTGCCGGCAATGGCGGTGTTGACCACCATGGCAAGGCTGCCGGCACCCGCCGGGCCCATCAGCGGGCGAGCCGAGATGAGATTGGTGAAGTAGAGCGCCGGGATCGCCATCTGCTTGGCGTGCTGCACCACCGGCGTCGTGCCGATGGCGAGATCGGGGCGGAATTCCTCGACCGCAGCAATGTCCTGCTCAAGACTGGCGCGGTACTGCACCTTCACGCCGCGAGCCTGGAGCCACTCGCGGTCGGGATCCGACCACACCGTGCGCGGGCAGGCGGTGCCGACATAGCGGACGTCCGCGCCGCTTTCGACAAGGAGGCGCGCCACCAGCAGTTCGGAGCCTTCATAGCCCGAAACCGTGATCCGGCCCTTGATCGGGCGGGCAGCCAGCGCGGCCGTGATTGCGGGGAGGAAGCGGTTCTGTGCGGCGGCGATCTTTTCGGCGCTCACGCCGCAGGATTGGCCGATGGCCGCAAGCCAGTCCGCCGTGCCATCGCGGCCGACCGGGGCCGAGCCGACCACGGTGCGACCGGCAGCTTCGAATTCGCGCACGCTGGCGGTGTAGAACGGATGGATCGCAGCGACGGCGGCGCAATCAAGCGCGGCATAAAGCTCGCGCCATTCGCGCGTCGGCACGACTGGCCCTGCGGCGAGGCCCATCGGCTCCAGCATCTGGCCAATGCCCACCGGATCGACCGGGAACATTTCGCCAAGCAGGGTGATCGTCGGGCGATCCGAGCGGGCGACGGGGGCGCTTACCGGGCCAGCTTCAACCTCGCTGCGGGCATAGGCGAGCATGGCGCCGGCAAGCACATCCTTGGCTTCGGCATGAGTCGGAATACCGAACCCTGGAACATCGATGCCGATGATCCGGACCCCGTTGATTTCCTTGCCCAAAAGGCGAAGCGGAACGCCGCTGGCGGTCGGCACGCAGAGGTTGGTGACGACGATGGCGTCGTAGTCCGCCGGGTCAGCCAGCTTCTCGACCGCTTCCTTGATGTCCTCGAACAGCTTGCCGGTGACGAGCGTTTCCGAGCTGAACGGCACGTAGCCGACGCTGCGCCGCGCGCCATAGAAGTGCGAAGTGAAGGTGAGGCCATAGACGCAGCAGGCCGAGCCCGAGAGCACGCTCGCGGTGCGGCGCATGCGCAGGCCCACGCGCAGCGAGCCGAACGCCGGGCACATCGATTGCGGCTGATCGTGCGGGCCGACCGGATAATCGGCGGCATAGCGATCAAGCACTTCGCTCTTGCCGGCGCTGCGCGCAGCTTCGCGCATCCGGTCCGTCCCGCCATGGCAGCCGCCATCGGTCCCCGCCGCGACAGGAGCGTCGGGCATGGCATCGATCCGGTCAGGAGCAGGGCGGATGTCAGATGTCATCGTAGATGACCTCCAGCGAAGCCTTGGTCTCGAACGTGCCGCCGCGCATGTCGGCTTGCGTCGCGGGCACCAGCGTCACGCTGCCGCCGGTATCCTCTGGCGAGAACAGGCCGAGCAGGCCGTCCTGGTCGAGCGGCTTGGGCCGGCGCGGCGGGGCGGTGGCGACGTTTTCCGCCAGCTCCTCGAACAGGCTGCCCCACTGGCTGTCGGGACGGCCGATGATCTGGTAATTGGCTGACTTGCGGCGAATGTCCTCGTCCGCCGGGATCGCGCAAAGCACCGGGATGTCGACCGCCTCGGCAAAAGCCTTGGCCTCGCCGGTGCCATCATCCTTGTTCACGATCATGCCGGCCACGCCGACATTGCCGCCCATCGAGCGGAAATATTCGACCGCCTTGCAGACGTTGTTCGCCACGTAGAGTGATTGCAGGTCGTTCGAGCCGACGACGATAACCTTCTGGCACATGTCGCGGGCTATCGGCAGGCCGAAGCCGCCGCACACCACGTCGCCCAGGAAGTCGAGCAGCACGTAATCGAAGCCCCACTCGTGGAAGCCGAGCTTCTCGAGCAGTTCGAAGCCGTGAATGATGCCGCGTCCGCCGCAGCCGCGGCCGACTTCCGGCCCGCCGAGTTCCATCGCAAACACGCCGTCGCGCTGGAAGCAGACGTCCTCGATCTTCACTTCCTCGCCGGCCAGCTTCTTGGCGGCAGAGGTTTCGATGATCGTCGGGCAGCTCTTGCCGCCAAACAGCAGCGAAGTGGTGTCGGACTTCGGATCGCAGCCGATCAGCAGCACGCGCTTGCCCTGCTGCGCCATCATGTAGCTGAGGTTGGAAAGCGCGAAGCTCTTGCCCGAGCCGCCCTTGCCGTAGATCGCGATGATCTGCGTTTCCTTGGTCACTTCAGTCGGCACGATCGCATCGGGTTCAACCGCCGCTTCGTCGCGAAGCGCCTGAACGCGCGCAGATACTTCCAAAGTCGTCATGCGCAGTTGCTCCAATCGAGAACCATTTTCAGGCAGTTGCGGTCCGTGAAGGCCGCAGGGTAGGCCTCTGCCGCCTCGCTCGCGGGGCGAACGTCGGTGACGAGACCTGAGAGGTCGAGCCGGCCCGAGCGGATCAGCTCGCGTGTCCGGTCGAGGTCGCCAGGGCTCCATTCAGCGGCGACGCGGATGCGTGCTTCCGCCCGGAAGGCCACGGGGAAGGCGAAGTTCAGTCGCTCGGCATAGAACCCGGCGAGATTGATCTCGCCGCCGCGGCTCAAGCGGCCGAGCAGCGTGTCGAGAATATTCGAGTCGCCGCTGGCATCGCAGATCGAGTGATAGTCGCGGCGCGGATCTTCGTCCGGCGAGATGACGTTATAGCCGATCGCGCCGCCCATCCGCTGCGGATCGGTTTCCCACACAGTCGGCACCTGCGCACCGAGCGCCGTGGTGATGCGCGCCAGCAGGCGTCCCAGCACGCCGTGGCCGACAATGAGATCGGGCAGGCTACCACCGTCGAGAGCGTGCAGCGCTGTCGCGGCGAGGGCAAACAGCACGCCGTCCGCCTGAAGCGACTCGTCGATGGTGAGGGCGCGCGAAGCGGGAAGGACCAGCCTGCGCGCCGATCCGCCGAACAGGCCGCGCGCATCGCGGAAGCAGCTGGCGCCGGGGACGAAGACCCAATCGCCGATGCGGGCCCAGGCATCGCGGCCCGCGTCGATCACCCGGCCGACCGACTCATAGCCGGGAACCAGCGGGTAGCCCATGCCCGGAAACATGGGCATTTTTCCGGTCCAGAGGAGCTTTTCGGTGCCAGTGCTGATGCCGCTCCAGCGGACTTCAACCACCACGTCGGAGCCGGTCGGCGCATCGAGCGCGAGGGGCCTGAGAGCCAATTGCTCCGGAGCCTCCATGATCAGCGCTAGTGCTTCCACGACCTATTTCCCCTCAGCCCGGGCCGGACGGCATGCCGTTCGGTCTAGGGGGCTTTCCGAGTGTCAGCTTACATTGTCATCATAAAGTGTCAACTCAACACTACACCTTTAAATAGAGTGATGCTGCGACAAGCTGTGCATGAGTGTGGATGGTCCGTTTGGGAGGGATTCCGCCGTTTGGCGGGCGCAAAGCGTCAGACGCGCGCGACAATCGCGCCGCAAACCAGCGGCAGATGTGTCGAAATCTCGCGCCAGCTGGAAAAGCCTGCGCTGCGCAGCATGGCGCCGAGTTCGGCCGGGCGGCGGGGGCGGCCCGAGCCCATCGCCCAGAGGTAAAGCCCGAAATAGGCATCGCCCATTGCCCCGCCGCCACTCGCGCCGGCCATGGGTTCGCCGATCAGCAATGTGCCGCTTGGCGGCAGCGCAGCACGGACCGCGCGCAGCAGGCGCAGTGCCGGTTCGTCGTCATGATCGTGGAGAATGCGCACCAGCGTGATCAGGTCGAAACCGGTGGGCAGGGGGTCGTGCAGGAAGCTCCCCTTGTGCAGAGCGAGGCGCGGCGCGATCAGCGCATTGCGGCGGAGCGAGGCTTCTGCCCCCGCCACCACATCGGGCAGATCGAACAGGCCGAGTCGCACGTCCGGCGCCGCCATCCCCACCGCGCGCACGAAGGCACCGGTGCCGCCGCCCACGTCGAGCATCGCCTTGTGCTTGCTGAATTTGTACGCCGCGATCAGCTGCTCGCTGACCATCGCCTGCGAAGCCGCCATCAGTGCGGAATAGGCCGCAGCCGCCGGTTCGTTGGCCGCGTCACCCTGCCGCCCCGGCGGCACGTTGCCGGTGGCGCTGGCCCGCGCATAAGTCCAGAAATCGGAAAGCGCGGTGGGTTCCTTGCGGTCTGCGCGCAGCAGCGCGAGCGGATCGGCGAGGTCGGCATAGAGCAGCGCATGGTGGCTGATCATCGCCCGCGCCCCCGGATTGCACTGCAGCGCCGCGCCGTCCATCCCCAGCGTCCAGCGCCCGCCGGGCAGCGACTCGGCAATTCCGAGCGAAGCCGCCGCACGAAGCAGTCGCTCGGTCGCGGCGATCCCGAGCCCCGCGCGATTCGCTGCCGCCCGCGTATCGCAGGGCCCTTCCGCCAGCAGATCGAGCAGCCCGCCTTCGACACAGGCCGCCAGCACTTGCGCATAGGCAAAGCCCGCCACCAGATCGAACGCCCGCCGCGCGCGTGATCGCACGATGGGCCGTGTCAGCGGGAAGGCAGCGCTCCATGACTGGAAGCGAGGAGATGTCAGCAGCCGGTTGCGCCAGATGATCCAGCGCTCCTTCAGCCCGGCCCTTGAGGGCAAATCCAGATGAGTGGACATCTCCATATGTCAATTACATTGGACATTTAGGCGCAATGCGTCAATCATCCTTCCAGAGGCCTCTGCAAATCAGCGGCCAACGATATGGTCTGTGGAGAGTGACCCATGTGGCGAGGCGACGACCGCGCGGATGGCGGGCTGATGCTCAAGGCCGAGGACTTGTCCCCGCTGTGGACCGGCCTTGCCCGCATGCAAGGTGCGCTGCCGGCCGCACCCGCCGCTGCCGATCCGTGGGCGCTCCTGCAAAAGGGGGGGAAGGACCGCCTCGTCCGCGCGCCCGGCAGCCGCGATAGCGATGCGCATCCCCGCTTCGATGCTCCGGTTCCGCCAGGCGGCTACAGCTGGTGGTATGTCGATGCGCTGAGCGACGACGGCCAGCACGGCCTCACCCTGATCGCCTTCATCGGCAGCGTGTTCTCGCCCTATTTCAAGCGCTCCGGGCGCGGCAATCCGCTCGATCATTGCGCCCTCAACGTCGCGCTCTACGGCCCCAAGGCGCGCTGGACGATGACCGAGCGCGGCGAACATGCCGTGAAGCCTGAGCGCGACCAGTTCGCCATCGGCCCCAGTTCGGTGCGCTGGGCGGGCGATTGCCTGATCATCGATATCGAGGAACACGACAAGCGGATCATGAACCCGATCCGGCGGCGGGTCGCGGGGCAGATCAAGGTCTGGCCCGAAATGCTCAACACCGAAGCCTTCGCGCTCGATCCTTCGGCCAGGCACTTGTGGCACTGCCTTGCCCCGCGCGCGCGGATCTCGGTCGAAATGAAGGCGCCCGAGCTCAGCTGGCAGGGCAGCGCCTATCTCGATTCCAACCGCGGCTCTGAATCGCTCGAGGAAGGCTTCCGCATCTGGCACTGGTCACGCGCGCACCTCGGCAAGCATGTCGCGGTGTTCTACGAAGGCCAGCGCCGTGATGGCTCGACTTTCGCCAGCGCGCTCAGGTTCGATAGCGCCGGCGTGCCGCACGAAGCTGACCTGCCGCCGACCGCGCCGCTGCCCAATACGCTCTGGCAGATGGAGCGCGTCACCCGCGCCGACCGCGGCCTTGCCCGCGTGCGCCGCACCTGGGAGGATTCGCCCTTCTACACCCGCTCCACGCTCCACGCGCGGCTTTACGGGGAGCCGGTGGTGGCGATGCAGGAAACGCTGTCGCTGGACCGGTTCTGCAATCCGATCGTGCAGCAATTGATCCCGCACCGAATGCCTAGAGCCAGATGACGTTAGATTACATCGCCGTGATTGCTATTTGAGGCTCTTCGGCGCGACGCAGTCCGAAGGGGCTCAAATGGCAACCCCTCCGGGGCGCGGCGGTAGGTCAGTCCTTCGGCGCAGCGTCCTTCTTGGCCTTGTCCTTGGCGATCTCGCGGTTGACCGAGATCAGCTGCCAAGCGCCCACGCCAAGCGCAACCGTGCCGAAGATGACCATTTCGATCCAGCCAAAGTTCTGATCCACGCTGCCCTCCCTCTCACGCATCCACCGGAGCCGCGACCGCCAGCGCCTCCGCGACAAGGTCCGCCCGCTCTTCGTGCGCCAGATGGCCAAGCCCCGCAAGCACGCTGAGCGTCGCCCGCGGGATCAGCTTCGCCGCCTGCTCCACCGAACTGACCGGCACTGCTGCATCCTTGGCGCCGTGGATCAGCCGCACCCGCGCCGCGATCCCGCGCAGATCGCGCTGCAGACCGGCCAGGTCCCACCCCGCCATCATCTCCAGCGCGCCCCGGCAGTGCAGCGCATTGCCCAGCAGCATGGCATAGCAGCGCACGCCCTCGGCATCGATCTGCGAACCAGTCGAGCGGACCAGCAGCCGCCCGGTATCGCCCGAAGTCCGCGCACTCGCGGCAAACAGGCGCGGCACCAGCGGATTGAGCACAAGTGCACGAGCAAGACCCTGAAACAGCGGCGCGAAAAACCCCGGAAACGGCGAGAGCGCGGCATTGAGGCCGATCACCTCCGGCACCACGAAACCATCGCGCACCATCCTGAGCGCAATCGCTGCGCCGGCGGAATGTCCGATCAGCCGCTCCGGCCGCACCTCCAGCTTGTCGAGCAAGCCGCTCACCGCCGCCGCCATGCCCGGAAGCGTCAGCCCGCCCGAAGGCCGCCCGCGCGTAAAGCCATGCCCCGGCAGGTCCATCGCGATCACGCGGTGCTCCATTGCCAGCAGCGGCATCAGATGCCGCCAGCTATGCGTCGCCGCACCAGTGCCGTGGAGCAGCACCACAACTGGCCCGGAACCCATTTCCTGCACATGCCACGTCAGCGGCCCCGCCTGCACAAACCGGCTGGTCTCGCGGTGCGGCCAGTCCCGCCCGTCCGTCTCCCAGACCAGCGCCCTGCTCATGGAATTAGGCTCATGTCAGCGCCCCGATCACCTTGCTCAGCGTCGCCGCATTCGCTTGCGGCAGCGGCACATAGCGCGCCCGCATGGCCGAAGCCACGGCAGCGGCTTCCGGGCGAGGGCGGGGCGAAATGTCGATCACCACGCCCGCCAGCCCCGCTGCCGCAATCGCGCGCCCGGCCTTGAGCGCATCCTCGGTCGCCGCCGCGCGGTTGGTGCTGCCATCCAGCGCGATATTCCCGCGCCCGTCGGTCAGCACCACCAGCAGCGGCGTATAGCCCCGCCGCGTAAGGCCCGAGCCCAGCGTGCAGACCATCGACAGCCCGGCTGCCAGCGGAGTGCCGCCGCCGCCCGGCAATTCCGTCAGCGCCCGCCGCGCACGGGTCAGCGAGCGCGTCGGCGGCAGCAGCACTTGCGCGTCCTGCCCGCGAAACGCCACGAGCGCGACTTCGGTGCGCTTCACATAGGCCTGCGCCAGCAGCAGCTCGACCGCGCCCTTGGCCTCCGCCAGCCGGGTAAACGCTGCCGAGCCTGAAGCATCGACCGCGAAGATCGTGACCGAGGCACTGCGTGCCTCGAAGCGCCGCACCCGCACGTCATCCTTCATGATGCGCAGGCCCGGGCGCGTCTCGCCTTCTGCGCGCCGCAAGGCCTGCCACGGCACCGCCGCGCGCAAGGTATCAATCAGCGCCAGCCGCGCGCCGCCGCGCGGAAGCCCCTGCCGCGCCGCCAGCGGACGGCCCCTGAGCGGCGACAAATGCCGCGCTCCGCCCCCGCTGCCAGCGCCGCGCCGGGTCCGCCCATCGGCCAGCGCTTCAAGCAGCCCCGGCGGGATCGCAGCCGCAGCAGCTTCGATCAGCTGATCGGGATCGGGCACGCCGCTATCCTCGCGCTCCTCGTCGCCGGGAGTGTCGGCCTCGTTTTCAGGTGGCGGGGGAGGGGGGGGCGCCTCATCCTCCTCGGCCTCAGTCTCGGACGGTGGAGGCGGCAGCTGTGTCGCGCGCGGGGCCAGCACCAGCCGCGCCGCCGCCGCCAGATCGCTTTCCTGCACAAAGGCGCGCCCGTCGAGCCGCGCGCTGGCACCCGCCGTCAGCGCGGCAAAGCGCAAGGCCCGCCCGGAATGAACCCCCAGCGCCAGCGAAACCGCCGCCAGCGCTTCCAATCCTTCCGCGCTGCACGCCGGAAGCTCTGCTGGAGAGGCGAGGGGGGCCGGAAGTTCGGTCGCCGCCAGCGCGCCCGGCGCAGTGCTTCCCAGATCGCAGGCAAATGCCACGCGCTCGGTCAGGCTCAGCGGCGGCACTTCATCGCGTTCGGCCCCGTCATCCAGCAGCACCAGCCCGAAGCGCTCCGCCGGCTCGGCATGATCGAGCGCCTGCGCCACGCTCCCGGCCAGCGCGGGCGTGATCCGCTCCGCCAGCGGCGCGATCACCACCGCGCCGCGCGCTTCCTGCAGAAAACCGGTGCGCGAAACACTCCGCCCCGCCGCGAGGCTGGCCGCGAGATCGATCCCGCCATGCAGCCGCTCGCCATCGATATGTGCGGGCATCCGTTTCAGCGCCACTGCGCTCCCCAGCCGCTCGACCAGCGCATCGCGCGCGGGGCCAGGTCCGCGCAGCCACAGGCCGCCAAACCCGGCAGGCCAGAGCGCAAAGGCGCGCAGCGCCAGCGCCGCGTCTTGTGCGACGGGCGCCTGGTTCGTGGTCATCCAAAAACCTCTGCCACCGCGCGCTCGATGCGCGTGGTCGAGCCCGTTTCGTCCAGCACATCGCGCCGCAACCGGTGGCGCAGCGCCATCGGGGCCACTGCGATCACGTGCTTGCGCTGCACGGTCGCCGCACCTTCCAGCGCCGCTTGTGCCCGCGCCGCGCGCATCAGCGTCAGTTCGCCGCGCAGGCCATCGGCGCGGCAGGCCATGCACAGCCGCGAGGCGTCATAAAGCACTTCATCCGGCGTCTCGATCGTCGGCAGCCGTGTCCGTCCCCGCGCAATCTTGCGCACGATCTTGGCGTCCGCCGGCGCCCACTCCTCGCAAAACGCCGCCGCATCGCGTTCATGCGCGGCGCAGCGCCGCATGATTTCCACTCGCGCATCCAGCGTCTGCGGCGTGCGCACTTCCACCGAAAGCCCGAACCGGTCGAGCAATTGCGGCCGCAGTTCGCCTTCTTCCGGATTGCCGCTGCCGATCAGCACGAACTTCGCCTTGTGCCGCACCGAAAGCCCCTCGCGCTCGACAAGATTTTCGCCCGATGCCGCCACATCGAGCAGCAGATCGACGAGGTGATCCTCCAGGAGGTTGATCTCGTCGATATAGAGAAAGCCCCGGTGCGCCTTGGCCAGCAGCCCCGGCTCGAAGCGCTTTTCGCCCGAACGCAGCGCGCGCTCCAGATCGAGCGCGCCGATCACACGGTCTTCCGTGGCGCCCAGCGGCAGGTCCACGAAGGGCACCGCGCGCTTCGCCGTCTTCTTCGATGTACAGGGATCTGGACAGGTGCCAGCATCCACCGGCGCGCAGCCGAACCGGCACCCTTCCACCGCGACGATAGGCGGCAGGATCGCCGCAAGTGCCCGCGCTGCCGTCGATTTTCCCGTCCCGCGGTCACCGAAGACCATCACGCCTCCGATGGCAGGATCGACAGCGGCCAGCAGCAGGGCCTGCTTCATTTCGTCTTGCGCGACGATGGCGGAGAAGGGGAAACGGTTCATGGTGTCAACCAATCTGGACTATGCGGGTTGTAAGGGCAAGCGTGCTGTGAGACACCAGAGCCTGATGACGTGACGTGGATTTCTTCCCGTCACCCCGTGCTCGACACGGGGTTTGGCTGCTCTTCCTGCGCTGCGCCCGAAGAAAGCCAAAGCCCGGAGCCCAGTCCGGGGCCACGATTCCATCTGGTGTCATCCAACTTTTTTGGCCCGGCGTCATGCGCGCCGGACGGGAGTGCCAAGGCCATGCTCAACGAACACCGGCTGCGGCGTGAGATCGTCGGCGAAATGCACCTCAGGCGCTGGCCGCCGATCTCGCCGCCGATGTCGATCGTCCAGATCCTGCGGCTGGCATCGAATGTGGGTCCCTCCGAAGGTCTGCCCCCGTTTCGCGGCGGGCCCGCCTTTGCGGCCGAGCCCGGCCAGCGCCACATGCAAGGCATCCTTGCAGACGGTCTCCTGTTCACCTGGGAACGCCATAGCGAGGCGACCACGCTCACCGTCTTCGCCCGTCCCGATGCCCCGCTCCTTGCCGAAGCCCGCGCCTGGGCGGAAAGCGCGCCAGGCGAAGTCCTGCGCGCCACGCTCATCGATATCGAAGCGGATGCCGCCGCCGCTGCCGCGCGCATGGCCCAGTTCGACGTCGACCCGGCCGAACTGGTCTGCTGCGATTTCGGCGGCGGCGCGCGGCTGTCTTCCGATTTCCGCATCAAGGACGAAGGCTACGGCCATCTCGTCGTCGCGGCTGGACAGCTCGGGCCCGTCGATCTCGCCCGCGCGGTCCAGTCGCTGCAGGAGCTCGGCAACTATCGCAACATGGCGCTCCTCGGGCTCCCCGTTGCCCGCGCGGTGTGGGGCAAGCTCGATGCCGCCGAAGAGGAACTGCGCGCCTTCGGGCGCAAACTCGATTCGGACGAAATTTCCGACAACGACCTGCTCGATTCGCTCTGCGCCATGAGCCTCGAACTCGGCACCATCGCCTCCGACACGCGCTACCGCCTCAGCGCCACCGCCGCCTATGCGCGCCTTGTCGATGAACGCCTTGCCACGCTGGCCCCCGTCGCGATCCCCGGCTTCGCCAGCCTTGCCGATTTCACCCAGCGCCGCTTCTACCCCGCGATCCGCACGTGCGAGACCGTGGTGCGCCGCCAGCAGGAACTTGCCGAGCGCTCCGCCCAGCTCACGTCCCTGCTGCGCACCCGGATCGAAACGCGCATCGAGGATCAGAACGGCCAGCTCCTGAAGTCCCTCGAAAGCGCAACCCGCACCCAGCTGCGCCTCCAGCACCTTGTCGAGGGCTTCTCCACCGTCGCGATCACCTACTACGCGGTCTCGCTTCTGGCCTACCTCAGCGGCGGCCTCGCGCTGTTCGGCGTCCATGTCGAGCACGACCTGTTCGCCGCACTTGTCATCATCCCGGTGTTCATCATGCTCTTCCTGTACTTGCGCCGCGAACGCAGCCGCTTGAGCAAGCACTAGCAAATTTGCACCCCAAAGTGCCTCAATCCCCGGCTTTACGGCGCGGCCAAGTCAGGCAATAGCCATACCCGACAAGCGTTTGCGGGAGAGGCATATGAGCGGCGACGAAACCTTTGCAGACCTGCGCGAAGGCGTGCGCAAGCTCTGCGCGCGTTTCCCTGGCAGCTACTGGCAAGCGCTTGACCGCGACCGGACGTACCCCACCGAATTCGTCACCACGCTCGCGCAGGAAGGCTGGCTTTCGGTCCTCGTGCCCGAGGCTTACGGCGGCTCCGGCCTCGGCCTCGCGGCGGCGACGGCTGTGCTCGAGGAAGTCCATCGCTCCGGCTGCAACGGCGGCGCCGCCCATGCGCAGATGTATACGATGGGCACCCTCCTGCGCCACGGTTCCGCCGAGCAGAAGGAGCGCTATCTCCCCGCCATCGCGCGCGGCGATCTGCGCCTGCAGGCCTTCGGCGTCACCGAACCCACCAGCGGCACCGATACCACGCGCCTCAAGACCTTCGCCCGCCGTGATGGCGACCGCTACATCGTGAACGGCCAGAAGATCTGGATCAGCCGCGCCGAACATTCCGATCTCATGGTCCTCCTCGTGCGCACCACGCCGCGCGAGGAATGCGCCCGCCCGACCGAGGGCATGAGCGTCCTCCTCGTCGATCTGCGCGAAGCCGTCGGCAATGGCCTCACCATCCGCCCGATCCGCACGATGCTCAACCACGCCACGACCGAGCTGTTCTTCGACGACCTCTCGGTCCCTGCCGAAAACCTCATCGGCAAGGAAGGCGATGGCTTCCGCTACATCCTCTCCGGCATGAACGCCGAACGCATCCTCATCGCTTCCGAATGCATCGGGGACGCGCGCTTCTTCATTGATCGCGCCGCCGCCTATGCCAAGGACCGCAGCGTGTTCGGGCGTCCCATCGGCCAGAACCAGGGCGTCCAGTTCCCCATCGCCCGCGCCTATATCCAGACCACCGCTGCTGCGCAGATGGTGGCGGACGCCGCCGCGAAGTTCGATGCAGGCGAAACCGCCGGCACCGAGGCCAACATGGCCAAGCTCCTCGCCTCCGAAGCCTCATGGTTCGCGGCGGACATGTGCGTCCAGACCCACGGCGGCTTCGGGTTCGCCGAGGAATATGATATCGAGCGCAAGTTCCGCGAAACCCGGCTCTACCAGGTCGCCCCGATCTCCTCGAACCTCATCCTCAGCCACGTCGCCACCCACGTGCTGGGCCTCCCCAAGAGCTTCTGAGACAAACCTTTGCGCGCGCGGCCGGGAGGCGTAGGATCGCCCAGCGCGCGGAAACTTGGCCCGAGTCCATAAGACTTGCCTGAAGGCCTTGGCCGCGCCCGCCTGCATGGAGAAGATGCGATGACCAAGGTTTCCGCTCCCGCCCTCATCCTCACGCTGGGCGCTGCCGCGCTCGCGCTTGCCCCCGTCGCGGCTGCGGCCGAAACGGTGGTCCTCACCGCTACCCTCGCTGGCGCCAACGAAACGGGTGGCGGCGCCCCCGAAGGCAACGGCGCCTTCCGCGTCGAGATCAACACCGAAACCGGCGATTTCTGCTACACGCTCTACGGCGAGAAGATTGCCGCCCCGACCATGGCCCACGTCCACACCGGCGCCACTGGCGTCAACGGCGGACCGGTGATCACCCTCGACGTCACCGGCAAGGGCAGCGACATGTGCATCGCGGTCGAACCCGAGAAGCTCAAGCCCATCGTCGCCAACCCGGCCGGCTACTACGTCAACATCCACACCGCAGACTTCCCCGCCGGCGCGGTGCGCGGCCAGCTCGCCAAAGGCTGAGGGCACGCAGAAGCAGCCTGGGCGCGGTCTGACGCGCCCAGGCTGGCCTTCAAAGCACGGACCAGACCAGCAGCGCCAGCGCGGCAAACCCGGTGGCGGCGAAGGCCGTCATCCACAACACATCGCCGCCCGTCGTGCGGTCGAGATGGTCCTGCTTGAGGCCTTCATACTGCGCAGCCACCCGGTGATCACTGGCGATCAGCCCGACATCGAGCGCCGACGCCTCCTTCCTGAACCATCGAAGCAGTTCAGCCAGTTCGTCGCTACCCAGCCTCGGGTACTGTTCGAGAAGCGTAATGATGCGTTCGCGGCGCTCCGCGCTCGGAGCACCGTCGTTGTTGTTTTCCATGGGGGTTTTCCTCATCAAATTGAGCTCTGCGCTTCCCGCGGGAAGACGGCGTGGTGAGGCTCAATAAGCGGGAGGCGCTCGGGGCTGTGCCGGCCGTGCCCGGACCGGATGGAGCGGCGTGAAAAGCTGCGGAAGCGGGCTGACCACTGCAGCGCTGAGCGGATTGGCCGGAATAACAGGAAGCAGCCCGTCATCCGTTGGCGGCCAGACAGGATCAAGCTGCACCGCCGCCCGTTCGGCGGGCCGATGGTTCGCCAGCACCGCAACGTCGGTTGTCGCCGCGCTGAAGGCCGAACCGCGAACCTGCTCAAGCGCCCGCGCCGGCACCGCCGCGTGCACGCCGATGGCGGACAGCAGCAGAACCGCAAGCAGAGGGGCAAAAGCATGGCGAAGGCGGGCAAACATCGCGTCCCTCCTCGCGGATACTACCCCCAGGGCGCAAGCCCAAATTCACCGCCATGCCCTGCCGCTTTCGGCCAGCGGCGTGCACCCAGCGTGGATCCCGTCACACAACAATCCGTGACATGGGCTGCGACACGGCGTAGGGGCGACAATGTCGGTGCAGCCACGCCGCCACGCCGATTGAGCTTTCAGGCGTAGGCGTCGCTCGCCACCAGATGCATCCCGGCGGATTGCGATCCCATCACACGGAACAGCAGGCGCCCCCTTCGGAGACAATCCCGTTTATGGCAGGTTACAAGGAACCCGGGCTCGACGCCCGGCGCGCGGCGGCAGCGTCAGCGCGGGAAAACGCCCTCGCAAAGCTCAAGGCCCGCACCCCGCTGGACCCCGCAGTGCAGGCGCAGCGCTTGGCCGCGGCTGAGGCGCGCGAAAAGCTGCAGGCCGAAAAGCGCGAGCAGCTCAAGGCGAAAAAGGCGCAGGAACTTGCCGAAAAGGCCGAACGCGCGGCCAAGGTCGCGCCTGTCCCTACCGAAGCAGAGCGCAAGGCCGCTCGGGACGCCAGGTATGCGGCCCGCAAGGCACGCAAGAAGTAGCGCTTGAAGCATCCCGCCAGTGCCACCGGCATGTCCGCTTTGAACGCCGGCGAGCACCTCGTCGACACCGCTTTCGTTCCGGATGGGAGCAGGCTGCGCCTGATCCGCAATGGCACGGATTTCGCGATCCTCCTCGACGACACCGAACTGATGAGCACAGACCTTTCGGCCTCCGAAGGCGTGCTCGCCAGCGCGGTCTGCGCCGAACTCGGCGGCCGCCACCCGGTGCACATGCTCATCGGCGGCTACGGCCTGGGCTACACGCTCAGGTCCGCGCTCCGGGTGCTCGGACACGATGCCGAAGTGACGGTCGCGGAAATCGTCCCCAAGATCGTCGAGTGGGCCAAAGGGCCGATGGCCCGCATTACCGATGGCTGCCTCGATGATCCGCGCGTGCAACTGGTGCAGGACGACGTGGCCTATCTGATCGCCTCGGCAGAGCAAGGCTACGATTGCATCCTGCTCGACGTCGACAACGGACCCGAAGGCCTCACCCGCGGCGCGAACGACTGGCTCTATTCCCGCGAAGGCGTAGCAGCCGCATGGTCCGCCTTGAAGGAAGGCGGTATACTCGGCGTCTGGTCCGCGTCCCACGACGACAGATTCGCCGGAGCACTCGCCCGCAGCGGCTTCGCGGTCAGCGTGATCGAGACCGATCGCGGCGCAGGTTCATCCCCCACCGGGCAATCCGAACAGCATGTGATCATCATGGCTACCAAGCGCAGGTAGCGACCAACCCTGGTGACCAACGCTCGGACCTCGGAACGGCTGCTGCTATGAAAATCGGCCACTTCCACACGAACCGCCAAAGGAATGCGTTGAGATTCAGATTGGCTACCATGACCCCTTGCTCATCCTCCCTCGTTTGGCGATGTTCTATGATCGGCGGCCGTTCGAGCTGCAAATACCTTAAGGCAGAATATGAGAGTGGGCAGTAATAACGAACGGCGGATCACATGGGGTGACGGTTCAATAACGATGGCTGGCGCTTTGGGATCGCGTGACATCTTTAGCTTTGCCGGTAGCGTCCACAACGTGGCGACGAAGCAAGGCTATAAAGACGTAACTTTAGATTTTTCAGACGCCTATCCGGTACGCGAAACGTTTATGGTTCCAGCCATTGCTATCATTCGAGAGTTCCGCAAAAGAGGAATTTCTTTCGATCTAGTTCTTCCTGAGCAGCAGTCGGCCAGATCGATATTTCATAATGCCAACTGGTCGCACCTAATAAACGATGTTGAGCACGAGGCCTCGACATTTGACGGTGATGGCCATCTACCTGCATCCGCCTACAGAACTACAGCGGAACACACGGCGGCAGTGGACCGCGTTATGTCGATGATCCTCAAAGCGGTGCCGCTCAACAGAAAGCAACTTGCCGCTTTGGAATGGTCTGTTGGCGAGATTACCGACAACGTCCTCAATCACGCTCAATCGGCGATGGGTGGCGTGATCCAGGCTAGCACAATGATTGTAGATGGCCGACAGATGGTCGAGTTCGTGGTGGCCGATACCGGAATTGGGATCAAGAATTCACTAGGAGAAAAAACAGATGTTCGGGCGCTGGAAAGAGCTATTCAGGAGGGTGTGACGCGCAATCATTTGACTAATCAGGGCAACGGTTTGTTTGGTAGCTTTCGTGTTGCAACACTTTCAAATGGAAAATTTGAAATCCACTCAGGTAGAGGCAGCCTCTTCGCGGAAGGGCCTGATTCTTTGTGGACAAGCAAACGAGACGGTTTCTTCTACCCTGGGACGCTAGTTGTCTGCCGTATTGGCTGCGATGATGAACGACTCATTGAGAATGCACTCACGTTTAAAGGAAAAGTCCACGAGCCCGGTTTCGATTACCTAGAAAAGCAATATGAGGGAGAAGGTGAGCGGGAATTTGTATTCAAGATGACAGATGAATGTGCTTCCTTTTCTTCCCGGGAAGGTGGAAGCGGAACAAGAATACTTATAGAAAATCTATTGCGCGCCGAACCTACCTTTGCTCTGATCATTGATTTCCAAGGGGTGAGTATAATATCGAGCAGTTTTGCTGACGAAGTATTTGGCAGACTATTTGTGACACTGGGTCCTGTAGCATTCATGTCTCGGATCAATTTTCGCAATGTCGAGAGTTCTGTTAGGGCGATATTGGATCGGTCAATTACTTTACGGATGCGGCAATCGATGGATGAAAATGCGACGCAGTTGCCCGCCGCCAGACGAAAAGGTAGATCTTAGGCGCACAGCCAAAATACCCGATCGCTGCTGCCCGAGTTCCGGATCACGACAAAGTGCGATTCGAGTTTCGCATCCGAGTTATGTCCGCTGGCCAAAATTCCGGTCGTTTCAACGAGAGTGGGCAAGCGGCTAGGACGTCCCACTTGCAGACGTTCTCTGATTTTGTTCGGAATGACGGCGACCGATCAATCCTGAATCTTCTCAAGACTCAGGCCAAAGCGCCATTGTCCCCGCCGAGCGCGGTTGATTGCCCAGACCACCAAGCCAGATCACGCTGCATAAATAACAGACGCGTCTGTTATTTATAAACCGCTGTCCTACAGGCATTGCCCTGCGGCATGGTCTCCCGATGCCGGCCATTCCAACGCAAATCCGCTGTTTCCGCCCCCGGCCGGGCGTGCCGGATCGGCCGCATCAGAGGGCGACATTTTTAGCTCAGGACTGTGTCAACTGCGTCAACTTGTCCCGCCACGGGACTTCGGCCCGACTCATTCGGCTGAGGCGACTCAGGGACCAGACGCAAATGGGGCTGGCATTGCTGCCGGCTCCCTCCGATGCCCAAAGCAAATGGGGGCCGGCATTGCTGCCGGCTCCCCTCGATGCCCAAAGCAAATGGGGGCCGGCATTGCTGCCGGCCCCCACTGTCGCCGCTGCTGGCACTCTGGCTATCCAGCGCCTGAGCCTGCCTGCGTCGTGCCGCCGTTCCCTGCCCTTCGGTTCCCATCCGCGTGGACGAGATCTTCCAGTTCGCTCAGCCGTCCGGTCCGTCCTGCGTGGCAGGCGCTTCCTTCTTGCTCAGCCTTCAGTCCTGCGGCGCCTGCAGTTGCTGGCCACATGGGCCAGACCATTGCTGGTGCTCATTGCCGGTGCCCGTACCACAGTCCACGCGTTGCCGCGTTTCCTGCCGCTCCGAGCGTGTTTCCTTGTCCCGTCCTTCCGGCGACGCTCCCTCTGGTCCGGCCTTGCGGCCTCGCTTTCGGACGTACTCCCTCGGGGGAGGCAAGGGCCCTTCCGCGCGATCTGGCGTGCTGCCCCTTGCTCTGCTTCCGCCGGTCCATGCCCCCGGTCTTGCGACCATCGGCCTTGCCGCTTCTGCTTTGCATCGGGACGCCATTCCGGCATCCGGAACCGGGCTTTCCGGTGTGCGGGTCCACCCCCTCCAGAGCGCGCCTCAGCACGCTGGAACTGGTTTCACTGCATACTTTCCTGTCCGGCCCGATCGGTCAATTTCTGCTTGTTACTCAGTGCCTTGCGGCGCCTTTCTCTAGCTTCATTTCCCTCTCGACAAGACAGATGCTGCGCCTCGACCATGAGTCGCACAAGCGCAAAAATGCGAAGTTATCCACAGGCAGCGCACTTGCTGGTGGACAACTCCGCAAGCTGCGGGATCCGCTTTGTTTTAGTTTTGTGACGATTCGAAGCGGGGCTCAGTGCCCGCGCTGCGCCAGAAGGCGGAGGCGCAGGGCATTGAGCTTAATGAAGCCCGCCGCGTCCTTCTGGTCGTAGGCGCCGGCATCGTCCTCGAACGTCACGTGGCGTTCCGAATAGAGGCTGTCGGGCGACTTGCGGCCGACGACCGATGCGTTGCCCTTGTAGAGCTTGAGGCGGACGGTGCCGTTCACGTTGGCCTGGCTGTGGTCGATGGCGGCCTGCAGCATCTCGCGCTCCGGGCTGAACCAGAAGCCGTTGTAGATGAGCTCGGCGTACTTCGGCATCAGCTCGTCCTTGAGGTGCGCCGCGCCGCGGTCCAGCGTGATGCTTTCGATGCCGCGGTGCGCGCGGGCATAGATCTCGCCGCCCGGGGTCTCGTACATCCCGCGGCTCTTCATGCCGACGAAGCGGTTCTCGACGAGATCGAGGCGGCCGATGCCATGCTTGCGGCCCAGATCATTAAGCGCGGCGAGCAGCGTGGCGGGCGACATCGCCTCGCCGTTGAGGGCAACGCCGTCGCCCTTGGCGAAATCGATGGTGATGTATTCCGGCTGGTCCGGCGCGTCTTCGGGATTGACGGTGCGGCTGTAGACGTAGTCCGGCGTCTCCTGCCACGGATCTTCCAGCACCTTGCCTTCGGACGAGGTGTGGAGAAGGTTCGCGTCGGTCGAGAACGGGCTTTCGCCGCGCTTGTCCTTGGGCACGGGGATCTGGTGCGCTTCGGCCCAGGCGATAAGGGCGGTGCGGCTGGTGAGGTCCCATTCGCGCCACGGGGCGATCACCTTGATGCCCGGCTCCAGCGCATAGGCCGAAAGCTCGAAACGCACCTGATCGTTGCCCTTGCCGGTGGCGCCGTGGGCGACTGCATCGGCGCCGGTTTCGCGGGCGATCTCGATCAGGCGCTTGGAAATGAGCGGGCGGGCAATCGAGGTGCCGAGGAGGTAATCGCCTTCGTAGCGGGCGTTGGCGCGCATCATCGGGAAGACGAAATCGCGCACGAATTCCTCGCGCAGGTCGTCGATGTAGATGTGCTCTGCCTTCACGCCCATCAGTTCGGCCTTGGCGCGGGCGGGGGCCAGCTCTTCACCCTGGCCGAGATCGGCGGTGAAGGTCACCACTTCGCAGCCGTACGTCACCTGCAGCCACTTGAGGATGACGCTGGTATCGAGGCCGCCGGAGTAGGCGAGGACGACGCGCTTGATATCGGACATGGCAGCGGGTTTCCCGTAGGCAGGTGCAGAATGGCGCGGCGGCTAGCAGGGCAGCGCGCGTGGTGCAACCTGTTGGGCGCTCGTCAGCCTCGGCGTGCGGCGCGGTAGGCCAGTTCGGTCTCGTTGATGTAGTTCCGGGTCAGTGGCAGGGCATCGCGGTTGCGCACGATCTGGAGCTGGAAATTGACCAGATCGCCATGCTCGAAGCCCGTCGCCGCACCAGCGAGGTAGAACTGCCACATGCGGAAGAAGCGGCCGTCGTAAATGCGGGTGATCGTTTCTTCCTGCTCGGCGCAGCGCTTGTACCATTCGCGCAGGGTGAGGGCGTAGTGGCGGCGCAGGATCTCGCAATCGGTAAGCATCAGCTTGCACGGCTCGATCGCCTTCATCGTCTCGCTCAGCGAGGGGATGTAGCCGCCGGGGAAGATGTACTTGCGCGTGAAGTCGTCGGTGATGTTGGGCGGACCGGCGCGGCCGATGGTATGGAGCAGCATCACGCCATCGACCGCGAGCAGATCGTGGCACTTGCGGAAGAAGGTCTCGTAATTGGGCACGCCGACATGCTCGAACATGCCAACCGAGACGATGCGGTCGAACGGGCCCTGCTGGTCGCGGTAGTCAGTCAGGGAGAAGGTGACCTTGTCCGCCACGCCTTCGCGCTCCGCCCAGGCCTTGGCATAGCCAATCTGCTCGACGCTGAGCGAAATGCCGTGGGTGGCAGCGCCGGAGATCTTGTGGAGGTGGAGCGCGAGGCCGCCCCAGCCACAGCCGATATCGAGCACGCGCATGCCGGGCTTGAGGTCCAGCTTTGCGGCTATGTGCTCCATCTTGGCGAGCTGGGCTTCTTCCAGCGTGGTGACGCCTTCGTCCCAATAGGCGCAGGAATACTGGCGCGCAGGATCGAGGAACAGGTCGTAGAGTCGGTCATCGAGATCGTAGTGATGCGCGACGTTGCGCTTTGAGGAGCGGCGCTGGTTGATCTGGTCGAGCCGGCCAGTGATGGCGACGCGGGCCTTGTCGAACAGATTGAGATTGTCGAGATCGCCGCCCTTTTCCCACGGGTTGTTGCGCCGGATGAAGCCGACGAAATCCATGATGTCGCCGTTCTCGATACTGACTCGCCTATCCATGAAGCATTCGGCCATGCCGAGGCTGGGATTGCGGGCAATGGCGCCGGGAACGCGCGCATCATGGAGCTTGAGCCCGAGATCAGGCCAACCCGCCGTGGCGGTGCCATAGCGGCGCTGCCGACCTGAGCTTTCCGTGAGCGTCAGGGTGCCGTGCTTCACCAGACGGCGCAGCGCGGCATCAAGCAGAATCATGGACATCGGCGCGACCTCGTTGACCAGTTTACCCGCGCTTGCGGCGTATGATGCGCGGGCGCTGCGCGGGCAAGCCGCGCAGCGCATAACTGAGTTGCATCAACGGCAGCGCGAGCCGCTGCGGTCGATCTCGCGGCCAAGCAGTGCGCCGCCGGCCGCGCCGAGCAGCGTGCCGACCGTGCGGTCGCCGCGGGTGTCGATCGTGCGGCCGAGCAGCGCGCCGCCGACAGCGCCGATCACGAGGCCGGTCGTGCCGTTGCTGCGCTTGCAGTAGTAGCGGCCATCGCGTCCGCGCCAGACCTGATCGCGGCTGCTGAGGGGGCGCGGCTGAACGTAGCGGCCATACTGGTCGTACTCGCCGTTATGGGCGCGGCGGCCATGGGCGGGTGCCCACCGCGGCGGATCGGCGAGCGCCGGAACGGCACCGAGTGTGGTTGCGGCGAGCACGGCGGCGGTAAGAAACTTGTTCATGAAAAACGTCCCTTTCGATGTTCGTTGTCGTGACGGATCCGATTTCATGCATTTGCGGGGCTGATGCCCAACCGAAGATGAACACACCTGCAAAGGCGACGAGGCGAGGGCGGGGCGCGACGGATTGGTGGAGTGGTTCAAAAGACTTTCCTACAAGAACCAAATAGGTTAGTTTTGAACTTGCCATCCCAGTCTGGAGAGATTTCATGCCCAATCCGCCGGTTACCTTCCCTGCGCTGTTCGCGCCTGCCAATGCCGTGGCGTTCACCAATGCCGATGGCACCGCCCAGACCGTTAGTGTCGCCGCCCCCCTGCCAGTCGCCATCTCGGGCAGTGTGGGCACGCAGGCGATCAGTGCCGCCAGCCTGCCATTGCCGACCGGGGCCGCAACGGCCGCCAACCAGACTGCGACCAACACGGCGCTGACGGCGATCTCCGGGCAGCTTCCCGCGAGCCTGGGGACCAAGACATCTGCCGCCAGTCTTTCGGTCGGGCCAGCCAGCGATCTTGCCAACCTCGAACCGGCTGCGACCGCCATCACCGGCACGGCGATGCCCAGCGGCGGCACCGGCATCACAGGCTGGCTTTCGGCGATCTATCGTTCGTGCAGCGAGGGCTCGACGGTTTCGGGCAGCGTAACTTCGGCGGCGACGCTGGTTACAGCGAGCAACAACCTCTATATGGGCGGCTCGTTCCACGTGACCAGCGCCGGCACGACCTGCACGATCACTTACGAGCAGTCTAACGACGGAACCAACTGGGTCACGCTTCCCGTCATCAATGCCGCATCAACGTCTGCATCGCCGGGCGGGACATCGACATCTGCCGGCATCTACACGTATGTCTCCTCAGCAGCCTTCGTGCGAGCGCGCGTCTCCACCTACGGTAGCGGCACCGTGACCGTAGTGCTCAGTCAGAAGCAGCAGGTGGCACCTTCGACCAGTGTCTCGCTGGCAGGCAGCGGCGCGGGAATCGGTAGCGTTTCGGTGACCGGTACCGCGACCGTTTCCGGTACGGTCAACGCTGGTACCGGCTTCACCGACAGCACCACCCCGCTGGCTGCTGGTGCTACTTTCACCGGGACCGGGCGGGCGAGCAGCGCGGCGCAATATGAGTTTTTCGCCGCAACGGCCTATGCAGATCAGGCTGGCACGCTGTTCATCGAACAGTCGCTCGATACGGGCGCTACGTATCAGCCGATCCTGAGCCAGGCGGTTGTAGCAAATGGTGCGGCGAACATCGTTGTCCGGGTATGCGGCGCGGTTGGCACAGCGACGCTGTACCGCGTCCGCTATGTCAACGGTGCGACTCTCCAGACGGTATTCCGTCTGTCGAGCGGCTATTCCGCCAGTTAAACCCTCTCACCCGAGCGCGGCCTGCTTCTCTTCGAGGAGCCGGTCGACTTCGGCGCGGGACTTGCGTTCGGCCGCGGTCTTGAGCTGCCCGCAGGCGGCATCGATATCGCGGCCGCGTGGGGTGCGCACCGGGGCCGAAATGCCCGCATCGAACACGATCTTGGCGAAGCTCTTGATGCGCTCGGGCGTCGAGCATTCGTAGGGCGCGCCGGGCCAGGGATTGAACGGGATCAGGTTCACCTTGGCGGGGAGGCCATAGTGCTTGATCAGGCGGACAAGTTCGTGCGCATCGCTGTCGCGGTCGTTCTTGTCCCTCAGCATCACATATTCGAACGTGATGCGGCGGGCGTTGGAAGCGCCGGGATAGTCGGCGCAGGCCTGCAGCAATTCCTCGATGCCGTACTTGCGGTTGATCGGCACGATTTCATCGCGCACGTCCTTGGTGACGGCGTGGAGGGAGACGGCAAGGTTGACGCCGATTTCCTCGCCCGCGCGGGCCATCATCGGGACAACGCCGCTGGTCGAGAGCGTGATGCGGCGTTTCGAGAGAGCGAGACCGTCGCCATCCATGACGACCTTGAGCGCATCGCGGACGTGGTCGAAATTGTAGAGCGGTTCGCCCATGCCCATCATCACGATGTTGGTGAGGAGGCGGCCATCGGGGGTGTAGTCGGTCGCCTCGTCGTCCTCGGCGTCATCAAAATCCAGCCCGGCCATGGAACCGCGCGGCCATTCGCCCAGCACATCGCGCGCGAGCATGACCTGGCCTACGATCTCGCCCGGGGTGAGATTGCGCACGAGGCGCATCGTGCCGGTGTGGCAGAAGCGGCAATTGAGCGTGCAGCCGACCTGGCTCGAAACGCAGAGCGTGCCGCGCGTGGCATCGGGGATGAACACCATCTCGAAATCGTGGTTGTCGGCCGTGCGCAGCAGCCACTTGCGCGTGCCGTCGTTCGAGACTTGCGCCTCGACCACGTCCGGCCGCCCGATCACGAAGCGCTGCGCCAGCCACGGGCGCATGGTCTTGGCGATGTCCGTCATGGCGTCGAAATCGGTGACACCGCGGTGATAGAGCCAGTGGAACACCTGCTTGGCGCGCAGCTTGGCGGCCTTGGCATCGAGCCCGGCTTCCTCGAACACGGCGGTGATCTGCTTGCGACTGAGGCCGATGAGGTCCACCCGGCCATCGGCGCGCGGCGTCACCTCACGGGGGACGGGGACGGGATCGATCAGTCCCGGGATCGGCATAGGGGTAATCTGGGGCGCTATCTGCTGCATCGAGCGCATATAGGGCGAAGGACCCCTGCGTGCAAACCGGCCTTAGTTCTGCGCGCAGCCGAGCAAGGCGGCGTCCATCGCGGAGGCCGCACCGGCCAGCGTGTAGGTATCGGTGAAGGTGCGGCCAGTGCCGCCACGCGCGGTGATGCTCATGCTGGCAGCGGAGCGCATCGCGGCGACGACGGCGGCGTCCATGCGCCGGTCTGCGGCCCAGGCATCGGCAGCACCGGCAACCAGTTGGAAGCGCTGGCCGCCGACGGAAAGCGTGACCGTGCTGCCCGGGCCGATCTTGCGCGAGAGGCGGACGTGGATTTCGCCGCGTGCGCCGCGCCGGGGCCAGTTGCCAACCGTGAAGTAGGGCTGGAACTCGTTGGCGCGGCCTTCGACCTTGTCGGCCATGGCGATGGCATAGCAGCGCGGAACGCCGGCGTCGGAGAAGGCGCCCCAGGTGTTCCAGATGCCGAGGCTGTCGCGCGCCAAGGCGGGGGCGGCCCAGATCAGGGCGGCGGCAATGAACGCGCGTCTCACGGATCGACCAGATCGAGATAGGCGACGACGTCGTTGTCGGTCGCGATGAACAGGTCGGCCTGGATCTCTTCGGGCTGCTGTGCGGCAAGAGCGAGCGCTTCGGCGAGCGTGCCATAGAGCAGCGTCTGCGCGGTGCCGCCTTCGGGGCCGTCGCTGAGGTGGTAGAGGCGGACGCTGGCGCTTTCGTGGGTGGTGCGCATCAGTCCTGGTTGTCCAGCTTGGCGCCATCGAGCAGGCGGGCGGCGCGCTGTGTCTCGGCCTTGGCCAGTTCGCGTTCAGCGCGGGTGCGGCCATGCGCGGCGCGGTTGGCGGCAGCCTCGGCCGCTTTCGTGCGGCGCACGGCGGCCTTGCGGGCGAGGCGGAGGTTGACGATCTCGCCCATCAGGCGTGCTCGCTGCCTCGTTCCGAGCCGAACAGCACGTCCTCGCGGCCATCCTGAACCAGCGAAATCGAGCCTTGCACGAGCGACGGCGCGATCGGGGCGCCGAGATCGCGATGGACCGGATAGCCCGCCATCATCCCGCGCAGCACGCGGCTGGAAATGCCGTGCATGACAACGACATGGTCGCCCGGCGCATCGCCGACTTCCGCGAGCCAGTTGGCGAGGCGCGCGGCAATCATCGGATAGTCCTCGCCATCGGGAGCAGGGCGGAGGAGATGATCCGCAATGACGATGGGGCCGACTTCGGCCTCGACATCGTCATAGAGCCGGCCGCACCACGAACCCATGTCGATCTCCTTGAGATCGTGGGTGCGCTTGGCGGCGAACCAGTCGATCCCGAGCTCGTGCGCGATCAGTGCGGCGGTCTGCAGCGCGCGGCCGGTTTCGGACACGTGCAGCGTGACGGCGGGGGAGTGGCCGAGCGTCTCGCGCAAGGCCTTGCCCATGGCATGTGCTTGCTGGGCGCCGAGCGCCGTCAGCGGCGTGTGGATGTGGTTCGCCTGAAGGCGGCGGGCGGCATTATAGACCGTCTCGCCGTGGCGCATGATGAAGAAGCGGGGGCTGGCCATGGCGCGCGTGATAGCGGCTGAGGCGGCGGAAAGCGAGGGGGCGGGTATCGGGCCGGCGCCGGGGGCTGCTTGCGCGATCCCAGAAAACCATGGGCTGCGGCATTCGATGGCGGGGGCGCTGTCCGCACATTACGAGAGATATATTTGCAGTTTTCCTTAATTTTTGAACCAGGCGGATCGCCCAGGAACTGGGACGCGCCACCAAGCAGGCCGGATAAACAAAGTCAGGGCCGACAATCCATATGAAAATCAGACAAATTCTCCGTAAATTGTAAAAATTATGGGGTTTTGAAATCTTCGAAAAAAGCGAAAATGAGTCATAATTTTTACTGGTCTATTTTGGGTAGGAATTGTTTTGAAATACTAAGAGAGTTTCAGGTCTTGGCATCAGGTGACTGCATTCTTATATCGATTTTCTAACGCCCAGATACGAGAGAACGACCTTGCAACTTCTCGAACTAGCTGCATCTCACTGGGACCAAATGGCCTCGCAAACCGACACGGGCTTGATGCTGCGTTGGTGGGACAGTCCTGCTCTTCATCGCCTCGTTGATGAAAACTGGTGGAGAGCAACCGGATGCAACAACACTGCCGAATACTTCCGGCGCGCGGTCGGGCGGGACACACTTGGACTGGGCCTCTCGATCGGCTGCGGAACGGCAGAAGACGAAATACTGCTGCTGGAGCAGGGGGTCTTCGAGCGCCTGATCCTCTGCGACATCTCCAACGAGCAGCTGGACCGCGCCGAAGCATTTGCGCGCGAGCGGGGCATCGCTCCGGAGCGGATCATCAGGAAGAATTTCGTTGATTTGGAACAGCCGTACGAAACGAAAATCGATCTGATCTATTGGCGCCATTCGCTGCATCACATGTTCGACACGCGCCTGACTCTGGAGTGGTGTCGCGACAACCTTTCACTGGATGGGGCGATCTACTGCAACGATGCTTGCCCGCCCAATCGCATGCAATGGGGGCAGCAAGTCCTCGACTGGGTCGAACTTTATCGGGCGTCGCTGCCACACAAGTACTTGCGCAGCCCTTTTTCGCCCGACGAATATCTGCCTTGCCGCCCGCACGTGCACAGCATCGAGCACTGGCAGGCGATTGACCCGACCGAATGCGCGGATTCGGAAAGTATCATCCCGGCGATCCGGGATCTGGCACCCTGCGCAAGGATCGACTTCCTCGGAGGCTGCATTTACGCTCTGGCACTGGACGATATTCTCAACAATTTTCGAGAGAAAGGCGATGAGCAGCTCCTTGCGGATGCAATGCTTCTCGACCGCTACATGTCCTCAGCCGGGATGAATTTCTTCTTCACCTGCGTCATCAAGAAATCAGACTTCATCTGACGCCAGCGTGCGGGTAGCCTCAGTGCACCAGGTGCGCGGGCGACAGCACCTTCAGACCGGGAACGGAGCGAACCTGCAACATTGCGGGCGAGGCTTGCGCGCGCAGCCGGTGGTTTGGGCCCTTGGCAGCGCGGCGCTTTGCGCGCAATCTCGTGCTCATTTGGCAAGGGGCAGCTTATGCGCAAGGTGTGGTTGATCGGGGCACTGGCAGGACTCTCGGCGGTGGCGTTCGCGCCGCCTGCACTGGCGGATACACCGCCTGCGGCTGCTTCGGCAGCAGCGGATGCCATGATGACTGCGCCGGGCGGTGCCACGGTGCTGGTGCCAGCCAGCTGGACCGCAGCGGCTGCGGGCAAGGTGCTGACACTGAGCCCGCCCGAGACCGATTTCCGCGTGGTCATCGTCGATGTCGGTGCAGCGGCCGATGCAAAGGCGGCAGCTGCGGCGGCATGGGCGGCCTATGCCCCGGCGCGGGCGCATCCGTTCAAGCTGCTGACCGCTCGCCCGCCGCGCAACGGCTGGGATGAGGCAGCGGTGATCGACTACGAGACGTCGCCCGCCGAGCACCTCGCCCAGACCGCGATTGCCCGGCGCAAGGGCACTTCGTGGACCGTGATCATTATCGACGGCAGCGAGGCGACCTACGAGAAGCGCGGGGGCGCACTCGGCCAGATCGTGCCGAGCCTGCGTCCGGCGGGCTATACGCGCGAGAGCTTTGCCGGAAAGACGGCAAACCCGCTCGATCCTGCGCGGGTGCAGGTGCTCATCGATTTCGTGAAGCGCAACGCAGAGGCCATGCACATCCCCGGCGTCGGCCTCGCGCTCTATTCGGGCGGCAAGATCGTCTATGAAGGCGGTGTCGGCGTGAAGGAGCTGGGCAAGCCCGATCCGGTCGGGCCGCATACCCGCTTCATGATCGCTTCCAACACCAAGAGCATGGCGACGCTGCTGCTGGCCGAACTGGTGAGCGAGGGCAAGCTGCGCTGGGATCAGCCCGTCACCGAAGTTTACCCCGCATTCCGGCTGGGCAGCGATGCGACGACGAAATCCGTGCAGATTCGCCACCTCGTTTGCGCCTGCACCGGCCTGCCGCGGAAGGATCTGGAGTGGATCTACAACACGACCGCGCAGACACCGGCATCCGAGACCTTCACGCAGCTGGCGCTGACCGAGCCGACCAGCAAGTTCGGCGAGGCGTTCCAGTACAACAACCTGATGGCTTCGGCCGCAGGCTATATCGCCGCGCACCTCTATTATCCGGACATGGAACTGGGGGCAGCTTTTGACCGCGCCGTGAAGGAGCACGTCTGGAAGCCGCTGGGCATGAACGATTCGACCATGGGCATGGACGAGGCACTAGTGGCTGATCACGCATCGCCGCATGGTGACAACATCGATGGCCAGCCGACGGTCGAGCCGCAGGACCTCAACCGCGCGATTGCGCCGTTCCGGCCGGCGGGCGGCGCCTGGTCTTCGCCGCATGACATGATCCTCTACATGAAGAACGAGCTCGATCAGGGCCTGTTGCCAAACGGCAAGCGCCTGCTTTCGGCAGAGGCGCTGCTGGCGCGGCGGGCGCGGGGCGTGCCGGTTGGCGAGGACCAGTGGTACGGCATGGGGCTGATGGAAGACGCCAGCACCGGCGTTTCGGTGATCCACCATGGCGGCGACCTCATGGGCTATCACAGCGAGATGTTTGCCATCCCCTCGGCGGGCGCGGCGGCGGTGATCCTGACCAATGGGGACAACGGGCCGTTCCTGCGCCGGGTGTTCCAGCGGCGGCTGCTCGAGGTGCTCTATGACGGCAAGCCCGAAGCACAGGGCGATGCCGACGCCGTCGTCAAGCGTGTCGCGGCAGAGGAAGCCGAGTTCCGCAGCAAGGTGCAACTGCCGGGCGACGCCGCCATCCTCGCGTCGCTTGCCCCGCGCTATGTGAGCAAGGAACTCGGCACGCTGCGGCTGGTGCCCGAGAAGGGCTACGTCCGCGGCTTCACGCAAGCGTGGAATTCGCTGATGACGACCCGCCGTAACGACGACGGCACCGTCTCGATCGTATCCATCGATGCCGGTTTCATTGGCGATGAGGGCATGCTGATTGGCGTGGCGGACGGCAAGCGCACGTTGACTGTGCGCGATGGCCAGCATGTCTATGTCTTTACGGAGGCTTCCTGAGGGAAAGGGGCCGAATTCGCTGTCGCGGTTCGGCCAAACCTGCCAGAGTGAAGGCTGCTGCTCTCCCACCTGATCGGTAACCCCTCCCGTGATTTCCACGCCCATTCTCGTTGCCGCCGGCGGTGCCATTGCGCTGGGGGTTGTCGGCGGGCTGATGACGCCCATCGGGACCTGGTATGCCAACCTCAGGAAGCCCTCGCTGCAGCCGCCGAACTGGCTGTTCGGCCCGGCGTGGACGGTGATCCTCGGCCTCGCGGCTTGGTCTGCCGCAAGCGCGTGGGATGCCGCCGCGAACGACCTGCAGCGCACCCAGGTGGTGATCCTGTTCTGCACCAACGCGCTGTTCCACCTCTTGTGGAGCCCGTTGTTCTTCAAGCTGCGGCGGCCGGACTGGGCGCTGATCGAGGTCGTGTTCCTGTGGGCCTCGCTGGTCGCGCTGGTGGTGGGGCTCTGGCCGATCTCGCCTTTCGCGGCGAAGCTGATCCTGCCCTATCTGGCGTGGGTGAGCTTTGCGGCGTGGCTCAATTGGGCCATCGTGCGGCTCAACGCGCCGTTTCGCTGATTACCCCTCCGTCAGCGCTTCGCGCTGCCACCTCCCCATTTGTGCGTTCCGCAAAAATGGAGAGGATCAATTGGACGGGTAGCTGATCTGCAGCACTTCCCACTCCTTCTCGCCGCCGGGGAGGTTCACCTTGCGCAGGTCTCCCACGCGTGCGCCGCGCAAGGCGCGTGCGATTGGTGCGCTCCAGCCGATGCGGCGGGCAGTGGCATCCTGCTCATCGTCGCCGACAAGGGTGAGGACCATGCGGTTGTCGTCCTCGTCGGCGATTTCCACCGTGGCACCGAACAGGACGCGGGTCTTGTCGGGCTGGCCGGCGGGGTCGATAACCCGGGCGGCCTTCATGCGCTTGGCGAGGA
Organism: uncultured Novosphingobium sp.; assembly: GCA_964413325.1. Classification (GTDB taxonomy): domain Bacteria; phylum Pseudomonadota; class Alphaproteobacteria; order Sphingomonadales; family Sphingomonadaceae; genus Novosphingobium. Next base: position 74,141 of record CAYPRK010000007.1, on the reverse strand, counting down.
AGTTCAGTTCGCGATCAATCTCTCGCATGCGCTTGCGGCCATAGAGGTAGTCGCCGTTTTCCGAGCGATCACCGTTGCCTGCGGCCCAGCTGACGACCTCGACGATGGCGGGCCGTTCGGTGCCGAGCAGGTGATCGTAGCGGGCGCGCAGGGCGGCCATGCCGGCGGGGGTGATCGGGTTGCCATCAGGTTGCATTGTTGATCGTCTAGCGGGGGATGGCCCTGCTTGGAAGGTTGCCCCGGTGCAGGGGTGCGCCTAGGGCGGGGCATCCTATTGCCGACGAGGAATTTATGGCCAAGACCATCGCGCTGACGCTGACCGAAGACGAACTCGAAATCCTGGTGGACGCGCTGGAAGCGGACCTTGAAGGCTATGCCGAGGCGATCGAGGAAGCCAAGGCTGACAACAACAAGGAAGACGTCGAGACGTTCAAGCTCGCCGCGCTCAACATCCAGAAGCTGCTGGCGCGGCTGCAGGACATGCTGCCGGAGTAATCGGCTGCGCGCCAGGCTCACCCCCATCCCCTCCCGCATGGGGCTGCGGGGTTAGCCCGGCGTGGGTTTGCCGAGGAAGTGGCTGAGCGGATTGGGGCCATTGTAGCTGGCCTTGTCCGGGTTCATCGCTTCGTAGACGACGGCGTTTTCCATCACGCGCTGGACGTAGTTGCGGGTTTCCTGGATCGGGATGCGCTCGATCCAGTCGATCCAGCCCACACCGCCTGCGCCCTGCCCGACTCTGGGATCACCGTTGGCGCGAAGCCATTTGTTCACATTACCCGCGCCTGCGTTGTAGGCGGCCACCGCGAGCGGGTAGCTGCCGTTGAAGTAGTTCAGCAGGCGCTGGAAATAGGCGCCGCCGACTTGCAGGTTGAAGCCAGCATCGTCGATCAGCGCGGTGCTCGAATAGGACAGACCGAGCTTGCCGGCCTGTTCGTTGGCCGTCGCGGGCATCAGCTGCATCAGGCCGCGCGCACCGGCGTGGCTCACCGCATTCTGCGCGAACTGGCTTTCCTGCCGCGCGATGGCGTGGATCATTGTCCAGGCGTGCTCGTAGCCGGGCGGCACGGGGATGACCGGAAACGCGATGTGCTGGAAATCGAGGTAGCCGCGTGCCGCCGCCGCCTGCCCGACGATCACACCGAGATCGCGGCGGCCAAGCTCACGCGCCAATTGCGCGACGAGGACGTGCTGGCTCTTGGTCTGCTGCTGGTCGCTGATTTCGCGGAAAAAGCGGACCGTGGTGCGCCAATCCGCGTCGCGCGCGGCTTCGCGCACGGCCTGCGTGAGCAGCGCGGCGTTGAAGCTGGCGCGTTCCTGCGGTGTCGGCTGGACATCGGCATCGGCGGCGAAGCGCGGCACCGGGCGCCCCAGCCGCTCGAGCGCGAGGAGGCCGTAGAACTGATCGCCATAAGCGGCGGCCATCTCGAAATAGCGCTGGGCATCGGCTTGCTGCCCGCCCTGCGCGGCGGCGAGGCCGGCCCAGTAGAAGCCCTTGGATCGTGTTCCGGGGGTGCGCGCGGCTGAACCATAGCGCCAGAACAGCGGGGCGGCTTCGGTGCCGCTGTTCAGCATGCGAAGCGCCTGCTGGCCGCCGAGCCACATCAGCGACGTGTAATCATCGCGCAGGTCGTAGGGCATCTGGCTGACGTCTTCGCCGCGCGCGAAGGCATCGTCGATCCCGGCGGCAATGCGACAGGCGGTGCGGGCATCGCCGACAGCGGCCGCGCCGCGCGCATTGGCGAGGAGTTCATCGACCCACTTGTCGCGGTTCAATGGCAGGCGGGCGAGCAGCGGGCGATTGGCAATCAGCGCCTGCGCCGCCACGCCATTGCCCTGCCGCCGCAACTGGCGCGCGCGGGACCAGATGAAGCCAGGGTCCGAATTGAGCACGTCGATGCTCGTTCCAGCCGCAGCGGAATAGGGATCGAGGCCGATCAGCGTTGCCTGCCGCGCGGCGAAGAGCCCGCGCCGCGCCGCGCTGACCCGCGCTGTTTGCCGGGCGGCGGGGGAGGGGTTTCCGGCCCAGAGCAGCGCCTCCATCCGCGTGTCTTCATCGTCGGGCGTGAACGTGCTGCCCCAACCGGCGAGGATGGCCGCTTCCGCCGCCTCGCTCATCGTGCCGCCGCGCCATGCCGCGCGGGCCATCGCGTCCGCCTCGGGGCGGCCGAGCGCTTTCAGGGCGAGGGCATATTGTGCGCGGGCCGGATTGGTCAGCGGCGGCACCCGGTCGAAGAAGGCGACAATGGTTCTGGCGTCGGCGCTCTGGCGATCAAGCGCGGCTTCGGCCGAGCGGCGCAGCTTCTCCTCCTCGGGAAAACCGCGATAGCTGAGGATGAAGCCCGAATAGTCGCTGAACGCATAGCGATCGGACGCATTGAGCATCTGCCAGCGGCTGATGGCCTGCGCCATCGGGCCTTGCCCTTGCGCAATCAGCTTGGCGCGCGCGGCATCCCACGCGGTGGCACCGGCATCCACATCGCTGGCGTGGCAGGCCGCCGATGCGGCCAGCACGGGGATCAACGTCGCGCCCAGCAGCAGCTTTCGCCCGAACATTCCCGCGCCCACACTCATCTCCATGCTGGACATTCCGGCTTTCGTCTTCCTATCAGGCGCGTGTTACGGCGTTGAAGCGAAGCGCCGCTCAGACGCCTTGTGGCGCAGATCGAAGGGTAAAGTCCATGTTTTCCGGCTCCATTCCGGCTTTGGTGACGCCTTTTCGCGGCGGGGTGTTCGACGAGAAAGCGTTTCGCCAGCTGGTCGACTGGCAGATCGAGAACGGCTCTTCTGCGCTGGTCCCCTGCGGCACGACGGGCGAAGCGAGCACGCTGTCGAACGCCGAGCACCACCGTGTGATCGAGGTTTGCGTGGAGCAGGCGGCGGGCCGCGTGCCGGTGATCGCAGGCTGCGGCAGCAACGATACGATGAACGCGCATCTGCACATGACGTTCTCGCGCAAGAGCGGCGCCAAGGCCGCGCTTTGCGTCGCGCCCTACTACAACCGGCCGAGCCAGGCGGGCCTCCTCGCGCATTTCGGCTACCTGGCCGAAAACAACGATCTGCCGATCATTCTCTACAACGTGCCCGGCCGCACGGTGACCGACATCCTGCCCGAAACGGTGTGCGAACTGGCGCGCCGCTATCCGGACAAGATCGTCGGCATCAAGGACGCGAGCGGCGACCTCAGCCGCGTGACCGACCACCGCATGGGCATCGGCAAGCACTTCTGCCAGCTTTCGGGCGATGACGAACTCGCGCTTCCGGCCAATGCGGCGGGTGCGGTGGGGTGCATCTCGGTGACCGCCAACGTCGCGCCGCGCCTCTGCGCCGATTTCCAGGCCGCCTGCGCGGCGGGGGATTTCGAAAAGGCGCGGGAGATCAACGACAAGCTCTATCCGCTGCACTACGCGATGTTCGAGGACGCTTCGCCGGGCCCGGTCAAGTACGCGCTCAGCCGCGTGCACGACTACCTCACCGACGAACTGCGCCTGCCGCTGGTGCCCTGCAGCGACAAGGCCCGCGCCGAGGTGGACGCAGCGCTGAAGCATGCGGGGCTGATCTGATTTGCGTTGTCCGGCCCAGGCTAAGATCAGCAGGGCCGGACAACCACCTCACATATGCCGATAAATCGCGCGTTCGTGGCTGAAGGCCTTGAAGCCGAAGTAGCCGTGATAGCTGCCGTTGCCGCTCGCATTCACGCCGCCGAACGGCAGGTGGTTCTCGAGGTAGTGCGAGAATACGCCGTTGATGGTCATGCCGCCTGATGACGTGCGACTGATCACTTTTTCGATGTTCGCTTCGTCGTCCGAGTAGACGTAGAGGGCGAGCGGTTTGTCGCGTTCCGCGATGTAGTCGATCGCCTGATCGATGGTTTCGTAATTCATCACCGGCAGGACGGGGGCGAAGATTTCCTCCTGCAGGATCTTCATCTGCGGGGTGACGCCGGTAAGCAGAGTGGGGTGGATGGTGAGGTCGCTCTCGTCCATCGTGCCGCCGACAGCGACGGTCGCGCCTTGCGCCACGGCATCGTCGAACAGCGCCTTCACGCGGTTGAAGTTCGCCCGGTTGACGATCTGGGCGATGCTTTCCTTCCGGATCGCACCGCTCTCGTCATAGAGGTTCTTCGTGACATTGGCCTTGAAGCCTTCGACAAGGCGGGCCTGTTGTTCCTCGCGGACGAAGACATAATCCGGCGAAATGCAGGCCTGCCCGCCGTTGAACTGCTTGGCCGAGGCAAGCTGCGCGGCGACCTTGTCGATATCGGCGCCGCTATCGAGGATGACGGGCGACTTGCCGCCGAGCTCGAGCGTGACGCTGGCGAGGTGCTTGGCGGCGGCGGCCATCACGATCTTGCCGACGCGGGTGCTGCCGGTGAAGAAAATGTGGTTGAACGGCAGTTCGAGTAGCGCGGTGGCGACGCTGACATCGCCTTCGACCAGTGCGACTTCGCTTTCGTCAAAGGCCTCGGCGATGATACTGGCGGCGACGCGGGCGGTGGCGGGGCAGAGGTCGGTGAGCTTGACCACGGCGCAATTGCCCGCCGCGACGGCCGCAGCCAGCGGCCCTAGCGCGAGGCCGAGCGTGAAGTTCCACGGGCCGAGGATCAGGCACACGCCGCGCGCTTCGTAGCGGATCTGCGCGCGGTCGTTCGGGTTCAATGACGGCGCGACTTCGGTCGGCGCCATCCACGCGTCGAGATTGTCGATATTGCGCTGGATATTGGCGGTGACGTTGAGCACTTCGGTGACGCAAATCTCGCTTGTCGGCTTGCGCGTATCTTCGAGCACAGCGGCGACGATGGCATCGGCATGGGCTTCGACTGCGGCCTTCAGCCCTGCCAGCTTGGCCTTGCGCGTCTCGGCACTCGAGGCCTTCACGTTCCACTGGTTCGCTTGCTGGAGGGCGAAGATGCGGGCGATTTCGGATGTGGCGGGGTTGGTCATGGTGCGTGCTGCCTGCAGGAATGGGACGGAATCGGTGCTCCGATTGCTGTAACCCGGCCGCACGGTCAATGTAAGGTGACCTAACGGATCGCTCTGTGCAACTTTGCGGGTGGAAGCAGAAGACCTTTGGAGGTTGCTGGCTGGTTCTGTAGGGACACGAACCTGCCATGAACTATCGCCACTCCTTCCACGCCGGCAACAGCGCCGATGTCGTCAAGCACAGCCTGCTGATCGCCCTCGTGCGGGCCTTGCAGCTGAAGGAAAGCGCGCTGACCCTGATCGACACCCATGCCGGTTGCGGTCTCTACGACCTTTACGGCGAGGAGGCCGGGCGCACAGGCGAGGCGGCGCAAGGCATACTGCGGGCTTTTGCCGACGCAAACCCGTTGCTGGACGACTACCGCGCCGCCGTCCAAGCGGTGAATGTCGGGGAAAACAGCGGAGCTGGGCCGCGTCTCTATCCCGGATCACCGCAGGTACTGGCGCAGCTGCTGCGTCCGCAGGACTTGCTGATCCTGAATGAAAAGCACCCTGAGGACGCTCAGGTCCTGCGCGGCGCAATGCGCGGCACATCAGCGGCGGTGCATGAGCGCGATGCCTACGAACTCTGGCTGGCGATGGTGCCGCCCCGCACCCCGCGCGGCGTTGTAGTGGTTGATCCGCCCTACGAGCAGACGGACGAACGCTCCCGGATTACGGCCACCCTTGCTGCCGCCCAGCGCAAATGGGCGCACGGGGTGACGGTGATCTGGTATCCGCTCAAGGACCGCGCCACTCATTCTCGGTGGAAGGAGCAGCTCCGCAAGCTCGGCATTCCGAAGCTGCTGAACGTGGAGCACTGGCTCTACGACAGCGATCAGCCGGGCATCTACAACGGCGCGGGGCTGTTCATCGTCAATCCGCCTTACGCCTTCACGCAGTCCTTGTTGCCCATGCTCGAAGCCCTGCGCGCTGCACTGGCGCCGGAAGGGCATCGCGGCGCGCTGACGGCGGAATGGCTGCAATAAGGGCTCAAGCCCCGCTCACCCCATCGACCACCCATGGCTCGCCACCAGCGACTGGCCGGTCAGCGCATTGCTGGGGAAGGCGGCGAAGAACAGCGCGAGTTCAGCAATGTCCTCGACCGTGGTGAACTCACCATCGACGGTCTGGCCGAGCATGACCTTCTTGACCACCTCGTCCTCGCTGATCCCCAGTTCCTTGGCCTGTTCGGGGATCTGCTTGTCCACCAGCGGGGTGCGGACGAAGCCGGGGCAGATCACGTTGGTGCGCACGCCCTTGGGTCCGGCTTCCTTGGCGACCGTGCGGCACAAGCCGAGGAGGCCGTGCTTGGCAGTGACATAGGCGCTCTTGAGCGGGCTGGCTTCCTTGGAGTGGACCGAGCCCATGTAGAGGATCGCGCCCGAGCCTTGCGCATACATGTGCGGGATGACCGCCTTGGTGGTAAGGAATGCGCCGTCGAGGTGGATGGCGAGCATCTTCTTCCAGTCCGAGAAGGCGAAGGCTTCGATCGGGTTGACGATCTGGATGCCGGCGTTGGAGACGAGGATGTCGACCGTGCCCCAGGCTGCGACCACGGCGGCGACGCCGGCGTTGACTTGCTCCTCGTTCGTCACGTCCATGGCGACGGCCATCGCATCACCCCCGTGCTCGGCCGTGATGGCATCGGCGGCGGCCTGTGCGGCTTCGAGCTTCAAGTCGGCGATGGCGACCTTGGCGCCGGACTTGGCATAGCGGTGGGCGATGGCGAGGCCGATGCCGCTGGCGGCGCCGGTGACGATGGCGATCTTGTTGCTGAGGTCCATGGGGAGGCTCCTGTTGAAATTTCAGGCAAGGTCGAGCGTGACGATGCCGCATTCGTGGATCTGGCGCTGCTTCCAGCGCGGGCTGGCGAGCGAGCGTTCGACATCGCTGCGGCCCGAGGCCCAGTGGCCTTCGACCGTGCCGCGCGAGAATTCATAGTCCTTGCTGTGCGATTCGAAGGTTTCGCTGCGGTTGATCAGGTGGAGGATCGTCACCGGCCAATCGCAGGCGTGGCTGGTAAGTTCCATCAGATCGGGATCATTGCGCAAGTGTTCGGGCAGACGCAGGGCAAGCCGGGCTGCAGCCGAAGTCATCGCTTCGAGCCGGGTCTGCAGATCGGTGTTGAGCCGGGTGCGGCTGGAGAAGCGGATATCCTTCTCGCGCTGCATCGCCTCCGACAGCGAGCGCGGCATCATCCCGCGCGCGCTGAACAGATCGACCTGGAACACGAGCAGCGGTGACGTGCCGTCGCGGTTATCGAGCACATATTGCAGCGGAGTGTTGGAGACGATGCCGCCATCCCAATAGGGCTCGCCATCGATCATCACGGCGGGAAAGCCCGGCGGAAGCGCGCCGCTCGCCATGATGTGTTCGGGGCCGATCAGGCGCTCGCGGTTGTCGAAGTAGATGAAGTTGCCGGTGAGCACGTTCACCGCGCCGACGCTGAAGCGCATCGGGCCGTTGTTGAGCAGATCGAAGTCGACGAGATCGAGCAGGGTCTCGCGCAGCGGGGCGGTGTCGTAGACGCTGGTCGCTTCGGCCGAGCCGGGGAGGGCGAGCCACGGCGGGGTCAGGCGCGGGGTGAAGAAGCCGGGGATGCCGGACGTGGCGACCACGCCGGCAGCGGCCTCGTTGAACAGGCGGCGGCCCCAGCCATCGGCGAAGGGCGAAGGGAAGGGCACGCGGGACGAGGCCTGTTCCCAGAAGGCGCGCAAGGCGGCGAGGCGGCGTTCGGGCGGATTGCCGGCGATCAGCGCGGCATTGATCGCGCCGATGGAAATGCCGGCGACCCACGAAGGTTCATGCCCGGAAGCGGCCAGCGCCTCGAAGACGCCGGCCTGATAGGCACCCAGCGCGCCGCCGCCCTGCAGCACGAGCACGACTGCCTCAGCGGGCATGGGAGCTGATGCGGGCTCTTGCGTGCTGGCCATCTTGCGCCGAATCCTTGCGTTGCGCCTGCCTGGCGCCTGGCCCTCCGTGCGCCTTTTGTGCGCTGCAGCGCGGGCTTGGCAAGTCCTGTTCGTACCGGATCGGCAAAAGGTTATGCAGCGCGCGCTCGGGCGCTCCCTTTTCTTTCCGGCGGCGGCAGCCTACATGGCGGTGACCATGGCCCGTCCTACTCCGCCTGCCTTCGACAAGAAGAAGATCGTCGCCGAAAACCGCCGCGCGCGCTTCGAGTATTTCATCGAGGACGTTTACGAGGCGGGCATCGCGCTGACCGGTACCGAAGTGAAATCGCTGCGCTTCGGCGAAGGCTCGATCGCCGAGAGCTATGCCGAAGTGAAGGACGGCGAGGTCTGGCTGGTCAATTCCAACGTGCCCGAATTCAGCCACGGCAACCGCTACAACCACGAGCCCAAGCGGCCGCGCAAGCTGCTGCTGAAGGAACGCGAGATTGCCCGCTTTCACGGCGCGGTCGAGCGCAAGGGCATGACGCTGGTGCCGCTGTCGGTCTATTTCAACGGGCGCGGGCGTGCCAAGGTTGAGCTCGCGCTCGCCAAGGGCAAGAACAACGCGGACAAGCGCGCGACGATCAAGGACCGCGATTGGCAGCGCGACAAGGCGCGCATCATGCGCGAGCATGGCTGATGGCGGATAGCGGTCCGCGCAGGAGGGATGGTCTTTCCGGCTGGGCGCGGCGGCTGATCCCGACGCGCGAGGCGCTCGAGCAGAGCCGCTTTGTCCGCCCGCTGGCTGCTCGTCCCGAACTATGGCGCTACAACCGGCGCTCTGTGCCGCGCGGGATCGCGGTGGGGCTGTTTGTCGGCATCTTCGCGATGATCCCGGGCGTGCAGATCGTTGGCGCGGCGCTGCTGTGCGTGCCGTTTCGCGGCAATGTGCCGCTGGCAGCGGGTGCTACCTTACTTTCCAATCCAGCCACGACGCCGATGATCCTGCTCGCCGCGCTGTGGGTGGGTAGCTTTCTCGGGCTGAATGCGGACCTCACGACGTTTCAGGCACTGATCGACCGGAACGCCGGGATTGGTGAGTGGGCGAACTGGCTGGTATCCTCTGCTGCGCCGGCGATGATGCTGGGGCTGCTGGCGATTGCCGCCGCATCCGCCGTGATCGGCTATTTCGCTGCGATCGTGATCTGGCGCTGGTGGACCGGACGGCGGCGACGCCTTCGCCTGAGCCGGGGTCTCGCCGGAGCGCAGCGGGCATGAGCGTCAACACCTTGAGCGCCGATGCCGCGAGCACCAGCCCGTCGCGCTGGCGCGAGCGGGTGACAGTCGCCTTCGCGGTGGTGGCGAGCGCGCTGCTGCTGTGGCTGGCATCGGGGCAAGTCGTCGCGGCGCTGGCCTATGCGCTGGGCGTTGGCTGTCTCGCGATTGCGCTGGGTTTTGCGATGCGCCCGCGCGAGGCTGCGGAAACAAGCGATTTCGCGCCGCCGGACTGGTCCGTCACCCACGCCGCGATCGAGCGTGGCGAGGAAGCAACCGCGATCATCGACCGCGCGGGGCGGCTGACCTGCGCCAATGCGCGCTTTGCCGAGTGCTTCGGCATTGGTTCGGCACCGCCCCGGCTGGGGCTGGAAGGGGTCGACAACGAGGCGCTTGAAAGTGCCGCGCGTGCAGCCTGGCGCGACGGGCGGGCCGCGCTCGAACCGATCACGGCGGGCGGGCGCGATTGGCGGCTCGAGATCGAACGGGCCGGGCGCGGGCAGGACTTCCTGATCTGGCGCTTTGCTTCCGTGGTGCGCCGTGATCCGCTGCAGGAGGTGATCAGCCATGTGCGCGGCAAGGTGGGCAAGGCACTGGGGCGTGAAGGCATCCAGGTCGCGGCGGTGGCGCCCGATGGGCTGATCCATGCCGCCAATCCGCTGTTTGCCGCGCGCGCGGTGGGCGAGGCGGAGGCCGATGTCGCGGGTACCGATTTCGTCGGCTATTTCAGCGCCGACGAGCAGGAGCGCATCTACTACGCCCGTGAAGGCAATCGCGGCGCTTCGGTGCGCATGCTCCACGTGCCGATCGCCGATCCGGAGGCCGTTGCGGCAAGCTCCGCGGCGGCAGACCCGGCGCAGACGGCCTCGCTGTTCCTCCTGATCGACAACCAGGGCGGCGTGGGAGATACGCGCACCGGCATCCCGCAGATCGAAGCGCTGCTGGCGCGTCTGCCGCTCGGCCTCGCGATGACCGACCGCGACGGGCGCTTCCTCTTCGCCAACAAGGCCTTCCTGCGCGCCGCCGGGCATGACGAGAGCGGTCCGCCACCCTATCCGTCGGACCTCGTGATCCGCGAGGACAAGGGCGCGCTGGCCGATGCGGTGCGGCGCTTTGCCGGCGGCGGCGGCTCGGGCGATGTCGCGGTGCGGCTGCGTTCGGCGCCAGAGGATCCCGTCTCGCTGAGCCTCGCCGGCGTGCGCGGGCTGGGCGAGGGCGCCGTGATCCTCAGCCTGAAGGATTCCTCGGAGGAAACCCGGCTCAAGCGCGAGATTGCGCAGGCGACCAAGATGCAGGCGGTGGGCCAGCTGGCGGGCGGTGTCGCGCACGATTTCAACAACGTGCTGACCGCAATCATCGGCTACTGCGACCTCATGCTGATGCGCCACACGCCGGGCGACAGCGACTACGACGATATCCAGCAGATCCGCGCCAATTCCAACCGCGCCGCCAGCCTGACGCGGCAATTGCTCGCCTTCTCGCGCCAGCAGACCTTGCGGCCCGAAGTGTTGCAACTGCCCGATGTGGTGGCGGAAATCTCGACACTGCTGAAGCGCCTGCTCGGCGAGAAGATCCTGCTCGAAGTGACGCATGATCGCGGCCTCGGCCTCGTCCGCGCGGACCCGGTGCAACTGGAGCAGGTCCTGCTCAACCTTGCTGTAAACGCGCGCGATGCGATGACCGGCAATGGCGGCTCCGGCGGCATACCTGCAACCAAGGGCGGCGGCGTGCTGCGGCTCAAGACAAAGCGGATCACCGCCGCCGATGTGCGCGCGATGAAGAGCGAAATCCTACCCATCGGCGACTATACCGCGCTGATCGTCGAGGACACCGGCCACGGCATTCCGCCAGCACAGATCGGCAAGATCTTCGAGCCGTTCTTCACCACCAAGGAAAAGGGCAAGGGCACCGGCCTCGGGCTCTCGACCGTCTACGGCATCGTCAAGCAATCGGGCGGGTTCATCTTTGCCGAGAGCGAAGTGGGCAAGGGCACCCGCTTCTCGATCTACTTCCCGGTGCACGTGCCCGATGCAGCCGATGCCGAAGAGGCCGCCGCCGCAGCGACCGCAGCCAAGTTGCCGCCAAAGCGCAAGCAGTGGTCCGGCGGCGGGCGCGTGCTGCTGGTCGAGGACGAGGACACAGTGCGCGCGGTCGCCGAACGCGCGCTGGTGCGGCAGGGTTATGAAGTGACCACCGCGAGCGACGGCGAGGACGGGCTTGAAGCGCTCGGCCGGGCCATCTCGTCGGGCGAGGAGTTCGATCTAGTCGTCTCGGACGTCGTCATGCCCAGCATGGACGGCCCGGCCATGGCCCGCGAGATCCGCACGCTGCGCCCCGAACTGCCAGTGCTGTTCATGTCGGGCTATGCCGAGGAACAGCTGCGCCGCGAGATCGACATTCCCAACATGTACTTCCTGGCCAAGCCCTTCAGCGTGGCTCAGATATGCACGGCTGTGGAAGACGTCCTGAAGGCGCGCTGAGCCCGTTCAGGGCGCGGCGTCGAACTTCGGGAGCGGCTTGTCCTTCAATGCCTTGGCCACCGATGCGAGATTGTTGGCATGGGCGTCGCGGTAGGGCCACCACAGGCTGACATCGCCGCGCTTTACCGCCGCTGAAACAAAGTTTTCGAGCGGTTGCTTCTGGAAGTCCGCATCATGTGAATGCTCGACGAGCGCGCGGATGTAGTCGCGCGTTGCGTCTAGGAAGCCGAGGCCATAGCCGCCCGCTGCGATGATGGCCGGATTGCCGTGATTGGGCAGGATCTTCGTGAAGCCCCAGCCGCGCATGGCGCCCAGCGCCTTGTATTGCTGTGGCAGCGACTCCGGTTCGGCCACGAAGGTTGCCGTATCTTCCAGCGTATCCCCTGCGAGGAGCAGCTTGTCGTCCGGCAATTCGATCACGAGGCCGTCGGCGGAATGGATGGCGACCGGGTGCAATTCTGCTTTCACACTGCCGATCATCAGCGTCACCACGCTGTCTGGCGCGATTCCCACATTGGGCAGGATCAGCGGGCGGATTGCCGGAGGGCCTTCCTCGGTCCCGGCTTCGATCGCGCCGCGCTTCTCCGTGAGCTTCACTCGGGTCGCCTCGGTCGCGATGCGCAGGCTGTCGGCATAGACGGTGTTGCCGCCGATGTGGTCAAGGTGCCAGTGGCTGGTCGCGAGGATGAAGCGGCGCACGCCCGCCTTCGTCAGCCAATCGCGCACCCACTGCGCCGAGGCGGTATCGGTGAACGTATCGAAGACCAGCGCGGTATCGCCATCATGGATCGCATAAGTCGCCACGCCGACGAAGATCGCGCCGAGATCGGGCCAGTGGCGCGGGCCGGGAGGGACCGAGGCCTCGTCCGGCCGTCCCTGGTAAAAGGCGGTAAGGTGATCGTTGATCGGGATGGCGCGGACCGCGTGCGCGGCGTCCTGCGCGTTGGCCGGGCTTGCGAGGAAAAGGCCGAGCGCGGCGAGCGCAGCGGGTAGCATGGGCTTCATCTGGGTTTCCCTCCGCAAGCCGGCGTCCGGCTTTTGTGCAGTGCAACAGAGCTTACTTGCCGCGGCGGACCTGTCAACTGCAGGGCTTGCAGCAGTGGAACCGGGGGCCGCGATTCGCGCATCCCCAGAATATTTTCGCTCCATTCGTGCAGGAACTGCCGCATTCGTGCGATGAGGCGCGTGTGAAATCAGGAAATTCCTAAGGGATTTCCGAAGTGTGCGGCGATTTCACGCCACTTTGGCAAGGAATAATGTTCCCCCCTTGTTCCAACGGAACAAACTGGGTACAAGGCTGGTGTTGACGGTTCATGTCAGCCATCTTTAGCAAGGGGCAGCAAGCCATGGCGGCGCAGTTGAAGCTTATCCAGGAAGGCAAAGACAAGGACATGGATCGTCAGAAAGCGCTCGATGCAGCGCTCGCACAGATCGACAAGGCGTTTGGCAAGGGGTCGGCCATGCGGCTGGGCTCGAAGGAGACCATGCAGGTCGAGGCGATTTCGACCGGTTCGCTCGGGCTCGACATCGCGCTTGGCGTTGGCGGTCTGCCGCGCGGCCGCGTGATCGAGGTCTACGGGCCGGAAAGCTCGGGCAAGACGACGCTCGCGCTCCACGTGATCGCCGAGGCGCAGAAGGGCGGCGGCACTGCGGCGTTCGTCGATGCCGAGCACGCGCTCGATCCGGTCTACGCGAAGAAGCTGGGCGTCAACATCGACGAGCTCATCGTTTCGCAGCCTGATACCGGCGAACAGGCGCTCGAAATCGTCGATACGCTGGTCCGCTCGAACGCGATCGACGTACTGGTGGTCGATTCGGTCGCTGCGCTGGTTCCCCGTGCCGAGATCGAGGGCGAGATGGGCGACAGCCACGTTGGCCTTCAGGCGCGCCTCATGTCGCAGTCGCTGCGCAAGCTGACCGGCTCGATCAGCCGCTCGCGCTGCATGGTGATCTTCATCAACCAGCTGCGCATGAAGATCGGCGTGATGTACGGCAATCCGGAGACGACGACGGGCGGCAATGCGCTCAAGTTCTACGCTTCGGTCCGCCTCGACATCCGCCGCACCGGCCAGATCAAGGACCGCGACGATATCGTCGGCAACGCCACCCGCGTGAAGGTCGTCAAGAACAAGGTCGCCCCGCCGTTCAAGCAGGTCGAATTCGATATCATGTACGGCGAGGGCATTTCGAAGATCGGTGAGATCCTCGACCTCGGCGTCAAGGCCGGCATCGTCGAGAAGTCGGGCGCCTGGTTCAGCTACGATTCGATCCGGATCGGCCAGGGCCGCGAGAACGCCAAGAACTACCTGCGTGAAAATCGTGAACTTTGCGACAAGTTGGAAGCCGCGATCCGCGGCCAGACCGACAAGGTCGCCGAAGGGCTGATGGTCGGACCGGACGCGGACGACGACATCTGATCCTTCAGGCGGCGGGAGCAGCCTCCTTTACCCCCGCACTCCGCCGCCAGTCCAAAGGCCGCCGCGCTCCCCGGAAGGAGCGCGGCGGTTTTGGTTTCGGAGGAAGCGGGAGGGCTTGGCTCCCAAGCGGGTCGTTCTGCGTCTTCCCTGCCTGACGGAAAAGACCTAGCCTGCACCTAACAAGCAAGTACGGGAAGGAAGCCTGATGTCGATCATTCTCCACCACCTTAACAACAGCCGCTCGCAGCGCATTCTCTGGATGCTGGAGGAACTCGGTGTTCCCTATGAACTGAAGATCTACCAGCGCGATGCCGAAACCAATCTTGCGCCGCCGGAGCTGAAGGCGGTGCACCCGCTTGGCAAGTCGCCGCTGCTCGAAGTCGACGGCCGGGTGATCGAGGAATCGGGCGCGATCGTGCAGTACCTGTGCGACAACTTCGGTGACGGCAAGTGGCAGCCCGCGCCCGGTACGGATGATGCGCTGCGCCACAACGAACTGATGCACTTTGCCGAAGGCTCGGCGATGACACCGATCCTCCTCAACCTCTATGTCTCGCGCCTTGGTGAGGCCGGGGCGCCGCTGCGGCCGCGCATCGACGAGCAGCTCGCGGCGCACTTCGGCTATCTTGAGCAGATCCTGCGGCCATCGGGCCATTTCATCGGTGATGACTGGACCGGGGCCGACGTAATGCTGAGCTTCCCGGCCGAAGTTGTGGTGATGCAGGGCATGAGCGCGGCCTTTCCCAAGCTCGCTGCGTTCGTCGCGGCGATCCATGCACGGCCCGCATGGCAGGCCGCGCGCGCCAAGGGCGGCCCCTATTTCGCGACTTGACCGATATCGCCGGAATAAGGCTTGCCGGGTGGAGCGGCGGCGCATAGCCTGCCCGGCATGACAGGTGCAGGGGAATGGCAAGGCCGGGTCGGCCAGAACTGGGCGGCGGAGTGGGAGCGGACCGACCGCAGCTTCGCCGCGCTTACGCCCCATCTCCTTGCCGCGATCGCGCAGGAACCCGGCGCTCGGGTCGTTGATATCGGCTGCGGCGCGGGTGAGCTGTCCATGGCGGTTGCAGCGGCAAGGCCGGAAGCGGATGTCACCGGAGTCGATATCTCGGGCGAACTGGTCGAAGCCGCGAAGTCCCGCGCCGCCGGGCTGGCCAATCTTTCGTTCACGGTGGCTGACGCTTCGACGTGGCAAGCCGAAGGTGCGGCGCCGGATCTCTACGTCTCGCGCCACGGCGTGATGTTCTTCACCGATCCGCCGGCCGCTTTCGCGCATCTTTCGGCCAAGGCTGCGCCGGGTGCGCGCTTTGTGTTCTCCTGCTTCCGCCCGCCAGCGGAAAACCCTTGGGCGATGGACATCGCGCGCCTTCTGCCCCCGGGCAAGCCTTCGCCCGCCGTTGCCTTTCCGCCCGGTCCCTTCGCGTTTGCCGATCCTGATCACGTACGGCGCTGTCTCAAGGGATGGCGTGATATCGAGTTCCAGCCGCTCGATTTTGCCTATGTCGCGGGATCGGGCAGCAATCCGGTGGCGGACGCGCTTTCCTTCTTCAGCCGGATCGGGCCCGCCGCAGCGGCGATCCGCACGCTCCCTGACACACCGCGCGCGGCCTTCGAGCGGGGGCTGCTGGAGCTTGTCCAATCGCGCTGTGTTGGCGGGCGGGTGTGCTTTCCGGCTGCTGCTTGGCTGGTGACGGCCACCGCCGACAACACCTGAACCCATCCATGATGGGGACAAGCAGGCAGGAAGGGCCGAAACGTGCTTGTTCAGCGCCGAACGCTCGCCTAATCGGCATGGCATGACTTCGACGAACGAAATCCGCCGGTCCTTCCTCGACTACTTCGGCTCCGCCGGGCACGAGATCGTGCCGTCGGCGCCGCTGGTGCCGTTCAACGACCCGACGCTCATGTTCACCAATGCGGGCATGGTCCCGTTCAAGAACGTGTTCACCGGGCTCGAGACGCGCGCGACCAAGCGGGCGACATCCTCGCAGAAGTGCGTGCGGGCAGGGGGCAAGCACAACGATCTCGACAACGTGGGTTATACCGCACGGCATCACACGTTCTTCGAGATGCTCGGCAATTTCTCGTTCGGTGACTATTTCAAGGATCAGGCGATCACGCATGCCTGGACCCTGCTGACCCGCGAGTGGGGCCTGCCCAAGGACAAGCTGCTCGTCACGGTCTATCACACCGACGATGAAGCGTTCGACCTGTGGAAGAAGATCGCCGGCCTTTCGGATGACCGCATCATCCGCATCCCGACTTCGGATAATTTCTGGTCGATGGGCGATACCGGCCCCTGCGGCCCGTGCTCGGAAATCTTCTACGATCACGGCGATCACATTTTCGGCGGCCCTCCGGGCTCACCGGACGAGGACGGCGACCGCTTCATCGAGATCTGGAACCTCGTGTTCATGCAATTCGAGCAGGCGGCGGACGGCACGCGTTCCAACCTGCCGAGCCCGAGCATCGACACCGGCATGGGCATCGAGCGCATCGCCGCGGTGCTGCAGGGCCAGCACGACAACTACGACACCGACACCTTCCGCGCGCTGATCGCGGCTTCGGAAAGCCTGACCGGCACCAAGGCCGAGGGCGATAGCCGCGCCAGCCACCGTGTGATCGCGGACCACTTGCGTTCCTCCAGCTTCCTGCTGGCGGACGGCGTGCTGCCGAGTAACGAAGGCCGCGGCTATGTGCTGCGCCGGATCATGCGCCGCGCGATGCGCCACGCGCACTTGCTGGGCGCCAAGGAACCGCTGATGCACCGGCTGGTTGGCGCGCTCGTCACCGAGATGGGCCAGGCGTTCCCCGAATTGGGCCGTGCGCAGCCGCTGGTCGAAGAAACCCTGCTGCGCGAGGAAGTGCAGTTCCGCCGTACGCTTGCGAACGGCCTCAGGCTGCTTGACGAGGAAGCCGGCGATCTGGGCGCGGGCGACAGCCTGCCCGGCGAGACCGCCTTCAAGCTCTATGACACGTTCGGCTTCCCCTACGACCTCACCGAGGATGCGCTGCGGGCACGCGGCGTCAGCGTCGACCGCGCCGGGTTCGAAGCGGCGATGGCGCAGCAGAAGGCGGCGGCGCGCGCGGCGTGGAAGGGCTCCGGCCAGACCGCCGACAGCGAAGTGTGGTTCGACATTGCCGAGCGCGAAGGCGCGACCGAGTTCACTGGCTATACCGCCAATATCGGCGAGGGCGTTGTCGTCGCGCTGGTCAAGGACGGCAAGGAAGTGTCCGAGGCAGGCGCGGGTGAGACCGTCACTGTCATCACCAACCAGACCCCGTTCTACGCCGAAAGCGGTGGCCAGATGGGTGATGCCGGCACTATTTCGACCAATGAAGGCCTGCGCATCGCGGTAAGCGATACGGCGAAGCCGCTGGGGCGTCTTCACGCGCATCAGGGCACCGTCGAAGCTGGCTTGATCAAGGTCGGCGACGCGGTGCAGCTCGCCATCGACGTCGCGCGGCGCGATGCGACGCGGGCGAACCATTCGGCGACGCACTTGCTGCATGAAGCGCTGCGCCGCCGTCTCGGTGCGCACGTCACGCAGAAGGGCTCGATGGTTTCGGCCGAGCGGCTGCGTTTCGACTTCTCGCACCCGGCAGCGCTGACGGCAGACGACATTGCGGCGATCGAGGACGAAGTGAACGCCGAGATCCTCGCCAATGCGCCGGTGACGACGCGGTTGATGAGCCCCGAGGACGCGATTGCAGCGGGCGCCATGGCGCTGTTCGGCGAGAAGTATGGCGATGAAGTCCGCGTGCTCAGCATGGGGCGCGCGGCGGGTACGCAGGCCTATTCGGTCGAGCTGTGCGGCGGCACTCATGTCCGCGCGCTGGGCGATATCGGCCTGCTGCGCGTGGTGAGCGAAAGCGCGGTTTCTTCAGGCGTGCGGCGCATCGAAGCGCTGACGGGCGCTGGCGCGCGTGCATACCTTGTTGGCCGCGAGGAAGCGCTGCGGCGCACCGCGGGCCTGCTGCGTTCGTCTCCGGATGAAGTCGAAGCACGCGTGGCGGCGCTGGTTGACGAACGGCACAAGCTGGAACGCGAACTGGCCGAAGCGAAGAAGGCGCTGGCACTGGCCGGCGCTTCGGGTGGCGGCGCGGCGGCAGCGCCGGCGGACGAGCAGATTGGCGGCGTGACGTTCTCGGGGCAGGTGCTCGACGGCATGGACCCCAAGGAGCTGCGCGGCCTGCTCGATCAGGCCAAGGCGCGCATGGGCTCCGGCGTGGCGGTGATCGTCGCGGTCAATGAGGGCAAGGCGAGCATCGCGGCGGCGGTGACCGAGGACCTCGTCGGCAAGGTCAGCGCGGTTGACCTGGTGCGTGCCGGTGTCGAGGCGCTTGGCGGCAAGGGCGGCGGCGGCCGGCCCGACATGGCGCAGGGCGGCGGTCCGGACGGCAGCAAGGCGGCGGATGCCATTGCAGCGGCGAAGGGCGTGCTGGCGGCTTAAAGCCAGATCAGGACGCTGCCAGCAGCCAGTCGGTAAAGTGCAGCCAGGCGGGGCTGGCAGCGACCGGCGTTCGCAGCAGTTCGCCCGTGACCAGTGCGACAAGGCCGATGATCCATGCGGGATGCGGGCGCCCGTGCGTCCGCCAATCGTGGACCATACCCGCCACGATAACGAGGTTCGACAGCATGACCGGCACCAGCGTGCCGTTGACCGGGAGTGGCGGCCCCATGCCTGGGCGCATCCCCGGGCCAAACCCCGCGAAAATGGTGAAAAAGACCCGCGCCAGCGCTGCACCGAGCAGGGAGGCGGTTGCCACGAAAACAAGTCGCCGGTGCCAGTCGCTGCGGCGGGCATCGATCATTGCAAAGATCATGCACACAGGAAACGCGGCCATGGCGAACAACGGCACGATCAGGAAATGCCGCGCGACATCGCCGTAAACCGGCACTTCCTTGGCAAACCCGCGCACGGCAAGCGCGGTGCCGACTGCGACCATCATGCTCGCCAGCGCAATGCCAAGCATGCCCCATGCGCGGTGGTGGCGATAGCGGCGCTGCTCGATCAGCCAGCTCTGCACGAGCAGCAGCAGGACCCAGGCTGAAAACAGCAGCCCGTGGAGGTGCATCAGGGGCGTGCCGATGAACGTGCCGGCCGGTACTTGCAGCCAATATGTCGGGATGAAGCCGCCAATGCCGATGAACGCGCAGGCAGCGGCGAGCCAGACGAAGAACCGTGCATCGCTGTCCTGCGCAGCACTTCGCGACAAGGCAGCGCTGCCGGTTTCCAGTGCCTTCGTGCTCATGCCCCGCACCTCCCCGTCAGCGCGGAGTTTGCACCCATTCCGGACCCTCTGCAACGGAATGATGCGGGGAGACAGCCGCCTTCCAGCGGCAGATCACAACCGGTCCCGCAGCCCCGCCGCTTTCAGCCTCGGTTTCTCGTCCAGCCCGCCATCGCGCATGATCGTCTCGCGCAGTTCATCGCGCATTTCGTGGATGGAGGCGATCACCGGGCCCATCGCGACGCCCATGTCGACGAGCACCGCTTCGGAGAGCTGGAGCGAGCTTTCGAGCGCTTCGGGGACGGCGTCGCTGGCACCGGCACGGTAGAGTTCGGCAGCGTGGGCGGCGTCACGCGCGCGGACGATGATCGGCAGGTCCGGGTGCGCTCCGCGGATGCGGCGCACGGTGCGGCTGACGAGGACTGGCTCGTCCATGGTGATGATCACCGCGCGGGCCTGATCCAGTTGCAGCTTGGCCAGCAATTCGGCATTGGCGACGTTGCCGTAGATGACCGGATCGCCTGCGCCGCGCGCCTGCGTGACGAGCGCCGGATCGGCGTCGATCGCCAGCCAGGATACGTCATGGCGCGCCAGCATGGCGCCGACGAGGCGGCCGACGCGGCCATAGCCGAGGATCAGGGCCTGACCCGTGGCATCGCTGGGGGCAGCGGTGACGGGCGCGTCCTGCGGGCGGTCTACAGCGCTGGCGAGGCGGCGGCCGATCATCGCAAGCAAGGGCGTGAGGGTAAGGCCGAGCGCGGTGACAATCTGCCAGAACTGGGCATTCTCGTGGCCGACAAGCCCGGCTGCGGCAGCCGCGGACAGAACGATGAGGGTCGTCTCGGACGGCGAGGCGAGCAGGAGGCCGGTTTCGACGGCAAGGCCCCGGCTCGCTCCGCCGACCCGCAGCAGCAGCGCGGTGACGAGGGCCTTGGCCGCGAGGACCGATGCCACGCCGAGCGCGATGGCGCCGAGCTGGCGCCAGATTTCGCTGACGTCGATCCCCATGCCGACCGTGATCAGGAACACGCCTAGCGCGAGGCCCTTGAAGGGCGCGGTGAGCGCTTCGACTTCGCGCGAATAGTCCGTTTCGGCGATGAGCAGGCCAGCGAGGAGGGCGCCCATGATGGGCGAGAGCCCGGCGCCTGCCGTCGCGAGCGCGGCGGCGATGACCACGAGGAGGCTGAAGGCGAGGAACAGTTCGGGGCTCTTGGTCCGCGCGGCGGAGGCGAACAGGCGCGGCAGAAGGAAGCGGCCGAGCGTGAGCATGACGAGGACGATGATCGCGCCGCGCCACAGCGTGTCGACCAGCGCCGCACCGCTTTCGCCGCCCGGTCCGAACGCGCCGAGCACGAAGATGATCGGCACGAGCGCGATGTCTTCCAGCAGCAGCATCGCCAGCGCCTTGCGGCCGACCGGGCTTTGCGTGCCGGCAATGGGGAGCACAAGCGCGGTGGAGGACAGCGCAAGCGCGATCCCGAGCCCGGCGGCAGCAGGCACATCATGCCGCATGGCCAACAGCACAAGCGTCAGAAGCGCGGCTGAGAGCATGAGCTTTGCGGCGCCGAGCCCGAAGACTTGCGCGCGCATCTCCCAAAGGCGGCCGAACGAAAGCTCGAGGCCGATCTCGAACAGCAGCAGGATCACGCCGAGTTCGGCGAACGGGGCGATGGCTTCCGGCCGGCTGATCGTGACGTAGTAAAGCTGTGGGAACTGACCGACGAGCCGCCCGAGACCAAACGGGCCGACAAGCACGCCGACGAGAATGAAGCCGATGACGGGCGTGATCCGCGCGCGGGCGAATGCGGGGATGACAATGCCTGCTGCGCCCAGAACGACGAGGACGTCGCTCATCGAGGTGTTGAATTCAAGATGTCCAGCCATTGCAACACCCTAGCCGGATAGCCGGTAATGTCATGGGAATAAGCTGCCGATTGCCTGCACCGGGATGGTGTGATTAGTCTCTGCACTGGTGCGGCTTAGTGGGGGAACAGCAATGTCGGTAATGGGTTGGCGCAAGAATCTTGGCTGGGGAATGGCGGCATGCGCGCTGGTATCGGCGCTGCCGGCGATGGCTGAGGGCGATGCGGCAGCCGCCCGTCATCCGGTGACCATCGATGATATCATGGCCCTGCGCTCGCTATCGGGGCTCGATTGCGCGCATGATGGCAAGCAGGCGGTCTATGTGCTGGGCGAGACCGATCTCAAGGCGGATAAAAAGCGGAGCATGTTGTGGCTGGCCGACCTTGCCGGCGGGGCGCCGCTGCAATTGACCAATGGCGAGGACAGCGCGAGCGCGCCCTCGTTCAGCCCCGACGGCAAGTCCATCGCGTTCCTCTCCAAGCGCGGGAAGGACAAGCTGGCGCAGATCTGGTTGCTTGATCGGCGGGGCGGTGAGGCGCGCAAGCTGACCGATGTGAAGGGCGATATCGCCGGATTCCGCTGGTCACCCGATTCGAAGACGCTGCTGCTGATGATCAGCGATCCTGCTCCGGAGCCGCCGAAGGACGATGAAGATCGCCCGCTGCCGGTGGTGGTCGACGATGTAAAGTTCAAGCAGGACGGCGTCGGCTTCATCACTGCCGATACCCACACGCATCTGGCCTTGTTCGACGTGGCGGCGAAGACCGAGACGCGGCTGACTGCTTCGGATTCGTTCGACGTCACGACTGCGGAGTGGTCACCCGACGGCAAGTCCATCGCCTATCTCACTGATCACACGGTGGATTTGACCCGGCTCGGCAGCCAGTGGCTGACGGTGATCGATGCGAAGGCTGGTGCCGCTCCGCGTCTGGTGGCCAAGTTGCCGGGAGCGCCGGGGCAGGCCCTGATCTGGTCCGCGGACGGCGCGAAGATCACGCATCTGGTCGGACCGGGCGGCAAGGTTGACCAATATGGCCAGCCGCATCTGGCCGAAACCGTGGTTGCGACCGGGACGACGCGCATGCTTCCGGCGACGGCGAGCACCTTCGTCAGCTCGCCGGTCGATCTTGGCGCTGGCCAACTCGGCGTGGTGCTGGCGGAGGACCGGCATGAAGTGCCCGCAGTGGTCGATGCCAAGGGCGCGCTACGGCGGCTGAACGATGGAACGATTTCGGTGCTGGCGCAGTGCGGCTCGGCTACACCCGGCGCACCGCGCGCGGTGATCGCGAGCGGCGACGGCAAGCCGGCCGAGATCTATGCACTCGATGCAAGAGGCGGGCTCAAGGCACTGACATCGCACAACAAGGCCGTGGCAGACCGGGTCGCCTGGGGGAAGGTCGAGGACTATGCCGCGACTGCCAAGGACGGCAACGAAGTGCATGGCCTGCTGCTGCGCCCGGCCGGCGTGGCGGCGGGGACCAAGGTGCCGACCCTGCTGTGGATCCATGGCGGGCCCAATGCGCAGGATATCCATGCGGTCGACGGCTACAGCATGATTGCCGACCTGCTGGCTGCGCAGGGCTATGCGGTGCTGATGCCGAACTATCGCGGATCGTCTGGCCGGGGTGATGCCTATTCGGCGGCGATCGCGGCGGATTGGGGGCAGAAGGACGTTGCTGACCTCCATGCGTCGCTCGACTGGGCCGTGGCGCAGGGCTTTGCCGATCCGGCGCGGTTGGGCGCGGGCGGGTGGAGCTATGGCGGCATCCTCACTGACTTCCTCATCGTTCGCGACAACCGGCTGAAGGCAGCGTTCAGCGGCGCGGGCGAGGGCAATATCTTCGCGCTGTTCGGGGTGGACCAGTACGTCCAGCAGTACACGCAGGAGCTTGGCACGCCGTGGAAGGAGCCTGAACTGTGGATGCGGCTGTCCGAACCGCTGTTCCATGCCGACCGGATCAAGACGCCGACGCTGTTCATGGGCGGCATGGCGGACGACAACGTGCCGCTGATTGGCGGGCAGCAGCTCTATCAGGCGCTCAAGATCACCGGCGTGCCCACGCGGTTGGTTGGCTATCCCGAGCAGAACCACGGCCTCGCGCGGCCCAGTTTCCAGCGCGACCGGCTGGAGCGGATCGTCGACTGGTTCAAGCAGCATCTGAACTGAGGATTGCAAGGCATTGACCGATATCGCCGCCATCGTCGCCGAGATTGCCGAGGAGATGCGCGGCGCAACCGACCGGGGGCGGGTGGCGGACTATATCCCGCCGCTCGCCGGCGTGTCGCCGGACCGGTTCGGCATAGCCGTCGTGATGGCGGACGGGACGGTGCATTTGGGCGGCGATGCGGAAGAGCCGTTCTCGATCCAGTCGGTCTCCAAGGTGTTCTCGCTGACATTGGCCTTGGGCATGGTTGGCGATGCGCTGTGGAACCGGGTAGGACGGGAGCCTTCTGGCAGCGCCTTCAATTCGATCGTGCAGCTGGAGACCGAACAGGGCATTCCGCGCAATCCCTTCATCAATGCGGGTGCAATCGTGGTGGCCGATGTGCTGCTGGCGCGCGGCACCCCGGCCGAGGCCATCGCGGGCGTCCTGCGCTTCGTGCGCAGTCTGGCGCGGGATGAAACGATCTCGATCGATGCCAGCGTGGCGGCAGCGGAATTGGCGACGGGCTATCGCAACATGGCGCTGGCCAATTACATGCGTTCGTTTGCCAACCTGCACCATCCGGTGGAGCAGGCGCTCGGCGTCTATTTCCACCAGTGCGCGCTGGCCATGAGCTGCAGGCAACTGGCGATGGCGGGGCGGTTCCTCGCGCATGGCGGGCGCGATCCGGCGACGGGGCGGTGCATCGTGACGCCGCAGCGCGCGCGGCGGA
This sequence comes from uncultured Novosphingobium sp., assembly GCA_964413325.1. Classification (GTDB taxonomy): domain Bacteria; phylum Pseudomonadota; class Alphaproteobacteria; order Sphingomonadales; family Sphingomonadaceae; genus Novosphingobium. The sequence goes on along the minus strand of CAYPRK010000007.1, from coordinate 50,142 downwards.
TCAACGCGCTGATGATGCTGTGCGGGCACTACGACAATTCGGGCGAGTTTGCCTTTCGTGTCGGCCTGCCCGGCAAATCGGGCGTGGGCGGCGGCATTCTGGCGGTAGTGCCGGGCACCGCGAGCATCGCGGTGTGGTCGCCCGGCCTCACGCCCAAGGGCAATTCCCAGCTCGGCGCGCTGGCACTGGAGCGGCTGGCGGCGCGGACCGGCTGGTCTGTCTTCGAAGCCGCTCAAGGTTAAATCGGGGATTAGCCCCAAGGCGGGACTCGTATTCCGCGCAGGCGCACCTTATTTCCCGCTCCCTCTGGAGGACTTCATGGCTACCACGCACAAGACCCGCATGCTCATCATCGGTTCCGGCCCGGCCGGGCTTTCCGCCGCCATCTATGGCGCGCGTGCGGGCATGGAGCCGATCGTGGTGCAGGGCCTGCAGCCCGGCGGGCAGCTCACGATCACCACCGATGTCGAGAACTACCCCGGCTTTCGCGACGTGATCCAGGGCCCCTGGCTGATGCAGGAAATGCAGGCGCAGGCAGAGCACGTCGGCACGCGGATGCTGTGGGACACGATCACCGAAGTGAGCCTCGATGGCCCGCCGTTCCGCGCACATGGCGATAGCGGTGATGTTTATGAAGGCGACGTGCTGGTGATCGCGACCGGCGCACAGGCGCGCTGGCTGGGCGTGGAAGGCGAGCAGGAGTTTGGCGGCAAGGGCGTCTCGGCTTGCGCGACATGCGACGGGTTCTTCTATCGCGGCAAGAAGGTTGTGGTGATCGGCGGCGGCAACACCGCAGTCGAGGAAGCGCTCTACCTTACCAACCATTCGCCCGAAGTGACACTGATCCACCGCCGCGACAGCCTTCGCGCCGAAAAGATCCTGCAGGACCGCCTGATGAGCAATCCGCGCATCAAGGTCCTGTGGAACAAGGCCGTCACGCGCTTCACCGGCGCTGCGGGCGGCGTGCTCGAAGCGGTCGAGCTGGTCGATACGGTGACGGGCGAAGCGTCTTCACTGGCAACCGACGGAGCCTTTGTGGCGATTGGTCACGCGCCTGCGACGGAGCTGTTCAAGGGCAAGCTCGAGCTCGACGAGAGCGGCTATATCGTCGTGCAGCCGGGTACGCCCAAGACGGCGATCCCGGGCGTGTTCGCCTGCGGGGACGTGATGGACCACACCTATCGTCAGGCCGTGACGGCTGCGGGTACGGGCTGCATGGCCGCGCTGGATGCCGAACGGTTCCTTGCCGAGCATGCCTTTGCTGCTGCGCAGGCGGTGGCGGCGGAGTAACGCTCTAGAGCGAAATCCGTTCCGATTGCATCGAACGGATCGCTCTAGGTTCTTGTTTTACCGCGTTTTCCGAGTCACCAGATGATTCCATCTGGTTCGAAAACGCTCTAGCGCACGGCTTCGAGCAGGCGTTCCAAAAGCCAGTATTGCGCTTCCTCGCCAGCGAAGCTGTGCCCGCTGCTGGCGTGGCGCTGGATGCGCGGGTCATCGGCGGGCCAGATGGCTTCGAACATCTGCGCCGTGCGGTCTCCGCTTGCGAGCAGGATCGTGACCGGGCCGGAGAAGCGCTCGAGCCTTTCCGCCATCTGGTCGACCAGCGCAGATTTTGGTGTGCTTGAAGCCGCTGCGCGCAGCCCCCGCGCCAGCTTCGCGAGGTTTACGCCGCCGGTCAGGAGCCTGAGCACCTCGCGCGGGTTGGTGAGCTTGGCGAGATAGCGCTGGCGGATCGCAGCGGGCGGCGCGGCTTCAGCTTCGTCTGTTTCCAATGTCCACGGATTTGCGAGGACGAGGCCGTCGAGGCCAATATCTGCGCCGTGCAGCATTAGCGCGGCAGCAGCGTCGCAATTGCCGAAGGCGACTACGCGGCGCAGCGTCGGCACGGCGGCACGGAAGGCAGCGAGGGCGGTGGCGACATCTTCGCGGGTGTGCTGGAAGCCGGGATCGGTGCCCTCGCTTTCGCCCACGCCGCGCCGGTCATAGCGGAAAACTGGGATGCCGGCAGCAGCAAGCCGCGCCGCGAGTTGCGCCTGTCCGCCCCAACTCCCGGCGCGCAGTTCACGTCCGCCGGAGACAAGCAGCACGCCGACGGGGCCAGTGGCGGCGTCCCTATCGAGCGTGCCGACGAGGATGTCGGGGCCGCAGGAGAAGGTGAGATGGCGGCGCATCAGCCCGCCGTCTCGCCGGCGATGATCCTTGCGAGCGCAGCCGATTGCGCCGCGTCTTCGCCGGGTTCGCTGCGTAGCCATAGCGCGCTGCCGCCAAGTTCGGCCCGCCGGATCACACGCTGGCCTTCGTCCTCCGGCAAAGCAGCGTCTAGGCCCGCCACGAGTGCGGCGGAGAGGCGGTATCCTGCGAGTTCGAGGCCGTGATTGCGGCCTTCTTCCAGCAGATCGGCGGTGTTTTCCTCGCGACCGGCTTCCTTCGCGGAAAGGACGCGCGCGCGCAGCAACTGGCGCAGGATCGTGGCGCCCTTGGCCGGTTCCAGCACCCAGCCGGGGAGGCGGGTCGGAAAGACCAGCGCGCCACCGCGTACCGCCAGCACATGAGTCGCAGCGAAGTGACGCCTGGCTTCGGCCATGGCATCGCGCCAACTGCCAAGGCTCTGCGCGGCAAAGGCCTGCAGGCTTTCGTTGCAGCCGGGCAGATCGGGGAGCATCGAATCAACGCCGAGCGCATCCAGCTGGCGCTGCGTTTCGATCAGCATGCGCCGCGTGCGGTTCATTTCCTCGAACAGCGGCGGCACGATCAGCAGGCGGACGGGCCGCGCGCGGTCGAAGACCACCGCGAGTTCATCGGCAATGCCGGCAGGTCCGGGGCAGGGCCAGGTCGCCGGCATGGGCAGGATCAGGCCTCGCCGCGCTTGGTGCGGATGAAGGCGAGGAGATCGCCGTAGGTGCCAAGCATGTCGCCATCGACTTCGTCATCGTCGATCACGACGTCGAAGCGGTCCTCGATTTCGGTGAGGAGCCCGGCGACCGCCATCGAATCCAGCTCGGGCAGTTCGCCGAACAGGCCGCTCTCTGCGGTCAGCGCGGCGGCGCGTGTGGGGCCGAGGCCAAGCACGTCATTGAGCAGGCTGCGCAGGTCGGTGTCGGTCTGGTCGGTCACGTGTAAGGCCTTGTGTTGAAAGGAGAGGCGCGCGCTTTAGCCAGCCACTTGCGGCGAAACAAGCGCATCGCTGGCGCGGGGGCGCAGCAGGCGGCGCTTGACGGAACTGGCAGCGAGGCGGGCCAGCGCGGGCCAATGCCCGACGGCTGCGGGGCGGTAGAACTGGAGCGCATAGCGTGGGCGCTGGGCCTCCATCCAGTCGCGCTTGTAGCCATCGTTGCCGGTGCCGAAATCGACGGTGTGGACGTGATCATCATCGATCACGCGGCGGAACAGCGCGGCGGTGAGCAGCGTGCCGGGCGAGTGGGCGCGGTGGGCTTCGTCGTGCGCGAGCTTGTGGATCCACGCGGTGCCGCCCTCGACAGTCCAGAACTGCGCGGCGACGGCCTCGCCATCGATCTCGGCGATCCCCATGCGCAGCGCGCCAGCGGCGCTTTCGGCCTGAGCGAAGGCGCGCAGGAAGGCGGGGTTGCCTTCCTCGGGCTTCCAGCTTTTCGCGTAGATCGCTTCGTAGGCTGCCCAGTCGGCTTCGCTGAATGTGGTTTCGATGCGCAAGGTGACCTTGCCGCGCGCGGTCTTGCGGCGGACGGTTTCGCGCAGCGCGCCGGGGCGGGCGGCCCAGTATTCTGCGAAAGTGCGGCCCTTGAGCTCAAGGATATGGTTGGTGTCGCAGGGTTCGGCGGTGCCGATCCATCCGGCCGCGCGGAAGGCGGCGGCAAGGGCCAGCGCTTCGGCTTCGGGCATCGGCGCAAGGCGGGCGGCGCCAGCGGGCGCGAGGCTGCGGGCGAGTGCTGCGAAAAGGTCCGGCGCGCGCTGGGGGGCATTGGTCAGCGGGCGGACGAAGAAGCTGTACCAGGTGCCGAGCGGTCCGGCGCCTTCTGGACCTTCGTGGAATGGAAGGACGGCCATGGCATCGCCATCGCGCGCTATGGCGAGCTTGCAAGTGGCGGCAGGCAGGCAATGCTCCGCGAGCAGCAGGAGCCAGTCCAGCCGATCGAACGGCGCGCTGGCGGGCGAGCGGCCGAGCAGCGCGGCAAGCGCGGGGTCGGCTTGCGCTTCCTGCAAATCAGCGTGATAGACCGTCACACCCAAGTCTTCGTTCCTGCCATCATATCCGAGAGAGCAGCTTGACTGCAGCGCCCGATCCAACCGTTTTCCCGCTTGATCACCTCACGCTCAAGGGGCAGCCGGATGCGCCTGCGCTGGTCTTCAAGACGCACGTGCTTAGCTACGAGGCGTTAAATCGGCGTTTAGGGCAACTGGCGGCCTGGCTGGCTGCGGCGGTGCCGGAGCGGGGCGCGCGGGTGGCGACATGGCTGCCCAAGAGCGAGCTCGCTTGCCTGATGCCGCTGGCGGCGGTGAGGGCGGGGCTGGTGCATGTGCCGGTGAACCCGCTGCTCAAGCGCGCGCAAGTCGCGCATATTCTGAGGGATAGCGGGGCGCGGCTGCTGATTTCGGGCGCGGGGCGGCTCGCGACGCTGGAAGCGGGCGACCTTGCCGAGGCGGCTGCGCATGAGGAAGGCACAGTTTGGGCGGAGGCGGAAGGCCTCGCGCCGCTTGGGCCATCGGTGGCCGAGCCTGACGATCTGGCGGCAATTCTCTATACCAGCGGATCGACCGGGCGGCCCAAGGGCGTGATGCTGAGCCATGCGAACCTGTGGCTCGGCGCGGTGAGTGTGGCGCATTATCTGGGGCTGACGGCTGAGGACCGCACGCTGGCGGTCTTGCCGCTGGCGTTCGACTATGGACAGAACCAGCTGCTTTCGACGTGGTTTGCGGGCGGCTGCGTGGTTCCGCTCGATTATCTGACCGCGCGCGATGTGGCGAAGGCGGTGGAGCGGCATGACGCGACCACACTTGCTGCGGTTCCGCCGCTGTGGGTGCAACTGGTGGAACTGGACTGGCCAGAAGCGGCGGCCCGGAAGCTCAAGCGCCTGACCAACAGCGGCGGTGCGTTGACCGAGCCGCTGGTGCGGGCGCTGCGGGCGCGGTTTCCGGAGGCGCGGCTGTTTCCGATGTATGGGCTGACTGAGGCGTTTCGTTCGACTTATCTCGATCCGGCGCTGGTCGATGCGCATCCCACTTCGATGGGCACGGCGATTCCGTTCGCCGAGATCATGGTCGTGGCGGACGACGGGCGTGAAGCGGAGCCGGACGAGGAAGGCGAACTGGTTCATGCCGGGCCGCTGGTTGCGCAGGGCTACTGGCAGGATGCGGAGCGGACTGCGGAGCGGTTCAAGCCGGCGCCGGCGTTCTCGCGGCTGGGCGGCATGGCGGTGTGGTCCGGCGACCGGGTGCGGCGCGATGCGGCGGGCCTGCTCCACTTCGCTGGACGGCGCGATGCGATGATCAAGACTTCCGGCAACCGCGTGAGCCCGCAGGAAGTGGAGGACGCCGCGATTGCGACCGGGCTGGTGGCGGAAGCGGTCGCGCTGGGCCTGCCCGATCCGGCGCTGGGGCAGGCGATCCATCTGGTCGTGCGCGCGAAGGGTGATCCTGCTGCGGCGGAGGCCGCTCTGCCGAAAGCTTTGGCGCGGGATTTGCCCGGTTTCATGGTGCCGCGCGTGATCCACTGGCGCGCTGAAATGCCGCTCAGCCCAAACGGCAAGCTCGACCGGACGGGTCTTTACCAGGAATTATCGGCCGCCGTGGCACAGGGCTGAGGATGAAGCCGCTTGGCCCCATTCCCTCCGGATTTGCCGTGATCGATGGCGAGCTTGCCATCGGCGGACACAAGGCGTCTGCTTTGGTGGCCAAAGCTGGCTCGCCGCTGTTTGTCTACGACGGCGCACTGATAGCAGCCCGAGTTGCGGCATTGCGCGCAGCGCTGCCGGAACGGCTGGGGCTGCACTATGCGATGAAGGCCAATCCTTTTGCGCCGCTTCTGCGCCATATGGCGGGGCTGGTCGACGGGTTCGACATTGCCTCGGGCGGGGAACTGGCGCTGGCTGAGACAGCAGGTGTTCCGGCGGAGCGGATCAGCTTTGCCGGGCCGGGCAAGCGCGATGCGGACCTTGAGGCTGCGATCAGCCGGGGCGTGACGCTCAACCTCGAGTCTGCGCGCGAGGCGGAGCGGGCGCTGGCGATGGGCGAGCGGCTGGGCCTGGCGCCAAGGCTCGCGATCCGCGTCAATCCGGACTTCGATCTCAAGGGATCGGGGATGAAAATGGGCGGCGGCGCCAAGCCCTTTGGGGTCGATGCGGCGGCGGTTCCCGAACTGGCGAAGCGGATCATCGCTGCGGGCGCGGAGTGGCGCGGTTTTCATATCTACGCTGGCAGCCAGACGCTTGATGCCGCCGCGATCATCGAGATGCAGGCGGCGACGATTGCGCTCGCGGCGCGGCTGGCGGAGGCAAGCGGGGCAGCGCTGCCGGCCTGCAACCTCGGTGGGGGCTTTGGCATTCCCTACTTCCCGGGCGATCTGCCGCTCGATCTTGCAGCGGTGGGTGCGGCGCTTGGCGACCAGTTCACCGTGTTGCCCAATGTGCTGCAAGACACTGCGTTCTGCATCGAGCTGGGCCGCTATCTTGTTGGCGAGGCGGGCGTTTATCTTACCCGGATCATCGACCGCAAGGAAAGCCACGGCGAGGTGTTCCTCGTGACCGATGGCGGCCTCCATCACCAGTTGGCTGCTAGCGGGAACTTCGGCACCGTGGTGCGGCGGAATTACCCCAGCGCCATCGCCTCGAAGTTCGGCGCTGGGCCTGAGGAAGCAGCGAGCATCGTCGGCTGCCTGTGTACTCCGCTCGACCGGCTGGCCGACAAGGGCGGCTTTCCGCGCGCCGACGAAGGCGATCTTGTCGCGGTATTTTGCGCCGGGGCCTACGGGGCCAGCGCCAGCCCGATGCACTTCCTTGGGCACGGTCCGGCGGCTGAACTGCTGATTAACGCAAGACCCTGATTTCTAGGTATTAACGATTAGCCAGAGCGCCGTCCCGTTACGGGACTTTGGCGGAAATCCGCTTGTGCGGACCCCGCCTTGCGCATCAGGACTAACGGTATCTTCACCCTTTTTGGCGATAGCCGGGAAGTCATGGGAGGTCCCCATGGTCCCGCCACGGGACGAATGGGACAGCCTGCCCGGTGCGCGCAAAGGACGGTCAATGCCCAAGTATACGCGTGTTTCCCGCCAGATGGCCGGCATGCTGGCGTCAGCGGTTACGCTGAGCCTGACGCTCGGCGGCTGCGCTGGTGGCGGTGGAAACGCGCAATTGCCGCCCGCTTCGTTCGTGGCGCTGCAGGAAGGTCCGGGTGAGGAATACGTCATCGGGCCGCTCGATGACCTGACCATCTTCGTCTGGCGCAATCCCGAGCTTGGCGCTTCGGTGCAGGTCCGGCCGGACGGGCGGATCACCACGCCGCTGATCACCGACATGCCGGCAGTGGGCAAGACCCCCTCGATGCTGGCGGAAGACATCAAGCTCCAGCTTTCGCAGTATATCCAGGAGCCGATCGTCTCGGTCATCGTCAACAAGTTCTCGGGCACGTTCAGCCAGCAGGTGCGCATCGTCGGCGCAACCGGCAAGCCTGCGTCGATCCCCTACCGGGCCAACATGACCCTGCTTGACGCGATGATCGCGGTGGGCGGGCTTTCCGAATATGCAGCCGGAAACAAGGCGCGGCTGGTGCGCTTCGACAAGCAGACGGGGCAGCAGAAGGAATACGGCGTGCGGATCGGCGATCTGCTGCGCAAGGGCGATACGCGCGCCAATGTCATGCTGATGCCGGGGGATGTGATCATCATTCCCGAAAGCACGTTCTGAGGATGCTGCCCGCATGACGAGCATCTACGAAGAAGTGCGCATCGCGCTCTACGGCATCTGGCACCGGCGATGGCTGGCGCTGGGCGCGGCGTGGCTGGTCTGCCTGCTCGGCTGGCTCGTCGTCGCGACAGTGCCTAACACCTACGAATCGAAGGCGCGCATTTTCGTCCAGATCGACGACGTGCTCTCCGACCAGATCGGTATTGGCGGAGACCGCAAACGCGATATCGAACGCGTGCGCCAGACGCTGACCAGCTCGGTCAACCTCTCCAAGGTCGTGCGCGCGACCCGGCTGGGCGACAAGGTGACCTCCGACAAGGAAATGGAAACCGCCGTCGCGGCGCTGGGCAAGAACATCAAGGTGGTGAGCCAGCAGGACAACCTGTTCGAGATCACAGCCTATTCGGGCAGCAAGGCCTATTCCGATGTCCAGAACGCCAAGCTGGCGCAGGATATCGTGCAGAAGATGATCGACATCTTTCGCGAGGAAAACCTTGCCGGCGGGCGCGGCGAGATGAGCGACACGCTGGCCTTCATGGACCAGCAGCTGGCCGACCGGCAGAAGGACCTCGAAGCAGCGGAACAAAAGCGCCAGGCGTTCGAGGCGAAGAATGCCGAGATGATGCCGGGCAACGGTTCGCTTTCGAGCAAGATCGAAGGCGCGCGCGCTGAACTGCGCGGGGTGGAATCGGATCTACTCGCCGCCCAGAGCGCGCTTGCTTCGGTGCGCGGGCAGCTTTCCGGCACGCCCCCGACGATCATGATGCCCGGCGTCAGCGGCGGCGCGAAGGGTTCGCTGGCGCAGGCGCAGGCAGACCTCAGCTCGCTTCGTGCGCGGGGCCTGACGGACAGCCATCCCGACGTCATCGCCATGAAGGCGCAAGTTGCGGCGCTCCAGCGTGCTGCGGCGGGTGATAGCGGCCCGGCGGGCATGCCGAACCCGGCCTATTCCTCGCTGCAATCGATCAAGGCTGACCGTGAGGCGAGCATTGTCGCGCTGCAATCGCGCCGCTCGTCGCTCTCGCAGGAGCTTGCCCAGCTGACTGGCCGCCAGTTCAGCGAGCCGGGCCTTGCCGCCGAAGCCGCGCGGATCAACCGCGACTACGACGTGCTCAAGGAGCAGTACGACAAGCTGCTGCGCGACCGCGAGCAGCTGCGCCTGCGCGGGCAGGTCGAGACCGAGCGCAATGCGGTGAAGTTCGAAGTGATCGATCCGCCGACGACACCGCGCAAGCCTTCGGCGCCGGACCGGCCGATGCTGCTGTTCATCGTGCTGATCGTCGGCATCGCGGCGGGCTGCGGCAGTGCCTTCGGCATCGGCCAGCTGCGCTCGACCTATGCGACGACGGGGCAGCTCGAACGCTCGACAGGGATGCAGGTGGTCGGTTCGGTCTCGCTCACGCTCAGCCGCCGCGCGCGGGCGCAATATTGGCGCCAGCTCAAGTGGTTTGCCGGCGGCGCCGCGAGTCTGGCGTTCGTGCTCGTCGTCCTGCTGGCGGTCGAGTTCATGAAACGCGGCATGGTCGCCTGAAGGAACGGATGAGATCATGACCGAACAGAGCAAGATCCCGGTTCCCAAGGACCCTGCCGAAGTGCGCTCGCTGATCGAGCGGGCTGCGGGCACCTATGACCTGCGCGCATTCCAGGCGCCGGCCGCGCCGAAGCTGCCCGAACCGCGCGAGCAGGCTCCCGTAACCGCTGAGGCGGGCGAGCCTGCAGAGCCCGTCCAGCGGGTCGCCCCGCCGCCGCGCCCCGCGCCGCCGCCAGCCTTCGATGGTATCCCGGCGCGGCAGGCCTTTCGCGGCGCGTTCCACCCGATCGACCGCAAGCATCTGCGCGAACAGTGCCTGATCGAGCCCGAGGGTCCGGTGACCGGCCTGCTCGAGGAATTCCGCATCGTGAAGCGCCAGCTGCTGATGACCGCTGCGGAATCGCGCGCCGGGCGCGGTGCGCTGCATGGTGAGCGCATTCTGGTGTGTTCGTCGCATCCGGGTGAGGGCAAGACCTTTTGTGCGGTCAATCTCGCGCTGTCGATGGCGGCGGAGAAGGACACCGAGGTCCTCCTCGTCGATGCCGATTTCGCCAAGCCGAGCGTGCTTTCCGCGCTGGGCCTGCCCGGCGGCCGCGGACTGATGGATGCGCTCGCCGATCCCGCGATCGCGGTTGAGGACTGCATCATCGGCACCGATATTGCCGGACTTTTCGTGCTCCCGGCAGGCAATTCGTCCGGGCAGGACACCGAGCTTCTCGCCTCCGCCTATACCACCGAAGTGCTGGCGCGGCTCACGGCGCAGGCGCCCAATCGCATCGTCATCTTCGACAGTCCGCCGGTGCTCGCCGCATCGCCCGCATCGGAACTCGCACACCATGTCGGCCAGGCGCTGATGGTGGTCCGCGCCGACCAGACCGGTGAAGCGGCGCTGCGCGATGCCGTGAGCATCCTCTCGGGCTGCGACGACATCAAGCTGCTGCTCAACTGCACCCGCTTCTCACCCACCGGGCGCCGCTTCGGCTCCTATTACGGGTACAAGGAATGACCATGGCGCGGAAATCGACCCATGCATTCGTGGCCAGCGCGCTGGTTATGACGCTGCTTTCCGGCGAGGCGCACGCGCAGTCGCTGCCCTATGGCGATCCTGGCGACAGCGAATCAATCTCGGGCGGGGACAGCGCGCCTTCCAGCGGTGATGCGGCGCGCGGCGGCAGCAAGCAGCGCGGCGGACGCAGCCTCGGCAGCGCGGGCGGCAGCGGGCGGATGAAGATCCAGCCCTATATCGAACTCAGCCAGAGCGTATTGGCACGGCTTGAACCCGTCCACGATGTGTTGACCTATTCCAGCGTGGCAGTCGGCGTCGATGCCTCGCTCGCCGGACGGCGCACGGAAGGCGCGGTCTCGGTGCGCTATGAGCGGCGCTTTGCCGAGAGCGGCAATATCGTCAGCAACGACACGATTTCGGGCCTGGCCCGCGTACGCCACGATCTGATCCCGCGCGAGCTGACGATTGAAGCGGGCGGTCTCGCGACGCGCACGCGGTTCGATTCGAGCGGTGCCTCGCGCCTCGGTTCGGTGCAGGTCGGCGATCAGGTGGCGCAGGTCTATTCGCTTTATGCGGGGCCTGCGGTCTCCACCCATGTCGGCGAAGTTGCGGTCAAGGGTTCCTACCTCGTTGGCTATACCAAGGTGAACACGCCGCGCCTTGCGGTGACCGGTCTCACGCCTGGTCAGCCGCAGCCGCAGGGTGATATCTTCAATCACTCGGTGGCGCAGTCGGCGCAGGTTTCCGCGGGCGTCGCACCTGGCACGGTGCTGCCCATCGGGCTCACCGCGAGCGCCGGTTTCAATCAGGAAGACATCGCCAACCTCGACCAGCGCGTGCGCGAAGTGCGGGCAGGGCTGCAGGCGACCCTGCCGATCAATTCCGAAGTGGCGCTGATCGGTGATGTGGGCTGGCAGGACGTGAAGGTTTCCTCGCGCGATGCGGTGCGCGGACCCGGCGGCGTGCCGGTTGTCGGCAGCGATGGCCGCTATGTGACCGACAAGTCCAAGCCGCGCCAGATCGCCTATGATGTGACCGGGCTGACCTGGGATGTCGGCGTGATGTGGCGCCCCAGCCGCCGCACTTCGCTGAGCGCCTTCGTTGGCCGGCGCTACGATAGCATGACCTACTACGGCTCGCTTTCGTACACGCCGAATGCGCGCAATGCGCTGCAGATCAATGTGTTCGATGCGGTGAGCGGGTTCGGCTCGACGGTCGGCAATGCGGTGCAGGCCTTGCCGACGGATTTCACCACCAATCGCAATCCGTTCAGCGGCGATATCTCGGGCTGCGCGCTTGGCGCGCAGAGCGGGGGCTGCGTCAACGGCGCACTGGGTTCAATCGCTTCGGCGGCCTTCCGCACGCGCGGTGTCTCTGCGTCCTACAGCCATCAGGCTGGCCGCCTGCAGATGGGGCTGGGCGCAGGCTATCTCCGCCGCAAGTTCATTGGCGCAAAGGGCACTGTGCTTGAGGCTGCGAATGGCCGCACCGATCAGACGTTCTACGTGAACGGCCAGATTTCCGGGCCAATCGACCGGACAACCGCCTTCACGGTGGCGGTCTACGACACCTGGTACAAGTCCGGGGTGTCGAGCCTTGCCGACGTGAATGCGATTGGTGCCACTGCCGGCTTGTCGCACCAGTTCACGCGCCGTCTTGTCGGCAATGCGGCGGTCGGCATCGAATATCTTGATCGCAAGGCCTTTGCTGACGACCTCATCGCGACCGGTCAGGTCGGCCTGCGTTACAATTTCTGAAGGAAGGGCGTCCCCCTACGATGTACGATACGTTCTACCAGCTGACCGGTCGGCCCTTCCAGCTCACGCCGGATCCGGAATTCTATTTCGAGAGCGGAACGCACCGCAAGGCGCTGTCCTACCTCGGCTATGGCCTTGCGCAGGGCGAGGGCTTCATCGTCATCACCGGCGCGGTCGGTGCGGGCAAGTCGACGCTTGCCGCGCATCTGCTCGCCACAATCGACCGCCAGCGACTGACGGCGGCGCAGATCGTGACCAGCCGGCTGGATGGCGGCGAAATGGTCCACATGGCCGCGCGCGCCTTCGGGCTTGCTGTCGCCGGCCATGACAAGGCGAGCGCGCTCTCGGTGATCGAGGCTTTCCTCCACGAGGAAGCCCGCGCGGGGCGGCGCTGCCTGCTGGTGGTGGACGAGACGCAGAACCTTTCGATCGAGGCGCTGGAAGAGCTGCGCATGCTTTCCAACTTCCAGCTTGGCGCGCATCCGCTGCTGCAGATTCTGCTGCTGGGTCAGCCGGAATTCCGCGATCTGCTGCAGAACTCGCCTCGTCTGGAGCAGCTGCGCCAGCGCGTGATCGCGACACACCATCTCGATGCGATGGAGCCTGCGGAAGTCGGCCCTTATGTTCTCCACCGGCTGGCCTGCGTGGGATGGAACGGCAATCCGGCCTTCGACGACCGGCTCTTCGCCGATCTCGCGGTCGTCACCGGGTGCCTGCCGCGCCGGATCAATCAGGTCTTCGGCCGCCTGCTGCTGATGGGCGCAGTCGAGCAGAAGACGCGGTTCGACAGCGCGATGCTGGCCGAAGTCATCGCCGATCTGGAGCGGGACGGCACGCTCGCCCATCCCGCCGCGCCCGCTCCGGCTCCGGCCCCGCTGATCGCGCCCGAAGCGCCAGCAGCCGCTGGTGCCGAGCTTCCTGCCGCCGCCATCAGCGGCCTTGCCGGGCTGCAGAAGGCGATTTCGGCCCATGCCGAGCAGATCGTCGAGCTACAGAAGGCTGTACTCGAACTCGCCGACATGCCCGCGCCTCCGGCTGCGGTGCCCGCCACCGATGCGCGGCTCGATGTGCTTGAGGCAACGCTGGGCGCGCTGCAGCAGCGCATTGTCGCGCTCGAGGCGCGTGGGGCCGAGCAGGAGCAGGCGATCCGCCACGTGCTGACGATGCTGATCGAATGGCTTGAGAGCGAAGCGCCCCGCCGCGCTGCCTGAACCGAAAGGACCGACGACGCCATGTCCGGCCCCGATCTTGGTTACCCGTTGCCGTTTCGTGGCTTGGCCGGTGCTGTGCTCAACGGCATGTCGGTCGACGTCGAAGACTGGTTTCAGGTCGGCGCGTTCGAGAAGGTGATCGCGCGCGGCGAGTGGGACGGGCTGGAGCGCCGGGTCGAGGCGAATTGCGACCGCGTGCTGGCGCTGTTTGATGAGGCGCAGGTCAAGGCGACGTTCTTCACTCTGGGATGGGTGGCCGAACGGCACCCCGCAATGATGCGCCGGATCGCCGCGCAGGGCCACGAAATCGCCAGCCATGGCTGGGACCACAAGCGCGTGTTCACCATGGGCGAGGCCGCGTTTGCCGAGGATATCGCACGGGCGCGCGCTGTGCTCGAAGACACCAGCGGCAGCGCGGTGACCGGCTACCGCGCGCCAAGCTTTTCGATCGATGCGCGCACGCCCTGGGCGCACGAAGTGCTGGCGAAGCATGGCTACGCCTATTCCTCCAGCGTCGCGCCGATCGTGCACGACCACTACGGTTGGCGTGAGGCGCCTCGGTTTGCCTTCCGCCCGGTGGCGGGAGCACCGCTGCTGGAAGTACCGGTGACGACGGTGGAACTGGCCGGTCGGCGCATGGCGGCGGGCGGGGGCGGGTTCTTCCGCCTGCTGCCCTATGCAGTCTCGCACTGGGCCGTTACCCGCGTAAACCGGCGCGATGGCCGTCCGGCGGCGTTCTATTTCCACCCCTGGGAAGTCGATCCCGCCCAGCCGCGCCGCGCCGACGCGCCGCTGCGCTCGCGGTTCCGGCACTATACCAATCTTGGCGCAATGGCGGGCAAGCTCCAGCGGCTGCTGGGCGCATTCCAGTGGGGCCGGATGGACGCTGTGGTCGCCGCTGAAGCCGCGCGGCTCGACACCGAGCAGGTCGCGGCGTGAACGCGCCCTTCCGCCCTTCGTTGACCAGGGTTCGCCTCGCCGATCCGGGCGACCGGGGCGCCATCGCGCGCTTTGTTGCAGAGGCGGATGGCGCGACACCTTTCCACCGGCCCGAGTGGCTGGAGGCCGTGACGCAGGCGACGGGCCATCCTGCACATGTGCTCCTCGCGGAACGGGAGGGCGCGATTGCGGCGCTCCTGCCGTTCCATGCCGCGCATTCGCCGCTGTTTGGCCGCGCGCTGGTGTCGAGCGGGTTTGCCGTCGGCGGCGGTGTGCTGGGCGAAGCCGAGGTCGCGCAGGGCTTGCTGGCGGCCGCGACCGAACTCGCCCGGCGACTGACCTGCCCGACTGTTGAAGTCCGGGGCGGTATCATGCCCGAAGACCGCGCGTGGCACATCAAGCAGGATAGCCACGCCGGTTTCGTCGCGCCGCTCGCTGCTGATGATGAAGCGCAACTCACCTGGATCCCCCGCAAGCAGCGCGCCGAAGTGCGCAAGGGGCTGGCCCATGCGATGGACGTCCGCGTAGGCCGCGAGGCGCAGGATCGTGACTGGCACTACGCTGTCTATGCCGAATCCGTGCGCAATCTCGGCACGCCCGTGTTTCCGCGCGCGCTGTTCGAGGCTGTCATGGATGGGTTCGGCGCGGACGCCGACATCCTCACCGTGCTGCATGAGGGCCGCGCCGTGGCTTCGGTGCTCAGCCTCTATCATCGCGGCGCGGTGATGCCCTACTGGGGCGGCGGCGTGCATGCCGCGCGCGGCCTGCGCGCCAACGACGTGATGTATTACGCGCTGATGTGCCATGCGCGGGGGCGGGGCTGCGATCGGTTTGACTTCGGCCGCTCCAAGACCGATACCGGCGCCTATCACTTCAAGCGCAACTGGGGCTTTGAGCCGCAGCCGCTGAGCTACGCGGTGTGGAGTGCCGATGGCGCGCCGCCGCGCGACGTCAATCCGCTGAGCCCGCGCTACAAGGCCAAGATCGCGATGTGGCAGAAACTGCCGCTGAGCGTCGCCAACCGCGTGGGGCCATTCATCGCGCGGGGGCTGGCATGAGCGAAGTCTTGTTCCTCGCCCACCGCGTGCCGTTTCCGCCCGACCGGGGGGACAAGATCCGCTCCAACCACTTGCTGCGCCGGATCGCGGAATTGGCGCCGGTGCATGTCGGCGCACTGGCCGATGATGCGGCGGATCTGGCGCAGGTCGACGAAGTCGCTGCAATCGCTGCAAGCCACTGCATCGTCCGCCGCAGTGCGCCGCTTCCGCTCGCGGCGCTGGCTGCGCTGGGGAAGGGGCTGCCGGTCAGCCTCGCGGCATTCTCGTCCGCCAAGCTGCAGCGCTGGGTGGACCATCTGCTGGAAACCCGTCCGATCTCGGCCATCTTCGTGTTCTCGGGCCAGATGGCGCAATATGTCCCGCCCGAGTTTCGCGGCCGGGTGGTGATGGATTTCGTCGATGTCGATTCGGCGAAGTTCGAAGCATATGCGCAGACCGGCGCCCTGCCGCGCCGCCTGCTCTATGCGCGCGAGGCGCGGCTGCTGCGCCGGTTCGAGGAAGCCGCCGCGCGGCGCGCGACGACCAGCCTGTTCGTCAGCCGCGAGGAACGCGCGCTGTTCGAAAGCCGCCTTTCCGGCTCCGTGCGTCCTGATGTGCGCGCCATGGGCAATGGCATCGATACCGAACTGTTCGATCCCGCAGCGGTCAAACCTGCGCCCGAATTGGCGGGCGAGGGGCCGTCCATCGTGTTCACCGGGCAGATGGACTATCCGCCCAACATCACCGCCGTCGAGCTTTTCGCCCATCAGGTGATGCCGCTGATCCGGCAAGCCTACCCACAAGCCCGCTTTGCCGTAGTCGGTCGTGCGCCGACACCGGCTGTCCGTGCGCTGGAGGGGATCAATGGCACGCTGGTGACCGGCGCTGTGCCCGATGTACGGCCATGGCTCGCAGCGTCTGATATCGTCACGGCGCCGCTGCTGATTGCGCGCGGCATCCAGAACAAGGTGCTCGAAGCCATGGCCATGGCGCGCCCGGTGCTGCTGACGCCAGCTGCGGCAACCGGCATCGGCGGCGTGGACGGCGAACACTTTGCCCTCGCCGAAGCGCCGCTTGCGATGGCCGGGCGCGCGCTGGCGCTGCTGGCAAATCCTGCGGCGGCCAATGCTCTTGGCGCGGCGGCGCGGCGTTATGTGGTGGCAGAATGCGGCTGGGACCGGGTGCTGGAGCCCTTGCGCGCGCTGATCGCCGGCCCAGTCGAGAAAAAGGCCGAGAGCGAGGCCGATGTCGCCTGAAAGCACGCTTCCGGCTCGGCCGCTGGGCCTGCCCGCGCGCGTGCCCGGTCACTGGCGCGCGCCGCTGATTCAGTTGGCCGCGACGTGGCTCGTGCTGATCGCTCTGTTCTTCGGCGATTGGCGCGACATGGCCCGGCAGTGGTGGGACAGTTCGACCTATAACCATATCCTGCTGATCCCGCCGATCCTCGGCTGGCTCGCCATGCAGCGCTCGGCCGAGACCCTTCGGCTGACCCCGCGCGCCTGGTGGCCCGGCCTCGTCCTGATGGGCGGCGCGGTGTTCCTGTGGGTGCTCGGCGATTTTTCCGGCCTCAGCCTTGCGCGGCAGCTTGCGGCGGTCGTGATGCTGCAAGGGGCGGCGCTGGCACTGCTTGGGCCGCGCGTGGCCGCAGCGCAGCTGTTTCCGCTCGGCTACATGCTTGCGCTCGTCCCGTTTGGTGACGAGCTGATCCCGTTTCTCCAGACGATCACCGCCAAGCTGACAATGGTCCTGCTGGCGCTCACGCATATCCCCGCGTCGATCGACGGTGTCTTCATCTCCACCCGCTTCGGCTACTTCGAAGTGGCAGAGGCATGCTCCGGCGTAAAATTCCTCATCGCCATGATCGCCTATGGCGCGCTGGTCTCCAACGTATGCTTCACCAGCTGGCGGCGGCGCGGCGGTTTCATGGCGCTTTCGCTGGTGGTGCCGGTACTGGCGAACGGCGTGCGCGCCTGGGGCACGATCTACATCGCCAGTTGGCGCGGCATCGAATTTGCCGCGAGCTTCGACCACATTTTCTACGGCTGGGTGTTCTTTGCGCTGGTGATGGGCCTCGTCATGGTGGTGGGCTGGCGCTTCTTCGACCGCAAGGTGGATGACCCGCTTGTCGATGGCGCGGCCATTGCCGCCTCGCCGCTGCTTGCCCGGCTCGAGCGCATGGCGCTGCCAATGCCGGCGGCGCTTGGCGGGATCGCTGCGCTAGCGCTTGCCGGGCTTGCGTGGAGCGCGGCGGCGAGCCGGATTGCCGCACCGATGCCGGCCTACATCGCGCTGCCGGAGGTTCCGGGCTGGCATCTCGATGATCACAGCCCCCGCTTCGAATGGCACCCCTTGCACAGCGGCGCCGATCACCGGCTGGTGGCGCGCTACACCGACGACAAAGGCCACGTGGTCGATCTCTCCTTCGCGCTCTATGCGGCGCAAGGCGACGGCAAGGAAGCGGGCGGCTTTGGGCAGGGCGCCTTGCCGATGGGCACACGCTGGGCCTGGGAAGCGCCAGGAACGAGCTTCGCCGACGCCAGGAGCGACGTGATCCAGGCACCGGGGCTGGTCCACCGCCTCGCCGTCACATGGCTGCGCACCGGCGATCTGCTGACGGGCAGCAACACCCGCCTCAAGCTTGCCAACATGGCGGACCGCCTGCTGCTTCGGCCGCGCGCGACGATGACGCTGATCCTTTCTGCCGAGGCCGGGGACAATGCGCCGCCGGAAGAAGCGATCCGTTCGTTCCTTGCCGCCACCGGCCCCATCGCGCCGTGGATGGACCGCATGGCGCGCGTCCGGTAAGCGCTCACCCATCATGTGCGGCATCGCCGGAATCTTCCACACCGAGGGCCTCAAGCCTGTCGACCCGGACCGCATCGCGAAGATGTGCGCGGCTGCCGCGCATCGCGGGCCGGACGGGCAGGGCGTGTGGACCTCGTCCGGCGTTGGCCTCGGTCACTTGCGCCTCGCGATCATCGATCTTGCCGGATCGCCGCAGCCGATGGCTTCGTCAGACGGCGCTGCGATGCTTGTCTTCAACGGCGAGATCTACAACTTCCGCGAGCTGCGCCGCGAACTGCAGGCGGACGGGGCAACCTTCCGTACCGATGGCGACAGCGAAGTCATCCTCGCCGCCTGGCAGAAGTGGGGCGTGCATTGCCTGCCGCGCCTCCACGGCATGTTCGCCTTTGCACTATACGACCTGAGGCAGCGCACCCTGCTGCTGGCGCGAGACCGGCTTGGCGTGAAGCCGCTGCATATGGCGACGCTTGCCGATGGCAGCGTGATCTTCGGTTCGGAGCTCAAGCAGTTGCTGGCGCATCCCTCGCTGCGGCGGGATATCGATCCGCTGGCCGTTGAGGACTACCTTGCCTGGGGCTTCGTGCCGGATACGCGCGCGATCCTGAACGGCGTCGAGAAGCTGCCCGCCGGCCACTACCGCCTGCTGCGCCACGATGCTCCGCCGCCGCCGCCGGTGCAGTGGTGGGACGTTTCGTTCGAGCACCGCGAGCGCGGCAGCGAGGCCGATCTCAGCGCGCATCTGCTCCACCGCATGCGGGAAGCAGTCACCTCGCGCATGGTCGCCGATGTGCCGTTGGGGGCGTTCCTGTCGGGCGGCGTTGACAGCTCCAGCGTCGTCGCGCTGATGGCCGAGGCGAGCCGCGAGCCGGTCAAGACCTGCACGATCGGCTTCGATGTGAAGGCACTCGACGAAACGGAGTACGCCGGCCGGATTGCGGCTCAGTACGGCACCGAACACCACCAGCGGATCGTCGGTGCCGATGATTTTGCACAGATCGACAAGCTGGCCGCGATGTTCGACGAGCCTTTCGCCGATGCCTCTGCCTTGCCAACCTGGCGCGTCTCGCAGCTTGCGCGCGAGCATGTGACGGTGGCGCTCTCGGGCGACGGGGCGGACGAGGCCTTTGCCGGCTATCGCCGCCAGACGTTCCAGCACCGCGAGGAACAGGCGCGTGCCTTCCTGCCCTCAGCCTTGCGGCGGCCACTGCTCGGCGGGCTGGGAGCCATCTACCCCAAGCTCGATTGGGCGCCGCGTCCGCTGCGCGCAAAGACAACGCTGCTCAGCCTCGCAGGAAGCGGCGAGGAAGGCTATGCCCGCGCGCTTGCGGTGACCGGGCCGGAACTGCGCAGCGCGCTCTATTCGGACGATTTCCGGCGCCTGCGCGGCGATTACCGCGCTGAACAGCCGTTTGTGGAGCTGATGCGCGGGGCACCTGCACGCAGCGGGCTTGACCGCGCGCAGTACGCCGATCTCAAGTTCTACCTGCCGGGCGATATTCTCACCAAAGTCGATCGCACGAGCATGGCCGTCAGCCTGGAGGCGCGCGAGCCGCTGCTCGATCACCGGCTGATCGAGTTCGGTGCACGCCTGCCGGAACGCCTGCGCGTGCGTGGCACAACGGGCAAGTGGCTGATAAAGCAGACAATGCGCCGCTATCTGCCAGAGGACATCCTGTTCCGCCCGAAGATGGGCTTCGTCACGCCGATCGCCACTTGGCTGCGCGGGCCGCTCGCCGAGGAGGCACGGCAGGTCGTCTCCGGTGGCGCGCTGGCGCGCACTGGCTGGTTCGATACGGCCCGTCTCGCGGCGCTGGCAGAGGCGCATATCGCCGGAACGAGCGATCATAGCCGCCTGATCTGGCAATTGCTGATGCTCGACCGCAGTTTGAAAATAGTGCTTTAGAAACAGTCGCTTGAAAACATTCATAGTTGAATCTGGTTGCTGAACCTTAAATCAAAATCAACCATTTCGGACTAAGCCCAAGTACCACCAATGTTCCGGGCGTCCATGCGACAGTTCCTGCGTACCTCTTTTGGGATATCCCTGCTGGCCACATTGCTTCTGGCGATGATGGCGGCTGGCGAGCCGTTGGCGCACACCTATTGGAACGTTGTCTACAAGAACATCCATCGCACTGCACCGACCTCCACAGTGCTGCTGACGATCGACGATCAGCAGAATTCGACGTCTGCCGGTCTTGCGGAAATCCTTGGCCGCCTGCGCCTTCGCATGCCTCGCCGAGTGCTAGTCGATGCGCCGCTCGCGGTGGGCGAGAACCCGGCTGGCGATGCAGCGCTTGCCCGCGAAGTACGCAAGTTCGGTTCCGACATCGCCTTCATCGCGCGCTCCGACAAGGTCGACAATTTCGGCAAGGACTCCTTCATCCTGCCCCCCCGCCAGATTACGGGCAATGCCGAGGTGCTGGTCTCCGCGTGGCGGGGCAATTTCCTGCTCTACGCCGTTTCCGCTCCCTATGCGGTCGAGATCGACGGGCGCAACTACAGCACCGTCTCTGCTGCGCTTGCAGGGGTTCGGTCCGGTTTTGAGGGCGACTACTATCCAGATTTCAGGATTGATCCGTCGACGATCCCCCAGCTTGCATCGAGCAAACTTGTCGCCGGATCTGCCAGCGCCGGCAATCTGACCGGTCGGACCGTGATCGTGACGGGGCTCAACAAGTCTTCGTCGATCCTCTATTTCGGCCACAGCTACACGCCTGCGATAGCGCTCGACATCGCTGGAGCCGAAGGGCTCAAGGCGCCGTTCTCGCTTTCATTCGGCCCCCGCCTAGGCTCGCTGCCGATTCTGGTTCTTGTTGTCCTGCTGACCTGGTTTGGGCGCCAGCGGTCCGGCTGGCGCAAAGCTGCCCTCTACCTCGCTGCGGTTTCAGCCGTCCTCATCCTGCCTGCGATGTTGAGGATGGAAGGGATCGTGTTTGCCCCTGACACGGCGCTGATCTTCCTCGGCATCTACGGTACGCTGCGCTTGTGGCAAAAGCGTGCGCGCCGCATCCAGCTGACCAGTGCTTCCGGACTGCCCAATCTGCTGGCGCTGGCCAACAATCCCGTTGCAGTCGGATCCGACGTCGTTGTCGCGGTGGTTGCCCGCTATGAGGAAATCCTCGCGACGCTGCCGCATGATCTGCATGGGGAGTGCGCGCGTCAGATTGCCCGGCGCATTGCCGCCGGCTCCGGTGCCGCGACCATTCATCATGGCGATGGCGGTCATTTTGCCTGGGTTGAAGAGGCGCGTCCTCTCGAAATGCAGCTTGATCACCTTGAAGGCTTGCGGGCGCTCTTTGCGGCACCGCTGCTGATCGGTCATCACACGTTCGATACGAATATCCATTTCGGGCTCGACCGCAATGAGGGGCTCGACACCTCGACACGGGTCAATTCCGCGCTGGCCAGTGCCAACGAGGCTCTGTCCAACGGCCGGGCGATCGAGCTGTTCGAGGCAAGCCGCCTTGCCGAAGCGCCGTGGGAGCTTTCGCTGCATGCGCGTATCGAGGAGGGCCTGCGCAACGGCGATATCTGGCTGGCCTTCCAGCCGCAGTGGGACCTCAAGGACAACCGCATGTGCGGGGCCGAGGCCCTCATTCGCTGGAACCATCCCACGCGCGGACCGATTGCTCCGGACGCGTTCATCCTGCAGGCCGAGCGAGCTGGCCGCATCGACGCGCTGACCTACTGGGTGCTCGATCTCGCGATCACCGCTGCCCTCGAGCTCAATGCGCGCGGTCCGCGCTTCCAGATGAGCCTCAATCTCTCGGCGCAGATGGTCGACAAGCCCGACCTTGTCAGCAATTTCGCCGATGCAGTGCGCCGCCGCGGCATCGATCCCGGCTTGCTGACGATCGAGATCACCGAGACGTCGAGCGTCCGCAATCGCCCCGCAGCTTGCCAGAACCTAAGTCGGTTGCGCGAACTTGGTTTCCGCCTGTCGATCGATGATTTCGGCACGGGTGAAGCCAGCCTTGCCTATCTGGCCGACCTGCCGAGCGACGAACTGAAGATCGACCGCCGCTTCATCGACCGCCTTGCCACCAGCCCGCGCGACCATGCGATTGTCGCCAACACGATCGCGCTCGCGCATGCGCTTGGCCAGACCGTCGTTGCCGAGGGGATTGAAAGACCCGAAACGCTGGGAATTCTGCGCGCCTTGGGATGCGACTTCGCACAGGGCTATCTGCTTGGCAGGCCCGAGACATTCTCGAATCTGGAAAAGACCTATGCTGCCAACCTGAGCGGAGCTGCCAAACAGGTTTAAGAACTTGTTAACCAAGGCGCTTAAGTATATATAAACTCCATCGTAACGCGGTGGAGGCATATATGATCTGGCATTATCTGTTCCGTTGATCCCCGCTTTTGGGCCGGATTTGCTGACCTCTTGAAAGGTGAACCGGAAAGTATCCGATTCGCAGCCGGCACGCCCCAGAAGGGCCAAAAGCAACAAAAACATCGAAACTCGAAGCGATTGTGATGACGTCATGACGTCACCACAGTCGCTTGAGATTTTTAGAGAAAAGGTCGCTTTGTAAGCGACTTGCTCTTCTAAAGTTTTGTTTTGGCTAGGCTTTTTGAAAAGCTAGCCGTTTCGCCAGCGTTCGGCGACTAGTCGCACGGTTGTTCGGTGCCGCTTCGTGATGAAGCCCCGAGGAGGCAGGCTGTCCAAGCCGAAGCCTCCTTTTTTGTTGGGCGTTTTGCGCGGCATTGCAAGTTCGGCGATCCGAGCTGGGCGAGTGACCGGTCAATCCTCGCCGTGGCCGAGGGCCAGGTACTCGCGGCTTTGCATCTCGATCAAGCGGCTCACCGTGCGCTCGAACTCGAACCGGCCGTCTCCGGCGGGATAGAGTTCAGCCGGCTCTGCATCGGCGGTCGCGATCAGGTTAACCTTGTGCTCGTAGAGCGCGTCGATCAACGTCACGAAGCGGGCCGCCTCGTTGCGCTGGTCCGGGCCGAGCCTCGGGATGCCGACAAGGATGACCGTGTGAAAGTTGCGCGCGATGGCGAGGTAGTCGGCCGCGCCGCGCGCCTCGCCGCACAGACGCTTGAAGCTGAACACCGCGACGCCTTTGAGGCTCTTGGGTACGTGCAGCATGCGCCCGCCGCCGACGTCGAGCGTGCCCGATGGCACGTTCACGCTGTCTTCCGGCGGGTAGTCGGTCATCCGGAAGAAGGCCTCGCGCACCGCAGCCGTCGCTTCCGGCCCGTTCGGCACGTGCCATGTGCCAACGCCTTGCATGCGCACCATGCGATAATCGGTCGGGCCGTTTAGCGCGACCACGTCAAGTCGGCTTTCGATTAGTGCGATGAAGGGCAGGAAGTGCTCGCGGTTCAGCCCGTCCTTGTAGAGCTGGTTCGGCGCGCGGTTCGAAGTGGTGACCACGGTGACACCGAGATCTGCGATCAGCGCGGTGAACAGGCGGCCCATGATCATCGCATCGGCGCTGTTGTTCACCACCATCTCGTCGAAGGCGAGGATTCGCGCTTCAGCGGCGATGGCGGCCGCGACCGGCGGGATCGGATCACCGCGTTCCTTCTGGCGCTCCACGCGCAGGCGCGCATGCACATCCAGCATGAACTCGTGGAAGTGCGCGCGGCGCTTGGGGCCTGCTTCCAGCGTATCGTGGAACAGGTCCATCAGCATCGACTTGCCACGCCCGACACCGCCCCACATGTAGAACCCGCGTGGAGGTGCTGGCGGCTTGCTGCCGAGCAGGCGGCCAACGAAGCCGGGTTTGGGGGCAGGGCGCTCCAATTCCTGCTGGAGGGCCTCCAGGCGGGCGGCAGCGGCGGCCTGTTCGGCATCGGGCTTCAGTTCGCCTGCCGCCACCAGCGCGGCATAGCGGGCGGCCAGACTTTCCGATTTGGGCCCGCTCATCGCGCCGAGGGCTTGCGCACGGTTCCGTTGAAAGCGGCGACGAGGTGGTCTTCCTGTACCACCGTGCCGCGCAGGAACAGCAGCCGGCGGGTTTCACGCAGGACTTCGACAACCGCATCAAGCGGCTTGCCGACGATCCCTGCACCGATGAACTGGGTGGAGAGATCGAGCGTCACCGATCCCGCTGCATCGCCATCGATGGCGTGACGCATGCAGGCAAACAGCGAAACGTCGATCAGCGACAGCGTGATTCCACCATGCACGGCGTCGAGCAGGTTGCTGTGGCGCCTTTCCGGGAACATGCGCAGCCGCACGGCAGGCGCACCGCCGGGAAGGTCCTCGCGGCGCACCAGAAGGCGGCCCATCACATAGGCATTGAACCGGTCCTGATCCTTCAGGTCCCACGTATACCACCCCGGATGGTCCTCGGACGGGCCATAGGTAAAGGCGGCGTTGTTCACCTGCATGTCGGACTGCGGCACGGCGATCCGATCAGATCGAGCGCTCGACCTGCATCTTCTTGATTTCGGCAATTGCCCGCGCCGGCGAAAGGCCCTTGGGGCAGACGTTGGCGCAGTTCATGATCGTGTGGCAGCGATAGAGGCGGAAGGGGTCTTCCAGCTCGTCGAGCCGTTCACCGGTCATCTCGTCGCGGCTGTCCGCCAGCCAGCGATAGGCCTGGAGCAGGATCGCGGGGCCGAGGAACTTGTCGGAGTTCCACCAGTAGCTGGGGCACGAAGTGCTGCAGCAGGCGCACAGGATGCACTCGTAGAGGCCATCGAGCTTCTCGCGCTGCTCGGGGCTCTGCAGGCGCTCCTTGCCCGAAGGCGTGGGCGAAACGGTTTGCAGCCAGGGGCGAATCGAGGCGTACTGCGCGTAGAAGTGGGTGAAATCAGGCACGAGGTCCTTGATCACTTCCATGTGCGGCAGCGGGGTGATGCGGATTTCGCCCTTGAGGTCCGAAATCGCGGTGGTGCAGGCGAGGCCATTGCGACCGTTGAGGTTCATCGCGCAGGAACCGCAGATACCCTCGCGGCACGAACGGCGGAACGTGAGCGTCGGGTCCTGCTCGCCCTTCATCTTGATCAGCGCGTCGAGCACCATCGGCCCGCACTGCTCGAGATCGATCTCGAAAGTGTCGTAGCGCGGGTTTTCGCCGCTATCCGGATCGTAGCGGTAGACCTTGAACTTCTGAATGCGCCCCTGGGTGGCCGCCGGGAAATGCCGCGACTTGCCATTGACCTTGGAATTCTTCGGAAGCGTAAAGGTCGCCATTGAGCCGTCCTTACTGATCTGGTTCGAAAAAATGGATTGCTAGTCCTTAGCGAAACCATCGCGGTGAGCAAGGGGGGAGGGAGCCTTCAGACCCCTGTCCAAGGTGACAGGTCGGCAAGATTTTCACCTTTGCTCGGGACAAACGAAAGGGGCGGGGAACTTTCGTTCCCCGCCCCCGAACGTTTCGCTTACGCGAAGCTCTTAGAGCTTGCCGTCCGAAGCGTTGTTCATCTGGGTCGAAACCAGGTTGAACGTGTTCGACAGCGAGTTGCCCAGCGCGCCCATGGCGGTGATGGCGGCAACAGCGATCAGAGCGGCGATCAGACCGTATTCGATTGCGGTCGCGCCATCTTCGTTAGCGAGCAGGTTCTTGAAAAGCGTCATGTTCGATCTCCTGAGTTGGCGCCCCACGCGCCACTCACCCCTCGTGTCTTCCGTGGTGAGCAAGGCCTTATCTACGCACAACCTTCTAACAATCCCCTAACGCGCCAGACGCCTTGCAGAATTGTTTTCCTGTAAATTTTGCCCGTTAATCAGGTAGATATCCCCGATTTGCGGGCGTTTCGCACCGGGCAAAGAAACAATGCGGCAAAGAATCTACGCATGAAATCGTGTTTGGCCGGCGCTTGTGGCGCTGCGCCAAGACGTGCAACAACAGCGATGGTCTGGAGAGGAGAGGGCACGGACAATGGGTTTGAAGGCATTCTGGGATCGGCACATGGTGCCGCGCCTGATCCGCACCTGCTGCGGCGCGCCGGGGATCATGGACCTCAGGGCGCAAGTGGTGCCCAAGGCGCGCGGGGCGGTGTTCGAGATCGGCTGCGGTGGCGGCTACAACCAGCAGTTCTATGATGCCGCTGCGGTAACGTCGTTTTCGGGAATCGATCCGTCCGACAAGCTCCTTGATTTCGCGCGGGCTGAAGCGGCGAAGAAGGGCTGGGCGGCAGACATCCGCCACGGCGTGGGCGAGGCGATTCCCTTCGCGAGCGAGAGCTTCGACACGGTGGTCTGCACCTACACGCTGTGTTCGGTCAGCGATCCGCAGCGCGTGCTGTCGGAAATGAAGCGCATCCTGAAGCCTGGCGGGCAGTTCCTGTTCCTCGAGCACGGCAGCGCGCCCGATGAGGATGTGCAGCGCTGGCAGCAGCGGATCGAGCCCATCTGGAAGCCCATTGCCGGGGGCTGCCATCTGACCCGGCCGATCACCGGCGCCGTGCGCCACGCCGGCTTCGATGTCGCGCCGATCGGGCAGGGCTATCTTGAAGGCACTCCGCGGTGGGCCGCCTGGATGGAGTGGGGTGCCGCGACGCGCATGGCCTGACCTCGCTACACGGCAGAAACACAAAGGGCCTCCCCGGCTGGTGTGCCGGGGAGGCCCTTTGTGTTTAGCGACGTTTCAGGCGATCAGGCGCCGAAGGTGCGCTGCCACCAGCCGCGACGCGGCTCGCTCGGCTTGTCATCCTCTGGCGCGGCTGCAGCCGGTGCTTCAGCAGCAACTTCCGGTGCAGGAGCTTCCGCCGGAGCTTCAGCAGCAGGCGCCTCGGCCTGAGGAGCTTCGGCCTCAGCCGGTTCGCTCTTCTTGCGGCGCGCGCGCTTCGGCTTGGCAGGGGCGTCCGCTTCGGGCTCGGCTGCCGGTGCTTCGGCCTCAACCACGGCTTCGGCAACAGGCGCTTCGGCTTCGGCAGTCTCGGCCTTCTTGCGGCGGCTGCGCTTCGGCTTGGCGGGCGCTTCGGCCTCGGCTTCCGTCACGGCAGGCTCGGCAACGACTTCTGGCGCTGCGACCTCAGCTTCGGCCACCTCAGCGTCGGCCTTCTTGCGGCGGCTGCGGCGCGGCTTGGCGGGAGCCTCCTCGGCTGCGGCTTCCGGAGCCGGAGCGTCGGCCAGTTCTGCCTCAACCGCTTCGCCTTCCTCGGCTTCCGACTCGCTCGCTTCGGTCTCACCGACCTGCGCTTCGCCGTCACCACGGGCACCGCGCCGGCGGCGACCACGGCGGCGACGCTTGCGCGGACCGCGATCCTCGCCGCGCTCGTCGCCACGATCATCCGGGCGTTCGCCGCCTTCGGCGCGCTCACTGTCGTCGCCTTCTTCGTCCTCACCATCGGCTTCGGCATCGCCTTCAGCAGAGGCGGGCTGTGGGTTTTCGCCGCCCTCACGGTCGCGGCCACGGCCCCGGCGGCGCTTGCGACGCTTGCGGCGGCCACCTTCGCCATCGGCTTCGTCACGCTCACGGCGCTCGCCGCGCGGCTCGTCTTCGCCCTCGGCTTCTTCCTCGTCGGCGTAATCCTCTTCTTCGATCACGTCCTCTTCAGGCTCGAGGATCGGCTCGAAGCGGGGCACGAACGAAGGCTTGGGCCCGCGTGAGGCGACGCGCATCTTTGCGCCTTCGTTCTCGCCTTCGGGGATCACTTCGACCGACACGCCGTAACGCATCTCGATCTCGGCGAGATCGGCGCGCTTGGCATTGAGCACGTAGATCGCGGCTTCCTGGCTGGCATAGAGCGAGATGATCGTGCCCTTGCCCTTGGCAGCCTCGTCCTCGATCATGCGCAGCGCCGAAAGGCCGGCAGACGATGCCGTGCGCACGAGGCCCGAGCCGTCGCAGTGCGGGCAGGCGCGGGTCGTGGCTTCCAGCACGCCGGTGCGCAGGCGCTGACGGCTCATTTCCATGAGGCCGAAGCCCGAGATGCGGCCGACCTGAATGCGTGCGCGATCATTGCGCAGCGCGTCCTTCATCGCCTTCTCGACCTTGCGGACGTTCGAGCCGTATTCCATGTCAATGAAGTCGATCACGACAAGGCCGGCCATGTCGCGCAGGCGCAGCTGGCGGGCGATCTCGCGTGCGGCTTCAAGGTTGGTGTTGACCGCAGTCGCTTCGATGCCGTGTTCCTTGGTGGAGCGGCCCGAATTGATGTCGATCGAGACAAGCGCCTCGGTCGGATTGATCACGAGGTAGCCGCCGCTCTTCAGCTGGACGACCGGATCGTACATCGCGGTAAGCTGGTCCTCGGCGCCATAGCGCTGGAACAGCGGCACCGGATCGGCGTACTGCTTCACCCGCTTGGCGTGGCTGGGCATCAGCAGCTTCATGAAATCCTTGGCGGCGCGGTAGCCGTGCTCGCCTTCGACGACCACTTCCTCGATGTCGCGATTGTAGATGTCGCGGATCGCGCGCTTGATGAGGTCGCTGTCCGAATGGATCAGCGCGGGCGCGGAGGACTTGAGCGTGCGTTCGCGGATCTCGTCCCACAGGCGGGCGAGGTAGTCGAAATCGCGCTTGATTTCGGGCTTGGTGCGCTGGAGGCCGGCGGTGCGCACGATGCAGCTCATCGTGCGGGGCAGCTCGAGCTCGGCCATGATTGACTTGAGGCGCTTGCGGTCTGCCGCCGAGTTGATCTTGCGGCTGATGCCGCCGCCATGGCTCGAATTGGGCATGAGCACGCAGTAGCGGCCAGCGAGGCTGAGGTAGGTGGTGAGGGCGGCGCCCTTGTTGCCGCGCTCTTCCTTGACGACCTGGACGAGCAGCACCTGGCGGCGCTGGATCACATCCTGGATCTTGTAGCGACGGCGCAGCGCCATGCGGCGGGCGCGCAGATCGTCGGCTTCGCGCGCCTGGGCACGCGGCGCGCGCTGGCGGCGGGGACGGCGCGAGCGACCGCCTTCGTCCTCGGCGCCATCTTCGCCAACTTCACCCGTGTCGCTTTCGGCGTCTTCGGACAAGTCATTGTCTTCAAAGCCATTTTCGACAACGCCGCCTTCGATCGTGGCGACTTCGTCCTTCTCGGAGGTATCAACTTCGGTGACACCTTCATCGCCATCGTAGTCGTAGCGGTCATCGCCGCCATCCTCATCGTCGAGGTCATCGCCTTCGGCCTCGTCGGCCGCGCGCAGCGCGGCTTCTTCCTCGGCGTGGGCGGCTTCCTCGGCAAGGAGCGCCTCGCGGTCTTCCTTGGGGATCTGGTAGTAGTCCGGGTGGATTTCGCTGAAGGCGAGGAACCCGTGGCGATTGCCGCCGAAATCGACGAAGGCCGCCTGCAGCGACGGTTCGACGCGGGTTACCTTGGCGAGATAGATGTTGCCCTTGATCTGCTTGTGATCGGCAGATTCAAAATCGAACTCTTCAATTCGGTTGCCATTGAGCACCGCCACCCGGGTTTCTTCCTGGTGGCGCGCATCGATCAGCATGCGCGTGGTCATTATAAAGTCTCCAGCCGCGCGGCCACGGGGGTGAACCCGGGAACTGGGCGCGGTTCAATGTGAAAGCGCGAGCGCCGTGGTGGCCGGGCCCGGTTGCAACCGGGACGGCTTGGAGGCGTTTCGCGAATGCGGATGTGCCGGTTCGGAGCGCAGGGATGGCCGCTTTTGCGTGTCCATGGCGCTCGCCGCCCGGCGGCGGTTGGTGCGTGTCTGTCCTGAGGATGGTCCGTGGCGACAGGCACGGACCGGTGCACGCCAAGCCCGCACGGGCCCCTGTGGGGCTCCTCGGCTCGAACGTTGCACGGCTTTCCATCAAGACATCAACCTCTGGTGCGAAAGGCCCGGCAAACAGGCCGGCATCCCTTTTCGCAAGTACTCCAGGTTCGGGCCGAAAAACCGTTCCAGAGCAACGCCTTATCCCGAAAATCTGTGATGCGCACAAAGGCCTTGCATCAGGGTTCGGAGGCGGAGCCGAGGCCGATCCGGGCTCGTTCCAAGTTGGCACTGCTAGCACCGGATTTCCCAACCAGCAATTAAAACCATGACACCGAGTAACACTGGGGCCACGTCAAACTGGGGAAGGGGCGGCGTGTGCCCTCAGTCCGGTTAGCGGTGAAGCAATTCCTGCTGGACCGTTTGGCGTCAAGCAAGGCATAGCCGCGAGCCATGAGAGGGCGTGTGCTGATTGCAGTGGTACTGGGGGTGCCGCTGGCCGTGGTGACGGCTGCCGCAATCCTGTTGGTCATGGCCTATGCCGAGCCGGCGCGTACGCCTGACTATGTTGTCCGCATTGCGCTGCCTTCGGGGACGGCCGAAATCGGCTTGCCGAAGGTCCAGGGACCGGATGATGCCAGCCGTCCGCTGGTGGTGATTGATGCCGGGCACGGCGGGCATGATCCCGGCGCGAGCGGGCAGCGCGGCCAGAAGGAGAAGATGGTCACCCTGTCGCTCGCGCTGGCGCTGCGTGACGCGCTGCTGGCGGACGGGCGCGTGCGCGTTGCCCTGACCCGCGATGGCGACCGCTTTCTGGCGCTGGAGGAGCGTTCGGGCATTGCGCGGCGGCTGAAGGCAGACCTTTTCGTATCGATTCACGCGGATGCTTCGGAATCGCCCGATGCGACGGGGGCGACAGTCTACACGCTATCCGACCGGGGCTCCGATGCGCTGGCCGATGCCGTGGCGCGGCGGGAAAACAAGGCCGATATGGTGAACGGCGTGGAGCTGGGCGGCAAATCGGATGCGGTGACCGCCATTCTGGTGAGCCTCTCGCAGCGCGAGATGCGCGAGCGCTCGAAGGCCTTTGCGGCATTGGTCTTGCGTGAAGGCGACGGGAAAGTGCGCTTTCACAAGGACCCGGAGCGCGAGGCGGCGTTTGTCGTGCTGAAATCGCTCGACCTGCCATCTGCGCTGATCGAGGCGGGCTATATCAGTTCTCCCGATGATGCGGGGGCGCTGGCAAATTCGGGGTGGCGCAAGGGATTTGCGGCCTCGGTGGCTTCGGCGATCGAGATCTATCTGGCGCGGACGACGGTTGCTTCAGGGACTTAGGAATTTACCCCTCCGACCCGCCTGCGGCGGGCCACCTACCCATTTGCACTTCGTGAAAAGGGAGAGGGCAAGGAAAGTCCTCTCCATTTTTGCGGAGCACAAATGGGGAGGTGCTAGCGCGCAGTGTTGACGGAGGGGTTCTTGCGCTCGCCACTGGCAATGGAACGAAATGCCATGCTAAGGCCGCGCGCAGATGGCGAATGATCCTGACCTTCCCGGTTCCGACGGCACTTCGGCGCGCTGGCGTATCCAGCGCAATGCGGCAGGATTGCTGAGCCAGGCGCGTGATCTGTGGCGCGGCAACCGCTGGGTTCGCCGTGCAGGCTATGCGCTGGCCGTGTTGGTGCTGCTCTATGCGATCCTGTGGGTCACGGTGATCCGCACGCTGCCTTCTGCAGACAAGCTGCTGACCTATCAGCCGCCGCTGCCGACGATGGTGCGCGGCAATGATGGGGAGATCGTATCGAGCTATGCGCGCGAGCGGCGCGTGCAACTGCGCTATGTCGATTTTCCCGAGCCGCTGATCCACGCGTTCCTTTCGGCTGAGGACAAGTCGTTCTTCAGCCATGGCGGCGTTGACATCACCGGCCTGATCGGGGCGATGGTCGATTACACGATGAAGTTCGGATCGGGCGAGCGCGCACGCGGCGGTTCGACGATCACCCAGCAGGTCGCCAAGAACATCCTGATCGGCAACGAATATTCGGTCACCCGCAAGCTCAAGGAAATGATCCTCGCGCGGCGCATCGAGAGCGTGCTGACCAAGCAGCAGATTCTGGAGCTCTACCTCAACGAGATCCCGCTGGGCCGGCAGAGCTTTGGCGTGCAGGCAGCGGCGCGCGCCTATTTCGACAAGGACGTCGGCGATCTCAAGCTGCATGAAGTGGCGTTTCTCGCGATTCTGCCCAAGGCACCGGAGACTTATGGCCGCGCCAAGTTTGCGGAAAAGGCGCTGGAGCGGCGCGCTTATGTGCTCGACCAGATGGTCAAGAACGGCTGGGCCACCGCTGCCGAGGCCGCCGAGGCCAAGGCGCAGCCGCTGGGCCTCGTGCCGCGCCGGGCAGAAAACTACACGGCGGATGCAGGTTATTTCCTTGAGGAAGTGCGCCGCCAGTTGATCGACAAGTTCGGTGAGAACGCGGATGACGGGCCAAACAGCGTCTATGCAGGCGGCCTGTGGGTGCGCACCTCGCTTGATACCGAGCTGCAGACTGCGGCCCAGAACGCGCTGCGCACGGGCCTGATCCGCTTCAGTGGCGGGTGGGCGTGGAGCGGGCCCATCGCCAAGCTCGATGTTTCGGGCAATTGGCAGTCAGAGCTCATCACCAGCAACCTTTCGATCCGCTATCAGGATTGGCGCATCGGCGTGGTGCTGGAGCGGCGCGGGTCTGATGGGCGGATCGGGTTTGCCGATGGCAGCACTGGCCCGCTCTGGGCGATGCCGCAGGCGATGAAGGCGGGCGATGTGATCGCGGCGGCCCCTTCGGGCGGCGGCTGGTCGGTGCGGGTGATCCCCGAAGTTTCCGGCGGCATGGTGGTCGAAGACCCGCAGAGCGGGCGCGTGCTGGCCATGCAGGGCGGCTTTGACTCGCGCCTCGGCTCGTTCAACCGGGCGACGCAAGCGGTGCGCCAGCCGGGCTCGACGATCAAGCCGTTCGTCTATGCGACCGCGCTCGACAACGGGATGACGCCGGCCTCGCAGGTGCTGGATGGCACGTTCTGCGTCTATCAGGGCGCGGCGCTGGGGCAGAAGTGCTTCCGCAACTTCGGCAACGAGGGCGGATCGGGCACCCACACCATGCGCTGGGGCCTCGAGCAATCGCGCAACCTGATGACGGTGCGCATCGCCAATGACACCGGCATGGACAAGGTCGTCCGCACGATCAAGAACGTCGGCATCGGCGACTACCAGCCCTATCTCTCGATGGCGCTGGGCGCGGGCGACACGACTGCGGCGCGGATGACGAATGCCTATGCGGCGCTCGCCAATCATGGCCGCCAGCATGATCAGACGCTGGTCGACTATGTGCAGAACCGCGACGGCAAGGTGATCTGGAAGGCCGACAACCGCGACTGCAGCGGCTGCAACATGGCGCAGTGGGACGGCCGCCCGATGCCGCGCATGAAGCTGACCGGCCGCCAGGTCCTCGATGCGCGCACTGCTTATCAGGTGGTGCATATGCTGGAAGGCGTCGTTGTGCGCGGTACCGCGCTGACGCTGGCCGATCTCAAGCTGCCGCTGTTCGGCAAGACGGGCACGACTTCGGGCCCGACCAATGTGTGGTTCGCCGGCGGATCGCCCGATATCGTGGGCGCGCTCTACCTTGGCTATGACCAGCCGAGGAGCCTTGGCGGCTATGCGCAGGGCGGGCGGATCGCGGCGCCGATCTTCAAGGACTTCATCCTGCAAACGCGCAAGCGCTGGAGCGATACGCCCTTCACCGTGCCCGAAGGCATCCGCATGGTGAAGATCGACCGGGTGAGTGGACGGCAGGTGTTTGGCGGGACGCCGGAGGATTATGTCCGGCAGGCTTCGGTGATCTGGGAAGCGTTCAAGCCTAACAGCGAGCCGACGCGCACGTTCCGTCCGGAAGACCAGACGCTGAAGGACGCAGTGCTCGACGCGATCCGCAAGGCGCGCGCAGCCAAGGGCGATGCTGCCGGCGAGGACGTGCCGGTCGAGGAAGGCGATTTCGTCGAGGACAAGGGCGGGATTTACTAAGCAAGGCGCTGTTCCCGCTTCAGGCGGGTGCGGGAGCTTCGGCTGATGCTGCGTCTGCCTGATAGAGCAGATAGCCGATGACTGCGCGCACGGCTTCGTCCTCGGCACGATCGAGTTGCGGCGGGCGCAGGTTGGCCCATGCATCGACGACGGCCCGCACCAGCGGCGGGATGGTGCGTGCCGCGCGCTGCGGATCGACGACTGCCCTGAGGTCCGCGCGCTGCGTCATGAGTGCAGCAATGATGGCGCCGCTCTTTTCGAGAAATCCGCCGAGCACTTGATCGAGCGGTAGCCGCGCTTCTTCGTGGTCAATCGCCGACGCGAGCAGGTCGTTGTCGCGGTGGTGTTGCATCGCTGCACGGACAAGTCTGCGCACGGCGGCTTCGAGCGTCTGGCCTGCGGTGATCGACGTCGCGGCTGCTTCCAGCCGCTGCAGTTGCTGGCCTTGTTGCCGCTCGATGAGCGCGGCCATCAGCGCGTCCTTGTTGGGATAGTACTGGTAGAGGCTGCCGATGCTCACGCCCGCACGCGCCGCGACGGCGTTGGTGTTGAACCCCGCGAGGCCGTGCTGGCCGATTATGTGAGCCGCCGCCTCCAGAATGGCATCGCGCGTGGCCAGCGAACGGGATTGGCGCGGCACTTTTCGAGGGCTCAGGGACATGGAACGCGGCTCCGCTGGGAAGGCGAGTAGGTAATGTGAGTAAATACTCATATACTTCGAGCGACAATGGCGGAAGGGGTTTTCCGCCAAGATTGCAGCGGAGAAAGCGCCGATGACGTTCGAGGAATTCTATGCAACCGCCTACCGCGAAGATCACAGCCATCCCGTCAACCTTGCCCTGCATGTCGTCGGGGTCTGCGCCGGGCTGGGTGTGATCGCGGCGAGCTTCACCGTATGGCCGTGGTGGACCGTGCTGGGCTTTCCTGTGGCGCATGTCCTGCCCGGGCTCGTGGGCCACAGGTTGTTCGAGCGGAACGAAGATGTCGGTGACGCGCGGCTGACCCGCACCGATTTTCCCATTTGGTGGTTCCTGATCGCCAACCATCTGATGGCGGCTCGCGTGCTGACCTTGCGCTGGTAGCGGCCCGGCGAGCGCGATGGCGGCGACCGGGCCGGCTGCACCATTTGCCGGTTCCTGCTCGGCATTCTTGCTGATAGGCTGCAAGGCATGATCAAGCATGTTCTGGCCGCTGCTGCGGCGCTCGCCCTCCTTGTCCCCGCCGCTGCCAATGCAGAACTCGCGCAAGGCGCTGTTGCGCCGGACTTCACCACGATGGGCGCGCTGGCCGGCAAGCAGATGAAGGTGAACCTCAAGGAGCTCCTCAAGAAGGGGCCGGTGGTGCTCTACTTCTATCCCAAGGCGTTCACCTCGGGCTGCACCATGGAAGCGCATGCCTTTGCCGAAGCGACGGCGGATTTCGCCAAGGCCGGGGCGACCGTGCTCGGCATGTCGAACGATGATCTGCCCACGTTGCAGAAGTTCTCGACCGCCGAATGCCGCGACAAATTCGCGGTGGCCACTGCGACCAAGGACGTGATCAAGGCTTATGACGTCTCGCTCAAGGTGGCCGGCATTTCGAGCGGGCTGACCAAGCGCACCAGCTACGTGATTGCGAAGAATGGCAAGATCGTGCTGGTCCATTCGGATATGGACTACAAGGATCACGTCAAGCTGACGCTGGAAGCCGTCCAGAAGCTCAAGAGGGGCTGAGAGCGGGCGTGCGGTTTACGCCCCCCTCTTTACAAGGCGCGCCGCTTCGCTAAGCGGCTGGCGTCATAGGCTGGATCGCTGTGCGCAGCGGTCGGGCGCCCGCAATCTGGAGTGAGAAGCGTCATGCGTGCCGAAGGGCAGGCCCATATCGACCGCATCGAGGCTGCATTGCGCCTCGTGCGCAAGTTCCTCGACTGGGACCGTGCTGTCCGCCGCCTCGACGAACTCAACGCGCGGGTCGAGGATCCGAAGCTGTGGGATGATCCCAAGCAGGCTGAAGCGGTGATGCGCGAGCGGCGGCGGCTTGAGGCGTCGATCGGCACGGTGAACGAGATCAGCCGCGAGATGGCCGACGCGATCGAGTTCGTCGAACTGGGCGAGATGGAAGACGACGAGGCGACCGTGGCGGAAGGGCTCGCGAGCCTTGCTGCGCTGGCCGAGCGGGCGGATGCCGACAAGGTTCAGGCGCTGCTGGCGGGCGAGGCGGACGGGTATAACGCGTTCCTCGAAGTCCACGCGGGCGCGGGCGGCACCGAAAGCCAGGACTGGGCAGAAATGCTCCAGCGCATGTACACGCGCTGGGCGGAGCGTCACGGGTTCAAGGTCGATCTGCTCGATTATCACGCGGGCGAAGCGGCCGGGATCAAGAGCGCCACGCTGCTGATCAAGGGCGAGAACGCCTACGGTTATGCCAAGACCGAGAGCGGCGTGCACCGGTTGGTGCGGATCAGCCCTTATGACAGCTCGGCGCGGCGGCACACGTCGTTCAGCTCGGTCTGGGTCTATCCCGAGATCGACGACAACATCGAGATCGAGATCAACCCGGCCGACCTCAAGATCGATACCTACCGCGCATCGGGCGCGGGCGGCCAGCACGTGAACACCACCGACTCGGCGGTGCGCATTACCCACGTGCCTTCGGGCATCATCGTGGCGAGCCAGATCGACCGTTCGCAGCACAAGAACCGCGCGACCGCGATGGGCATGCTCAAGGCGCGTCTGTACGAGGCCGAGCTCGCCAAGCGCGAAGCGGCGGCGAGCGGCGAATATGCCGCCAAGACCGAGATCGGCTGGGGCCACCAGATCCGTTCCTACGTGCTGCAGCCCTATCAGCAGGTGAAGGACCTGCGCACGGGCGTGGTCAGCACCAACCCCACCGACGTGCTCGATGGCGCGCTCGATCCGTTCATGGCCGCCGCGCTCGCGCAGCGGGTGACGGGCGAAAAGGTGACCGTGGAAGACGACGATTGAGAGCGACTTCGGCTCTCGTAGCCGGGCTGATGGCTGGGCTGATGACCTTGACGGCCTGCCATGAGGCTAATGCCGGAGATGCCGACCGCGCGCCGCAGGACCGCGCCTTTCCGCGCGCGGACCGTCCGGTTGCGAAAGTGGTCTCGACGCAGTGGTCGAACGAGGAACTGCGCGACCGCAAGGGCGAGGCGCAGAGCGTTATGGATGAGGCCGAAGTGGCCCCGGGCATGACGGTCGCCGATATCGGCGCGGGTGAGGGCTATTACACGGTGCGCCTGGCCGCGCGCGTGGGCGATAAGGGCCGCGTGCTGGCGCAAGACATCGACGAAGGTGCGCTGGGCCGCCTCGGCGCACGGATCGAGCGTGACCGGTTGACGTCCGTATCGATCAAGCAGGGCGCGCCGGATGATCCGGGCCTGCCCCCACGCAGCTTTGACCGCGTGTTCATGATCCACATGTACCACGAGATCGCTGAACCCTATCCGTTCCTGTGGCGGCTATGGCCGGCGCTGAAGCCGGGCGGGTCGGTGATCGTGGTCGATGCGGACCGGCAGACGGCCGACCATGGCACGCCGCCTGCGCTGCTTTTTTGTGAATTCGAGACAGCGGGCTTTCGCTTGTCTGCGTTTCGCCGTAAGCCGGATGTATCAGGCTATTATGCTCAGTTCGTACCCGTGGGCAGCGGGCCGCCTGAGCCGAGCCGGATGCGATCATGCCATGCTGGTGCGAATGCCGGTGGCGGCAAGGTTGGGGGTCTCTAAGGGAAGACGATGTCTGCGTTCAAGGGTTTGAATCCGATCCGGTATGGTGGTCGCGAAGTGTGGCCGCTCATCGAGGGTGGGAAGGGTGTCGCCGCGACCAATCACATGAGCTCCGGCGCATGGGCTGCGGCTGGGGGCATTGGCACGGTCAGCGCGGTCAACGCGGATAGCTATGATCCGACCGGAAAGATCATTCCGCAGGTCTATACCCAGCTGACGCGCCGGGAGCGCCACGAGCAGCTGATCCGCTATGGCATCGACGGCGCGGTCGAGCAGGTGAAGCGCGCCTACGAGCTTGCCAGCGGCAAGGGCGCGATCAACATCAACGTGCTGTGGGAAATGGGCGGCGCGCAGCCGATCCTTGAAGGCGTGCTGGAAAAGACCCGCGGCCTTGTGGCGGGCGTGACCTGCGGCGCGGGCATGCCCTACAAGCTGGCCGAAATCGCCGCGCGCTATGCGGTGAACTATCTGCCGATCGTGTCCTCGGGCCGCGCCTTCCGCGCGCTGTGGAAGCGGGCTTACCACAAGGTTCCCGAACTGCTCGGCGCAGTGGTCTATGAAGATCCGTGGCTGGCGGGCGGTCACAACGGCTTGTCCAACGCCGAAGACCCGAAGAAGCCCGAAGACCCGTACCCGCGCGTCAAAGTGCTGCGCGACGTGATGCGCGCAGAGGGCGTTCCCGACAGCGTGCCGATCGTGATGGCGGGCGGCGTGTGGTTCCTGCGCGAGTGGGACAACTGGATCGACAATGACGAGCTTGGCAGCATTGCCTTCCAGTTCGGCACCCGGCCGCTGCTGACACAGGAAAGCCCGATCCCGCAGGGGTGGAAGGACCACCTGCGCACGCTCGATCCGGGTGATGTGCTGCTGCACCGCTTCTCGCCGACGGGGTTCTATTCCTCGGCCGTGCTCAACCCGTTCCTGCAGTCGCTGGTTGCGCGCTCCGAACGGCAGATTCCCTACTCCAAGGTTTCGGCCGGTGAGCACACCGTGCAGCTTGACGTTGGCGTGAAGGGCAAGAACTTCTGGGTGACGCCGGCGGACCGCGACCGTGCGCGGACGTGGTTCGGTGCAGGTTTTACCCATGCGCTGCGCACGCCCGACGATACCATCGTGTTCGTGACGACGGCGGAGCGCGAGGAAATCCAGAAGGACCAGAAGGACTGCATGGGCTGCCTCTCACACTGCGGGTTCTCCTCGTGGAAGGACCATGATGACTACACGACCGGGCGCCTCGCCGATCCGCGCAGCTTCTGCATCCAGAAGACCCTGCAGGACATCGCGCATGGCGGGCCGATCGACGAGAACCTGATGTTCGCCGGGCATGCCGCCTACCGGTTCAAGCAGGACCCGTTCTATTCCAACAACTTCACGCCCACCGTGAAGCAACTGGTGGACCGCATCCTGACGGGCGACTGAAGGCATGGTGGCAGGCGCCCACAAGGTTTCCGCCAAGGCTCCCCCGCGCTGGCGCTGGGCGCTGGAATTCCTTGCGCTGCCCAAGATCCAGATCGCACCGCTGCGTGCGCCGGTCATCGTGCCGCCGTTCGGACGGGGCTGTCCGGCCATCGTCATTCCCGGCCTGCTTTCCAACGACCGTTCGACCGCGCTGCTGCGCAGTTCGCTGGAGGCGGCAGGGTTCGTGACAGAGGGCTGGGGCCAGGGCCTCAACACCGGCGCGCGTCCTGATGAAATCGCGCGGTTGGAAGCGCAGCTTGTGGATCTCGCCGCGCGTTCGGGCCAGCCGGTTGTGCTGATCGGCTGGAGCCTCGGCGGGCTGTTTGCACGAGTGCTGGCGCAGCGCCATCCGGAGGCCTGCCGCCTTGTGGTGACGCTGGGCTCGCCGTTCTCGGGAGATCGCCGAGCGAACAACGCATGGCGCATCTATGAAGTGCTCAACGATCACACGGTGGATGCGCCGCCCTTTTCCGAAGATCCGGGCATCAAGCCGCCGGTGCGCACGATTGCGGTATGGTCAAGGCGAGACGGGATCGTGGCGCCGCACTGCGCCGAGGGCGATGAAGGCCAATCGGACGCGCGGATCGAGGTGCCTTACAAGCACTTCGAAATGGCCAGCGCGCGCGGGGCGGTGCGGATGGTGCTGGATTTGCTGCGAAGCGAACTGGAATAGGCCGTCCTTGCTGGCGCGGCGCATCGTTCAGCACTTATCAAGGCTGGGTGTCAGAAAAGCGGTTTTTGCGGTTTGCTTATGGGTATGTGATGGGAATTAGCCGCTTCAAGAGGGGATTGCTGTTAGCAGCTCCGATTTCGTTGTTGCTATGGTGCGCTATCGCCGCCGTAACCGTTGCAGAACTGCCCGTGCCTGAACGGCGCTTCGTGAGCCGGGAAATGCACCGTGTTGCGCATGCCTTGCGCCATCAGGTCGTTAGCGCCGAACGGATGCTCGGCTAACGGGGGCGTCTGTGTCGGCCCGCTACAGCCCGGGCGATCCCCTACTCGAACTCCCACGCGCGTTCGCCGTGGCTGGTAAGGTCGAGGCCTTCGCGTTCTTCGTCTTCCGTCACGCGCATCGGGATCACCATGGCGACGGCGAGGGCGCAGATCACTGTGCCGAGCGCGCTCCACGCAGCGACGGCGCCAACACCGGCGGCCTGCGCGAAGAGCTGGCGGGTAAGGCCCATGCCTTCGGCATAACCAACGCCGCCGAGCGAGGGTTCGAGGAACACGGCGAGCAGGAGCGAACCGACAATGCCGCCCATCCCGTGGACGGCGAAGACGTCGAGCGAATCGTCGATCTCGATCCGGCGCTTCACGAGCAGGATCATCGGATAGCAGACGGCCGCGGCAGCAAGGCCGAAGAGGATCGCGGCGCCCGGGGCGATGAAGCCGGCAGCGGGTGTCACGGTGGCAAGGCCGGCGACCGCGCCGGTGGCAAAGCCGACTGAGGTTGGCTTGCCGATGCTGATCTTCTCGATCGCGAGCCAGGCCAGCGCGGCGGCGCAGGCGGCGGCGTGGGTGTTGATGATCGCGGAGGCCGCGTCATCGGTGGCGGCGAGCGAGGAGCCGCCGTTGAAGCCAAACCAGCCCACCCACAGCATCGCCGCGCCGATCATGGTGAGCGCGGGCGAATGCGGCAGCATCTGGGTACGCGGGAAGCCGGTGCGCTTGCCAAGCAGCAGCGCGGCGACGAGCGCCGAGATGCCCGCCGTGGTGTGGACGACGATGCCGCCGGCAAAGTCCAGCGTGCCGAGCCGGGTGGCGAGCCAGCCGCCGCCCCAGACCCAGTGCGCGACGGGGGCGTAGACGATGAGGCTCCACAGCGCGGAGAACGCGACGACCCAGCCGAAGCGGGCGCGATCAACCCACGCGCCGACCATCAGCGCGGGCGTGATCGCGGCGAACATCATCTGGAACAGGACATAGGCGCTTTCGGGCACGAGCGTGCCTTCGCGCACATTGCCGAGCTGGCCGAGCATCCATGCCGAACCGCCGCCGAGCCAGCCGCTGGATACCGGGCCGAAGGCGAGGGTGTAGCCCACCACAATCCACAGCAGCGAGGTGATCGCGGCAATCGCGCCGATCTGGATGGCGACGGCGAGGAAGCCCTTGGCGCGCACGAGGCCGCCGTAGAACAGCGTCAGGCCGGGGAGCGTCATCAGCAGGATGAGCGCCGAGGAGGCGAGCAGCCATGCGGTATCGCCGCTATCAGCCGCGTCGATGGCTTCCGCGGCTTGCGCATGGCCCAGCACGGGCAGCGCGAGCGCGGCGGCGGCAACCGCCACCGCGAAGACCTTCTTCATTGACATATTCCCCCCGCGCGACTCGTTTGCTCGCTTTATGCCCAGCCTTCCAGAACCTGATCGGGCGGGCGATGCCCATCGGCCCAGAAACGGATATTGGCAATAACCTTGTCACCCGATGCGGTGCGCCCCTCGAACGTGGCGCTGCCCATATGCGGCAGGAGCGAAACGTTGCCGAGGGCGAGCAGGCGCGGATCGATCTTCGGTTCGTGCGCGAAGACATCGAGCCCGGCGCCGCCGATGCGGTTTTCCTGCAAGGCCTCGATCAGCGCGTTCTCGTCCACCACATCGCCGCGCGCGGTGTTCACGAGATAGGCCTCGGGCTTCATCTGCGCGATGCGGCGCGCGTCCATGATGAAGTGCGTTTCGGGCGTGGAAGGGCAGTGCAGCGTGACAATGTCGGACTCGCGCACCAGCGTGTCGATATCCGGCTCATAGCGCGCGCCGACCATGCGCTCGAACGCTTCGGGCAGGCGCTGGCGGTTGTGGTAGACGATCTCGAGCCCAAAGGCGCGCGCGCGGTGGGCAACCGCCTGGCCGATGCGGCCCATGCCGATGATGCCAAGGCGCTTGCCGCTGATGCGATGGCCGAGCAGCGTGGAGGGGGCCCAGCCGGCCCAGTCGCCCGAACGGATCACGCGGCCACCTTCCGCAAGGCGGCGCGAAACGGCGATGATCAGCGACATAGTCATGTCCGCCGTATCGTCGGTGAACACGCCCGGCGTGTTGGTGACGAGGATCTTCCGCGCACGGGCGGCGGCGAGGTCGATATGGTCGGTCCCAGCGCCAAAGCTGGCGATGAGGCCGAGCTGCGGTCCCGCGGCGGCGATAAGCTCGGCGTCGATGCGGTCCGTCACCGTGGGGACGAGGACGTGCGCTTCCTGCATCGCGGCGTGGATTTCGTCCTGCGAGAGGGGCCGGTCATCCGGATTGAGCGTGACGTCGAACAGTTCCGACATGCGCGCCTCGGTCTCGGGCAGCAGACGGCGGGTGACGAAGACGCGGGGGCGGCCTTCGATCCGGCGGGTGGACCGGTAGTCGGTGCTGGGAGAGCCGGAGGATGCAGTGGGCGCGGACATGGGTTATCGCTATGCCGCCTCGCTGCTCCCGGTCAAGCATCCGGTTGCCCGGTGCGACGAATGCTGTATCGCAGATGCTGCGACGATGATGGAGGAAAGTCGAGCGTGTCTCTGTCTGGAAAGCGATTTGCGATCCTGGTCCTGCTTTCCGTGATGATGGCCGCGCCGGCGCGCGCGGCGGACGACGAGAATGGACCCTACTGGGCTTCGCTGCGCGGGCAGCCTGCCAATCTGCGCGTCGGGCCGGGCCGCGAGTATCGCATCAGCTGGGTCTATGTGCGCGCGGGCCTGCCGATGAAGGTGCTGCGGATCATCGGTGGCTGGCGGCTTGTGCAGGATGTTGACGGCGCGCGCGGGTGGATGCTGGCGCAGTTCCTCACGCGTACGCGGACGGCCACGGTGAAGGGCGGGATCGCGGAGATTCGCGAGAATTCGGATGGCTCAGGCCGCCTGCTATGGCGCGCGGAGCCGGGCGTGACCGGCAAGCTGGGCGATTGCGGCCCGGCGTGGTGCAAGTTCGATATTGACGGGCGGCGCGGGTTTGTCGCGAAGGCCGCAGTCTGGGGCGCGGATTGAGAAGACCCCTCCGACCTGCCTGACGGCAGGCCACCTCCCCATTTGTGC
Source organism: uncultured Novosphingobium sp. (assembly GCA_964413325.1). Lineage (GTDB taxonomy): Bacteria > Pseudomonadota > Alphaproteobacteria > Sphingomonadales > Sphingomonadaceae > Novosphingobium. Next base: position 7,165 of record CAYPRK010000007.1, on the reverse strand, counting down.
GTGCCGCAAAAATGGGGAGGACCTTTGCGGATCAGACCAGTTCGATGGCGACCGCGGTCGCTTCGCCGCCGCCGATGCAGAGGCTGGCAACGCCGCGCTTCTTGCCGTGGCGCTGGAGTGCGCCGATCAGCGTAGTGATGATGCGCGCACCCGACGCACCGATGGGATGACCCAGCGCGGTGGCGCCGCCGTGGACGTTGATCTTCTCGTGCGGGATGCCGAGATCGTGCATCGCGAACATCGCGACGCAGGCGAAGGCTTCGTTCACTTCGAACAGATCGACATCGTTCACGCTCCACCCGGCGCGGTCCAGCAGCTTGGTGATCGCGCCGACGGGGGCAGTGGTGAAGTCCTTGGGCGCCTGCGCATGCGCGGCCATGGCGACGACGCGGGCGACGGGGCTGAGACCGTCGGCAGCGGCAACGCTCTCGCGCGTCAGCACGAGGGCGGCAGCGCCGTCCGAGATCGACGACGAGGTGGCAGCAGTGATCGTGCCGTCCTTGGCGAAGGCGGGCTTCAGGGCCGGGATCTTGTCCGGCTTGCCCTTGCCGGGCGCTTCGTCGGTATCGACCACGATCTCACCGGTGCGCGACTTGACCGTGACGGGGGCGATTTCAGCGGCAAATGCGCCTTCGGCAATCGCGGTCTGCGCGCGGCGGAGCGACTCGATGGCGTAGGCATCCTGCTGTTCGCGGGTGAGCTGGTATTCGTTGGCGGTGTCCTGCGCGAAGGTGCCCATCGCGCGTCCGGGCTCGTAGGCATCTTCGAGGCCATCGAGGAACATGTGGTCATAGGCCGTGTCATGGCCGATGCGCGCGCCCGAGCGGTGCTTCTTGAGGAGGTAGGGCGCGCCCGACATGCTTTCCATGCCGCCCGCGACGACCATGTCGATGGTGCCCGAGGCGAGCGCTTCTGCGCCCATGATCATCGCCTGCATGCCCGAGCCGCAGACCTTGTTGACGGTGGTCGCCTGCACGGACGTCGGCAGGCCGGCGTGGATCGCGGCCTGACGCGCGGGCGCCTGGCCGAGGCCGGCGGGAAGCACGCAGCCCATGTAGATGCGCTCGATCTTGTCAGCCGCGATCCCGGCGCGCTCGACGGCAGCCTTGACGGCAGTGGCACCGAGCTGGGTGGCGGGCACATCGGCAAGGGCGCCCTGCATCGCGCCCATCGGGGTGCGCGCGAAGGACAGAATGACGACCGGATCGGCGGCGGAGAATTGGGCCATGGGAGTGGTTCCTGTGCTGATGGCGCTTTATTGGGGGCGCGTTAAGGCGGCTTAGGCTATCCTCGATGTAACCGCCGGGGGTGACGATTTCAATTCGCGTGGAGGAATGCAGTGCTATGCAGGTGAGAGGGGCATGACCATCGTGTTCGTTCTTGCCGCCATGGTGCTGGGCGCGGTGATCGGCAGCTTCTTGGGCGTGGTGCTGATCCGCCTGCCGGACGGGCGGCCGATTGTGGCGGATCGCTCGGCCTGCGATACCTGTGACAAGCAGCTTGAACCGGTTGAACTGGTCCCGATCCTTTCGTGGGTGATCCAGGGCGGCAAGTGCCGCGAATGCGGCTCTACCATCGACCGCTGGCAGCTTTCGGCCGAAGTGGGCGGCGCGCTGATCGGCGCAGTGGCCGTGCTGCTGAGCTACTTTCCGATCTGGGCGATGCTGCTGGGCTGGCAATTGCTGCTGCTGGCGATGCTTGACCTGCGCCATCTGTGGCTGCCGCGCCAGGTGACCGCGCTGCTTGCCGCCACCGGGGCGCTTTTCGCACTGGTCATGGCCTATTGGGCGAATGACGTGATGATCCTCGTGCAGTCGATGGTCGGCGGCGTGTTCGGCTTTGCGGCGCTGTGGATGCTGGGGCAGGGCTATCTGATGTGGCGCGGGCAGGAAGGGCTGGGCGGCGGCGACCCGCCGCTGCTGGGCGCGATCGGGCTGTGGTTGGGCCCGCTCGGTGTGATCCATACGCTGCTGGTGGCGAGCCTTGGCGGGCTGGCCGTGGCGGCTGTGTTGCGGCGCGCAGGGCGTGAGGTGCGGCCTGATACCATGCTGCCGCTTGGCACGTTGCTGGCAGTTGCCGCGTGGCCGGTGTTTTTGTGGCAGGGTTTCTGAGGGGGCGGGGGTTCTGAGGGGGCGGGGGCGCTCATTGCGCGATTTTCCCCTCCGTCAGCCCTACCTTCGGAAGGCTCAGGATGAACAGGGCTGCCACCTCCCCATTTGTGCGGTCTGCAAAAATGGACAGGGCAGAGTAAGGCAACTTTAGTTTGATATTGCAAATCAGTATCAATCAGAGATTACTCGTACGCGCCGCCGCACTGCACGGAAATCAGCCAAAACGGCGGTCATCCACAGACAAAAGCGAGATATTTGAGCCTCATCGGGCCATGCCGCACTTGCGCGGGGCGCTTGCCGGGACTAGGGCGCGGGCGAAATAGAAACAGGCGAGTCAAACCCTTGGCCGAGCAACTGCCCTATCTCGCGCAATATCTGCCGATCCTCATCTTTCTCGGCATCGCGCTCGCGCTTTCGTGCGTGTTCGTGTTCCTGCCGATGGGCGTTTCCCGGCTGACCGGGGCACACAACCCGAACGCCGAGAAGCTCAGCGAGTACGAATGCGGCTTTCCCGCGTTCGAGGACCCGCGCAGCCAGTTCGACGTGCGCTTCTACCTCGTCGCGATTCTGTTCATCATCTTCGACCTTGAAGCGGCGTTCCTGTTTCCCTGGGCTGTCAGCCTCAAGGAAAGCGGCTGGGCCGGTTGGGGCACGATGATGGTGTTCCTGTTCGAACTGGTCATCGGCTTCATCTACGCGTGGAAGAAAGGGGCGTTGGACTGGGAATGAGCACCATGAACCCAACTGCGGCTAACGCCTCGATCATCCCGGCCACTGCGGCGGACCTGCCGACCGCGCCGGATCAGGCCTTTTTCGACAGCCTCAATGCCGAAGTCTCGGACAAGGGCTTCCTTGTTGTCGGCACCGAAGAGCTGTTCCAGTGGGCCCGCACCGGCTCGCTGTGGTGGATGACTTTCGGCCTTGCGTGCTGCGCGGTCGAGATGATCCATGTGAACATGCCTCGTTATGACATGGAGCGCTTCGGCGTTGCTCCGCGCGCCTCTCCGCGCCAGTCGGACGTGATGATCGTTGCCGGCACGCTGTGCAACAAGATGGCCCCGGCGCTGCGCAAGGTCTACGACCAGATGTCGGACCCCAAGTACGTCATCTCGATGGGCAGCTGCGCCAATGGCGGCGGCTATTATCACTACAGCTATTCCGTCGTGCGCGGCTGCGATCGGATCGTGCCGGTCGATATCTACGTGCCCGGCTGCCCGCCGACTGCGGAAGCGCTGCTGTACGGCGTGATGCAGTTGCAGCGGAAAATCCGCCGCGTCGGCACGATCGAACGGTGAGTGCTGTGATCCTTCGACAAGCTCAGGATGAGCGGACCTTTTTTGTGATCCATACCCCAGACCCGCTCGTGCTGAGCTTGTCGAAGCACGTTGGCGCAACCTGCGCGGAAGAGATGTTGGCATGACGGTTCTGCATTCCGCCCCGCGCTATTCGCCCTTCGACGGGGTGCTCGAGACGCTGACCGCTGCTTTGGGGGCCGACGTTGTTTCGGCCATCGAGCAGCATGGCGAGATCGTCATCCATGTCGTGCGCGAACGGATCGTGGACGTGCTGCGCGCGCTGCGCGACACGCACGAGTACCAGCAGTTGATGGACATCGCGGGCGCGGACTATCCTTCGCGGCCTGAGCGCTTCGAGGTGGTCTACTGCCTGCTCTCGCTGACCCGGAACCACCGCCTGATCGTCAAGGTTGCGACTGATGAGGCGACTCCAGTGCCGACGGTGACCGGCCTGTGGCCGAACGCGAGCTGGTACGAGCGCGAGGTCTATGACCTTTACGGCGTCCTGTTTGCCGGACACCCGGACCTGCGCCGCATCCTGACGGACTACGGCTTCCAGGGCCATCCGTTCCGCAAGGACTTCCCGCTCACCGGCTATGTCGAGCTGCGCTATTCCGAAGAGGACAAGCGCGTCGTCTACGAGAAGGTCGAGCTGGCGCAGGACCTGCGGCAGTTCGATTTCATGAGCCCGTGGGAAGGCGCGCACTATGTGCTGCCGGGGGACGAGAAGGCTGAAGGGAACAAGGCATGAGCCTGAGCCTTGAACAGTCGCCCACGACCGGCGACGAAGTCATCACCAACTACACGATCAACTTCGGCCCGCAGCACCCGGCGGCGCACGGCGTGCTGCGCATGGTGATGGAGCTGGACGGCGAGATCGTCGAACGCGTCGATCCGCATGTCGGGCTGCTCCACCGCGGCACCGAAAAGCTCATCGAGCACAAGACCTACCTGCAGGCGCTGCCCTATTTCGACCGGCTGGACTATTGCTCGCCGCTCGCGATGGAGCATTCCTACGTGCTGGCGGTCGAGAAGCTGCTGAACATCGAAGTGCCGCTGCGTGCCCAGTATCTGCGCGTGCTGTTTGCCGAGCTGACGCGCATCTGCAACCACATGCTGAACCTCGGCAGCCACGTGATGGACGTCGGCGCGATGACGCCGAACCTGTGGCTGTTCGAGATCCGCGAGGACTGCCTCAACTTCTTCGAACGCGCTTCGGGCGCGCGCATGCATGCGGCGTGGTTCCGCCCTGGCGGCGTGCACCAGGACGTGCCGCTCAAGCTGCTGACCGACATTGCCGACTGGCTCGACACGCGCCTGCCGCAGCTGTTCGAGGACGCGATGAGCCTCGTCGTCGACAACCGCATCTTCAAGCAGCGCAATGTCGATATCGCCATTGTCAGCCGCGATGACGCAATTGCCTGGGGCTTCTCCGGCCCGATGATCCGGGGTTCGGGCATTCCGTGGGATCTGCGCAAGAGCCAGCCCTACGATGTCTACGACCGGATGGACTTCGAAGTGCCGGTGGGCACGCGCGGCGATTGCTATGACCGGTTCATGGTCCGCGTCGAGGAAGTGCGCCAGTCCGCCCGCATCATGAAGCAGTGTCTGGCGGAAATGCCGGAAGGCCCGATTTCGAGCACGGACCGCAAGGTCGTCCCGCCCAAGCGCGGCGAGATGAAGCAATCGATGGAAGCGCTGATCCATCACTTCAAGCTCTACACCGAAGGCTTCCACGTGCCGGCGGGCGAAGTCTATGTCGCGACGGAAAGCCCCAAGGGCGAGTTCGGCGTCTATCTGGTAAGCGACGGCACCAACAAGCCTTACCGCTGCAAGATCCGCCCGACCGCGTTTTCGCACCTGCAGGCGATGGACTTCATGACCAAGGGCCACATGCTGCCCGACGTGACCGCGATCATCGGCGCCATCGACGTCGTGTTCGGGGAGTGCGACCGGTGAGCAACCTTGCCACCGCCAAGGCCATGATTGTCGCCTACAACGCGCAGGACGTGGATACCTACGTCTCGTACATGACTGACGACGCCTGCGAGGCGAACTATCGCGGCGATGTCGTTCGCGAGGGCAAGGAAGGCACGCGTTCGGGCCTTGCCGCAGCCTTCGCGCGCTGGCCGCAGAACCATGCTGAGATCGTCGAGGCGCAGGCCATCGGCAATTACGTCCTGATGCGCGAACACGTGACGCGCGGGCCGGCGACCGACGGGTCTGCGCTGGTCGAGCCGTTCGACGTCGTCGCGGTCTATTCTTTCGAAGGCGAGAAGTGCTCTCGCGTGGAGTTCATTCGCTGATGGCTGACCGTCATATCGAACCTGATACCCCCGAACTGCGCGCGCGCTGGGGCGCCTTTGCGTGGACGGCGGAGAACGCCGAGAAGGCCAAGACGATCGTCGCGCGCTATCCGGCGGGCCGTCAGCGTTCGGCAGTGATGCCGCTGCTCGATCTGGCGCAGCGCCAGGTGGGTGCGGAAGAGAACACGCAAGGCTGGCTGCCGATTCCGGTGATGGAATATGTTGCGAAGCAGCTCGACATGCCGATCATCCGCGTGGTCGAAGTCGCGACGTTCTACACGATGTACAACATCGCGCCGATCGGCCGGTTCCACGTCCAGGTCTGCGGCACGACGCCGTGCATGCTGCGCGGGTCTGACGACATTCTGGCCGCGTGCAAGGCGCGCGGGCTGCACAAGGGCCACACCACTGAGGATGGCCTGTTCACGCTGACCGAAGTGGAATGCATGGGCAACTGCGCCTCCGCGCCGATGGTGCAGATCAACGACGACAACTACGAGGACCTCACCGCGGCGGACATGACGCGGATCCTCGACGAGCTGGCCGCTGGCAAGCAGCCCAAGACCGGCACGCAGGCGCCGGGCCGCCACACCGTCGAGCCGCTGGGCGGGCCGACGACACTGACCGCGATGGTGGATGCGAACCACGATTACCGAGGTGAATGGTGATGGGCATGAAGCACATCCTGATCGCCGTGGGCGCGGTGTTGCTGCTCCTCGGTACAGTCGATTTCCTGCGAGACGGCGCGTTTGGCGGCTGGGCGATTGCGGTGGCCGCGCTGATGATCGCCTTCGCGACGCGCGGTGATGCGCCGAAGAATGGAGCTGGCAATGCTCGCGGATAAGGACCGGATTTTCACCAACCTCTACGGCTACCAGCCGTGGAACCTGCAGGCGGCGCGTGGCCGTGGGGATTGGGACAACACCAAGGCCCTGTTGGAGCGCGGGCAGGACGCAATCATCCAGGAAGTCAAGGATTCCGGCCTGCGCGGACGCGGCGGTGCGGGCTTCCCGACCGGCATGAAGTGGTCGTTCATGCCCAAGGAATCGAAGGACGGCCGTCCTAGCTTCCTCGTCATCAACGCTGACGAATCCGAACCCGGCTCGTGCAAGGACCGCGAGATCATCCGTCACGATCCGCACAAGCTGATCGAAGGCGCGCTGGTCGCCGGCTTCGCGATGCGCGCGCGGGCGGCCTACATCTACATTCGCGGCGAATATATCCGCGAGGCCGAGACGCTGTTTGCCGCCGTGCAGGAAGCCTATGACGCGGGCCTGATCGGCAAAAACGCCTGCGGTTCGGGCTATGACTTTGACGTCTTCGTCCATCGCGGCGCGGGCGCCTACATCTGCGGCGAAGAGACCGCGATGATCGAGAGCCTCGAGGGCAAGAAGGGCCAGCCGCGCCTCAAGCCGCCGTTCCCGGCGGGTGCGGGGCTCTATGGCTGCCCGAC
>CAYPRK010000006.1:0-299722 GCA_964413325.1 uncultured Novosphingobium sp. | reverse complement strand
GCGAGCGTAGCGAAGCAATCCAGAGCGTCATGCACACCCGCTCTGGATTGCTTCGCTACGCTCGCGGGTGACGAGGAGGAATTGAGGCTCCGGCCTGAGAATGACCGAGGGGAAATCAGGAAGCCACGATTTGAAGTGGAATTACATCGGCTTGCACTGCACCGAGCCCTTGGCGAAGAACTGGATGCGGCCTTGCGGGTCCATGATCGTCAGGCTGGTGGCGAGTGTCTGGACCACGCCGTTCTCGATGGGTTCGGCATTGGGCAAGGGCGCGAGGAGCACGGTGTACTTGCTGTCCGAATAGCGGCTGTGTGCGCTTTCGGGGAAATTCTGGCTCTTCTTGTCGGCCGCGACGCGGATGAGCTGGCCCTTGAGCTTGAAGATCGCTTCCTTTTCCTGCGCCAGCACCAGCGCGCTCATGCCGCCGTTTTCGGGAACAAAGTTGCAGCCGCTGCCATAGAGCTTGTTCTGCGTGATATCGAAATAGGCGATCCCCTCGGGCTGGATCGTGCTCAAGGGCGGCGGCGGCGGCGGGCCGCCCGGTCCGCAGGCGGCCAGCAGAAGCACCAGGCCCAGAGCAATTCCCCGCATCATTTCCTCCCGAAGAGCTTCTCGATATCGCCGTGGGCCAGCTTGATCCACGTCGGCCGCCCGTGGTTGCACTGGCCGGACCGCGGCGTCACTTCCATTTCGCGCAGCAGCGCGTTCATTTCGGCAACGCTGAGTACGCGCCCAGCCCTTACCGAACCATGGCAGGCCATGGTTGCCAAAACCAGATCGCGCTTCTCGCCCAGCAGCAGCGCCGCGCCGTTTTTCGCGAGATCGTCGGCAACATCGCGCACCAGCGCCTGCACGTCTCCGCCTTTGAGAACGGCAGGCACGGCGCGGACGAGCATGGCCGCCGGGCCAAAGCGTTCGAGCGCGAGGCCATAGGCGGCAAGCTCTGCGGCGGCTTCCTCCAGCCGGTCGCAGGAGGGCTCATCAAGCTCGACCACTTCGGGAAGCAGCAGCGCCTGCGCGGGCGCGGTGCCCTCCCCCGCACCGGCTGCGCGGAGCCGTTCGAGCACCAGCCGTTCATGCGCGGCGTGCTGGTCGACAAGGACGAGGCCGTCTTGCGCTTCGGCGACGATATATGTGTTGGCAATCTGCCCGCGCGCAACGCCCAGCGGGTGGCTGGTGACAGCTTCGACCGCAGGTTCCGCGCGCGCGGCAGGGGGCGCCATCACGGCCGCTTCGTATCCGCGCCAGGCCTGCCCGGCTTCGGAAACGCGGGCCGGTTCGCGGTGCTGCCAGAAGAGGTTCGATTGGGGTGCGGCGACGGGCATCGGCGCGAGCGGCTCGGCCTGCCAGGCCTGCATCGCGGCGGCGTCGGGCGTTTGCGCCGAGCGGCGGTCGCCGGTCATGAGCGCTTGTCTGAGGCCCGAGACGATCATCCCGCGCACCAGAGCCGGATCGCGGAAGCGCACTTCGGTCTTGGCGGGGTGGACGTTGACATCGACTTCCTCGGGCGGAACTTCGAGGAACAGCGCGAGCACCGCGTGCCGGTCGCGCGCGAGCATGTCGGCATAGGCGCCGCGCACCGCGCCGATCATCAGTTTGTCCTTCACCGGGCGGCCGTTGACGAAGAGGTACTGGTGGTCCGCGACGCCGCGGTTGTAGGTCGGCAGGCCCGCGACGCCCATCAGGTGGAACGGCCCCCGCACCAGATCGACCGCCACGGCGTTGTCGTGCAACTCGCGCGCCACGAGCTGCGCAGTGCGGGCGGCCAGCGTATCGCCGGGCTGCACCTGCAGCGCTCGCCTGCCATCATGCTCCAGCGTGAAGCCGATATCCGGCCGCGCCAGCGCAAGGCGGCGGACGACATCAAGGCTGGCGGCCCATTCGGCGCGCGGGCTGCGCAGGAACTTGCGGCGCGCGGGCACTTTGCCGAACAGGTCCTCGACCCGCACGCGGGTGCCCGGCGGCAAGGCGGCCGGGCCGTCGGAGACGACGGTGCCGTGATCCACCACGCGCGCCCAGGCCTCGCCTGCAGACCCGGCGCGGCTTTCAATCGTGACGCGCGCGACCGAGGCGATGGACGGCAGCGCCTCGCCCCGGAAGCCCAGAGTGGCGACCATTTCGATGGCCTCGTCCGGCAGCTTGGATGTGGCGTGCCGCTCCAAGGCCAGCGCGATCTCGTCGGCGCGCATGCCGCAGCCGTCGTCGGTGACTTCGATGAGGCTGAGGCCGCCTTCCGCCAGCCGCACGGAAATCTGGCTTGCGCCGGCATCGATGGCGTTCTCGACCAGCTCTTTCAGCGCGCTCGCCGGGCGCTCCACCACCTCGCCCGCCGCGATGCGATTCACGAGGTTTTCGGGCAGGCGCCGGATGGTGCGCGGGGTCATGTTGGGGGGCTGGGACATCGATTGGCCAAGTCTAGCGGTGAGCATACGTTTTTTCGAGACCAGCGCCCGCACTTATCCCGGTATTGGCGTCACAAAATATTGGGTTTTGCTGCTCCCGCCTGCTAATGCGCGCACTTCGCAAGCCCCGCCAGAGCCCTTCTCGCCCTGACCGCGGGCGGGCCCAACCGCAGTTTTATACGGATTTCCTGATGGCCTCGATGCTTTCCCAATTCTTCAAGTTCGGTTCCCAGAACATCGCAATCGATCTCGGCACCGCCAACACGCTGGTCTACGTGCAGGACCGGGGCATCGTGCTCAATGAACCTTCGGTCGTGGCGATCGAGACGATCAACGGCATCAAGCGGGTCAAGGCCGTGGGCGACGATGCCAAGATGATGATGGGCAAGACCCCGGACAACATCGAGGCGATCCGCCCCTTACGCGACGGCGTGATTGCCGACATCGAAGTCGCGGAAGAAATGATCAAGCACTTCATCCGCAAGGTAAACGGCTCGAAGAGCCTGCTGCGCTATCCCGAAATCGTGATCTGCGTGCCCTCGGGCTCCACCTCGGTCGAACGCCGCGCGATCCGCGATGCGGCGAGCAACGCGGGCGCCAGCCAGGTGTTCCTGATCCTCGAGCCGATGGCCGCAGCGATTGGCGCCGACATGCCCGTGACCGAGCCGGTCGGCTCGATGGTCGTCGATATCGGCGGCGGCACCACCGAAGTCGCCGTGCTGTCGCTGCGCGGCCTGGCCTATACCACTTCGGTGCGTGTGGGCGGCGACAAGATGGACGAAGCGATCGTTTCCTATGTCCGCCGTCATCACAACCTGCTGATCGGCGAATCGACTGCCGAGCGCATCAAGAAGGACTTCGGCATCGCCACCGTTCCGGCAGACGGCGTGGGCGAGACGATCCACATCAAGGGCCGCGACCTTGTGAACGGCGTGCCCAAGGAAATCACCATCACGCAGGCCAATGTGGCCGAAGCGCTGTCTGAACCCATCGGCGCCATCGTCGAAGGCGTGCGCATCGCGCTCGAAAACACCGCGCCCGAACTCGCGGCCGACATCGTCGACCAGGGCATCGTGCTGACAGGCGGCGGCGCGCTGATCCGCGGGCTAGACGATCATCTGCGCGAGGAAACCGGCCTGCCCGTCAGCGTGGCGGAAGACCCGCTTTCGTGCGTGGCGCTCGGCACCGGCCGCGCGATGGAAGATCCGATCTACCGCGGCGTGCTGATGACGGCGTGATGCCGCAGCTGACGGCGCACGGATCACATAAGGAAGGGTAGCATGGCGGGGTCGCCAGACCGGCGCCCGGGCTTTTCGCGCAGGGCGCAATACGGGATCTTCACCGGCTACGTCATCGCCGTGGCCGGCTTCCTTGCGGGCGCGGGGCTTCTGGTCGTGAGCATCGTCAACCCGGCTGCGTTCAGCTCGGTGCGCGGCGCCGCGAGCGAAATCGCGCGGCCTGCAGGGGAAGCGGGCGCCGAAACCCGCGCGGCCGGGCAAAGCGTGATCGCCGCCATCGGCGCCTATTTCCAGGCCGGGCGGCAGAACGCAGCGCTCTCGCGCGAAGTCGCCGCCGCACGCGCCAATGCCATCACCATGCAGGCGCTGGAAAGCGAGAACCGGCGGCTGAAGGCGCTGCTCGGCATCGTAGATCCACAGGTGAAGCCGATCACTGCGGCGCGCCTGATCGGCTCTACCGCCGCGAGCGCACGGCGCTTTGCTGTGCTTTCGGCGGGCGCATCGCAAGGCGTGCGCCCCGGCCAGCCAGTGCGTTCGGCGGCAGGGCTGATCGGCCGCGTGATCGAAGCCGGCCCCGGCACCGCGCGCGTGATGCTGGTGACGGATCCGGAGAACGTCGTGCCCGTCCGCCGCGTGCGCGATGGCTTGCCCGCCTTTGTCGAGGGCAAGTCCGACGGGCGCATCGCGATCCGCCTGCTCAACATGGGCGTCAATCCGCTTAAGCGCGGCGATGTCTTCGCGACGTCGGGCTCGGGCGGGCTCTATCCGCCGGGCATCCCGGTCGCGGTCGTCACCGAAGTGCTGCATGACGGCGGCGTCGGTCATCTCGCCAGCGATCCGTCCGATGCCGATTTCGTGGTCGTGCTGCCGGTGTTCCAGCCCGCTGCCGTCGCGGCGCTCAGCGCGAGCCAGCAGGCGGCCGGGTCGGCGCCCGAGCCCAGCGAGGCCGGAGGGGGCAACTGATGCCGTTTCCCCGGCTGCCCGATCTGCCCAGCATTCCGCGGCGGCCCGAGGATATCGTCCGCCAGCGGATCAACCGCGCGCCTTCCCCGCTGCTCGCTTCCGGCCTGCCATGGGTTTCGGTGATGCTGGCCTCACTGGCCGTGTTCTCGCCGGTGATCGCCTCGGCGCCCGTGGTTCCGCCGCTGGCGTTCATGGTGTTCCTCGCCTGGCGCATGCTGCGCCCCAGCCTCCTGCCGCTCTGGGCGGGCCTGCCGCTTGGCGCGTTCGACGATCTCTACAGCGGGCAGCCGTTCGGCTCGGGGATCGTGCTATGGTCCGCCGCGATGCTGGTGATGGATACTGTCGACAACCGCCTGCTGTGGCGCAGCTTCGTGGCTGACTGGGCCGTCGCCAGCCTGCTGATGGCGGCCTATCTCGTGCTGTCTGCCGGGATCGCCGGCCTTGCCGCCGCCTACCCGCTGCCGCTGGTGATCGGCCCGCAATTGCTCGTCACGCTCGCGCTCTATCCGCTGGTGACGCGCGCCGTGGCGCTGCTCGACCGCGTCCGCCTCCTCCCTCTCCGGTCGGTCTGAGCCCCGTGCGCCAGAAGTGGTCATGGCCGTGGTCGAAGCAGACGAAACCGCTGCCGGTAACGGGCGCGCAGCTCACGCATTCGTTCGAGCGGCGCACGTTCGTGCTGGGCATGGCGCAGGCGAGCGTCGGCGTGCTGCTCGCCGGGCGGCTGACCTGGCTGGCCGTGGCGGAAAACGCCAAGTACCGCGCCGCGTCTGAAAGCAACCGCGTCAACCTCACGCTGATCCCGCCCCGGCGCGGCTGGGTGATCGACCGCACCGGCGCGCCGCTGGCCGCCAATCGCGCCGATTTCCGCGTCGATCTCGTGCCCGACCGGGTGGTTGATGCCGATGCCACGCTGAACACGCTGTCGCAGCTCCTCGGCCTTACCGCGGACCGGGTCAGCGATATCAAGGACAAGCTGGAAAAGGCACGCGGGTTCCAGCCGGTCGAAGTCGCCTCCAACCTCGATTGGGACAAGTTCGCCGCCGTCAGCGTGCGCCTGCCCGAACTGCCCGGCGTAATCCCGCAGCGCGGCTTCTCGCGCTATTATCCCACCGGCGCGGCGGTCGGCCATCTCGTCGGCTATGTCGGCCCGGCTTCGGCGGACGACTACCTCAAGGAACACAACCCGCTGCTCATCACGCCGGGCTTCAAGATCGGCAAGGACGGGCTCGAGAAGCACTTCGAGGAGCGCCTGCGCGGCGTTCCCGGCGCGCGGCGGGTGGAAGCCACCGCCAGCGGACGCGTGGTGCGCGATCTCGGCACGCGCGAGGATGTGCCGGGAAAGCCCATCCAGCTGACCATCGATGCCGGACTGCAGGACTATGCCGCGCGGCGCATCGGCCTTGAATCCGGCTCGGTCGTGGTAATGGACTGCGCGACCGGCGATCTCCTCGCCATGGTGTCGATGCCCAGCTTCGATCCCAACAGCTTTGCCGATGGCATCGGCCGCATCGAATGGAAGATGCTGGCCGAGGACGACCACGTGCCCCTGCGCAACAAGGTGCTGCGCGGGCTCTATCCGCCGGGCTCGACAGTCAAGCCGATGGTCGCGCTCTCGTTTCTCGAAGCGGGGCTCGATCCCGAAGCGAGCGTCGGCTGCGCGGGCGGCCTGCGCGTGGGCAACCGCGTGTTCCACTGCTGGAACCACCGCGGCCACGGCACGACCAACATGTCGAAGGGCATCTACCAGTCGTGTGACGTCTATTTCTACCATTTCGCCCAGCAGATCGGGATGGACAAGATCGCCGCCATGGCGCGGCGGCTGGGGCTGGGGCAGGAATTTCCGATGCCCTATCCCGGCCAGTCCTATGGCACGGTGCCGGACCCTGCGTGGAAACAGCGCAAGTACGGCAAGGAATGGGCGATCTACGATACGGTGAACGCCACGATCGGTCAGGGCTACATGCTGGTCAATCCGCTGCAGCAGGCGGTCATGGCCTCGCGCCTTGCCTCCGGGCTCCAGCTCACCCCGCGCCTGCTGATGGACCGCCACGCCCCGCATGCGCCCTCGCTGGGCATCCGGCAGGACCATCTTGATATCATTCACGCCGCGATGAACGAAGTCGTCAACGGGCGCGGCACGGCGGGCAAGGCGCGCATCCCGATCCCGGGCGTGCAGATGGCGGGCAAGACCGGTACCGCGCAAGTCGTCGGGCTCAACGTGGGCAACGGCAAGGGCGGGCTGTGGAAGCACCGTGACCACGGCCACTTCATCTGCTTCGCGCCGTTCGACAAGCCGCGCTATGCCTGCGCCGTCGCCATTGAGCACGGCGGCGGATCGGGCGCGGCCTACCCCATCGCGCGCGATGTGATGACCTTCCTGTTCGACCGCGCCAAGGCGATGGAAGTGCTCGAAGGCTACGAGAAGGAATGGGGCGGCAACGTCCAGCAGCGCATGGCTGCCAAGTACAACGCCTACGCCGCCAAGTTCGGCGCCACTGCGCCCAAGGCTCCGGATGAGGAACAGGCGGCAGAGGCGGTTGCGGCGGACAACACCCCCGTCGCCGAGCCGACCGCCGCGCAGACCGATGCCGCACCGCCCGCGCCGGAACCCGAAGCGTCACCTTCGCCGGCCCCGACGCCTGCGCCGGCGGGTGCGCCCACTCCTGCGGCCACCACCGCTCCCACAGTGCCAGCGCCGGGAGCCTGAGGCATGCAGCGCGCCTATATCCCCGCGTTCATCGCTCGTCAGCCGTGGGGCGTGATCCTGCCGCTCTCCGCGCTCGTCACCTTCGGCGGCGCGGTGCTCTATTCGGCGGCAGGCGGACACCTGATGCCCTGGGCGCTGCTGCATGTGGTGCGCTTCGTGGTGTTCCTCGGCATGGCGATGGTCGTTTCGCGCATCCCGCCGACGTGGTTCAAGAACGCCGCGCTGCCTTCCTACGCCGTGCTCTGCGTGCTGCTCGTGCTGGTCGAACTGCTCGGCCGGGTGAGCGGCGGCAGCCAGCGCTGGCTCAACCTCGGCTTCATGCAATTGCAGCCCTCCGAACTGATGAAGCCAGGCATCGTGCTGGTGCTGGCGTGGTTCTACAGCGTGCTGCCGCCAAGCGAGATCCGCACCTGGCGCGCGATTGCCCCGGCGGTGGTGCTGCTGGGCCTGCCCGCAGGGCTCGTGATGCTGCAGCCCGATCTCGGCACCGGCCTTGCGATCAGCTTCGGCGCGGTGGTGATCATGTTTCTTGCGGGCCTGCCGCTGTGGCTGTTCATCACCGGCGGCGCGACGGTCGCGGTGGCCGCGCCGCTCGCCTTCTTCACTGTGCTCCACGATTACCAGCGCAAGCGCGTGCTGGTGTTCCTCGATCCCGAAAGCGATCCGCTGGGCTCGGGCTATCACATCACCCAATCGAAGATCGCGATCGGATCGGGCGGCCTGTTCGGCAAGGGCTTCGGCCAGGGCTCGCAGAGCCACCTCGATTACCTGCCCGAAGCGCACACCGACTTCGTCTTCGCGACGATGGCAGAAGAATGGGGCATGATCGGCGGCTTCTTCGTGCTGCTCGTCTTCGCGCTGGTGCTGCGCTGGGGCCTCAAGGTTGCCCTGGGTGCGCCGGACCGCTTCTCGCGCCTGCTTTCTGCAGGCATGGTGACGACGATCTTCTTCTACGTGTGCATCAATCTGATGATGGTGATGGGCCTCGCGCCGGTGGTGGGCATCCCCCTCCCCTTCGTCAGCCACGGCGGTTCTTCGATGATGACCAACATGCTGTGCATCGGCACGCTGATGGCCGTCGACCGCTGGTCACGCGCGCCCGGCGGGACCTTGCGATAATTTTTCAAATTTGGGGCTTGGCAGCCTCCGAGAAATCGCTAAAGGGGCCGCTCCCGGTTGCCGGCAGCGGTACGGTGTGGACGCATAGCTCAGTTGGTAGAGCAGCTGACTCTTAATCAGCGGGTCCTAGGTTCGAGCCCTAGTGCGTCCACCAAACCTCCTACATTCTCAGGCCTTTGCACCGCTCTCATTCGGAGGAAGTGGCTTGCTTTGGCAGCTGTCCAGCGTCCGTTCAGCGGAATTCCTGCCAGGCGTTGAAGGTCCGCTGGATCACGGTGAGGGCGCAGAGGCCGGCGTAGCTGAGGGCGATCAGCGCGAACTGTGCGGGCCACAGGCACATCAGCACGAAGGCGGCGATCGTCTCGGTCCCTTCGGCTAGCCCGGTGTTGTAGAAGAAGCTCTTGCGACCATGCGCGGTGGTTTCGATCCCGCGCTTGGCGGCGATGGTGGCGAAGGCGAGGAAGCTCGTGCCTGTCAGCGCGAAGGTGGCCAGCAGCACCGCAGCCGCCAGCCCGTTGGCCGGGGCCGCGAAGGCGAAGCCCACCGGCACGCCGACGTAGAACACGAAATCCGCGACGATATCGAGAAAGCCGCCAAAGTCGGTCAGCCTGGTCGCGCGCGCCACCGCGCCGTCCAGACCGTCGAGCAGGCGGTTGAGCAGGATGCCCGTCAGGCCGAGGCTGATGTGTCCTGTGGCAATGGCCACCGCCGCAGCCACGCCGATCACCATGCCGGCCAGCGTCACCCCGTTCGCGCCGATGCCCAGCGCCGCGATGCTCCGTCCGAGGCGGTTGAGCGCGGGGTCGATCAGGGGGCGCAGCTTCGCGTCGAACATGGCGATCAGACCGGCGTGACAAGGCCGATCATCGCGCCGCACATGGCGGACGCGAGATTGCCGGCGATCCAGCTTTTCATGCCCAGCTGCGAAGCCTCGCGCCGCCGCTCGGGCGCGAGCGTGCTGACGGTCGTCACCAAAAGGCCCACGCTCGCCAGATTGGCGACGCTGCACAGCGCGTAAGTCACGATCAGCTCGCTGCGCAGGCTGAACGTGCCCGGCGGCACCTTGGAGAATTCGAGGTAGGCGACATATTCGTTGAGGATCGTCTTGGTGCCCATCAGCGCGCCGGCGGCGGGCGCTTCGCTCCACGGCACGCCGATGGCCCACATCAGCGGCGCGAACAGCCAGCCGAAGGTGCGCTTCAGCGTGATCGGTGCGCCCGCGATGGCAGGCAGGTTCGCGAGGATCTGGTCAGCCAGATTGACCAGCGCGAAGATGACGATGATGATCCCGATCACCGAAAGGACAAGCTGCACACCCTCCATCGTGCCGCGCAGGATCGCGTCCATCGTGCCGTCGTAGTGGACCTCGGGCTCCGCCGCGTCGCTGTCCTTCTCGGTGGCCGTGCCCGGCACCATCATGCGCGCGATCAGGATGGCCGCCGGGAGCGACAGGAACGAGGCCACGATCATGTGGCCCACCGCATCCGGCAGGATCGGCGCGAGCGTGGTGGCATAAAGCACCAGCAGCGCGCCGGAGATATTGGCCATGGAGAGCACCATCACTGCGAACAGTTCGGCGCGCGACATCGTGGCGCAGTAGCTGCGCACGATCAGCGGGGCCTCGACCACGCCGAGGAAGATATTGGCCCCCGCGTTGAGCCCGACCACCCCGGTCACGCCCAGGGTCCGCCGCAGGATCCACGACAGGCCATTGACCAGCCAGCGCAGCACGCCCCAGTGCCAGAACAGCGCCGTCAGCGCCGAGAACACGATGATCAGCGGCAGGATCTGGAACGCGATCACGGTGGGCGGCGTGGCGCCCGGCTTCAGCACGAAGGGCAGGTCCGCCCCGCCGAGATAGCCGAACATGTAGCTCGATCCCGCGAGCGTCGCCTTCTCGATCGCCTCGACCCCGTGGTTGATCACGCCAACGGCCTGCCAGATCACCGGCACGCGCACGAAGGCGAGTGCCATGATGATCTGCATGCCGAGCGCTCCGGCAATCCAGCGCGGCCCGGGCATGGCCTTGCGATTTTCCGACAGGCCCCATGCCAGCGCCAGTATCAGCGCGAGGCCGATGAGCCCCTGTCCTTGCTGCACAATCGCCACTGTTCCCCCTGATGCCGTTGGCAGACTGGTATCAGAACTTCCACGCCGCGCCGAACTGGAACTGGCGCGGCGGCCCGGCATTGCGCTGCACGAAGGGTACGCCGCCGCCGAACTGGATCTGGTTGGAGGTGGTCGCGGCATTGGCGAAGCCGGACTGGTTGTTGGCGTTGAACAGGTTGAACACGTCGGCGCTCAATTCCAGCCGCCCCGCAAAAGCCGGGATCGCATAACGCAGGCCGAGATCGACCGTGGCCGACCACGGCAGCCGCGCCGCATTGCGCGCGGTGCCGGGATAGCGATCCGAATTGCCGACATAGTTCTCACCAAACGAAGCGCCGTCGCCATTCAGGTCCTGCGTCCCGAAAATCCGCGCATCGGGCACCAGATTGACCGGTTGGCCCGACTGGAACAGCCCCGCCATGGTGAAGGTCAGCCCCTCCAGCGGATAGAGATAGCCGACAGCGGAAATGACATGGCGGCGGTCATTGGCGGATGGCCCCCATTCGGCGCTGAAATCATTGGAATTGGAGGCGCGGAAGTTGATGTCGTCGGTGTTGTTCTTGAGGCTGGAGAGCGTGTACGACAGGCGGAAGGCATAGAAATCGCTGCCGCGTGCCTTGTTCGCCTGCAGGATCAGGGCCTTGTACTCGGCTGCTCCTGCCGTTTCCGAAACCGTGATCTGCCGTGCGCCGCCCGCGATCAGCGCCACGGGCCGGGTCGCGTCGGCATCCGCCTGGCTGCGCACCAGCCCGAAAGACTGCGCCAGCGCGAAGCGCGCGGCATTGTCGGGCTGGCTCCTCAGCAGGGCGATATTGGCATCGGTGAGGTTCGCCAGATTGGGCGTGAACGGCGCAGGCGCGTTGAGATCGCGCAGGCGCACGAGGTTGTGCGTGCGGCTGTAGATCACATCGACGCTGAGGGTCAGCGTGTCGCTCGCCTGGAACTGGTAGCCGCCGCTCAGTTGCAGGCTCCACGGGCTCTGATAGCCGGCGGGATTGAGGATGCGCCCCTCACCCAGCGTCGCCGTGCCGCGCAGCGCCTGTACTTGCGCAGGCGTCGGGCAAGCGGAAACCGTGGTGCAAGGCAGCGAGACGGTGAGGTTGCCGTCGAAGGTCAGCTTGGCCAGATCGCTGCCTCCGGGAATGATCCCGGCGGCCTTGAGCTGGTTCAGCTGCGCCAGAAACCCCGGCGAAGTCGTGTTCCTCTGGAGCGCATCGGAGATCACCGAATACGTCAGCTTGCCGGTGAAGATGCCCGCGCCGAACCGTAGCGCCGAGCGGGAATCCGGGCGGTAGTTGAGTGAAAAGCGCGGAGCAAAATTGTTGGTGTCGCCGCCCTTCCCGCCTTTCGCCGTCAGGCTGTCGTAGTCCCAGCGCAGGCCCACCGTGGCCGTAAGCCTGGGGCTGAGCTGCCATTCATCCTCGACATAGGCCGCGAGCAGCGTCTGCCCGGTGCCGAAGGACTGCGGCCTGAGTTCGACCGAATAGCCGCCGGGCGCGATGGCGGGATTGAGGGCGAGGACATCCTGCGCGGTGAGGCTGAGCCCCTTTCCGCTGGCAGCGAGGCCAGCAAGCTGCGCCGAGGTCAGATCGACGGTGTAGTTGCCATCGGGATTCCCGCCGCCCAGCAAGGCAAACTGCGAGTGGATGAGGTCCGCCCCAAGGCTGAGCTTGTGATTGCCAAGCTTGCGCTGCAGCCGCTGCGTGGTCTGCCACGTCCGCTCGAAATCATTGAACACATAGCCCGGATGGCCGACAATGCCGACGGTCAGGCCGCTCGGATCGCGGATCGCGACTTGTGGGCCAGCCGGGCCCTTGGGCCTCGCATAGTTCCAGCGGAAGGTGCTGTATTGCACCGCGCCGTCATAGCTCCATGCATCGCCGGAGTAGGTCGCCGTTGCAGCGATGAGCGTCGAGAAGCGGTCCTGATCCGATCCGGCCGAGGGGAACGTGACATTGCCGCCGCCCAGCCCGCCGCCGGGCCGGTCCACACTGACGCGCCCGACGTTCGCGCGCAGGCCCAGCGTCCAGTCCTCGGTCAGGCGGTGATCGATGCGGATCGAACCGAGATAGGCCTGATTATGGCCGCTGACATTGGCCACCGTGCCGAGCGCCGGGGCATCGACCACCTGCACATTGCGATCACGGGTATATTCGAAGTTGGCGTTAAAGAACGTCTTGTCGCGCGCGATCGGCCCGCCGATGCTGCCGCCTGCCTGATAACGCTGAAAGCTCTCGCCCACCGGATTGCCGGTCAGGTCGCGGCGCGGATAAGCCGAGGCGGAATCGAGCGGGCGGCCGGGGCGCACGAGCGCATAGACCTCGCCGTGGAAGTCGTTGCTGCCCGAAGGCGAGGTGTAGTTGACGACGCCGTTGGGCGTGCGCCCGTAAGCCACCGAATAGCTGTTCGCGAGCACCGTCACATCGCGGGTGAAGCCCAGCGGCACCGGAAACTTCGGCCCGCCGAGGAAGTTCTCGTTATTGTCGAGCCCATCCACCAGATAGTTCGTGTCGAGCCCGTTCGATCCGTTGATCGAGATCCCCGGCGATTCAGGGAAAAACCCGGTCGAGGCGACGACATTGGGCAGACGCACCAGCGCGCCGATCACGTCGCGCCCTTCAATCGGCAGCGCGGCCAGTTCGGCAGGCTTGAGCGATGCCGAGACTTCTGCGTTGACCGTATTCACCCCCGTGATGCCGCGCCTGCCCTTCACGACAATCGACGCCGTGCTTGCGGGCGAAAGACGCAAGGTCACGCTGCTGGCGAAGTTGGAACGCAGCGCCACGCTGACCGGCTGGCTGGCCGCGTAGACGGAGGACGCTTCCGCCGAAACGCGGTAGTCACCGGCAGTCGACAGTCCATCAAGCTGCACCATGCCTTGCGCATCGCTGCGCAACACGCGCTTGTAGCCGATGGCCGGGTTCTCGACGGTAACGGCGACATCGGCGGCAGGTTCGCCGCTGTCGGCATTCACGAGCGCAATGCGGATCCCGGCTTGCTGGGCAAGTGCCGGGCTGGCGAGGCCAATGGCAAGTGCGGTGATGCTGGAGGCGGCGGCAATGCGGGGAAAGGAACGCAACAGGGATCTCCGCTAAGGTGCCGCGATCAAGGGCGGTCTGGTGGCATGGTGCCTATTGGTCTGGCAAGTCCGGCAAGCCTTAGAGGCTGTCCGCCTCAGCCGCGACGCCACGCATGGTACTTGCCCACCAGTGCAAGCAGACGCTCGGGCGCATGCTTCTTCTTCCACTCACCTGCGGCATATTTGTTCGCTTCTGCCATGGTCGGGTAGGTGTGGATCGTGCCGAGAATCTTGTTCAGGCCAAGGCCGTGCTTCATCGCCAGCACATATTCGGCGATCAGTTCACCCGCGTGGTCGCCGACAATGGTGACACCGAGAATGCGGTCCTTGCCAGGCGGGGTGAGCACCTTGACGAAGCCCTCCTTCGCCGTCTCGGCAATCGCGCGGTCGAGTTCGTGCAGCGGGAACACCGTCACTTCATGCGCCACGCCTGCCGCTTGTGCGTCCTGCTCGTTCAGCCCGACGCGCGCGATCTCGGGATCGAGGAAAGTCGTCCACGGGATCACCCGGTAGTCGGCCTTGAACCGGCGGAACTGGCCAAACAGCGCATTGACCGAGGCGTACCAGGCCTGATGCGCGGCGACATGGGTGAACTGATAGGGCCCCGCGACATCGCCCGCCGCGTAGATATTGGGATAGAGCGTGGCGAGATAGTCGTCGGTCACGACAGTGCGCTCCACCTCGATCCCCAGCTCCTCCAGCCCATAGCCCGTCAACCGCGCCTTGCGGCCCACGGCAAGGATCAGCGCATCGAAGGGGATATGGGCCTCACCATCGGCACCAGACGCGATCAGGCGCTTGCCCGCCGCATCGTTCTCGATCCGCAGCGCCGCATGGCCGGTCAGCACCTTGACGCCCGAAGCTTCAAGCGCGGCGCGGGCAAGCTCTGCAACGTCCGCATCCTCGCGCGGCAGCAAGCGCGCTTCGCGATCGACCTGCGTCACGTCGGCCCCCAGCCGCGCGAAAGCCTGCGCAAGTTCGCAGCCAATCGGCCCGCCGCCCAGCATCACGATCCGGCGCGGCATGGCATCCAGCTTGGCGAATTCCTCCCAGAGCGTGTCGCTGGTCACATAGCCCGAACCCGCAAGCCCCGGCAGATCAGGCACCAGCGGTGCGGCACCGGCGGCGATGACAATGGACCGAGTGGTGAGGCGCTGCGTGGTGCCATCTTCGCGGGCGATCTCGACGGTCCACGGATCAAGAATGCGGCCATAACCCTTGACCACATCGACGCCGAGCCCGGTATAGCGCTCCACGCTGTCGTGCGGCTCGATCTCGGCAATCACCGCATGGACCCGCCGCATGACTTCGGGGAAGCTGAAGGCCGGCTCCACCGGCGCAAGGCCGAAGCTATCCGCCCGCCGCATAGCATCGGCAATACGCGCCGACTTGATCAGCGCCTTGGATGGCACGCAGCCATAGTTCAGGCAGTCGCCGCCCATCTTCCCGGCTTCCACCAGCGTCACCTTGGCCTTTACGGTGGCCGCAATGAGCGAGGAGACCAGACCCGCTGCGCCCGCGCCTATGACCACAAGATTGCGGTCGAACCGTTTGGGCCTGCGCCATCGTGAATAGACCCGCTGCCGCACGATCATGCCCATGATCCCCTTGCCCACCCAGGGCAGCAGCCCCAGCGCGGCAAACGACAGCAGCAGCCCCGGCGTCGCGATGTCGCGCAGGCTGCCGATCTGCGCGAGCTGCGTTCCGGCATTCACATAGACCACCGTGCCGAGGAACATGCCCAGCTGGCTGACCCAGAAGAACGTAACGGCCCGGATCGGGGTGAGGCCCATCAGCAGATTGACCGCGAAGAAGGGAAACACCGGCACGAGCCTGAGCGAGAAGAGATAGAACGCGCCGTCGCGCGCCATGCCGGCATTGATCGGGCGCAGCCGCTCAGCGAACCGCGATTGCACAGCGTCGCGAAACAGATAGCGGGACGCAAGGAAGGCCAGCGTCGCGCCGATCGACGAAGCGAAGGAGACCAGCACGGTCCCGATCACCACGCCAAAGATCGCCCCTGCAGCCAGCGTCAGGACAGCCGCGCCGGGGATCGAGGCGCCGGTGCAGCCGACATAGACCGCAAAGAACACACCGGCGACAAGCAGCGGATTGTCGCGGTAAACCGATGCCAGCCACGTCTGCTGCGATTTCAGCGCATCAAGGGTCAGGTAATGCCCCAGATCGAACACGAACCAGGCAGCCACCACCAGCGCCAGCAGCAGAAAGATACCAACGCGTTTCAGCGGCTTGTTCCCTTGTTCCGACGGTCAGGGCCAATGAGGTACGCGACATCGCAGGGACCTGCAATTGCGTCCTGCTTCATCCCCGCGCCTTGCCGGGATGGCGGTAGCGGCGCACGAATGAGCGGTCGATCCAATCCTTGAGCCGCCACGCCCAGCGGCCCATGCCGACGAAGCTGCCCCACGAGCAGATCGCGCGCCCATCGCCCAGCGCGAGCAGATAAAGCGTGCGGCGGCGCGGCTGGTAGTGCCGCATCGCCCCCTCCCCCAGCGCCGCGCGAAGATTGGCGGCAAGCACCGGGCCGGCCTTGACCGCATGGACGCCCGATCGTTCGACCCGGCGATCCGCGCGCTCGATAATGTCACCAGCGGCAAAGACGGCGCTGTGCGACAGGCTGCGCATGTCCGGGCCGACCGCGACATATCCCTCAGGCGTGCAGGCAAGGCCGGATTGCGCCAGCCAGTGCGGTGCGCGGCTGCCCGTGGCGGCAATAATGCAGTCAGCCGCCAGAAACCGGCCATCCGAGAGATGGAGTCCTTCGACCGTTCCAACCGCGTGGGCGAAATGCACGGCAATGCCGCGCTGCTCCAGTTCACGCAGCACGCGGGTCCGCACTTGCGCATCATGGCCAGCGAGAAACCGCTCCTCAGGTGTCACGAGCGAGACCCGGCCCCGCGCGGCCGGTCGGCGAAGCATGGCGCTGATCGCAAAGACCAGTTCGACACCGCCAGCGCCGCCGCCAACAACGGCAATCTCACGCGGCGGGATCGGCGCACCCGGTGCGAACCGGCTTTGCCATCCCGCGATGAAACCGCCCATGGGCCGAACCGGGAGGAGCCGCTGCCCCGCACCGGCCAAGGCCGAAGTGTCGGTCTCACCCCCGATCCCGAGCGACAGCAGGTCGAATGCCAGGGTTTTCCCGTTCGACAGCGCGAGCGTGCGCGCATTGGCATCAAGGCCCATCACATCGGCGAGAATCAGTTCGGCGCCCGCGCGCTCGGCCAGCGGGGCGAGATCGATCATCACGTCTTCGGCCCGGTAGACACCGGCCAGCCAGCCGGGAACCATGCCGGAATAGGCCGTGAAGCGCGAAGATGTCACCAGCGTGCGGCGTGTATCGGGCAGCGGCCTCAGCGCCCAGTCCGCCAGCACCGCAAGATGCGCGTGCCCTCCGCCCGCCAGCACCACGCGCTTGATCGAATCCGAATCCATTGGCGGGCCGGGTCCGTCAGCGAACATCAGGCGTTGTCGCGCAGCATGGCGAAACCTTACAGTTCGCACGGCGCCGATGCACGGCCAGATTGACCGCGTGCCCGTTTGCTGGTCAGATCAGGCCATGGCACCCCATGCACCCGCTCAAAGCCCCAGCCGTCTCGCCCGCTGGACGGTATTCCTCACGCTCGCCGCGCTGCTCATTGCGGCCATCGGGCTGACTCTCGCGCGATACGATCTCATTCCCAAGCTGGCCGGATTCGGCGCGCTCCTTGGCGGGGCGCTTGCCGCGCTACTGGCGGTGCTCCTCGGGCTCGCCGCGCTCATCACCACGCGTCGGCGCCCGGACGCGCGCGGCAAGAAGGTGATCCCGGCGCTGCTCGTCTCGCTGGTCTATGTCGGCTTCATCGTGAGCAGGCCGTTTGCTGCGGGCTCGGCACCCGCCATCCACGATATCACCACCGACCTCGCCAATCCGCCGCAGTTCGAGACCATCCATCTGCGCGCGGACAATCTCGTCGGCGTGGACAGCCTTGAAAACTGGCGCAAGATCCACGGTGCAGCGTACCCGGACCTGCAGACGGTCACGATCGCCAAGCCGGTCCCCGAGGTCACGAGCCTCGCCTTGCAAAAGGCAAAGGATGCGGGCTGGGAAATCGTTAACAGCGATCCCGCGCGCGGCCATATCGAGGCGACCGCCAGCGTTTCCTACATCCGCTTCCATGACGACGTGGCGATCCGCATCGTGCCCACGGATGGCGGCACGTCCTCGCGCGTCGACATGCGCTCGGTCAGCCGGGTCGGCGTCGGCGATCTTGGCGTCAATGCCCGGCGCATCCGGAGCTTTCTGGCCGCACTCCGCTCTGCCTGAGCGAGCAGACCGGTCAGGGGGCGAACCCGCCAGCCTTGGTCCACCCGCCGCCCAGCGCCTGATAAAGCTGGACGCGCGCTGACAGGGCATCGGTCTGCAAGCTGACCAGCCCGAGGTCGGCATTGAGCAGCCCGCGCTGGGCATCAAGCTGTTCGAGATAGCTGGAGTAACCCGCGCGGTAGCGATTGGTCGCCAACCGCAGGGCTTCGGCCACCGTATCGCGCTGGTGCCGGGCGAGCGCGATTTGCGCATCGGCCGCGCTGATCGCAGCAAGCGCGTCTTCCACTTCGCGCAGGCCCAGCAGCACCGAACGGCGATAGGCGAACGCCGCCTGATCGCGCTGGCCCGCTGCCGCTTCGACCCCGGCGCTGAGGCGTCCCCCGGCGAAGAGCGGTGCAAGCACGCTGCCGCCCGCCTGCCAGAGCGTGATCGGGTCGGTCAGCAGCGTGGAGATAGCCAGCCCGCCGCTCGCGCTCAGGCGCAATTGCGGCAGGAAGCGCTTGCGCGCCACACGCAGCGCGGCATCGCTGGCGGCAAGCTGGTCAGCCGCCTGTGCGATGTCCGGGCGGCGCTCCAGCAGCGCGGAAGGCAGGCCAGCCGGAACCTGCGGCGTACTCAGCGCGGCGAGCGCGGTGCCGCGCTGGATGGCGTGGGGCGGTGCGCCGGTCAGCTGGCTCAGGCTGTCCTCGCTGCGCCGGATCGCGCCTTCCAGCTGCGGGATGATCTGCGCCGTCGCATCGTATTCCGCGCGTGCCTGCTGCAGTTCGAGCTTGGGCGAATAGCCGGCGCGGTCGCGCGATTCGGCAATGCGCAGCGATTCCGCCCGCGCGGCCAGCGTGCTGCGCGCCACGTCCAGCCGCGCATCGAGCCCGAGCAGCGCGATGTACTGGCTGGCGACCGCCCCGGCGATGGCAAGGCGCACGCTGTCGTGCGCCGCCTGGCTGGCGAGATAGGCCTGCCGCGAAGCAGCCACGGAATCCGCAAGACGTCCGAACAGATCGACCTCGTAGCCCGCCGTGACCTGCGGCTGCAGGAAGTCCTGATCGAGCGGCTTGCCGAACGCGCTGACCGTGCGCGAATGGCCACCGGCGGCCCCGGCATCGAGCGTCGGGAGCAATTGCGCCCGCGCCAGCGCCACGTTGGCCCGCGCCTCGCGGACGCGCCCCGCGGCAATCGCGACATCGGGGTTGCTCACGATGGCCTGCTCGACAAGGCCTGCGAGCACCGGATCGCCGAAGCTGCTCCACCAGCGCGCATCGACGGGATTCTGTCCCGCATCAGCCGCCCCGCGCCACGCCTCGGGCGGGGTGAGCGGCGGCACGTCCGCCGGTTTGCCGCCGGAGACGCAGGCCCCCAGCAGCAGAGCCGCCGCGAGCGGCAGACGCCGCCAGGTCACTGCGCTGCTCCCCGCGTGTCCACCGTCACTTCCACCGACATCCCGGGCCGCAGCCGCCGTGCCGCCGCCTGTCCGGGATCGACCGCGATCCGCACCGCAATCCGCTGCGCGACCTTGACGAAATTGCCCGTCGCGTTGTCCGGCTTGATCACGGCAAACTCGGACCCCGCCGCCGGGGCAATGTTCTGGACGCGTCCGGTCAGCTGCGCGCCGCCCAGCGCATCGACCCGGAACCGCGCCGACTGGCCGACCGCCATGCCGCGCGTCTGCGCTTCCTTGAAGTTGGCAACGACCCACACATCGTGCGGCACGAGAAACACCAGTTGCGTGCCCGGCGTGACATAGGCGCCATTGCGCACGCCGATTTCGGACAGCTGGCCATCCACCGGCGCGCGGATCACCGTGTTGTCGAGATCGATCTGGGCAAGCCGCAACTGCGCGCGTGCGGCATCGACTGCGGCGCGCAGGCCCTCGCGGCCGACGACCACGGTCCGCACGTCCTGCGTGCCGATGGCGCGCCCGGCAGTGGCTTGGCGGACGCCCGCTTCGGCTGCCATCAATGCGGCGCGGGTCTGGTCGCGCTCGCGTTCCGAGATCGAACCGTCGGCCACCAGTGCATCAGCACGCTTCATGTCGGCGCGGGCGCGTTCGAGCTGGGCGGCGGCGTTGGCGATCGCGGCATCCTGGCTCTGCGTTGCCGTCTCGCGCGAGCGCTGGGCCTGCGCGGAATTGGCAAGCGCGGCTTCCTGCGCCGCCACATTCGCTTCGGCCTGCGCCACGCGCGCGCGGTAGATGCGGTCGTCGATGGTGGCGATGACCTGGCCGGCCTTGACCTCGGTGAAGTCCTGCACCGGAACCGAGGTGACATAGCCGCTGACCTGCGGGCTGATGATCGTGACCCGCCCGCGCACATAGGCATTGTCCGTCGCCTCGGCGAGCCCGGCAAAGGGCGGCAGACGCCACGCATAGAGCAGCGCCAGCACTGCCAGCAGCGCGATGCCGATGATCGCGATGACAGTCAGGCGGCTCTTTTCAGGCGGACGCCAGCCCTGCGGCGCGGTGCCGGACACTTGCGGATCGCCGGCCGGGGCCTGTGCTGCGGCGGGGGCTTCACTCATCGTCTGGCCTCACGGTGTAGTTTGGTTTGCGGCAGCGGCGGCGGCCTGCGCCATGCGCTGCTGGAGCAGGATGACCGGGGATGGCTCGTGGCGCCGCCAGATCGAGATGCGGATGGCAATCCCCCACAGCGACGTCAACACGGCGAGCATGCCCACCAGCAGGAACACGTCGTTGAAGGCAAGGATGTTCGCCTCGCGCGCCACCTGCTGGGCCACCAGCGCCCCGCCCTCGGCGCCGCGAAAGGCGGCATCGCCCTGCGTGGGCGCGAACACGCCGGAGCTTGCCCGCATGCGCCCGGCGACCAGGGGATCGGTCATAACGATCGACTGGACAAGCTCGTGCGAATGGTACTTCTCGCGCTCCGTCTGGAACGTGCCGAGCAGCGCCGAGCCGACCAGCCCGCCGATGCTCTGGCTCATCGCGAAAATGACCACGAAGCTGATGAAGTGCTTCGGCCCTGCCAGCAGCGTGCGCGCAATGCCGATAACCATCGCCTGCGCCAGAAACAGTAGCGAGGCAAAGCCGACCAGCGCCTGGCTGACATAGAAATTCTCCGGCCGGGACAGGTTCGTGGCCGAGGCATCCATGAACGACGCCACCGCGATCAGCACCACGGCGACGGTGATCGGGGTCGACAGCTGCTGCGGCTTGAACGTCAACACCGCGGTGGCAAGGCCCGCCAGCGACGCGAGCACGATGATCAGGTTGAGCGTCACCATCTCGTCGTTGTTCATGCCCACCACCGTCAGCAGGCCGACCGAGCCGAAGGCCTGTTCGGAGAGGAGGACGCGGATCGCCGTGGCGATCAGGATCAGGCGCAGCAGTTCGCGCGTGCCGAGCCAGCGGGTGTTGATCAGCGGGTTCTTGCGCAGGTGTTCGATCAGCAGCGCTGCACCGATCAGCACCACGCTGGCCGCCAGCGCGATGCCGAGCCATGGCCGCTCGGTCCACCATTCGATGCGCCCTTCGGAAAGCACCGCGATCAGCAGCCCCGTGCCCGGCGCGAACAGCGCGAAGGTGAGCAGATCGAGCGGCTCGAACACCTTCTCGCGTTCGCTCGGCGGCAGCGGCAAGGCCATGACTGCCGCGAGCGTCGCCAGCGCGAGCCCCAGCTCGAACCAGTAGAGCATGTGCCAGTTGCCCCACTCGAGCAGATGAGGCGAAAGCGCACGCGCCAGCGGGCTTGCCAGTTGCGGCACGCAGATGCCGATCATGGCCCCCGCCAGCCGCCTGGGCGCGGGCATGCTCTGCATGAAGTAGAGGATGGTGAGCGTGGAGAGGCCGCTCGCGGCAATGCCGCTCACGGCGCGCACCGCCACGGCCGACCAGAAGTCGTGCGCGAACAAGTGAAGCATCGTCGTCAGCGCATAGGCCGCCAGCATCCAGCGGATGAACGGCTGCAGTCCGAACTGCTGGCGATACTTCACCAGCAGCAGATTGGACGGCACATTGGTCATGAAATAGGCCGCAGTCAGCCACGTCGCCTCGTCGCTATAGAGCCCGAGCGAGCCTTGCGCGAAATTGAGGTTCACCAGCGTCAGCGCATTGCCAAGCCCACCGGTCACGCCAACCAGCGCGCCAATCGCGAAATAGGCCCGCCGCCGCGATACCGGATGCTCCGGATTGGCGGGCGAACCCGGCAGCGTCGGCCGCTCGTGCGGCTTGAAGACATAGGGGGCGGCTTCAGCCATCAGCGGGCCCGCAGCCTCTCGGCAGGTGTCCGCGAAGTGCGCCGCGCCGCCCGGCGCAAATGCGTGACCGCAAAGGCCAAACCGGCCCTGAGCGGATCGGCAAGCCGTGTTTCGAGCCCAGCTGTGATGTCCGGTCTCCGCTGCAGGAGGTAAAAAAGAGGTGTTGCCAAAAGCTGCCGGCGGACCAGAGCAGCTTCCAATTTCCTACCGCATTTCGAGTGACTTGGCTTCCGGAAAATCCGCGGGCGGGGATGCATGAGCACTGCGGAGCCAAGTCCGGCGTCCTCTTCCCTCAACCGCACAGGCCGAACGCGCAGGATGGCAGGGTCGCCCAAACCCGGTCTCTGGTGACGAGGATCGCCTGTGCGATCACCACCGGCTCCGGTAAATGCACTCCGGACATCTGCATATATCTGATCAGCGAAAATTGTAACCAGCCTGACATGGGCCGTCCGTATTCAATCCTTGAGGAGCGATTCACAAGCGCGCCTCGGGGGCCGTTACTTAGATTCGTGCAGACGATAAGCACCTGAAACCGCAGGGTTTTCGGAATTATCGGCTTTTTGTCTGCAGATATTCATCCTCCGAAGCATGCTGGTGGCAATCGTCCATCGATCTTGTGCTGGATTCATCATTGCCGCCACTTCGTGGTGCCGGTGCTTCGGAGAATGACATGTCCATTGATCTTTCGAACTACGTCCGCGTTGCTCAATACGACCTGCCTGAACCGACCCGCACCACGGCGCCTGCCGGCAATCTGCTCGCCCAGGAAGCTTCGGGTGTTACCTACAACTGGGACACCGATACCCTTTTCGTCGTCGGCGATGGCGGCACTTCGGTAACGGAAGTGAGCCTGACCGGCGGCCTCGTCAGCACGATGACCCTCGCTGCGGGCAGCAGTCCGCAGGGCACCGAATTCTACGATATCGAAGGCATCACCTACGTCGGCGGCGGGCAGTTCGTATTTACCGAGGAGCGCTACCGGCAGCTCGTCAAGTTCACTTACGCCGCCGGGACGACGCTGACCCGCGACCATGCGCAGACGGTCGATCTGGGCACCGATATCGGCAACATCGGCAACGAAGGGGTCAGCTACGATCCGCAGACCGGCGGGTTCGTCGTCGTCAAGGAAATCTCGCCGCAGGGGATCTTCCAGACGAACGTCGATTTCGCCGCAGGCACCGCCACCAACGGCTCGTCGACCACGGTGATGCCCACCAACCTGTTCGACCCCGCACTGGCCGGCCTCGGCGACATGTCGGACGTCTATACGCCGTCGAGCAACGCCAAGTATTTCGGCACCACCGATCAGGGCAACCTGCTGATCCTCAGTCAGGAATCGGGCAAGGTCGTGGAAGTCGACCGCGCGGGCAGCGTGCTCAGCTCGCTCACGCTGCAGGCCCCGGCGACCCCGACCGGCCTCAACATCCAGGCGATGACGGTCGAAGGCATCACGATGGGGCCGGACGGCACGATCTACATCGTCAACGAGGAAGGCGGCGGTGATTTCAACCACCCGCAGCTGTGGGTCTACAAGCCGTCGTCGGCCGTCAACACCCCGCCGTCCGCGATCGCGCTGGCCAACGCACTCACCTCGATTGTCGAGAACACCAACACCGGCGCTCGCGTGAAGGTGGCCGACATCAACCTGACCGACGACGGCATCGGCACCAACAATTTCACCGTCACCGGCACCGACGCGGCCTTCTTCGAAGCCGACGCCAGCGGCCTCTACATCAAGGCCGGCGTTTCGATCGATTACGAGACCAAGACCAGCTACTCGGTCACCGTCAACGTCGACGATCCCAGCAGCACCGCCACTCCGGATGCCAGCGTTTCGTACACGCTCGCCGTCACCAACGTCGTCAACGAAGGCGCCGCCGGCTCGGTCGCCATCACCGAAGCCGCGCCGTGGTCGAGCGGCATCGCCTCGGTCGGCGCTGACTGGTTCGAGCTCACCAACACCGGCAACACCGCCATCGACCTCACCGGCTGGAAGATGGACGACAACTCGTTTGCCTTCGCCAGCGCAGTGGCGCTGAACGGGATCACCTCGCTTGCACCGGGCGAATCGGCGATCTTCCTCGAATCGGCCACGCCGACCACGACGATCGCCAACTTCGTCCAGACCTGGTTCAACGGCACGAAGCCCGCCAATCTTCAGATCGGCACCTACACCGGCAGTGGTGTCGGCCTCAGCACCGGCGGCGACGGTGTTGCCGTCTTCAACGCGAGCGGTGTCGAGCAGGCGCGCGTGAGCTTCGGCGCTGCAACCACCGCCGCGCCGTTCCGCACCTTCGACAACTCGGCGGGCACCGCCACTGTCAGCACGCTGAGCACTGTCGGCACCAACGGCGCCTTTGCCGCCGCCAACGATGCCAATGAAATCGGCTCGCCCGGTTCGGCAGGCGGCATTGCTGCGCCAGTCAACAAGGCGCCCACTGCGATCGGCCTCTCGAGCGAAGTCACCCAGATCGACGAGAACACCAGCACCGCCGCCCGCATCAAGGTCGCCAATGTTCTCGTCACCGATGATGGCCTTGGCACCAACACCCTCGGCCTGACCGGCGCCGATGCCGCGTTCTTCGAGGTCGATGCGACGGGCCTCTACCTCAAGGCCGGCACCCATCTCGATTTCGAAGCGAAGGCGTCCTACGCGGTCACCGTTACGGTCGACGACACCACCATCGGCAACACGCCGGATGCCACCGTCAGCTTCACGCTGAACGTCAAGGACGTCCTCGAACCGATCCGCGTGACCGAAGTCGCGCCGTGGTCGAGCGGCAATGGCCCGGTCGGCTCGGACTGGTTCGAAATCACCAACACCGGCAGCAGCGCGGTCGACATCACCGGCTGGAAGATGGACGACAACTCGTTTGCCTTCGCCAATGCCGTGGCGCTCTCGGGCGTCACGTCGCTCGCGCCGGGTGAAGCCGCGATCTTCCTTGAGATCGGTGCCACTCAGAACGCGGCGACTGTCATTCAGACCTTCATCCAGACCTGGTTCGGCGGCACCAAGCCCGCGGGCCTGCAGATCGGCACCTACTCCGGCAGCGGCGTCGGCCTTTCGACCGGCGGTGACGGCGTCGCCCTCTACGATGCCTCGGGCAACGTGCAGGCCAAGGTCAGCTTCGGCGCGGCGACCACGCTCGCCCCGCTGCGGACTTTCGACAACGCCGCCGGGCTCGATCACGCCGCGATCACCCAGCTCAGCACCGCCGGCGTCAACGGCGCCTTCATCGCGGCCGGCGATGCCACCGAAACCGGCTCGCCCGGCTATGGCCGCGTGAACGACGCGCCGGTCATTACCTCAGACCTCGGCGGCGACACGGCGGCAGTCTCGGTGGCGGAGAACGTCGCGGCGGTGACCACGGTTACCTCGACCGATGCCAATGGCGATGCGCGGACTTATGCGATCACCGGCGGTGCGGATGCGGCCCTGTTCACGATCAACCAGACCACCGGTGCACTCTCGTTCATCAAGGCGCCCAACTTCGAGCGCGCGGCCGATGCCGACAAGAACAACGTCTATGATGTGATCGTCTCGGCCAGCGACGGTGTTGCCACCGACACCCAGCACCTCACCGTCACCGTCACCGACGTTGCCGACACGCACTCGAGCCAGACGCCC
Source organism: uncultured Novosphingobium sp. (assembly GCA_964413325.1). GTDB lineage: Bacteria > Pseudomonadota > Alphaproteobacteria > Sphingomonadales > Sphingomonadaceae > Novosphingobium. Next base: position 273,941 of record CAYPRK010000006.1, on the reverse strand, counting down.
TACCTCGTCTCGACCAACGCCGATGTCTCCATCCAGGCCCTCATCACCACCGGCGATGCCACCAGCAAGACCAGCGGCGGCACCTACCTGTTCGGCGGTATCCCCGATGGCCTCGGCCTGTTCGACAACGGCGACGGCACGGTCACCATCCTCGTCAACCACGAGATCGGGAGCGGCCTCGGCGCGGTGCGCGATCACGGCGCCAAGGGTGCCTATGTCTCGCAGCTCGTCGTCGACAAGACCACGCTTGAGGTGATCTCGGGCCAGGATGCGATCCAGACGCTCAAGGTCTGGGACGCCGCTTCCAGCTCGTGGCAGGTCTCGACCACCGCACTCAACCGCTTCTGCTCGGCCGACCTGCCCTCGCAGTCCGCGCTCTACAACCCCGCCACCGGCCTTGGCAGCCAGGCCAAGATCTACTTCACCGGCGAGGAAGCCGGCGCGGAAGGCAAGCTCCTTGGCGTGGTCGTCACCGGCAGCGAGGCGGGTACTGCCTACGACCTGCCGTGGCTCGGCAAGTTCTCCCACGAGAACGCGGTCGCCAATCCCTTCGCGCAGGACAAGACCATCGTCATGGGCACCGATGACGCGGGCGGCGGCAAGGGCCAGGTCTATGTCTACATCGGCACCAAGCAGGCCACTGGCAACGAAGTCCAGAAGGCGGGGCTCACGGGCGGCCAGCTCTATGGCATCGCCGTCACCGGCCTGACCCAGGAAAGCGGCACCACCAACCTCCAGAACGCCGCCTTCACGCTGGCCCCGCTGGGCGACGTTTCGGGCACCACCGGCGCGGCACTGGAAACCGCCAGCAACACCGCGGGCGTCACCCAGTTCCTGCGTCCCGAAGACATCGCCTGGGATCCCACCAACGCCGCGCGCGGCTACTTCGTGGTGACCGACAACGTCAACCCGAACGGCTCGCCCAACAGCCCGACGCAGTTCCACTCGCGGCTCTACCAGTTCACCTTCAGCGACATCACTGACCCCACCAAGGGCGGCACGATCACCGCGGTGCTCGACGGCACCGAGGGCCAGGTCATGTTCGACAACATCACCGTCGACTTCCAGGGCAAGGTCACGCTGAGCGAGGACCCGGGCAACAACCCGCGCGTCGCCAAGGTCTGGCAGTATGATCCGGCAACCGACACGCTCACCGAACTGGCGCAGCACGATCCCTCGCGCTTCCTCGCAGGCGGCGCCAACTTCCTGACGCAGGACGAGGAAAGCTCCGGCACCCTCGACGTGACCGCAACCTTCGGCGACGCCCACCACAAGGCGTTCCTGATCACCACCCAGAACCACGCCGCCGCCTCCGGCCCCAACGCTACAACCCTCGTCGAAGGCGGTCAGCTCCAGCTCATCAAGCAGTACTACAATGATGCGCCGACGCTGACCGGCACTGCCGCGACGCTGGCGCACGGGCTGCAGCAAGCCAGCTACACCGTGAACGCATCTGATCTTCTCGCCGGTTACACCGATGCCAACGGTGACACGCTGTCCGTCGCCAATCTCACGGCCTCGAACGGAACCGTCGCCAACAACGGCAACGGCACCTACACGATCACGTTGGACTCGGGCTTCACCGGCACGATGACGCTGGGCTACAAGGTGAGCGATGGTCTGGGCGGGCTGACATCGGCGAGCGCCAGTGTGGTGATCGATGCCTTCCCCTCGCAGAGCTACACCGGCACGGCAGGCGCCAACACCTTCACCTCTGCGGCCAGCATCAACTGGACGATCAACACGCTGGGCGGCATCGACACCATCGATGTTGGCGCAGGCAACGACACCGTCAACGGCGGCGCCGGCAACGACCTGATCTCCACCGGTGCGGGCAACGACGTGATCCTCGTCGATCCGAACGGCGGGTTTGATGCCGTCAACGGCGGCAGCGGTATCGACGTTATCCGTGCCACGGAGGACGCGATGGTGATCGGCCTTTCCTCACTCACCGGGGTCGAGGCGATCTCGGGCGGCGAGTTCAGCCATGTCGGGATCCTGGGGTCGGGCGCAGCGGATACGCTCGATTTCAGCGGCGTGACGCTGAGCGGGATCACCGGGATCGACGGCGGCAGCGGCAATGACACGATCACCGGCAGCATCGCTGCGGACTCGATCTACGGCGGGCTCGGCAACGATGTGCTCGGCGGCAATGACGGCAACGACACGATCGACGGCGGTATCGGCAATGACATCCTGCTCGGCGGGGCCGGCAACGACATCCTGACCGGCGGCGCCGGCAAAGATACGATGTACGGTGAAGCGGACGATGACACCTTCGTGATCGGGGCGTCTGCAGGCAAGGACACGATCGACGGCGGCACGGGTAACGATACCGTCGTGGCCGGGGCAGACGGCGTTGTCTTCAACATCGCCGCGATCGAGAACGTCGAAACCTTCTCCTCAGGCGGCTTCGCCAATGTCACCATCGCCGGCAGCAGCGCCACCGAAACCATCGACCTCTCGGCCGCAACGTTGACCGGGATTACGCTGATTTCCGGCGGCGGCGGTGTCGATACGATCACCGGCAGCAACGGCAATGACACCATCGATGGCGGAACCGCCAACGACATCCTGAACGGCGGCGACGGCGATGACGTGTTCCTGGTCGGGCTGACTTCGGGCAAGGACACCATCGACGGCGGCTCGGGCAGCGACACGGTGCTGATCACGTCCGACAACCTCTCGCTGACGACTGGCGCCTGGACCAGCATCGAAGCGATCGATGCCAGCGGGCGGAGCGGGGTAAAGATCGTCGGTAGCACCGCTGGTGATATGTTGAACTTCACCGGAGTGGCGCTCACCAACATCGCCGCTATCGATGGCGGTGCGGGCAATGACACGATCACCGGCAGCGCGGGGGATGACACGATCATCGGCGGTGCTGGTGCGGACGTCCTGGCCGGCGGCGGCGGGAACGACCGGTTCGTGTTCAGGGCCGTGGCCGATAGCCGCCCCGGGGTGTTCGCCGATCACATCGCCGACTTCCAGACCGGGGACGTGATCGACCTCTCCGGGATCGATGCCGATGCGGCGACCGCCGGCATCCAGCACTTCACTTTCATCGGGGCGAACAGCTTCACCGGTGTCGGGCAGCTGCAGATCGGCGTCGTCGACGGCAAAACCGCCTTGTTCGGCAATACGGCGGGCAGCAGCACGCCCGAATTCTCGATCATTCTCGACAACAACCACACCGTCGTGGCTTCGGATCTCGTACTGATCTGATTGCGGCAAAGGTCGGCGCGGCATCCTGTGCGGGATGCCGCGCTGTCTTCTGTCAGGAAATGAGGCGCAGCCGGATATCGCGGTAAGCGGCCGCGATCAGCGCCATCAGCGCGGCTTCGTCCGGCATCCGGCCGGGCCGCAGCTTCACGTGGCGCATGCGCTTGCCGCCGCCTTCGAGCAGGCGTGCCGGATCCGCAAGCTCAGCGCCAAAGAAGAAGCCGATGCCGCCATGCGCCGAATAGGCATCGACGTAAGCAAAGGCAGCGGTCCCCGCGCAGATGGTCGGGCGCCCGTCGTGGAGCAGTTCGCGCGTATCGGGCCCGCAGCCGCGCGCCTTGACGTACCACGGCAGAAGCAGCGCGCGCAGGGGGTCTGGCGCGGCAAACCACTGCTCGACCGCGCCATCCGCCGCGCTGGCATCCGGAAAATGGAAGACAGGATCCACCCGGCAATCATGCCAGCGCCGAGCACACAAAAGCAAGGCGCCGGAAGTTTCCCCCCGGCGCCCGCCTCAGACCGGCCGGCACCCCGATGGGCGCCGGGCCGGTTCCCCCCGAACGATCAGAACTTGAAGCCCGCGGCGATGCCGTAGCGGCGCGGTTCCAGCGTGAAGACGTTGGTGAAGTTACCCGAGGACTGGTCGGTCACGTAGAGACCGGTCACCGAGTTGTCGTTGGTGATGTTCTGGATGAAGCCGCGCAGGAACCACTTCTTGTCCGGACCATCAAGCTGCAGCTGGGCATTCAGCTGCGTGAACGACGGGACCTTGTCGACCACACCGTTGAAGATGGTGCCATCCGACTTGCCGGTGAAGTTGAGGTCGACACGCGGGGTCAGCGTCATGTTGCCGATCGGGGCCGCATACTGCACGCCGGCCGAGAACTTGATGCTCGGTGCGCCGGGCAGCTTGTTGCCGCGGATGTTGACCGGGATACCCGAGGAATACACCGTCACGCCGCCGATGCCGGGCGCATTGCCAAGCGTCGGAGCCAGCGCGCTGAGCACGGCGCAGATCGAGTAGGCGCCGGTCGAGGCGATGCCGCCACCAGCCGGGAACGCGGTGGTGCCCTTGAGCCCGGCGCCCGCCACAACACCCGGGATCGCCCCGTTGTTGATGAGCGTGTTAGCCGTGTTCACGAAGGCATTCACGCCCGCCACGTTGCCCGAATTCGAGCCGACGGCGCAGTTCGCGGTGTTGGTGATGTCCTTGATGATCACCGCATCCTTGCGGCCATTGCCGAAATCGCGCGGGTTCGAGAGGAGCTTGTCTTCCGACACCTTGGTGTTGAGGTAGCTGAAGTTCGTGTTGATCGTCAGCTGGCGGCTGGGACGGATGATCGCCTCGGCCTCGATACCGTAGATGTTGGCGTTCACGTTGTCGTTGACCGACGTACGCGCCACGATGCGGGAGAGCTGCAGGCCCTTGTACTGGTAGTAGAACCCGGTGAGGTTCAACTGCAGCGCGCCGTTCGCGAAGGTGTTCTTCGTACCGATTTCGAACGAGTTCACGAATTCAGGCGTGAAGCTTTCCGGAACCGCGAAGATCGGCGACAGCGGCGGGTTGATACCGCCCGACTTGTAGCCGCGCGAGTACGAGGCATAGACCAGGTTGTCCGGCGTGATCTGGAAGTCGAGCACCGCACGTCCGGTGAACTCGCCGAACTTCACACGGCGGATCTGGAACGGCTGGTTGCCGTCGATACCCGAGTCAGCGTCGTAAGAAGCTGCAAGGAACGGCGAGTCATAGGCGTTGGTGGAGCCGACAGGCGCGAGGAAGTTGAACAGCGTGGTGCGCGCACGAACGTACTTCTGGTCGTTGTTGTAACGCAGACCGAGGGTCAGCTTCACCTTGTCGTTGAACTTCCAGTACGCTTCACCGAACAGACCGTAGGTCTTGAGGGTGTAGCGCGGCGTGTTGTTGCGGTAGGTCGGCGTGGCGAGATAGGCCGGCGGCGCGCCTGCACCGAGAGCCGAGAACGCCCCGACAACACCGGCGAAGTAATCAAGCCCGAACGAATTTACGTAGTAGCTGTTCTCCGAGACCGTGTAGCGACCGTAGATGCCGCCGAGCAGGAAGTTGATCGGACCATCGAACTTCGACGTCAGCACCGCTTCAGCCGTCCACGCCTTCTGGCGCTGCACCGAACGGTCGAAATCGAGCGGCGTGGAAGCGCAGACGCTGTGGCCGCCGAATGCGCCGGTACCAGTCTCTTCAGCCTGCGAGGTGCACAGCGGACCGCCCGGACCCTGCGGGATCAGCGCGCTGGCAATCGGGCCAAGGTAGGACTTCAGGCCGGGCCCAAGAAGGCCTGCACCAGCCGCCGCGAGGGCGCTGAGCCCCGGCGTGAACGTCGACCGATCGGCAACCGCGTTGTTGTAGTCCTGCTGCGAATCGACCTTGGTGTTCTGGTAGTTGCCTTCGACGCGCAGGCTGAACTTCTCGCCGATATCCTGCTTCAGGGTACCCTGAATGATGGTTTCCTCGGTGAAGTAGCTCGGCTGGTAATCGGTGTTGACGACGCGCGGATCGGCCGGGTTGACTTCGTTGCGATAGACCTGCGGGCCGTAGATGCTGCCCAGCGCGAAGGCCTGCGGCAGGCCGCGGATGGCGAAGAATTCCTTCGACGTCAGCACGTTGGCGAGCAGCGCGTTGCCGTTCGTGGTGCTGGTGCCGCGCGTGGTGTTGAGGCAGCCCAGGATACCGGTCGGATCCTCCTGGCAGTACTGCTTCTGGATGCGCATGCGGCTGTCCTTCTCGCGGAAGTACTGGCCCATAATATCGATCGTGGTCGACGAGGACGGCTGCCAGGTCAGCGAGCCGCGCAGACCGTACATGTTGCGGTCGTCGATCTTGGAATTGTTGTAGAGGTTCTGCGTGTAACCGTCGCGCTTCAGGTAGAAACCGGCTGCACGGACTGCCAGCGTGCTGGTCAGCGGGATGTTGATCGCGCCGCGCAGGCGGACCGAGTTGTAGTTGCCGTACTCGGCATCGCCCGAAGCGCTGAACCCGTTGAGGTCCGGCTTGGCCGTGCGGAAGTTGACCACGCCAGAGGTCGCGTTGCGGCCGAACAGGGTGCCCTGCGGACCACGCAGAACTTCGACCTGCTGCAGATCGTAGAATTCACCTTCGAACAGGCTGCTGAAGAACAGCGGCGCGTCGTTCACGTGAATGGCGGTCGCGCTGTCGCAGGTCACGCCGGTGCAGAGGTCACCGATGCCGCGAATGGTGAAGCTCGAGGTCGTGAAGTTCGTCTTGGTGAAAGTGATGTTGGGCAGCGACAGCTGCAGATCGAGCGGGTTGCGGATCTGCTGCTTGTCGAGGTTTTCCTTGGTGAACGCGCTGATCGCGATCGGCACCGTTTGCAGGCGCTGCGACTGGCGCTGCGCGGTCACGATGATTTCCTGAATACCCGTGCCGTTATCGCCGCTGCCTGCGCTCTGCGCGTTCTGCGCGAACGACGGCGTGGCCACAGCTGCTGCGCACACACCTGCGAGCAGGGTAAGTTTGCCCCTCATATCAATATCCTCTCTCTTCAGCGGGCGCCCATCATTTTTGAGGGTCGACCTTCTGCTGACAGAACATAGCGGAACACTTCCATTGTCAACCGCTCAATTAAATTTTGTCCATTCCGTAGCGGCAGCTAGCACCAAGGTGTGACCCGACAGCCACCATCCGAAACGGTACCTACCTGAAATCGCGAATCAACTTGGGTGAAATCGCATCGCAATGTGAGACCCCCGCTTGCATATCACATTGTGATGTGAGATATGGATGGCATGTCCAGCGAACTCATCGACCGCATCCGCCGCCTCATCGTCGAAGGTGGCATGTCCCGCTCCGGCCTCGCCCGCGCGGCCGGGCTCCACGCCAACACCCTGCGCGATGCAGGCCTGCCCGGCTGGAATCCCACCGCCGACACGCTGGCCAAGCTCGAACGCGTGCTGAGCGAAAGCGATGACGCCCCGGCCCTCGTCCCCATCGAGGAAATCATCGACGAGGCGCGCAATGGCCGCATGTTCATCCTTGTCGACGACGAGGACCGCGAGAACGAAGGCGATCTCGTGATCCCCGCGCAGATGGCAACGCCCGATGCGATCAACTTCATGGCGACGCATGGCCGCGGCCTGATCTGCCTCACGCTCGCCCGCGCGCGGGTCGAACAGCTCGGCCTCGAACTGATGAGCCGCAACAACGGCACCCGCCACGAAACCGCCTTCACCGTCTCGATCGAAGCGCGCGAGGGCGTGACGACCGGCATCTCCGCTGCTGACCGCGCACGCACCGTCGCCGTCGCCATCGATGCTGCCAAGACCAAGGACGATATCGTCACCCCCGGCCACGTCTTCCCGCTGATCGCGCGCGATGGCGGCGTGCTCGTCCGCGCCGGGCATACCGAAGCGGCGGTCGACATCTCGCGCCTTGCCGGGCTCAACCCCTCAGGCGTGATCTGCGAGATCATGAAGGACGACGGCACGATGGCGCGGATGGACGATCTCGTCCCCTTCGCTCGCCGCCACGGCCTCAAGATGGGCACGATCCGCGATCTCATCGAGTATCGCCGCCGCAATGACCACCTCGTCGAATGCGTCGATCAGCAGCCGTTCCATTCGGACTACGGCGGCGACTGGACGATCAAGACCTATCGCAACAAGATCGATGGCGTCGTCCACCTCGTCCTGCAGAAGGGCGCGGTCCGCCCCGATGCGCCAACGCTGGTGCGCATGCACGGCATCTCGATCCTGTCCGACGTGCTCGGCCAGCCCGGGCCGCGCAAGCGCAGCCTGCAGCGGGCGATGAGCGAAATCGGCAAGGCCGGCTCGGGCGTGATCGTCCTCCTCATGCCCGGCGGCAGCGAAGGCCTGCAGGCCGAGATCGCGGGGCGTGCGGCGGACATGGACCTGCGCAGCTATGGCATCGGCGCCCAGATCCTGGCGGACCTCGGCATTCACGACATGATCCTGCTGACCAATTCCCACCGCAACATCGTCGCCATCGAAGGCTACGGGCTCAACATCGTCGGCGAACAGCCGATCACCGCGGAGTAAGCGCGCATGGCCAAGTTCCTGATTGTCGAAGCCCGCTTCTACGACCACCTCAACGACATGCTGGTGGCCGGCGCGCGCGCTGCGCTCGAAGCCGAAGGCCACAAGGTCGACGTGATCACCGTCCCCGGCGCGCTGGAAATCCCCGGCGCGATCGTGCTGGCGGACCAGTCCGGCCAGTATGATGGCTATGTCGCCATCGGCGTGGTGATCCGCGGCGAAACCTATCACTTCGAGATCGTAGCGGGCGAAAGCGCGCGCGGGGTGATGGCGCTCACGATGGACGGCCTCGCGGTCGGCAACGGCATCCTGACGGTCGAGAACGAAGCGCAGGCGCTGGTCCGCGCGGACCCGTCCCAGAAGGACAAGGGCGGCGAAGCAGCCAAGGCTGCCCTCGCGCTGCTCGCCCTGCGCGCGAAGTACAGCTGAACCCGCGCCGCCGCGCCGGTTCAGCTTGCTTTTTACCCGTTCCTGACATAGGGGCCGCACGTCCGCACGGGGGGGCCACCCCCGGCGCGGATATCTGTCATGGCATTCGGCCCGGCAGATGGTTCGGCCCCTTGGCCCGGATCCGCATGGGGCGGCATCCGGTGAAAGACCGGCGGATACAACCGCCTGGCCGGAAACAGCGACAACAGGAATACCAGCAATGGCATCTCATCCCACGCGCGACGATTTCGCCGCGATGCTTGACGAAACCCTCGGCGGCGCCGCTAACGGCGGCTTTGAAGGCCGGGTCGTCAAGGGCACCGTCACCGCCATCGAAAACGACAAGGCCGTCATCGACGTCGGTCTCAAGAGCGAAGGCCGCGTGCCGCTTCGCGAATTCGCCATGCCCGGCCAGCCGCACGGTCTCGTCGTCGGTGCCGAAGTCGAAGTCTACGTCGACCGCGTCGAGAACGCTGACGGCGAAGCGATGCTCAGCCGCGACCGCGCCCGCCGCGAAGCCGCGTGGGACAAGCTCGAGAACGAATTCGGCGAAGGCAAGCGCGTCGAAGGCGTGATCTTCGGCCGCGTGAAGGGCGGCTTCACCGTCGATCTCGACGGCGCCGTGGCCTTCCTGCCCGGCTCGCAGGTCGATATCCGCCCGGTGCGCGACGTGACCCCGCTGATGGATATGCCGCAGCCCTTCCAGATCCTCAAGATGGACCGCCGCCGCGGCAACATCGTGGTTTCGCGCCGCGCCGTCCTCGAGGAAACCCGCGCCGAGCAGCGTTCGGGCCTGATCCAGAACCTCAAGGAAGGCCAGATCATCGACGGCGTCGTCAAGAACATCACCGACTACGGTGCGTTCGTCGACCTCGGCGGCATCGACGGCCTGCTCCATGTCACAGACATGAGCTACAAGCGCGTCAACCACCCGTCGGAAGTCATCGCCATCGGCGATACCGTCCGCGTCCAGATCATCCGCATCAACCAGGACACGCAGCGCATCAGCCTCGGCATGAAGCAGCTTGAAAGCGATCCGTGGGATGGCGTTGCTGCCAAGTACCCGGTCGGCGCGAAGCTGCACGGCGTTGTCACCAACATCACTGAATACGGCGCGTTCGTCGAACTGGAAGCTGGCATCGAAGGCCTCGTCCACGTTTCGGAAATGTCGTGGACCAAGAAGAACGTCCACCCCGGCAAGATCGTCTCGACCTCGCAGGAAGTCGATGTGCTCGTGCTCGAAGTCGACAGCGACAAGCGCCGCATCAGCCTCGGCCTCAAGCAGGCCCAGCAGAACCCCTGGGAAGCCTTCGCCGAAGCGCACCCGGTTGGCTCGACCGTCGAGGGCGAAGTCAAGAACGCGACCGAGTTCGGCCTGTTCATCGGCCTCGATGGCGACGTCGACGGCATGGTCCACATGTCGGACATCGCGTGGGGCATCTCGGGCGAGGACGCGCTGGCGCTGCACCGCAAGGGCGAGCAGGTATCGGCCATCGTGCTCGACGTCGATGTCGAGAAGGAGCGCATCTCGCTCGGCATGAAGCAGCTTGAAAAGGGCGCTCCGGCGGCTGGCGGCGTTTCGGCCGGTGGTGCTGGTTCGCTCCGCCGCGGCGAAGTCGTCACCGTCACTGTCCTCGAAGTCCGCGATGGCGGCCTCGAAGTGCAGGCTGGCGAAGACGGCGCGACCGGCTTCATCAAGCGCACGGACCTCGGCCGCGACCGCGACGAGCAGCGTCCGGACCGCTTCCAGGTCGGCCAGAAGCTCGATGCCATGGTCATCGGCTTCGACCGTTCGAAGAAGCCGAACTTCTCGGTCAAGGCGCGTCAGCTCGCCGAAGAGAAGGAAGCGGTGGAACAGTACGGTTCGTCGGAAGCCGGCGCTTCGCTGGGCGACATCCTCGGCGCCGCGCTGAAGGCGAAGCAGTAAGGCTGCGCGCAGGCAGACAAGCGACGTTTGCGAAGCAAACGGTAGTCTTGTCTGCCGCCCGGCGCGCAGCCCGGCCAGCGGCCCGCAGGGCCGTCTGACGTCACGGGATTCACTCCCGTGACGGGGCCGCGCGAAAAACCATACAAAAAGCCCGTCCGGAGCAATCCGGGCGGGCTTTTGCATTGCGGCGCACACTCGGCTAGGCTCCGCGGCGAGGATTGCCCGAGAGATACGATGACGCTTGAAGTCCACCAGTTCCCCTGCCTCAGCGACAACTACGGCTATCTGCTGCACGATAGCGAGAGCGGCGAGACGGCCTGCATCGATACGCCCGATGCAGACGCCTACCTGCGCGAGGCTGCGAGCAAAGGCTGGACGATCACGCAGATCTGGAACACCCATTGGCACCCCGATCACGCCGGCGGGAACGAGGCGATCAAGGCGGCGACAGGCTGCAAGATCGTGGCCCCCGCCGCTGACGCCGCCCGCATCGCCGGGATCGACCGCACCGTGGCACAGGGCGATACCGTCCCCTTCGGCGCCTATGAGGCCCACGTGATCGACGTCGGCGGGCACACCGTGGGCCACTGCGCCTATCACCTCCCCGAAGCCGCCCTCGCTTTCGTCGGCGATGCAGTCTTCGCGCTCGGCTGCGGGCGCATGTTCGAAGGCACGCCAGACCAGTTTTGGGCCAGCCTGCTGCGTGTGAAGGCCCTGCCTGCCGAAACCACGCTCTACTGCGCGCACGAATACACCGCTTCCAACGCAAAGTTCGCGCTCCACGCCGATCCCGACAACGCCGCACTGGCTGCTTACGCTGCCGAAATCGCCGACAAGCGAAGCCGCAGCGAGTGGACCGTGCCCACCCGGCTCGACCGCGAACTCGCCACCAACCCCTTCCTGCGCGCCGATGATCCGGCCATGCAGGCCCGGTGGGGCGGCGGCTCGCCCATCGAGACATTCGCCGCCCTGCGCAGCGCCAAGGACAATTTCCGCTGATGCCGCAGACCACCGACACCACTCGCCGCATCACCCGCGTCACATCGTTCGATGTGGCGGAAGAAGCTGGCGTCAGCCAGTCGACCGTCAGCCGCGCGCTCGCCGGGGACACCTCGATCAGCGAGCCGACCCGCCAGCGCGTGATCGCCGCCGCCGCCCGCCTCAACTATCAGGTCAACGAAAATGCCGCCCGCCTGCGCCGCGGCAAGACCGGCACGCTCGCGGTCGTGATGATCTGCCGCGCCGGGCAGGACCGCAAGGATCTCAACCCGTTCTATTTCGCGCTCCTCGGCAGCACCTGCGCGGCGGCTTCGGCACGCGGCTACGAAGTGCTCGTGTCCTTTCAGGACAGCTCGGAAAACTTCTGGGGCCACTACGAGGAACGCCGCAAGGCCGATGGCATGATCGTCATCGGCACGAGCGAGAACACCGAGGCATGGGACTATTTCGGCGAGCTCGATCCCGCCACCAACTGGGTCTGCTGGGGCGCGCCGAGCGATGCCTTCCCGTGGGTGCGCAGCGACAACGAAGCCGGCGCCGCCCTCGCCGTGCGCCACATGCTGGTGCGCGGCTATGAGAAGATCGTCTGCATCGGCTCGGAAACCTCACCCCAGCGCCAGTTCAAGGAGCGCTATGATGGCTATGCCGGCGCCATGCGCGATGCCGGGCGCGAGCCGGTGCTCCAGCGCATCGAGCGCGGCCTTCCGCGCGAGGAACAGGGTTCCCGCGCCGCAGCCGCACTGGCCGAGAGTGGCCAGCCGTTCGATGCCATCTTCGCCGTAAGCGACGAGATCGCGCTCGGCGCGCTCAAGGAACTTGCGCAGCGCGGCTACCGCATTCCCGATTCCGTCGGCATCGTCGGCTTCGACGGCGTGCGGGCGGGCGCGTGGTCCACGCCGCCGCTGACGACCATCGAATCCGATTTCGAGACCGCCGGTGCGCTTCTTGTCGAACGCCTGCTGGCCACCATGGCCGGTGAGCCCGAAACCCCGCGCCGCGTGCCCGTGCGCCTTGTCGTGCGCGGCTCGACGCGGCCCTGACATCCAGCCACGCCTGACCAACCTACCCAAACCCCGCTCACCCTGAGCTTGTCGAAGGGTGCTGGCCCGGCCGCTGTGCATGATGCTTCGACAAGCTCAGCATGAGCGGATCACGGGATCGAACACCAAGAGAGCCCCAGCCATGAACATCGCCTTCCTCGCTTGCAGCACCACGCTGCCCGGTGCACCCGATCGCCGCGCCGATGCCTTCGAGCATGATCAGCAGATGGCAGCCCTCGTCACCGCGCTGCGTCCCGGCGAAAGCGTCACCGACATCGACTGGCAGGCCCCGCTGGAGGCCTTCGCGGGCTTTGACGCCGCCCTGATCGGCACGCCGTGGGACTACTTCGACAACCGCGAGGCCTTCCTCGCCAAGCTCGATGCCATCGAGGCACTCGGCGTGCCGGTCCACAACCGGCCAGATGTCGTGCGCTGGAACATCGACAAGGGCTACCTTGCCGAACTGGGCGCGCGCGGCGTCGCCACCATCCCCACCCTGCTGCTGGACAATCCCGGCCGCGACGAAATCCTCGCCGCCTTCGAGCATTTCCGCTGCGACCGCCTCGTCGTGAAGCGCCGCGTCGGCGCAGGCGCGGAGGGCCAGTTCGATTTCACTCGCGACAATCCCCCTTCCGCCGACTGGCGCATGGGCCATGCCGCACTGGTCCAGCCCTTCCTTCCAGGCATCGTGGAGGAAGGCGAACACTCGCTGATCTTCATCGACGGCCAGTTCAGCCACGGCCTGATCAAGCGCCCCGCCCCCGGCGACTACCGCGTGCAATCGCTCTACGGCGGCTGGGACACGGCCGTCACCCCGGCCCCGGACGATCTCGCCGCCGCAGAAAAGGTGATCGCCGGGTTGCCCTTCCCTGCCCCGCTCTACGCCCGGATCGACCTCGTGCGCGGGAGCGATGGCACGCTGCTGCTGATGGAGGCTGAAGTCATCGAGCCGTTCCTCTATCCGCTGCAGGGCCCCGAGCTTGGCCCCCGCCTGCTCGCTGGCCTGCGCCGCCTGATTACTGCATCTGCGCCCTGAACGAGATCGTGAAGCTGGGCGGCGTTCCGGTCGATCCGGCCATGGTGCCCTTGGGGTTCACGCAAATGAACTTCACCGCCGCGTCATAGGCCGTGGTGGGCGAATACGTGCAGCCGGCAAAGGTCGTCGGCGCCGTGCTCGCGTTCGAATACTTGATGTCGTTGGCCGAGTTGAACGTCAGGCCGCTGGTCGGCGAACCTTGCGTGAAGGTCGGCGTCGCGGCGGTGCCCACCAGCATCTGGCTCGGCAGCGAATCGATCAGCAGCACGGTGTTGTTGTCCACTGCGGTCGGCCCGGTGTTCGAGACGAGGATCGAATACTGCACGATCGCGCCCGGGATCATCTTGGGGTTGCTCGTGCCGTTGATCGGGTCCGAAAGCACGCTCGATGTCTTCACCAGCGTCAGCGTCGCATTGGTGGCGCGGCGCGTATTGGTGATCGTGCAGGAAATCACGTCGCCCATCTGCGGCGTCACCGTGCCGCCCACCGTCGTCGGCAGCGTGGTCGATGAGCCGGTGAAGGCGTTCGTGCAGGTCATCGCGGCGGTGTACTGCGTGAGGCTGGTCGAGCCTGAGCCCAGTTCCGTGAACGTATAGGCCGTGCCTGCCGAGCCCATCACCTGCGGCGTCGAGGCGTTGGTCACCGTCGCGCTTGTGCCAGTCGTGGTCGTCGTCGCCACGGTGGTCGAGCCCTGGTTGATGTTCATCACGAACTGATCGGTGCTGAACCGCCGTCCGCCGGTGCCCAGCGCCTTGGTCAGCTGCATGTGCGGGAACACCGTGTTGGTGAACGTGCAGGTGACAAGATCGCCGAACTGCAACGCGCCGAAGCTGTAGTTGGTGGTGATCACTCCGCTGGGCAGCGGCGTGCTCGAACTCACGGAATTGGTGCAGGTCAGGCTGGAGCGGTAGTCCGTCAGCGGGTTCACGCTGCCCGAGGCCATCGCCTGCGTCAGCGTCAACGGCAGGGCCGATGCGGTGGTCAGCGTAGCCGCCGAGAACGGCCCGTTGCCCGTCCCGCTCGAGGTGCCGGTGGCCAGCGTCGCCCCGCCAGTGGTCGCGTTGATATTGAAGGTGAACTGGTCTGCCGAAGCCGCGCGGGCGCCCGTCAGCTGCAGGTTGAGCTTGATCGAGGCGAAACGCACGGCAAACATCACGCCTTGCAGCCCGCCGCCGACGATCGTGGTCGTGAGCGAAGTCGGCGTGCTGGAGCCGACGATGTTGGCGCCCACCGTGCCGGGCACGCCGCTGACGGTAAAGGTCTTGGTGCCGAGCCCCGAACTGGTGGGATAAGTCGAGCCGCTGATCGGCCCGGCATTGTCGAGCGCGACCCAGTTGCCGCCATTGGTGGTGAAACCCAGCGATTCGCCGTCGTTGGACGATTCGCCGTCCGCCGCGACGAACATGTAGCTGGTTATCTGCGAGACACCCGCCGGCGGCGTCAGCACGATGTTGGAGATCGTCGCCGTCGTGGTGCCAGCGGCGGTCTGGTAGAGAATGGGGCGCCCGCCGATGCCGAGGAACGCGGTGTTGCCAATCGCCGCACCGCTCCACGAAGGCGCCGCCGCGCCGCCGATCCCGGCCCCGCTGATGGTGAGCGTGAAGGTCATCACGGTGCCGTCGGGCAGCGTGTACGACATCGCCTGCCCGCCCCCACGCGCAGCGGTGTCATTGTAGCCCGAAAAGTCGAGCCAACAGTACGAGTTCCAGTTGGTAGGCCCCGTCGAGCCTTGCGATGTCGCGTAGAAACAGCTCGCCGCTTCGGCACGCCCGGCGCCGAGGCTCAGCATCAGAAGCGCCACAAACAGCGCCGCGAATTGCCGGAATAGCCCGCGGCTCATGCCCAGCACCCAGTCCCGATCCTTCTCATGAGGAGGGGACTAGGCGAAAACTCTTAGGACAGGGTTAACCATGCCCCGCCGCACAGGACGGGGAATGGTCCAATCTGGTTAGCAGTTCCCGCTAACGGCTGAAGGTATCAGTTGGCGAGGCCAGCGATCGCGCTGTCGACAAGCGCCTTGTCGGCGCTCGCGCCGTGGTTCTGGGCGATAAGCTGGCCAGCGGCAGCAGCCGCAGCAGCAGCAGCGCGGGCGCGCAGTTCTTCCACCGCAGCGCGTTCAGCAGCGGCGATCTTGTCGGTCGCCATCTTCTCGCGGCGCGCGATCATCGCGGTCGTGTCCGTCTCGGCCTTGGCGATGATCGCCTGGGCTTCGTGGCGGGCATGCTCGACCATCGCCGCGGCATCGGCTTCGGCACCGGCGATCTTCTTGGCATACTCGGCACGCAGCGCTTCGGCTTCGGCGCGCAGAGCAGTGGCCGCATCAAGCTGCTGGCGGATCGCGACGATCTTGGCGTCAAGACCACCGGCAATCGCGGCAGGCACCTTCTTCCAGATCACGATCGCAAGGAACGCGGTCATCGAAAGCGCGACCCACATGCCGGGGGTAATGAAACCGAACGCCATCGGCTCGGCATGTTCACCGTGTTCGGCTGCCGCATTGGCAGCGGCGGCGAGCAGAGCGAAATTAGCCATGGAGAACGTCCTTCACCGCTGCGCGGGCGGCATCGGCCGCAACCGTCAGCCCGGCAACGCGGGCAGCGATCTCGGCAGCGGCATCGGCCGCCACGGTTTCGATTTCGGCCAGAGCACCTTCGCGAGCCGAGGCAATGCGCACCTCGGCTTCAGTGACCTTGGCTTCCGCTTCGGCACCGGCCGCAGCAAGCCGCGTTTCGGCGGCCTTGGCAGCTTCGGCCTTGGCGGCTGCGATCAGCGCCTGGGCTTCCCCACGCTGCTTGGCAGCAGCGGCCTTCCACGCGTCGTCCTGAGCCTGCGCCTCATGGCGCGCGGCTTCGGCAGCGGCGAGGTCCGCGGCAATCTTCTGGTCGCGGCCTTCCATGGTCTCGATGACCTTGGGCGCCATGCCCCGGCCAACGAGGAAGAAGACGGCGCCGAAAATGACCAGCATCCAGAAAATCTGGCTGGAGTAGGTCGCGGCAAGCTGCGAAATCTGGGGCATTGGGGTTCCCGGGCGATCTGAACGCTGGAAAACTGGAGGCAGGAAGGCGCCACGGCCCGAAGGCGGTGGCGCCGTCCCTGCCGCACAATCAGGCGACGAAGATCAGGATCATCGCCACGACGAACGAGAGCAGACCGAGAAGTTCGGCGGCCGCGAAGCCGATGAACAGGCGGCCCTGCTGGCCGTCGGCAGCGCCCGGGTTGCGCAGCGCGCTCTCGAGGAACGAACCGAAGACGTTACCCACGCCGATGGCGGCCATGCCGGCGCCGATCGCAGCGAGACCCGCACCGATGAGCTTGGCGCTTGCAGGTTCCATGACTTAAACTCCCTTTTCTCAAAAATTCAGATGGATGGATAGGATACTCAAGAACGCGTCTTTAAAACTCAGTGCAGATGCTCGGCGTCGTTGATGTAAAGCGACGTGAGCAGCGCAAAGACGTAGGCCTGGATGCCGGCGACGAGGATTTCGAGCGCACAGATGGCAACCATCAGGATGAAGCTGGGGATCGAGACGAGCCCCATGAAGAAGGCACCCGCGTTGGCGCCGCCGATCACGAAGCTGGAGAGCACTTCGAGCAGCACGTGGCCGGCCATCATCGCCACGAAGAGACGCAGGCCAAGGCTGAACGGGCGCACGAGGAACGAGACCAGCTCGATCACGAAAATCAGCGGAATCATCGGCAGCGGCGTGCCGTGCGGCACGAACAGCGAGAAGAAGTGCAGGCCGTGCTTGTAGAAACCGACCACCAGCACGATCGAGAACGACAGGATGGCGAGCACGCCCGTCGCAGTGAAGTGGCTGGTGAAGGTGAACGGGTGCAGGCCGATCAGGCCCAGCGGCAGCAGGCCGAGCAGGTTCGCGAAGAGGATGAACATGAACAGCGAAAACACGTAAGGCAGGTACTTGCGCCCTTCCTTGCCGATGTTCGCCGAGAGCATGTTCTCGATGAAGCCGGTCATGCTCTCGACCATCATCTGCCAGCGGCCGGGGACGAGCTCGCGCTTCATCCCGCCCAGCATGAAGGCGTAGAGAACGACGGCGGAAATGAGCATCCACAGCGCCGAATTGGTGAACGCAATGTTGAAACCGCCAAGGGCCCAGTGATCGGTGCCGAACAACGGCTCGATCGTGAACTGGTGCATCGGATCAACTTTGGCTTCGGTTGCCACGCGCGAAAATCCCGTTTCCCAGAAAACCACAAGAACTTATGCCAAAACGGCCTTCCGATGCGGCCCCCGGTCCAAGGGGTCAATCGGAACGCCGGTTCGCAATCCGGATAATGTTTCTGAAGGCGACTGCGATCCCGAGGAACAGCATCACCATCAGGCCCCAGTGGCCGCGCCCGACGAACCAATCAATGGCCACGCCAACCGCTGCACCCCCGATCATTCCCCCCAGAAGTTCGGCCAGAACCTGGTTGCCGAGGCGGTAGCCCGCGTCGGCGCCCTGCTGGTCGCTGCGCGTCCGCTCCTTCTCACTGGCTCTTGCTGCGGCAAGCCGCGCTTCGAGCGATGCGATCCGGGCATCCGCGCCGATGGGGTCCTCATCGGAGGGGTCGTCAACCATACCAACCTTCTTTTCGCTTCAATGCAGCGCAAAGGGCGTGGCGCGGGAAACGGTCCCCCGTCAAGGGCACCGGCCCTTTAGGAAGGGCGGCTTATCAAGTCAACCGCGCCCGATGTGGCTGTAAACCGCAGATTTGCGGCATGTGCGAAGACGCGCGCCGGGTTCATCCCCCGGCGCGCGCCTCAAAATCCGCGATTTTACCTCAGGGGCAGCGCGAATCGCGCAAGGGGGGGGAGGACGTGCGCGTCTGCCAGCTGCCGTCCGGGCCCTGATACTTCTCGCCCGGCTGCGTCTGTGAAATCAGCAGGCAGCCCGAAGTCAGCGCATATTCCTCAACGGTGGCATGCGCCGCCGCCGCCTTCTCGGCGTAGACCGCCTTGCGCTTGATGTTGAGCTCATCGATCACCGCCTTGAGCGACGGGCTCGGCGGGCTGACATAGCCAAGGTAGCCGTCCACCTTCTCGCCCACCTGCCCGGCGGCGCGCGCGGCGGCATAGGCGGGATCGCGCTGGGCCAGCGCGGCGGCCGGGATCAGGCCCGCCACGGCCAGCGCGGCGGCGGCGATCCGGAGGTTGCGTGCAAAACGTGCCATCTCAGAAAATGTCCTTGTTCTTGTCGATCGTCTGGCTGGCGTCTCCGGCCAGGCGATAGACCACTTCCTGCTTGATGTTGATGTTGAGCTCGATGACGATCGGCTTGTCGGGTGCTTTCACCGTGATGCAGCCGCCCGTCAGCATCGAGCCTGCCACCAGCACGGCCGCAAGGCACAATCGCCCCAGTCGTTCGCGTGTCCCCACCATCCTGTCATGCCCCTCGCCTTCGATGGGCCACTTGGTTGCAGGGTTGTTCGACTGCGTCAATTGCAGGCTCCTTATGGCTTGGGGCTGCTTGCCGGAGGCTGAACGCCGCTGGCAGGGGGCTGAAAGGTTCCGGGTGGAAGACTTCTGAAGGCCCCCGGCGGCGGCTGCGGGTTCATCGAGGAGATCAAGCTGTAGAACGGCGCATGGATGTTGACGTTGAACCGGATCGGCACCCGGGCGACCTGCCGCGTGATGAAGTTCTGCTTGGCGGCCTTGCCCTGCTTGATCCCGGTGAACTCCACCCGCGTGACGACATCGCCGGCAAGATTGCCGTCCATGCCGATGGTCATCCTGGAGTAATCAAGGGATTTCAGCGCATCGAACGCGAAGTTCGCCATCGTCGAAAGGTCCTTGTACGACAGCGCGCCGACATAGGAGACCGTGCCCCCCGGCGCGCGCGAGACCAGCTCGCCGCCAACAATGCGTCCACCATTGGCGTCGAATTCCAGCGGCAAGTGCCCGTCAAACACGCCGGTTGCGGAAAGGTTGGCCAGTTCCATCCGTTCGAGGAACTTGCTGGCATCGATACCGTCCATCTCGATCCGGAAGCGCCGCGGCTCGTTCACGGTCGTGCGCAGATCGCCTGGCGCCAGCCGCAGCTTGCCGCCGAGGAATGGCCAGATGCCGCCGTTGATCCGCACGACCTGCTCCGGCAGCAGTTCGATATCGACCACGCCGTCGGTCACTTCGATCCCCGGATTGGCCGAGGCGACGTGCAGGATCTGGTGCGGCGCCGTCACCATGCCGATCAGGTCGGTGAACTGCAGCGTGCCCGAAAGCCCCTTCACCGGGCCGAACGCGGCGGAGAAATCGAGCTTGTCGGTGCCGAAGCTGCCCGAACTTGTCACTCTGTCGGCGGTCCAGTCGACGACGCCCTTCCCGCGCACCGTGCCGTCGGCATCGGCGATCACACCCCGGAACTGCGGCGCCAGATCGCGCAATTGCAGCCCGCCGACCTTGCCGGGCACGATCTTGCCTTCGTCAAACACGAGCGCGTCGACCACGAGATCGGCGTGCCCGCGCGCGGTGGCGAGGTCATGTCGCAAGGCAATCCGCAGCACCTCGCGCTGCGAATCCGGTTCGCGCAGCAAGGCATTGGCAAGAATGCGATTGTCCTTGAGGGTGAGGACGCCGCCCTCCCCGGCCAGCGTCTTGAACCGCGCCGGCTGGAACCGGTCAGCGGCGGCAAAGCGCACCCCGCTGAGGGTCAGCACGCCGTCCGCAAAGCGCCAGTCGCCAGCGGCATTGCTGATGTCGATCGGCACGGCGGCGAGCGTGCTGTCCACGCCGTCGAATGTGCCGGTAAAGTCCTTGCCCAGCTGCGCGACGAGATTGGCGAGCTTCAGCCGGGTCGCCGTGTCTGCCGGGCCGAGCACGACATTGGCATCGCGCACTGTCAGCGTTCCGGGCCACGCGAGGCCCACCGGCCCGGTGTTCAGCACCAGCGGCGTCTCGCCCAGCCGCCCGCTGAGCGCGAGCGCATTGATCCCCAGCGCGGCCGAAACCCCGCGCGGCCCGCTCTCCATGATGGCGCGGCCACCGGCGGGGCAAACCGTCAGTTGCCGCTTGTCGAGCGTCACCGCGCCCACCTGCAGACTGGTGAACGCGGGCGTCATGCAGCGCTGCCACAAAGCAAGATCGCCGCGCGGACTGATCGTCCCGGCAATCGGCAGGACGAGCCCGCGCACCGCTCCGCCCGGAATCGCGCCCGAGGCCAGAGCCGTGCCGCTGAAGCTCAGCGAACCGCCCGGCCCCTGCGCCACTTCCAGCAGCGGCAGCGCCAGCATGTCTGCGCCCGCGCGGTACTCCGCCATGCGCAACTTGAGCGCCGGGCGGCCGCCCGCGCCGGGCTCCATGCGCCCGGTGATCGGCGGCATCCCCTCACCCGCCATCACGAAATTGCCGGTCAGCACGGGCAGCTTGTCCGGCTCGGAGGCCACCTGCAGGCGCGAGACGGTAAGCAGCGCCGCGCCGCTGCCGCCGCGCAGTTCGGCGCTCGGCGCAACAAGGCTCCACCGCGCGCCCTCGTGCCGGAGCACGACATTCCCGGCCAGCCTGCTGCCGCGCTCCTCGCGGGTCAGCGCGCTGCGGATCTTCGCCAGCAGCGAACCGGCGAGCGTGCCCTCCGCTGCGGTCTGCGCACCCGCCAGCGCCTTCTCGGTCGCCGCGCCGCGGGCCAGATCGAGACCGGAAATCGCCCCGCGAAACACGAGGTTCTGGCCGCCCGCCTTCCTATCGAGATCGCCGTCGACGCCAAGCTTGCCCGCCGTCAGCCCCGCCGTGCGCAGGCCCTTCGCCTCGCTCAGCACATGGCCGCGCAAGGCGCCCTGCTTGAACGCCAGTTCGCCGCCCAGCATCAGGTGCGATGCCGCCATGCCCGGCGCGGTGAGCGCGCCCGCATCGAGCTTGCCCTTGATCGTCGCGCCGCCAAGATCCTTGTCGCCCGTCACGTCGAGCATGAGCGTCGATGGGCCGGCCGCAAGGTTCTTTCCGCAGGCCAGCCCGGCAAGCCGCACCGGCCCGGCAAAGCGCGGCTTGCCGGCCGAGACCGACACATCGCCATACGCGCTGAGCCGCTCGCTGCTGCAGCCCGCCGCCATCACGCCGGGCATGATCGCGGCGAGCGTGCCCTTGAACCCGCCAGTCAGATTGCCCGCGCCGTCAGCCTTGGCCGCCAGCCGCCCGTAGTCCGTTTCCAGCAGCGCGCGCCCGTCGATTACCCGCAGGTCGAGATCGGGCAGCCCCGGCGCAGTAGCCGATGGCGAACCCGACTGCAGCACCTTGTCGAGCGCGCCGAAGCTCAGGTGGCCTTGCCGGTATGTGCCGTAAAGCCTTGGCTGATCGAGAATGATCTGGCCGATGCGCGGCCCGGTGAGGCCATAGGCCATGCGCACTTCGACGCGGGCGATGGTCAGGTCCGGATGGGCCGGATCGCCGATCACGATACCCGTCAGCACTTCCCGGTCCGCGCCGATGCCCTCGATCGCATAGCGCCCGGGCAGGCCCATCTGCGCCAGTTGCCGGTCGATCAGGCCGCCCGCGATCTGCTCCCGCGCAGACCACAGCCCCACCGCCAGCGCGGCAAGCGCGCCCGCCGACACGAGCGCGATCTTCCTGCGCTTGGTCCTGCGCGGTGGTGCTGCTGCACTTTCCGGCGATTCGTTCAGAGGCTCGGTCTCGTCCGGCATTGCCCCCCTTGTTGCCCAGCCCACTCCGCGAAGCAATGCCGCCGCTTGCGCCGCCTTGCCAAGACAGGCAAAGTCCGCCGCACGCATGGACGAACCGCCCAGTCTTTTTCCACAGCCCGGCCGCGACACGTCCGGAAAGGCCAGCGCCGGAAAGGCCGGTGACAGTAACCGTGTGCGCGAAGCAGGGCTCGATCCATCCGGCCACCGCGCCCGCCTCAGGAAACGTCTGCTCGAAGGCGGCGACGATGCGCTCGCTGATCACGAAGTCATCGAATATCTGCTGATGACCGCGATTCCCCGGCAGGACGTGAAGCCCCACGCCCGCATGCTGATGCAGCGTTTCGGCAGCCTCGCAGGCGTGCTGAACGCCGATGCGCAGACCCTCATGGGCGTGCCCGGCATAAAGGACGCCGCCGCCGCCGCGCTCAAGATCGTCGGCATTTCCGCCCGCCGCCTCGCCCGGCAAGCGGTGCGCGAGGAGCCGGTGCTCTCCAGTTGGCCGGCCCTGCTCGATTATCTCCATATCGACATGGCCCACCTCAACCACGAACGCGTGCGCGTGCTCTATCTCAACACGCAGAACCGCCTGATCCTCGACCAGATCGTCAGCGACGGCACGCTCGACGAATCGGCGATCTACACGCGTGAGATCATCGCCAAGGCCATGGCGATCGGCGCCGCTGCGCTGATTCTCGTCCACAACCACCCTTCCGGCAGCCCCGAACCCAGCCGCGCCGATATCCAGATCACCCAGAAGATCATGGAAGCCGGGCGCCTGCTGGGCATTACCGTCCACGATCATGTGATCATCGGGCGGCAGGGGCATGTTTCGCTCAAGGCGAAGGGCCTGATCTAGGGTCAGGACCTATTAACCGCGCCTTCGAGGTTTGAGGCAAAATGGCTCAGTGCGAGGAAGGAAGACGCAGGAATATGTCGATATTTCAAGGCTTCCTGACGAAGCAATGGGCCATTTTGGTCAGCCGAAGGCCACCGCAAGGTAAATCCCTCCGGGACGCTGGAATGGCTTCCATCTCGGGCGGATACTTGCTTGGAAAGGCAGCCAGCCTTCCCGGCGCAAGCATCCGCCCGATATGTTCGCCATTCCAGCGCCTCGAAGGCGCGGTTAATAGGTCCTGACCCTTATGTGCGTCGCCGCTGCCGCCTTTCGCGCGCACCCGCGCTGGCGCCTCGTCGTCATCGGCAATCGCGACGAGTTTCACGAACGCCCCACTGCGCCGCTCGCCCGCTGGCCGAACGGGGCCATCGCCGGACGCGACTTGCAGGCGGGCGGCACCTGGCTCGGCGTCAACGAAGCGGGCCGCTTTGCCCTCGTCACCAACTTGCGCATCGATGGCTATCCCCGGCCCGAGCTGGCCTCACGCGGGGCGCTGGTGACCGATTGGCTGGCGGGGCAGGAACCGGCTGCGCCCGAAACCATGAACCCGTTCAACCTTTTCATGGCCGATGCCGAAAGCGCCTGGCACCTGACCAACCATCCCGCCGTGCGCCGCCTGCCCCTCGCGCCGGGCATCCACGGCCTCTCCAACGGCCCGCTCGAAGCGCCATGGGCCAAGACCAGCGCGCTGGAGGCCGCGCTCGCGGACTGGCTGGCTGCGGGATCAGACGATCCGCAGCCGCTTCTCGCCGCCCTTGCAGACCGGACCGAACTACCCGGCGAAGGCCCGGAACTCCGCTTCTCCCCCGTCTTCATCCGCAATCCGCTCTACGGCACGCGCTGCTCCACCGTGCTGCTCATCGCCGCAGACGGCGCGGCCCGGATCATCGAGCGCCGCTTCGATGCCGCCGGTCAGGCCACCGGCGAAACGGAGATCGCCTTCACCGCCGCAGCCTGAGCGTCACTCCCACGGTGCGCGGATCGCTCGGCGTACCGAGGATCAGCCCCGAATTGCCCGCCTGTATCGTCAGGTTCTGGATGTAGTTCGCCCCCAGCAGATTGCGCGCGAAGACCGCAATCTCCCAGCCCTTCCCGTCCGCATCCTCTTGGGCGTAACCGATGCTGGCGTTGGTCAGGTTATAGCCCTCTATCCACGTATATTGCGAAAGGCTGGGATCGCCGAAGTAGCCGCTGCGCCAGTTGCTGTCGGCATGGAGCACCAGCGAACCGCCGCCCACTGGCACCGCATAGTCCCCGCTCAAGGTCTCCGACCAGCGCGGCAGGCCCGCCAGCCGCTTGCCGGTGAGGTTGCAGGCCGCCGTCGCCGCCGTCTGCACTTCCAGCGGGCACGGGCCCGCCGGGTAGTCGGTGTATGTCCCCTCGCCATAAGCCAGCGCCCCTGTCAGCGTCAGCGCGCCAAGCCGCAGCGCCGCGTCGGCCTCGATGCCCTTCACGCGCACTTCGGGGATGTTGGAAAGATAGCCGCGCAAGGCCACGGTCTGGCTCGAATCCACCACCGTCGCCTGAAAATCGCGCACCGTGGTGTGATAGGCGGCAAGGTTCAGCGTGAGGCGCCAGACTTCGGCCTTGATCCCCGCTTCCCACGTCGTGTTGCGCTCGGGCCGGACCACCGCTGTCGACAGCGCCGGCTGGTTGTTCGCATCGAGCGGCAGGCCCGACATGTTGATCCCGCCCGATTTGAACCCGCGCGCGAAGCTGCCGTAGAGCATCACCGCATCGACCGGCTTCCAGGCAATATTCGCGCGGCCCGAAAGGCTGCCGTCGCTGTTGCTGGCGGAATAGCTTTGCGGCCGCAGCACCCCCAGCTTGGCGTTGTTGAGCGCCGTGCTGGTCGTCGCAAGCCCGCCGAACACGGTGGTGCTGTAATCCCCCTGCTTGTCTTCCTGCGTGTAGCGCAGCCCGCCCGTCACCGTCAGGCGCGGCAGGATGCGCCAGTTCACTTCGGCAAAGGCAGCATAGCTATCGACGGCAAAGCGCGTGTCGCCGTTCTGGCCATAGCCATCGAGCAAGTTCGCCGGCACCGGCGTCGCATTGGCGCCCGTGGTCTTGCCGATCAGCCAAGGCGCAGCATAGGGCCCATAAACGCTGTTTGGATGCCCGCTCAGCACTTGTCGGAAGTAATAGAGCCCCGCGACGTAACTGAACGCATGCTCGCCATTGGAGGCGATCCGCAGTTCCTGGCTCAGCTGGTCCTGCCGCGAAGGGATGCGCTGGATCAGCTGGATCGGCAGGCCGGTATAGTCGCGGTCGTTCGCCGCATCCCAGTTCCAGAACCGCCACGCGCTGATCGAGGTGATCGTGGCCGGGCCGATGTTCCAGTCCGCCGTGCCCGCCACCCCGCCTTCGCTGGTCTTCACCGCCAGCGGCGCGTCGATATCAGTCAGCCGGTCATAAGGATTGGTGCTCGGCGGCGCATAGCCTGCCGCAGCCGCCAGCGCCGGATACTGCCGCGAAGCCGAACGCAGGCTGGTCCCCACGCGCAGATAGACCTGGGTGCAGCACTCGCTGCGGAAATTGGAAAAGTCTGCGATCAGCTTGAACTTGAACTCGCTCGACGGCTGCCACAGCACTTGCCCGCGCACCGCCTGCGTGCCGAGCGTGTTCTGGTCCTGCCCGGTTCTCACATTGCGCAGCACGCCGTCGCGCCGGGTCACCGTGCCGGAAAGCCGATAGGCCAGCGTATCCCCCGCCAGCGGCCCCGTCGCGGAAACCCGCGCCTGCACGAAGCGCCGCTCGCCGACGCTCAGTTCGACATTCGCGCCGCTGGTGAAGCTCGGCGCGGCGGAGACGATATTGATCGCGCCCGCCGTGGTGTTCTTGCCGAACAGCGTGCCCTGCGGCCCGCGCAGAACCTCGATCCGCTCGATATCCGAAAAGTCGAACGCCGCCGTGGCGGGCCGCGCATGGTAGACCCCGTCGACGTAATAGCCGACGCCCGGCTCCAGCCCGTCATTGGCCTGGCTCACCGCGACGACGCTCGAACCTAGCCCGCGGATCGTGAAGGCGGTGTTGCGCGGATTGGCCGACGAGTAGTTCAGCGCGGGCACCAGCGTGGTCAGCCCCGAAGTGTTGAGCGTGTAGGACTGCTCCAGCGATTTGCCGCCCACCACCGAAAGCGCCGCCGGCACATCCTGCGCCTTCTCCGGCCGCTGCCGCGCGGTGACGATGATCGCTTCGTTCGCCCCGTCCGTTGCGGGGGCCTCCTCGGCAAAGGCAGGCGTGCAGATGGCAAGTGAAGTCCCGGCCAGCAGGCCGAACACTCGAAAACGCATGAATGAAACTCCCCGAACACCGGATCTCGAATCCTATGTTCGTTCGTATATAGCTCATTCCATCAAAGCAACCCGCCCTCTTGCCTTCCCGGCCCTCGCCTCCTAGCGGCTCCCGCAAGTAATCGCGCCCAAAGGAGTCGCCCATGGTCCCCCGTTATGCCCGCCCCGCGATGACCGCGATCTGGGAGCCGGAAGCGCGCTACCGGATCTGGTTCGAGATCGAGGCCCACGCCACCGAGAAGCTCGGCGAACTCGGCGTCGTCCCGCCGTCGGCCGCCAAGGCGCTGTGGGACTGGTGGGCCACGAACCCCACAATCGACGTCGCCGCGATCGACGCGATCGAGGCCGTCACCAAGCACGATGTCATCGCCTTCCTCGATTGGGTCGCCAAGGAAGTCGGCCCCGAAGCGCGCTTCATGCACCAGGGCATGACCAGCTCCGACGTGCTCGACACCACGCTGAATGTGCAGCTGACGCAGGCGGCGGACATCCTGATCGCCGACATCGACGCGCTGCTCGCCGCGATCAAGCGCCGCGCGGTGGAGCACAAGTACACGCCCACCATCGGCCGCAGCCACGGCATCCATGCCGAACCGACTACCTTCGGCCTCAAGCTCGCGCAGGCCTATGCCGAGTTCGACCGCTGCCGCGCGCGCCTCGTCGCCGCCCGCGCCGAAGTCGCCACTTGCGCCATTTCCGGCGCGGTCGGCACCTTCGCCAATATCGATCCGGCGGTCGAAGCCCATGTCGCCGAGAAGCTGGGCCTCGCGGCGGAGCCCGTCTCCACGCAGGTCATCCCGCGCGATCGCCACGCGATGTTCTTCGCCGTCCTCGGCGTGATCGCCAGCAGCATCGAGCGCCTCGCCACCGAAGTCCGCCACCTGCAGCGCACCGAAGTGCTGGAAGCGGAGGAATACTTCTCGCCCGGCCAGAAGGGTTCGTCGGCCATGCCGCACAAGCGCAACCCGGTGCTCACCGAAAACCTCACCGGCCTCGCCCGCGTCGTCCGCTCCGCCGTCACCCCCGCGCTCGAAAACGTCGCGCTGTGGCACGAGCGCGATATCTCGCACTCCTCGGTCGAGCGCTACATCGGCCCGGACGCGACGATCACGCTCGATTTCGCGCTCGCCCGCCTCACCGGCGTCATCGACAAGCTGCTCATCTACCCCGAGCGGATGCAGAAGAACCTCGACCGCATGGGCGGCCTCGTCCACTCGCAGCGCGTGCTGCTGGCGCTGACGCAAGCAGGCCTGACGCGCGACGATTCCTACCGCCTCGTCCAGCGCAATGCGATGCAGGTCTGGCAGTCGGACGGCCAGCTCTCGCTGCTCGAACTCTTGAAGGCCGATCCCGAAGTCAGCGCCGTGATGTCGGCGCAGGAACTCGAGGACAAGTTCAACCTCGATTACCACTTCAAGGCCGTCGACACGATCTTCGCGCGGGTTTTCGGGGAATAACGCGGGGACTCGCCTTGCCGTCCAAAGCGCTCTAGCTTGGAGACAAAAGGAGGGGACCGAATGAAGTCGCTGCGCACGTTCATGATGCTCGCAATCGTGGCCGCGCTCGCCGCGTTTTCCGCCGCGAACTGGGTGCCGGTCGAACTCACCGTCTGGCAGGGCCTCGTGCTCGATACCAAGCTGCCCGCGCTGGTGATCGCCGCGTTCCTGCTCGGCCTCGTGCCGATGTGGCTGATCCACCGCACCACCCGCTGGCGCCTCCAGCGCCGCATCACCAATCTTGAAACCACGCTGGCGGGAAGCGCATCGCTCTCGTCCACCCAGCTAGAAGCCCGGAAAGCAAGCGAAGCACCATGAGCAACCCCGTCTATCTCGCGCTCGATCTGCCCCGCCTCGATGCCGGGCTCGCGCTGGTCCAGAAGGTCAAGGGCCATATCGGCGGGGTGAAGCTCGGCCTCGAATTCTTCTGCGCGCATGGCCACCACGGCGTCCACGAAGTCGCCAAGCTCGGCCTCCCCATCTTCCTCGATTTGAAGCTGCACGACATTCCCAACACCGTCGCCGCCGCGATGCAGTCGATCCACGTGCTCGAACCCGCCATCGTCACCATCCACGCCAGCGGCGGCCGCGCCATGATGGAAGACGCCAAGGCGGCTGCGGGCGAACACTGCAAGGTCGTCGCCGTCACCGTGCTGACCAGCCTCGACGATGACGATCTCACCGCCGTCGGCGTCTCCGCCAGTGCCCACGATCAGGCGCTTCGCCTTGCCGATCTGGCGCAGGAAGCCGGGCTGGATGGGATCGTCTGCTCGGGCCACGAAGTCGGCGCGATCCACAAGCGCTGGAAGAACGGCTTCTTCGTCGTCCCCGGGCTCCGTCCCGATACGGGCCACACCGCAGACCAGAAGCGCATCGTCACCCCCGGCGCTGCCCGCCGCGACGGTGCCAGCGTGCTCGTCATCGGCCGCCCGATCAGCCGCGCCGAAGACCCGGTCGCCGCTGCCCGCGCCATCGAAGCCACGCTCTGAGCCACCGATGACGACACTGACCACCCGCATCGCGCAGCCTTCCGACGCGCCTGCCGTCCGCGCCCTCATCGAAAGCGGCTACCGGGGCGAGAGCGCGCGGGCTGGCTGGACCAACGAAGCCGACCTGCTCGAAGGCGATCGCACCACGCCTGCGGAAATCGCGGCGATGATCGCGGCCCCCGAAAAGCGCGTCCTCCTTGCCGAGCAGGACGGCGCGCTGGTCGGCACTGTTACCATCACCGATCTCGGCCATGGCCTCGCCTACATGGGCCTTCTCTGCATCTCCCCCACGCTGCAGGCCGGCGGCCTCGGCCGTGCGCTCGTCGGCGAAGTGGAACAGCTTGCGGTGCGCGAATTCGGTGCGGACCGGATGGAGCTTATCGTCGTCGACGTCCGCGCCGAACTGATCGCATGGTACGAACGGCGCGGCTATGTCCGCACCGGCGAACTCAGGCCCTTCCCGCTCCCGCTCGATGTTCCCTACCAGATGGTCGTGCTGGAACGGCTTATCGCCTGACTGTCTCCTGTCATCGCGGTTCAGCCCCCCGAAAGCCGCTCCGGTGCAATCGCTCGCGGACCGTTTCAAGGGGACCAACCAATGACCAATACCTCCACCTCGCTCCTGCTGGCCGCCGCACTGGCCGCTGCTGGCGCCGCCTCGCCCGCCATGGCGCAGTCCATGTCCCCAGCCCCGGTTGTCGCCGCCGGCAATTCGGTGCTCACCGTCAGCGCCGATGGCCGCAGCACCCGCGTGCCCGATCTTGCGGTGTTCAATGCCGGCGTCACCACGCAGGCCAAGACCGCCTCTGCCGCGCTGTCGCAGAATGCCGAGCAGATGAACGCCGTCATCGCCGCGCTCAAGGCCTCGGGCATCGCCGAACGCGATATCCAGACCAGCAACCTCTCGGTGAACCCGGTCTACGGCCAGCCCCGCGCCGATGCCAACGGCCCGGTCTCTTCTGGCAACGTCAGCGGTGATCCCGTCATCATCGGCTATCAGGCGACCAATCAGGTCGAAGTGAAGCAGCGCAAGATCGCGGGCTATGGCAAGACCATCGACACCCTGGTCGCCGCCGGCGCCAATCAGGTCAGCGGCCCCTCGTTCCAGCTCGACAACCCCGATGTCGCCAGCGACGAGGCCCGCATCGAAGCCATGAAAAAGGCCCGCACCCGCGCCGAGCTCTACGCCAAGGCTGCCGGTCTTTCGGTCAAGCGCATCCTCACCATCAGCGAAAGCGGCGGTTATGCCCCGCAGCCGATGGTGATGTACGCCCGCGCCGATGCGATGATGGCCAAGGCGCCGAGCCCGGTTGCGGCGGGCGAAGTGCAGGTCGGCGCGAATGTGACGGTGACCTTCGAACTGGGGCAGTAAGCGAAGCTCATCCCAGTCCAATCAAAATCCGGACAACACCGTCCAAGCTCAAACCTTCGTCATTGCGAGCGTCGCGAAGCAATCCAGAGCGTCATCCACATCCGCTCTGGATTGCTTCGTCGCTACGCTCCTCGCAATGACGAGGGTAGAAATAAGATCTCCCTCCCACCTGCGGGAGGGGCCGGGGGTGGGCAAGCGGCACACACAGCCATTTGACCCACACACCAACCACCCCTATCCGCAAACCCATGCCCGCCCCCCACATCAAGATCTGCGGCCTCACCACCCCCGCCGCCGTCGACGCAGCCATTGCCGCGCGCGCGGATTACATCGGCCTCGTGTCCTTCCCCCGCTCCCCGCGCCACCTCAGCGCCGCCGATGCTGCCGCGCTCGCCGCCCGCGCCAAGGGCCGCGCCAAAGTCGTCGGCCTGTTCGTCGATCCCGCCGACAGCCTGCTCAGCGAACTCGTCGCCGCAGCTTCGCTTGATGTGATCCAGCTCCACGGCGAGGAAGACCCGGCCCGCGTCGCCGCCGTGCGCGCCATGTTCGGGCTCCCCGTCTGGAAAGCCCTCCCCGTCGCCACCAAAGCGGATGTCGAGCGGGCCCGGGCCTTCACCGGTGCAGCCGACCTCGTCCTGTTCGACGCAAAGGCCCCCAAGGGCGCCGCCATGCCCGGCGGCCTCGGCCTGGTGTTCGACTGGACCCTGCTCGCCGCCCACAAGGGCCCGCTCCCGTGGGGCCTCGCTGGCGGACTCTCTCCCGCTAACGTCACCGAAGCCGTCCGCGCGACCAAGGCACCGCTGGTCGACGTCTCCTCCGGCGTCGAATCTGCGCCCGGCGTGAAGGACGCCGCCCTCATCGCCGAATTCTGCAAGGCCGCCCGCGCCGCCTGATTGCCCTAAAGGCCTTTTGAATTAGGGGGGCGAATCTGGACAAGCGCGCGCCCCTCTGCCAAGCGGACGAGCATGAACGCGCCCATCCCCAACAGCTTCCGCACCCAGCCCGATGCACAGGGCCATTTCGGCCAGTTCGGCGGCCGCTATGTCGCCGAAACGCTGATGCCGCTGATCCTCGATCTTGAGGCGGAGTACCGCAAGGCCAAGGCCGATCCCGCCTTCCAGGCCGAGTTCGACGACCTCCTCGAACACTACGTCGGCCGCCCCAGCCCGCTCTATTTCGCCCCGCGCCTGACGGAAGAACTCGGCGGCGCGCAAGTCTGGTTCAAGCGCGACGAATTGAACCACACCGGCGCGCACAAGATCAACAACTGCATCGGCCAGATCCTGCTCGCCATGCGCATGGGCAAGACGCGGATCATCGCGGAAACCGGCGCGGGCCAGCACGGCGTCGCCACCGCCACCGTCTGCGCGCGCTTCGGCCTGCCCTGCACGATCTTCATGGGCGCGACCGACGTCGCCCGCCAGCAGCCCAACGTGTTCCGCATGAAGCTCTTGGGCGCCGAAGTCGTCCCCGTCACCGCTGGGGCCGCGACGCTGAAGGACGCGATGAACGAGGCGCTGCGCGATTGGGTCGCCAACGTCCACAACACCTTCTACATCATCGGCACCGCCGCTGGCCCGCACCCCTACCCGGAGCTCGTCCGCGATTTCCAGAGCGTGATCGGCAAGGAAGCCCGCGCCCAGATGCTGAGCCGCGTCGGCCGCCTGCCCGACCTGCTCGTCGCGGCCATCGGCGGCGGCAGCAATGCCATCGGCCTGTTCCACCCCTTCCTCGATGATCCGTCAGTCAAGATGATGGGCGTCGAAGCGGCAGGCCACGGCCTCGATTTCGCCCACGCCGCCAGCCTCGCCGGTGGCCGCCCGGGCATCCTCCACGGCAACAAGACCTATCTGCTGCAGGACGAGGACGGCCAGATCCTTGAAGGCCACTCGATTTCCGCCGGTCTCGATTATCCCGGCATCGGCCCCGAGCATTCGTGGCTCAAGGAAATCGGCCGCGTGGACTATACCTCGGTGACCGACGTGGAAGCGCTCGACGGCTTCCAGCTTCTCTGCCGCACCGAAGGCATCATCCCCGCGCTCGAACCCGCCCACGCCATCGCCGCCGTCAAGAAGATCGCGCCGACCATGGGCGAGAACGAGATCATCCTCGCCAACCTCTGCGGCCGCGGCGACAAGGATATCTTCTCGGTGGCGGAGCATCTGGGGGTGAAGCTCTAGAAAGCCCTCTCCCCTTCAGGGGAGAGGGTTGGGAGAGGGGCAAATGCGCGACGCCAAACTCACGGGCAACGCCCGCGAAAACCGCAAGCACATGACCGAACCCGAAACCCGCATTTGGCTGGCACTTAGAGCGGAACGGCTTGCCGGTACCAAGTTCCGCCGCCAGAAAGTGATCGGTCAGTTCATCGCTGATTTCGCGGCAAACGATCCTAAGCTTGTGGTCGAAATTGACGGCAACACGCACGATGCAGATGACCAGCGCGATACAAACAGGACTCGCTTTCTCGAAGCGCAAGGCTATCGGGTTGTACGTTACAGGAATGCTGACGTGATGCAGAATTTGGAGGGCGTTTTGATCCATCTGATGGGCGTGATTGCTGAGATGCAGTCCCCTCTCCCAACCCTCTCCCCTGAAGGGGAGAGGGCTTGATGACCCGCCTCTCTGCTGCCTTCGCCAAGGGCCACCCCGCCCTCGTCTGCTTCGTCACCGGCGGCGATGGCCCGACGCCCGCCATCCTCGACGCGCTCGTCGAAGGCGGCGCGGACGTGATCGAGCTCGGCATGCCCTTCACCGATCCGATGGCCGATGGCCCCGCGATCCAGCAGGCGAACCTGCGCAGCCTCGGCGCGGGCATCAAGACGGCCGACATCCTCAAGATGGCGACCGATTTCCGCGCCCGTCATCCGGACGTCCCGCTCGTCCTCATGGGCTATGCCAACCCGATGACGATCCGCGGGCCGGAATGGTTTGCCGGTGCCTGCACCCAGGCCGGTGTCGACGGCGTGATCTGCGTCGATATCCCGCCCGAGGAAGATGCTGAGCTTGGCCCCGCCTTGCGCGCTGCCGGGATCAGCCTCATCCGTCTCGCCACCCCCACCACCGATCATGCGCGCCTGCCCGCCGTGCTCGATGGCTCGTCGGGCTTCCTCTATTACGTTTCGGTCGCGGGAATCACTGGCAAGCAGTCCGCCGCGCTCGCCTCGATCGAGGAAGCCGTCACCCGCATCAAGCAAACCGCGCAAATTCCGGTCGCGGTCGGCTTCGGTGTGCGCACGCCCGAACAGGCCGGCCCGATCGCCCGCGTGGCAGACGGCGTCGTCGTCGGCTCGGCGCTTATCGACATTATCGCGCTGCACGGCGATAACGCTCCGGCGAAAGTGCGCGAACTCGTCTCGGCCCTTGCCGATGCGGTCCACAATGCCCGAAAGGTAGAAGCATGAGCTGGCTGACCCGCGTCCGCAATTCGCTCCCCTTCGCGCCCAAGCGCGACACGCCGGACAACCTCTGGATCAAGTGCCCGTCGTGCAGCGAAATGCTGTTCACCAAGGAGTACGAGGAAAACCTCTCGGTATGCCCGCGCTGCGACCACCATGGCCGCATCGGCGCCGAGACGCGCCTTGCACAGCTGCTCGACGCCGGTTTTGAAATCCTCCCCGCGCCCAAGGTGCGTGAAGACCCGCTCAAGTTCCGCGACACCAAGCGCTACACGGACCGCCTCAAGGCTGCCCGCGCCGCCAATCCGCAGCCCGATGCGCTGACCGCTGCCGTCGGCAAGATCGATGGCCACAAGGCCGTGGTCGGCGTGCAGGATTTCGGCTTCATGGGCGGCTCGATGGGCATGGCCGTGGGCGATGCCTTCATCGCCGCAACCGAAGCCGCGATTGCCAACAAGTGCCCCTTCATCGCCGTGACCGCTGCTGGCGGCGCGCGCATGCAGGAAGGCATCCTCAGCCTGATGCAGATGCCGCGCACCACCGTCGCGATCAACCGCATGCGCGCGGCGGGCCTGCCCTACATCGTCGTGCTCACCGATCCGACCACCGGCGGCGTCACCGCCAGCTACGCCATGCTCGGCGATATCCAGATCGCCGAACCCGGCGCGCTCATCGGCTTTGCCGGCCAGCGCGTGATCCAGGACACGATCCGCGAAAAGCTCCCCGAAGGCTTCCAGCGCGCCGAATACCTCCACGCGCACGGCATGATCGACATGGTCGTCAGCCGCCACACGCTGAAGGCCACCCTCGCCCGCACCATCGGCTACCTGATGGCCGCGCAGGCCGCATAAACCCCTCCGACCCGCCTTGCGGCGGCCCACCTCCCCATTTGCCCTGCGGGAAAATGGAGAGGATCAAAACAACGCACGTTCTTCTAAATCCTCTCCATTTTCCCCTGAGCTTGTCGAAGGGGCAAATGGGGAGGTGGCAGCGCGAAGCGCTGACGGAGGGGTAAAATTGCGCGACTTCGCCATTTCCGAAAACCGCCAAGTGCAGGCACAGCTTGACCGCCTCGGCGCCCTCTCGCTCCCCCAGGGCCGCCTCGGCCTCGATACCGTGCGCGACATCTGCGACCGCCTTGGCAACCCCCAGCGCCGCCTGCCCCCGGTGCTCCACGTTGCGGGCACCAATGGCAAAGGCTCGACCTGCGCCTATCTGCGCGCCATTCTCGAAGCGCAGGGCCTTACCGTCCACGCCGCCACCAAGCCCCACCTCGTCCGCTACAACGAACGCATCCGCATCGCGGGCAAGCTGATCTCGGATGACAGCCTCGCGGACCTCCTCAAGCGCGTCCTCGATGCTGCCAAAGACCTCGGCCCCAGCTTCTTCGAAGTCACCACCGTCGCCACATTCCTCGCCTTCGCCGAAACCCCGGCGGACGCATGCGTCATTGAAACCGGCCTCGGCGGGCGGCTGGACGCCACTAACGTCCTCGAAAACCCCGCCGTCTGCGGCATCGCCACGCTGGGTATCGATCACGAGGCATTCCTGCTGGTGCCCGAAGCCGGAACCCCCGAAGACCCGCTCGCCCGCATCGCCTTCGAAAAAGCCAGCATCGCCAAACCCGGCGCGCCTTTGGTGGGGCAAAGCTACGCCGAAAGCCCCCTGAACAGCGTGCTAGCTACCGCCAGCTACATCGGCGCGCCCGTCATCCTGCGCGGCCGCGACTGGTGGGCGGATGTGGGTGAAACCATCGAATACCGCGACGCAAAGGGCACCCTCAGCCTCCCCCTGCCCACCCTCGCAGGCGCGCATCAGGCCGATAACGCCGCCCTCGCCGTCGCCATGCTGCGCCATCAGAGCGCGCTCGCCGTCACCCCCGAAGCCATGGCCGAAGGCATCCGCGCCGCCCGCTGGCCCGCCCGCCTCCAGCGCCTCGGCCCCGGCCCGCTCACCGCGCTCGCCGGAAACCGCACCGTCTGGCTCGATGGCGGTCACAACCCTGACGCCGGGCAGGCCATCGCCCGCCATTTCGCAAGCGCTGCGCCGCTCCACCTCGTTATGGGCATGCTGACCAGCAAGGACCCGAGCGCGATCCTCGCCCCGCTGGCGGGCAAACTGGCTTCTGTGTCCATCGTCCCCGCGCCGGGCCACGAAGCGCACAGCCCTGCGGACTTCGCCCCCTTCACCGCGCTTCCCGTGGCGAGCTTCGCCAATGTCGCGCAGGCCCTCGCCGCGCTGCCGCCCGCAGGCGACGTCCTCATCGCCGGCTCGCTCTACCTCGCGGGCGATGTCCTGCGCCGCAACGACGAAGCGCCCGACTGAATCGTCGCACGAACACCCTTCGACAGGCTCAGGGTGAGCGGGGTTTGGCTGGTTTCAAGAATGCGGAAAATCCCAAGACCCGCTCATCCTGAGCTTGTCGAAGGATCAAGCGCAACGTCAGCCACCTTCTCTCGCGCCACCCGCGCCCATTCCAGGCACACGAACAGCACCGCCACCAGCCCCGCTGCCGCCGTCCAGCGGAACACCGTGGCATAGCCGTAGAGGTCAAACGCCTCCCCCGCGATCCCGCGCCCCAAGGAGCCGATCAGGAACGTCAGCGAAGACATCAGCGCATATTGCACCGCCGTGTAGCGCTTGGAAACAATCCCCGAGAGGTACGCCACGAACGCCGCCCCCGCGATGCCGGTGGAAATGTTCTCGAACGAAATTGCCAGCAGCAGGCGCACCATGCGCGGATCGAAGCCGAACAGGCCGAACAGCGCGTGCAGGCCCAGCGCCTGCCCCACCGCGTCGATATGCACTGCGCCCTCGGCGAGGTCGGCATAAACGAAATTGCCCAGCATCGGCAGCACCGCGCCGATCAGGATCGTCGGCATCCGTCCCAGCCGCAGGAACAGATAGCCGCCAAGGCTGATCCCCGCGATGGTCATGAAAATGCCGAACAGCTTGGAGGCAAACGCCACCTCGTCCTTCGAATAGTGCAAGAAATCGAGGTAGAACGGAAAGGCGAAGCTCGACCACACGTTGTAGCACAGCGTGTAGGTGAGGATCATGCCGATCACCACCAGCACGCCCCAGCCGAGCCGCGCCACCAGTTCCGCCAGCGGCGCGATCAGCGCCACATAGAGGTGGTTCGCCGCGGTCCGCACCGCCGAAGTGCGCGTGTCCGGCGCCGTCAGCACGGCTGTCCCGCGCGTCCGCATCGCGTTGGTCACCGCCGCCACCAGCAGCGGCACCGCCACCGTGGCCGCCACGATCAGCGGGCCGAACTGGCGCGTGAAATCGCTGACGGACGGATGCTTCTCGCCCGGCCCGAGCGGGCTCAGCATGGTGACCATGAAGGTCACGATCGTGCCGATGGCCCAGGCCCAGCTCGTGCCAACGATGAACAGCGCCAGCGCCCGCGCGCGCGGTGTCAATTCGCCGGGTTGCGCCAGCGCGGAGTGAAGCGTGCCCTGCTCGGGCCGCGGCGTATCAGGCGCACGCAAGGTCACCACGCCGATCAAGCCGATCAGCCCTGCCATCAGCAGGTAGACCAGCGGCCACGACATCCGCCCCGCCAGCACCAGCGCCAGCGCGCCGCCGACGATCGAGGCAATCCGGTAGCCGAACTGGTAGATCGAGGAGAGCAGCTCGACAGGCGTATCCTCGTCCGCCACGTCGATCCGCCATGCGTCCACCGCCACATCCTGCGTCGCCGAAGCGAGCGCGGCAAGAAACGCAAACAGCGCGAATGTTCCGATGGCCTTGGCAGGATCGGTGAACGCCAGCCCGACAAAGCCCAGCACCAGCACGATCTGGCACAGCAGGATCCAGCTCTTGCGCCGCCCCAGTGCTTCCAGCCCCGGCAGCGCCATGCGGTCCACCAGCGGCGACCACAGGAACTTGAACGAGTAGGAAAGGCCAATCCACGAAAGCACGCCGATGGTCGCCAGATCGACCTTCACTTCGCCGAGCCACGCGTTCAGCGTGCCCAGCAGCAGCGCATAAGGCAGGCCCGAGGCGAAGCCGAAGCCCAGCATCGTCGCCGATTTGCGCGTTGCGAGCGCCACCATCAGCAGGCGAAAGCCTTTCGGGCGCGGCGGCTTTTCCACTTCAGCGGCACTCGAAGCCATTCAGTCCCTCTTTTTCTCCTACCCCCATCCGTTCGTGTCGAGCGAAGTCGAGACACCAAGCGCCGCGCGCAAGTGTCTCGACTTCGCTCGACACGAACGGGGCAGGAAGGCACCCCAATACGATCAGGCATTTCTCCTGCTTGCTTAGCGCGAAATTGCGCTATGCCTAGCACCGGAGAGTGATGTTACCCGGGGAGAGCCGCGAAATGGCCACCACTGAAACGACCAAGCGGCCCACTGATGGCCAGCTCGAACTCGCGCGGCTGGTGGCGGCCAGTGCGGGCCGCAAGGCCGAAGCGATCAGCCACGTGCCCGCGCATGTCTACACCGATCCCGCCCACTGGGCGCGCGAAAAGGCAGCGCTGTTCGGCACCCACCCGCAAGTGCTCGCACCCTCCGCGCTGCTGCCCGATCCCGGCATGGTTGTGCCGCACGATGCCACCGGCAGGCCGCTGCTCCTCACCCGCGATACCGCCGGCAAGGCCCACGTCTTCCTCAACGTCTGCCGCCACCGGGGCACGCGGCTTGTCGAAGGCGGCGATGTGCAATGCGCCAAGCGCCTCGTCTGCCCCTACCACGCCTGGACCTACAGCACCGACGGCAAGCTCCTCGCGCTCCCCCGGCCGGATACCTTCCCCGCCTTCGATCAGTCCGCCCACGGTCTCATCGAGCTGCCCAGCCTCGAAGCGGGCGGCCTGATCTGGTTCGCGCCGCAGGAAGCGGACTTCACCCTCGCCGCCCAAATCAGCGCCGATTTCGTGGCGGCAGACCTCGCCTCGCACCACCTCTATGCCCGCCGCACGCACCGGGTCGCCTCCAACTGGAAGCTGATCATGGACGCCTTCCTCGAAAGCTACCACGTGCAGCGCCTCCACGCGCGCACCATCGGCCCCTATTTCAAGGATGGCGTGACGGCGGGTGACGAACTGGGTCCGCACATGCGCTCGCTCGTCGGCCGCGCGACAGAGCTTGAAGGCGTTGATCTCACCGATTGGCCCGCCCTGCGCCGCGTCGCGACGTTCGCCTACCAGCTGTTCCCCGCCACGGTCATCGTCATCAGCCCGGACTACGTGAACCTGATGACGATCATGCCACAGGCGCACGACCTCACCCTCGTCGAGGACTTCATGCTGATCGCCGAGGCACCCCAGACCGAAAAGGCCGAAGATCACTGGCGCCGCAGCTGGGACCTGCTCGACGGGCAAGTGTTCGGCTCGGAAGACTTCCGCGCGGCCGAACTCGGCCAGCAGGGCCTTTCCACCGGCGCCGTCCCCCAGCTTACCCTCGGCACGCTCGAAGGCGGCATCCGCCGTTTCCACGAGATCTGCCAGCGCGAAATCGCCCTTTACGAAGAAGGATGACGGCGCGCCCTCCCCGGCGTAAGGGGCAAGCCATGGCATTCCCCCCCAAAGACAGGACCGGCGGACCGCGTCGGCCCGGCGCGCCCAAGCCTTACACGCCCCCCAAGCCGCGCCTGCCCAAGGCTCCGGCTGCGCCGCAGACCCGCGCCCCTGCCGATGACGGCACCCCGCGCGAGGGCGACCGCATCGCCAAGCTGCTCGCCCGCGCCGGCATTGCCAGCCGCCGCGAGATCGAGCGCTACATCGCCGAAGGCCGCATCGCGCTCGAAGGCGAAGTGATCACCACGCCCGCCACGATCCTCAAGAACCTGCGCGGCGTCACGGTAGACGGCAACCCCGTCGCCGCAGCCGAACCGCCGCGCCTGTTCCTGTTCCACAAGCCGTCCGGCCTGATCACCGCCGAGCGCGATCCCACCGGGCGCCCGACGATCTACACCGCGCTGCGCAATGCGCTGCCGCCGGGCGCGGGCCGCGTGATGCCGGTCGGCCGGCTCGACATCAACACCGAAGGCCTGCTCCTCCTCACCAACGACGGCGAACTGAAGCGCGCGATGGAACTGCCCGCCAACGGCGTGCCGCGCACCTACCGCGCGCGCACTTTCGGCGATGTGACGCAGGCCATGCTCGATGGCCTGATGGACGGAATCGAGATCGAAGGCATCCGCTACGGCCCGATCAACGCCAACATGGAGCGCAGCGCGGGCCGCAACAAGTGGATCGAGTTGACCCTCACCGAGGGCAAGAACCGCGAAGTCCGCCGCGTGCTCGAACATCTCGGTCTCGAAGTCTCGCGCCTGCTGCGCCTGCGCTATGGCCCGTTCGATCTCGGCGAACTGCCGCGCGGCGCGGCAGAGGAAGTCCCGCAAGTCGTCGTCGAGCGCTTCCGCAAGGGCCTTTCCAGCGACAAGGCCACGCGCGATCAGCAGGCCGTCCACGCCGGCAAGGCACCCGCCCCCCGCGCGCCCAAGCCCGCACCGGAACCCGCCGCCAAGGTGGCGCCTGCGGGCCGCGCCCGCCCCGAACGCAAGCGCCTCTCGCCCGAAGCCGGCCAGCTCGTCTCGAAGCCCCAGCGCCCCCGTCGCCCAGATAGCCGTCCGGGCGGCCCGAAGCCGCAGGGCCCCAAGCCGCAGGGCCCCAAACCACAGGGCAAGCGCTGATGCTGCGGATCATCGCCGGCACCTGGCGCGGCCGCAAGCTCACGGCCCCGGCGGGCGACACCACCCGGCCCACCGCCGACCGCACGCGCGAAACCCTGTTCTCGATGCTCAACAGCCGCCTTGGCAGCTTCGAGGAGCTGACAGTCGCGGACCTCTTCGCCGGTTCCGGCGCGCTCGGCCTCGAAGCCCTCTCGCGCGGCGCGGCCAAGGCGCTGTTCGTCGAGCAGGACCCTGCCGCGATCCGCGCCCTGCGCGCCAATATCGCCGCGCTCCACGCGCAGGCCCAGTGCGACGTGCGCGCCGCCTCGGTCCTCGCGCTCGGCCCCGCGCCCACCCCGCTCGATGTGGTGATGCTCGATCCGCCCTACGGCTCGGGCGCCGGCGCCGTCGCCATCGAGCGCCTCCAGCGCCTCGGCTGGATCGGCGCGGGCACATGGGTCAGCCTCGAAACCCACGCCGATGAACCGGCAGGCGTGCGCAGC
Organism: uncultured Novosphingobium sp.; assembly: GCA_964413325.1. GTDB lineage: Bacteria > Pseudomonadota > Alphaproteobacteria > Sphingomonadales > Sphingomonadaceae > Novosphingobium. Next base: position 233,050 of record CAYPRK010000006.1, on the reverse strand, counting down.
CTCGAAATCGATGCAGAGCGCAAGGTCGGCAAGGCGCGGCTGACCTTGATGCGCTTGGCAGAATAAGAACCCCTCCGACCCGCTCGCGGGCCACCTCCCCATTTGCACTTCGTGAAAATGGAGAGGGAAAAGAAGACGTTCTGTTCTTGTCCTCTCCATTTTTCCCGCAGGGACAAATGGGGAGGTGGCCTGCCGAAGGCAGGTCGGAGGGGTAATCTTTCTAAACCTTGCGCGGCGCCGCCAGCACCCCCACCAGCGTCACCACCCCCGCCGCGGTCAGAACCAGCCCGGTCCACACCACGCCGCCATGCGCCGCCAGCCAGGCCGCGCCCAGCGGTGCCAGCGCACCGCCCACGATGCCGCCCATGTTGAACGCCAGCGAAATCCCGGTGTAGCGCACTTCCACCGGATAGAGCGACGGCAGCCACGCCCCGATCGGGCCATAGCACAGGCCCATCACGAACAGCGTGGCGGAGAGCGTCAGGAACAGCAGCGGCAGCGATCCCGCCGCCAGCCCGCTGCCGAACACCAGCCCGACTACACCCGTCAGCGCCGCGCCCACCGCCATCACCGTGCGCGGGCTCGCAGCATCAGACCACCAACCGGAAACCACGATGCCGATGGCAAAGACCACGTCCGCGCCCAGCTGGATCGCCAGCACTGTCTCACGCGGATAGTGCAGTTCACTCGTCGCGTATCCCAGCGCGAACGTCGTCGCGAGGTAGAACAGCGCGAAGCACGCGATCACGCCCATGGTGCCCGTCAGCACTGCGCCGAGATGACCCGATAGCAGCGCGCCCAGCGGCACGCGCGGCGGCGGCGCGGCATGCAGCGCGGCCTTGAACGCCGGGGTCTCGCCGATGCGCAGCCGGATCCACAGGCCCAGGATCACCAGCAGCGCACTCGCCACGAACGGCACGCGCCAACCCCAGCTGAGGAAGTCCGACTCGGACAGGCCAAGCCCCAGCAGCAGGAACAATCCATTGGCAAACAGGAACCCCACCGGGGCGCCCAGCGGCGCCGCGATACCGAATCGTGCTTCCATGCCCATTGGTGCATTCTCGACCGCGAGCAGCGATGCGCCGCCCCATTCGCCGCCCAGACCGAACCCCTGCCCGAATCGCAACAGGCACAGCAGCGCCGGAGCCACCCAGCCCGCCACCGCATAGCCCGGGAGGAAGGCCACCAGAAACGTCGAGATGCCCATCAGCAGCAAGCTGGCAACGAGTGTCGACTTGCGCCCCACCCGATCTCCGAAATGACCGAACGCCACAGCCCCCACCGGCCGCGCAAAAAACGCGATTCCAAAGGTCATCAGCGTCAGCAGGGTCTGCGCCGTGCGGCTCTCTGCCGGGAAGAACAGCGGGCCGATCACCAGCGCGGCGGCGGTGCCGAAAATGTAGAAGTCGTAAAACTCGACCGCCGTGCCGACGAGGCTGGCCAGCAGCACGCGGGCATGCGTTGCAAAGGGGCTGCGTGCCTGGCCCATAACCTTTCCGATCTCCCCCCAAGCAAGGTTTAAACGGCTTTACCGTCCCTCTCGCGGTGAACCGCTATGGCAGCGTTTCCCACATCGTCAATCATCCGTGCCTAGCTGCCGAGCGTCGCAAACGGGCAGACAACTGAAGGAGCGGCAAAGCGATGTCGGAATGGTTCGAGAAGCAGGCCCCGATCCGCGCCAAGTTCATGGCGCTGTTCTGGGTACACATGGGTCTTGTCGCGGCGGCCGGCCTCGGCACTGCGCTCGCTCTCGCCGGCTTCGGCATTGCCGCGTTCCTCCCCCCTGCCGCTGCGCTGGCGCTGACCGCCATCGTCGTGATGCAGTCGCGCCGCATGATCTGCGACCCCTATGTCGCCACCGTCGTCCGCACCGAAGCGCTGGCCGCAGGCGATCTCGACAGCCCCATCGCCTACACAGACTACGGCGATTGCGTTGGCCGCCTCTCGCGCGCCATGGGCGTGTTCCGCGATCAGGCCGTCGCGCTGCGCGAGGCGACCCGCGTCGAGCGCGAGATCGTCGCGGGCGAACTGACCAAAGCCATGGGCGAACTCGCGCGCGGCAACCTTGTCTACCGCATCGCCAAGCCCTTCCCCGGCGAGACCGAGAGCCTGCGCGAAGACTTCAACCAGGCACTTGGCGTGCTCGCCGCCGCGATGGGCGATGTCGCTGCCTCGGCTGGCGCGATCGACACCGGCGCCGCCGAAATCCGCGCAGCCTCCGACGATCTCGCCGCGCGCACCGAGCAGCAGGCCGCCCGGCTCGAGGAAGCCAGCGCCGCCATGCAGCAAGTCACCACGCTTGTCGGCGAAAACGCCGCCCGCGCTGCCGAGATCAATCGCGCCGTCTCCGAAGCCCATGGCGAGGCGGCCGCAGGCGGCACAGTCGTCGAACGCACGGTCGAGGCGATGAACGCGATCCAGCAATCCTCGCAGGGCGTCGCCCAGATCATCAGCGTGATCGATGGCATCGCCTTCCAGACCAACCTCCTCGCGCTCAACGCCGGGGTCGAGGCAGCACGCGCCGGTGAGGCCGGCCGCGGGTTCGCCGTCGTCGCCACCGAAGTGCGCGCCCTCGCCCAGCGCAGCGCCGAAGCCGCGCGCGAGATCGGCCAGCTCATCAAGTCGTCTACCGGCCATGTCGAACGCGGGGTCGAACTGGTCGGCGAAACCGGCGGCGTCCTGCGCCAGATCGTCGGCCGGGTCGGCGGGGTCAGCACGCTCGTCGAAGGGATCAACGAATCGGCGCAGCGCCAGTCGGTCATGCTGGCCGATGTTGCCAGCACGGTCATCGATCTCGACCGCATGACCCAGCAGAACGCTGCCATGGTCGAACAGAGCACCGCCGCTGCACGCACGCTCGCCAGTGTCGCGCAGCAGCTCACCGCGCAGACCTCGCGTTTCCAGACCGGCACGGTCACGGCACTGCCCAAACCCGTGCCGATGGCAGAAGCACCCCGCCTCGCGGCTCGGCGCAGCGCCCCTGCGGTAAGTGGCAACCTTGCTCTCAAGGCGCCCATCGATGCAGGTTGGGACGAGTTCTGAACGGGGTCCCAACCGCGAACTAAGGACAAGGCCTGAGTCAAGCCACAACACTTCATCACGCTCAACGGCCTATGCCGGTACCAACGAGACAACAGTGGGTGCCCCATGCTGACTTGGTTTGAAAAACAAGCGCCGATCCGGCAGAAATTCGATGTTCTTCTCTGGGCGCATGTCGGGCTCTTCGCCTTGTCCTGCCTTGCCACGCTGCTGGCGCTGGGCCGGGCCGGACCGCTGGTGCTGCTTCTTTCCGGCGTGGCGCTCGCGCTTACCGTCATCACGGTGCGTACGGCCAAGCACCGCATCTGCGATCCCTACGTCGGCACCGTCCTGCGCACCGAAGCGCTGGCTGCGGGCGATCTCGACAGCGTGATCGAGCGCACCGACTACGGCGACTGCGTGGGCCGTCTCAGCCGCGCGCTCGGCGTATTCCGCGATCAGGCCGTGACGCTGCGCCGCACGTCGGCAGAGCGTGACGCCATGGTAGGACAGCTCACCACTGCCATCAGCGAACTCGCGCGCGGCAATCTCGCTTATCGCATCGCCACGCCGTTTCCCTCCGGATCCGAACCCTTGCGCAGCGACTTCAATGATGCACTCGGGCGCCTTGCCGATGCGATGGGCCAGGTCATCGCGTCCACCACGGCCATCGACACCGGCGCGGCCGAGATCCGCACTGCCTCCGCCGATCTTTCCACCCGCACCGAAGGGCAGGCCGCGCGTCTTGCCGAAGCCAGCGCGGCGATGCGGCAAGTCACCACGCTTGTCGGCGAAAGCGCCAGCCGGGCGGCGGAGATCAACCGGGCCGTCTCCGATGCCCACGGCGAGGCGGCGAGCGGCGGCGATGTCGTCGAGCGCGCGGTCCATGCCATGCACGCGATCCAGCAATCGGCCCAAGGCGTCGCCCAGTTCGTGAGCGTGATCGACGGTATCGCGTTCCAGACCAATCTTCTCGCACTCAACGCCGGGGTCGAGGCGGCCCGCGCCGGGGATGCTGGCAAGGGCTTTGCGGTCGTCGCCACCGAAGTGCGCGCGCTTGCCCAGCGCAGCGCCGATGCTGCGCGCGAGATCGGCCAGCTGATCACTGCCTCCAACGCCGAGGTCGAACGGGGCGTCGAGCTGGTGGGCGAAACCGGTGCGGTCCTGCGCCAGATCGTCGACCGTGTCGGCGGGGTTAGCGCGCTGGTCGAAGGCATTTCCGAGAGCGCCGAGCGCCAGTCGGCCATGCTCGCCGAAGTCGCCACCACAGTTACCGAACTCGACCGCATGACCCAGCAGAACGCTGCCATGGTCGAACAGAGCACTGCCGCATCGCGCACGCTCGCCAGTGTTGCACAGCAGCTCACTGGCCAGATGCAGCATTTTTCGCTGGGCCGAAAGCCGCGCCCGACGACGGCCAGGGCGGCCCCGGTGCGCAAGGGTGTGCCGCTGCCAGTCCTTGGCAATCTCGCGCTCAAGCCGGTGCCGCAAGGCGCATGGTCTGAGTTCTAGGGGCCGCAACGCGGTTGCGCCACCAGGAAAAGTTCCCTACTTGTTCCGGCGTGACTCTTGTAACCGCCCCCGAATCTGCCTGGCTCGAAGGCCTCAATTCCCCGCAGCGCGAAGCCGTGCTGACAACCGACGGCCCCGTGCTGATGCTTGCGGGCGCCGGCACGGGCAAAACCGCCGCGCTCACCGCGCGCATGGCGCATATCCTGCGCTCCCGCCTCGCGTGGCCGTCTGAAATCCTCTGCGTCACCTTCACCAACAAGGCCGCACGCGAAATGCGCGAACGCGTCGGGGCGATGATCGGCCCGGCGGTCGAGGGCATGCCGTGGCTCGGCACGTTCCACTCGGTCGCCGCCAAGATGCTGCGCCGCCACGCCGAACTCGTCGGCCTGCAAAGCACCTTCACGATCATCGATACCGACGACCAGCTGCGCCTCCTCAAACAGCTCATTCAGGCCGAAGGGCTCGATGAAAAGCGCTGGCCCGCCCGCCAGCTCGCCGGGCTGATCGACCGCTGGAAGAACCGCGGCCTCGGCCCCCGGGATCTCGACGCGCTCGACAACGAGGCTTACGCGAACGGCAAGGGCGCGAAGTTCTACGCGCTCTATCAGGACCGCCTGCGCGCGCTCAACGCCTGCGATTTCGGCGATCTCACCCTCCACATGCTCACCATCTTCAAGCAGCACCGCGAAGTGCTGGAAAGCTGGCAGAGCCGCTTCAAATACGTGATGGTGGACGAGTATCAGGACACCAACGCCGTCCAGTACCTCTGGCTCCGCCTCCTTGCCCAAGGCCGCAAGAATATCTGCGTGGTGGGTGATGACGACCAGTCGATCTATTCATGGCGCGGCGCAGAAGTCGCCAATATCCTCCGCTTCGAAAAGGATTTTCCTGGCGCCAAGGTGATCCGGCTGGAGCAGAATTACCGCTCCACCCCGCACATCCTCGCCGCTGCCGGCGGGGTCATCGCGGAAAACAGCCAGCGCCTCGGCAAGACGCTGTGGACCGAGATGAACGGCGGCGACAAGGTCCGCGTTATCGGCGTGTGGGACGGCCCGGAGGAAGCCCGCCGCGTCGGCGAGGAGATCGAGCGGCTGGAGCGTGAAGGCGCTCCGCTGGACCGCATCGCCATCCTCGTACGCGCATCGTTCCAGACGCGCGAATTCGAGGACCGCTTCATCCAGATCGGCCTCGCCTACAAGATCGTCGGCGGTTTCCGCTTCTACGAGCGCGCCGAAATCCGCGACGCGCTCGCCTACCTGCGCGTCATCGCCTCCCCGCAGGACGACCTCGCGTTCGAGCGGATCTACAACGCCCCCAAGCGCGGATTGGGTGACAAGACGCTGGAGAAACTCCACCGCCACGCCCGCGCGCGCGGCATCCCCCTCGCCGCCGCAGCAGTCGAACTGTGCGATACGGACGAGCTTCCGCCCCGCGCCCGCTCCACGCTCGGCAGCCTCATGCGCAGCTTCATCGGCTGGCGCGACGGGATCGCCACTCTCACCCCCGCCGAACTCCTGCGCACTGTGCTCGACGAATCCGGCTACACCGCAGCCTTGCAGGCCGAAAAGAGCACCGAAGCCTCGGGCCGCCTCGAAAACCTCGTCGAATTGGCCCGCGCGATGGAGGAATACGAGACGCTGGGGGACTTCCTCGAACACGTCAGCCTCGTCATGGACAACGATGCCGCGGCGGACACCGAGAAGGTCACCGTGATGACCATCCACGCCGCCAAGGGGCTGGAATTCGACAACGTGTTCCTCCCCGGATGGGAAGAAGGCGTGTTCCCCTCACAGCGCGCGCTCGACGAAGGCGGCCTCGCCTCCCTCGAGGAAGAACGCCGCCTCGCCTACGTCGCGATCACCCGCGCCCGCCGCCGCTGCACGATCCTCCACGCCGCCAACCGCCGTATCTACGGCCAGTGGACCAGCTCGATCCCCAGCCGCTTCGTCGGCGAATTGCCGGCCGATCACATCGAGGAAGAAACAACCCTCAGCGGCGGCGCCTCGCTGTGGCGCGCGCAGTGGTCCGAACACTCCGATCCCTTCGCCGACGTCGCCCGCGCCAACCCATCCCGCACCATGACGCGCGGCCCCGGCTGGCAACGCGCCGCCGCCTCGACGTATGACGCGACCCCCAAGCGCATCGCCGAACCCAGCCGCAGCGCCGCCAGCTTCGCCGCCAAGCCCCGCAGCGATATCAGCGTGGGCACCCGCGTGTTCCACGACAAGTTCGGCTACGGCGTGGTCGCCGCGCAGGAAGGCAACAAGCTGGAGATCGATTTCGAAAGCGGCGACCGGAAGCGGGTGATTGATAGCTTTGTGAAGGCGGCAGCGTAACGGTCAATGCTAGGCGTACATCGCCACAACCCGGACTACTAAATAGCCGATCGCTGTAAGCCACAGTACTCCTGACGTGGTTTGCAAGCCAATGCTAACCTTTGAGTACGCAAAGTCGATCGGCGGGGCCTTTTCAACCTCACCCAAAGCGTCTCCCAATAGCTGGATATTTGACTCTTGGGGTGGAGAGGCCAAAGTGCGGGCGACTTTCCTAAGCGCGGCAAGTCTCGCGATATGTTTTGCAGCCAAGTGGTTCAGCTGAACACCATCCCACCAAACAGAAATCAACGAAATTATCGAACCAACAAGAAAAAGACATATTGTTAATGCCACATCTTTTGTCGAAATACCCAACCGATTCAGCGCATCTGATCCAACCTGTAGCGCCGTAAATACACCAGCAATTGAAGTGGCATTTAGAGTCAAAAGCCCAATAGTACTTTTGTCGGAAATCGAATGCTTTCGGGCGAGAAGTTCGTCCATGCGGCGCTCCGCCTCAGCTAACTCTTGCAAGTTGGCCGAGGCGTTGAACGCGTAGTATTCCGCTAACGCTCGTGGTGGCTCGGGTAAAGACATCAGGGCGGTATAGTAAGCCATTCAAATGGCGGCGACCAGCCCAAACCCTTAAAGCGCCGAAACGCTCAGGAACCCCGGCACCGGCCCGTTCCACTCGCCCGGCTGCGAGGGCAGTTCGGGCAGCACATCCTTGGGCGGACGCGGTTCATCGCGCCGCGCGCGCGGGGCCCGTGCAGGGGCCTCGGCCAGTTCCGGCGAAACCTCGAACTCATCCACCGGCTCGGCAGCAACCTTCGGCGCGCGCTCACGGCGCGGTGCCTTCTCGCCGCGCGGCGCGCGTTCAGCCCGCGGTGCGCGCTCACGCTTCTCAGCAACCAGCGCCTCTGCTGCCGCCTCCGCCCCATCCAGCGCGAACACCGGGATCTTCATCCCCGTCAGCTTCTCGACATTGGCGATCGCTTCGGCGTCCTCGCTCGTCACGAAGGTGAACGCCCGGCCCGATGCCCCCGCGCGGCCCGTCCGGCCGATGCGGTGCACATAGTCATCCGGATGCCACGGCGTGTCATAGTTGAACACGTGGCTCACGCCCTTCACGTCCAGCCCGCGCGCCGCCACATCCGAAGCCACGAGGATCGAGATCACCCCGTCCTTGAACTTCTGCAGTTCGGCATTGCGCGCGTTCTGGTCCATGTCGCCATGGATCTCTCCGGCAGAAAAACCGCTCTGCTGCAGGCTCTTGGCCAGTTCGCGCACCGTCGTCTTGCGGTTGGCGAAGATGATCGCGGTGCTCACGTTGTCGGTGCGCAGCAGCTGGCGCAGCACCTCGCGCTTGCCGCGCGTCGTCACATGCACCTTGTGCTGCGCGATATTTGTGTTGTTCGAAGCGGGCCGCGCCACTTCGATATACTTCGGGTTCGAAAGAAACTTGTCTGCCAGCTTCTTGATCACCGGCGGCATCGTTGCCGAGAACAGCAGCGTCTGCCGGTTCGGCGGCAGCTTGGAACAGATCGTCTCGATGTCCGGGATGAACCCCATGTCGAGCATGCGGTCCGCTTCGTCGATCACCAGCAGGCTGCACCCGTTGAGCATGATCTTGCCGCGCTCGAACAAGTCCATCAGGCGGCCCGGCGTCGCGATCAGCACGTCCACGCCGTCCTGCAGCGCCTTCACCTGATCGCCCATCTGCACGCCGCCGATCAGCAGCGCCATCTTGAGATCGTGGTTCTTGCCGTACTTCTCGAAGTTCTCGGCGACCTGCGCGGCGAGTTCGCGCGTCGGTTCCAGAATCAGCGAACGCGGCATCAGAGCCCGCCTACGGCCATGCGCCAGAATGTCGATCATCGGCAGCACGAAGCTCGCCGTCTTGCCCGTGCCCGTCTGCGCAATGCCGATCAGATCGCGCATCATCAGGACGGAGGGGATCGCCTGCGCCTGGATCGCGGTGGGCGTATCGTAGCCGGCGTCGAGAACCGACTGGAGCAATTCGTCAGACAGGCCGAGATCGGCAAATTTCATGTGGGCTGATGATCCGAAAACAGGTGCACGCAAGATTGTCCGGCGCGCCGAAGGTCACGGCTCTGCAGCCCCCCTTCGTGAGCCCGCGCCTAGGCCCAAACCGCCACGAAAGTCAAGGAAACTGGTTACGGACGTGCAGGACTTGCGATCAATTTCCGTCAACCGGGACGTATTCGCGCACGTCCTTGAGCTTGCAGGTCGTCCCCGCGCGCGAATGGATCGCATCGCGGCCCACGCAAAGCTGGCCGTCCGTCGTCTTCGACATGTAGAAGCCGCTGTAGAAATCACGCGCGCTGCAGGCCTTTTCCAGCCCCGCCGCGATCATCCGCCGATCACGCATGTAGAACATCAGCCGCCCGTCGGTGATCGGCTGCACGGCGGCGATTCCCAATGCAGGCAGGCACTTGCTCGTCTTGCGTTCGCGAAAGCGGCTCACGCTGGCGCGCGGCTGGGGCACCACCGGCATCATCGACGGCATCGGCTGGAGCGGCAAGATCTGCGGCGCAATGCCATCGCGCCCGGCATCGCGCGGCGTCACGCGGATGATCACGCGCTGTTCGATGCGGACCTGGTCCCACACATCGGGCGCCAGCGGATTGAACCCTGCCGAGCCGGGCAAGGGGCTTTGCGGATTGATCAGCAGCGGCGAATCCGGCGGCAGCGTCGCCGCGTCCCAGATATCCTCCTCCGCCGCCCCGTCATCATACGACACGAACGCGCTGCCGTCCGCCGGCAAACCCGGCAGAACAAGGGCGAAGCTCGCGAAAAGATGGAATAACGTTGTCATGGCGACGGTAAAAAAATGTGGTCCCTCGAATTACGTTGTCCCCGCCCCGACAGTTTTATGGGCTTGTTTTGTGGGCCGCTCGTGCCCCTCGGAGAATCGTCATCCCCGCCTAGCACTTTTGCTTGAACCCCCGCTTAACTCGCTTGTCAGAAAAAATGAATTGCCCGCAGCGCCTTGCCGGGATTAGCGCACCTGAAATGGCCAGCCCCGATCACGCCCCTTTCCTCGACGCCGCCGCCGCCCTTCTCGGCCCCCGCGACTTCACCGCCGATGCCGATCTGATGGCGCCCTGGCTCACCGACTGGCGCGGACGTTTCACCGGCCGCGCGCTGGCGATGGCCTCGCCCGCCAGCACCGCCGAAGTCGCCGCGCTGATGCACCTGTGCGCCGAGCACCGCGTGGCCATCGTGCCCCAGGGCGGCAACAGCGGCATGTCGGGCGGCGCGACCCCGGACACGGGCGGCCACGCCCTTCTCCTCAGCCTGCGCCGGATGAACCGGGTCCGCACACTCGATGCCGAAAACCGCATGGTCACGGCGGAGGCAGGCGTCATCCTGCAGACGCTGCACGAAACGGCAGCGGCGGCGGGCCTGCGCTTTGCGCTCACCCTTGGCGGCAAGGGTTCGGCCACTATCGGCGGCCTCGTCTCGACCAACGCCGGCGGCACGCAAGTGCTGCGCCATGGCACGATGCGCGCGATGGTGCTGGGGTTGGAGGCCGTCATGGCCGATGGCGCGGTGCTCGATACGCTCACCCCGCTCAAGAAGGACAACCGCGGGTTCGATCTGAAGCAGGTGCTGATCGGCTCGGAAGGCACCATGGGCATTGTCACCGCAGCCACCTTGCGGCTGGAGCCTGCCATTGCGGGCCGCGCCGTGCTCTGGGCAGGCCTTGCCTCCTTGCACGATGCCCGCGCGCTGCTGCTCCATGCCGAGCGCGAGGCTGGCGGGGCGCTCGAAGGGTTCGAGGTCATGCCCAGCCATTCGCTGGAAGCGGTCTGCGCCTACCTCCCCTCCGCCCGCGCCCCGCTGGCAGAGCCGCATGCGTGGCACGCCCTGATCGAACTCGTCGCCACCAGCGAGGCCGAGGCCGCCACACTGCCCGATCGCGCCGAAGCCCTGCTCGCTTCCGCCTTCGAGGCCGGCCTCATCGCCGATGCCACCATCGCGGCCAGCGAAGCGCAGGCCGAAGCGTTCTGGGCGCTGCGGGACAGCATCGCCCCAGCCGAGCGCGCGCTCGGCCCTGCCGTGCAGCACGATATCAGCGTGCCGACGCACCGGATGCCCGATTTCGTCGAGCATGCCGTCCCGCTGCTCGAAGCCGCCTGGCCCGGCACCCGGGCGGTCGGCTTCGGGCACCTCGGCGATGGCAATATCCACTTCCATGTTCTCGCGCCTGCCGGCGTCGATCCGGCCACCTGGCAGCAGGGCGATGGCAAGGCGATCAGCGCTGAGGTCCATGATCTCGTTACGGAATGGGGCGGTTCGATCTCGGCCGAGCATGGCATCGGCCAGCTCAAGCGCGATGAACTGGCCCGCCTCGGCGATCCGGTGGCGCTTGCCCTGCTGCGCCAGATCAAGGCTGCGCTCGATCCGCATGGCCTGCTAAATCCGGGCAAACTGATCTGAGCAGTTTTGTTTGCGCCGCTCACGCGGCGGGCGGTGCCAGCCCGCTCCCCCGCCCGGCCACCCACGAGAGTACCCTGAATGGGTGGCCGGGCGGGGGAGCGGGCTGGCACCGCATCACACCGTGCTCTTCCGCACGGTGTGCAAACGACTCCAACTCTTGCGTCGCCTCCGCACAATCCCTAAACGGCGCGCTCCCGCCGCAATCCCGCCGGTTCTGGCGCGTGCATGGCAACCAGTCAGACGGAGAGAATACCATGGCGAGCGCGCCGCAGTCCCTGCCCCTGTTCTACAACGACCTTGCGCCGCTCAACCTGCGCGATCACGCGAACTGGAAGGCCCGCGCGGCCGACAAGGCGACCTGGATGGTCGGCCAGCACGCGGTTCCGCTGACGGTCGAGGAATTCCCGCAGGCCGCGCGCCACTTCCCGATCATCTTCGCCGCGGGCGAGAACCCCGTGCCGCTGGCGCTGATGGGCCTCAACGAAGGCATCAACGTGTTCGTGAGCGCGGATGGCACGGTGGCCGAAGGCGCGTATGTGCCGGCCTATGCCCGCCGCTACCCCTTCCTCCTCGCCAAGCTGACGGAAGACACCACCGACCTGTCGCTGTGCTTCGATCCCAGTTCGGGCCTGCTCGGCGATTTCGCCGAAGGTGAGCCGCTGTTCGCCGGCGAAGAGCCCTCGGAAGCCACTCGCAACGTGCTGCAGTTCTGCGAGCAGTTCGAGCAGGCCGGCCAGCGCACGCAGACCTTCGTCGAGGAACTGACCAAGCACGATCTGCTGATGGACGGCGAAGCCGCGATCCAGCAGGCCGGCATCGAGCAGCCGTTCGTCTATCGCGGCTTCCAGATGGTCAACCAGGAAAAGCTGCGCGACATGCGCGGCGATGTCCTGCGCGGCTGGGCGCAGAGCGGCCTGCTGCCGCTGGTCTATGCGCACATCTTCTCGCTCGATCTGATGAGCGTGATCTTCGGCAAGCAGGTGGAACAGGGCGTCGGCCCCACCCCGCCGCTCCCGGCGTTCTAAGTACAAGTATTATAGACCAGATAGGTTGCTGTTACCAATCGCGACAAGTTAAGCGGCAAAACCGCTTGCACTGATTGGTTGCGCAACCTATCTTCCGTAAGTCTCGTCGGCGCTCCCCTCATGGCCCGGCGAGGCGGGTGCACCTGGTGCACCTCCTCCCTGAACCTTGGCCACCTGGAGCACTGCTCCAGGTGGTTTTTTTATGATTACAAGAATTTACTTGGCGGTTTACTCGGCGGCCGCGCGCCAATAACCGCGTTCGCGGCCCAAGTCCGCCACCGCAATTGCCATGCGCTGGACCAGCGCGGCCACCACGTCGACAGTCGCGGCAAGCCCCGGCCCCGGCTCGGCCATCGCGGGATCGAGGTAGGTCCGCCGGTCGATTTCCAGCTGCAGGCAATGGATCCCCGCCGTCCGCCGCGCGTGCCGTTCCAGCACATAGCCGCCGGCATAGGGCCGGTTGTGCGCCGCCAGCCGCCGCGCCTGTCCCAGCGCGGCAAAGGCCTCCGCCACCAGCGCGCCGTCGCAAGCCGCGCCAAAGCGGTCGCCCAGCACGAACTCCGCCGCCGGCTCACCGGCGCGCGCGGGCAGCGGCGGCATCGAATGGAGGTCGATCAGCAGCACCGCCCCCCACCGCGCACGCACGGCCTCGAGCAGCGCCGCAAGGGCCGAGTGATAAGGCTCATGCACACCTGCGATCCGCGCCGCGAGGTCATCGGGCGCAATCGGCCACTTCCACAATTCGCCTAGACCCGGCAACCGGCGCGGGACGAGGCCCAGACCGCTGCGCGCGCGGCGGCCGGATGACGAGCTGACCGGTGCCGAGCTGGCATCAGGCGCACCGCCGCCGACCATGTCCCAATCGACATCATCGCTCGCGCGGTTGAGATCGATCATCGCACGCGGAGCATGGGCCACCATCAGCGCCGCGCCGGTCCGCTCCGCCACGGCCTTGCCGACGAGATCGACCAGCCGGTCTTCCAGCCGCGGCGCGCTGTAGGCTGGTTGGCGCATGCGCGAGACCAGTCCGGGCGGATAGCTGCGCCCGGCGTGGGGCACGGCAATGACCACTGGCACCGGCGAGGGATCGTGCTGCAACAGCGTGAACGCAGGAGCGCCCTCCAGGCCGGGGACACACCCTCCAGTGAGAGTCGTGGCCTCGTTGAAGCTTGCGGCACTGCCGCGCGCGGGCGATTCGCCCCGCGACGCTAGGAATCGATCCATATGCAAAAGCTGCCGGGGTTTGGCGCGCATGTCAAAGTGCTCCATCGTGCGGAACATGATCGAGGTCGTACTGGAGGGAATCTTAACCTGCGCGGGTGTAGGGACGCCAGTAAGGGATGCCGACGGCAGCGGCGCGCGGGCACGTTAACCAGGCAAACTGGCAAGACTATTGAAGGTGACCATGATTCGAATCCTCCTCGCCGAAGACGAAGAAGCAATGCGCACCTACCTCGCCCGTGCCCTCGAAAACGCCGGCTACGAAGTGGTGTCGGTCGATCGCGGCACCGATGCGGTGCCGCTGCTGGAAAGCCAGCACTTCGATCTGCTGCTTTCGGACATCGTCATGCCCGAAATGGACGGCATCGAACTCGCGCAGCGCTGCGCCGAGATCAGCCCGTCGACCAAGGTCATGTTCATCACCGGCTTTGCCGCCGTCACGCTCAAGGCCAACCGCGAGGCACCCAGCGCGCGCGTGCTGTCCAAGCCCTTCCACCTGCGCGATCTCGTGCTCGAGGTGGAGCGCGTCTTCGCGGAATCGCCGATGACGGGCAATCTGCGCTGAGGCACTCAATCCTCTCCATTTTCACGAAGTGCAAATGGGGAGGTGGCCCGCCGCAGGCGGGTCGGAGGGGTAATTCCGAAACAAAACCCCCCTTGCCAGCCCAGCCGCCCGGCGCTAATGGGCTGCCTCTCCCGCCGCGCTGGCCGCTGCGAGAGCATGATGGTGCGGGCGTATAGCTCAGTGGTAGAGCACTATGTTGACATCGTAGGGGTCGCAAGTTCAATCCTTGCTACGCCCACCATCCCATGAAAAACCCCGCCGCGGCGGGGTTTTTTGTTGCCCTAAACGCCCGCTGTCAGGCCGGCTTGCACCGGCCCGACCGCTGTCGGGAAACCTACTTCCCCTGCCAGTTCGGCTTGCGCTTCTCGGCAAACGCCAGCGCGCCTTCACGCGCGTCCGCGCTCGTGAACACCGGCGCGATATAGGCTTCCTGCTTGTCCCACATCTCGGCCTCGGTCCACTCGTGCGAATCGCGCACGATGGCCTTTGAGGCGATCAGCGCCAGCGGGCCATTGGCGGCCACGCGCGCCGCCAGTGCCTTGGCGGCGTCCAGCGAAGGCCCATCGGTCAGTTCGTTGATGAAGCCCAGCGCATAGGCGCGCTCGGCATCAATGAAGTCGCCGGTCAGCGCCAGTTCCATCGCGATGCGCGGCGGGATCTGGCGCGGCAGCTTGATCAGGCCGCCAGCCGCCGCCGCAAGGCCGCGCTTCGCTTCGGGAATGCCGAACTTCGAACCCTTGCTCGCCACGATCAGATCGCACGAAAGCGCCAGTTCCATGCCGCCCGCCAGCGCATAGCCGTCGACTGCCGCGATGATCGGCTTCTTCGGCGTCCACTGCGAAAGCCCGCCGAAACCGCGGCCCGGCACGCTCGGCCGCTCGCCGCGAAGGAAGCCCTTGAGGTCCATGCCGGAGCAGAACGTGCCGCCAGCGCCCGTCAGGATCGCACAGCGCAGGTCGGTCTCGGCGTCCAGACGGTCCATCGCCGCAGCAATGCCTTCAGCGGCAGCCTTGGTCATCGCGTTCTTGGCATCGGGCCGGTTGATCGTGACGATCAGGACATTGCCATCGACTTCTGTCAGGACTTCAGGTGCATCGCTCACGGCATCTCTCCTCGGTAGCGCTTAATCGCTTGGTTAAATGTCTAGAGCCCGCCCCTGCACCCTGTCCAGACTCAATCCGTGAGAATCGCCGCCGCACATGCCCTTTGGTGAAAGGCACCCGCTTGCGCGCACCGAAGCTCCTGCTAAGGAACGGCAAATTTATTGGAACTCTCCCCGGGGAAGGCACGAAAACCATGGCAAAGATCAAGGTGAAGAATCCTGTCGTCGAACTCGACGGCGACGAAATGACGCGGATCATCTGGCAGTGGATCCGTGAGCGTCTGATCCTTCCCTACCTCGATATCGATCTCAAGTATTACGACCTCTCGGTCGAGAAGCGCGACGAGACGGGCGACCAGATCACCATCGATTCGGCCAATGCGATCAAGCAGTACGGCGTCGGCGTGAAGTGCGCCACGATCACCCCGGACGAAGCCCGCGTCGAGGAATTCAAGCTCAAGAAGATGTGGAAGTCGCCCAATGGCACGATCCGCAACATCCTCGGCGGCGTCGTGTTCCGCGAACCCATCGTGATCCAGAACGTGCCGCGCCTCGTGCCGGGCTGGACCGACCCCATCGTCGTCGGCCGTCACGCGTTCGGCGATCAGTACAAGGCGACCGACACCCTCATCCCCGGCCCCGGCAAGCTGCGCCTCGTGTGGGACGGCGATGACGGCCAGAAGATCGATCTGGACGTGTTCGACTTCCCGAGCGCGGGCGTCGCCATGGCGATGTACAACCTCGACGATTCGATCCGCGATTTCGCCCGCGCCTCGTTCAACTATGGCCTCGGCCTCGGTTGGCCGGTCTACCTCTCGACCAAGAACACCATCCTCAAGGCCTATGACGGCCGCTTCAAGGATCTGTTCCAGGAAGTGTTCGAAACCGAAGGCTTCGCCGAGAAGTTCAAGGCCGCTGACATCGTCTACGAACACCGCCTGATCGACGACATGGTCGCCTCGGCGCTCAAGTGGTCGGGCAAGTTCGTCTGGGCCTGCAAGAACTACGATGGCGACGTGCAGTCGGACACCGTGGCGCAGGGCTTCGGCTCGCTCGGCCTGATGACCTCGGTGCTGATGTCGCCCGACGGCAAGACCATCGAAGCCGAAGCCGCGCACGGCACCGTCACGCGCCACTACCGCCAGCACCAGCAGGGCAAGGCCACTTCGACCAACCCGATCGCCTCGATCTTCGCATGGACGCGCGGCCTGATCTATCGCGGCAAGTTCGACGAGACGCCGGACGTGGTCAAGTTCGCCGAAACGCTCGAGCGCGTCTGCATCGAGACCGTCGAGAGCGGCAAGATGACCAAGGACCTCGCCATCCTGATCGGCCCCAGCCAGCCGTGGATGACCACCGAGAAGTTCTTCGAAGCGATCGTCGAGAACCTCGAAACCGCGATGGCTGCCGAAGCCTGATCGCAACCGAAACGCAGGAAAAAGGGGCGGGACACTCTCCCGCCCCTTTTTTGCGTCACACTAACTTGAGGTCTCCGCCCCTTTCCGCACCCCCACTTTAGCCAAAGTTAACCATTTCTTGCACTTTTTGGCAGATTACAGCACGGTAACACCAAAAAGGTGAACGCGTGTCAGCCCTGATCGCAATCTTTGGCCTATTCATCGTCAGCGCGCTGGGTCTCATCGCGCTGCTCTGGTACTGGCTGCGCCAGCGCGCGCTGCAGGAACCCAAGCCGGAAAAGCCGAAGAAGGCGAAGCGCCGGAAGGGCTCGCCCGAACCGGAGCCGGAGCCCGAACTCCTCCCTCTCAAGACCGGCCGCAGCCGCCTGATCTCCGCCGCGACGCTTGCCGAAGCGGAAGCCGCCAACGCGCTCCCGGATCCCGGTTATCTCGAGCCGGACCCTGAACCTGCCGAGCCCGAACCGGAAGCCGCGCCGCCTTCGTTCTCCGCGCCCCTCGCCGCGGCAAGGCAGCAGGCCGTGGTGCTGCGCCAGCATTTCCCCCCGCACCGCGCGCCGGAAGGCCGCAGTTGGCTGGGCGGCACGCCGATGCTCCCCGGTGCGGCGGAATGGCCGGTCAATCCTGCGACCGGCAAGCCGCTCCACTTCCTCCTCCAGCTCGATCTCGCCGAAGTGCCGGACGCAGCCGGGCTCGGCCTCCTCCCCGCCGAAGGCGCCCTTGCGGTGTTCCTCGATCTCGATTGGGGCGCGGGCGACGCGTTCCGCGTGATCCATGCGCAAGGCTATGCCGGCACGCCGTGGCACGCGCTCGATGTGCCGCCCACGCTCGCCATGGCCTATGGCGACGAAGCCCCGCTGGTCTGGCCCTGGGCGCTCACGCCCGAGCACGGCATGCAGGTCCTCCCCCGCTGGCCGTTCACGCCGCGTCTGATTGCGCTGCAGGATGCGGACATGCCCGGCTGGCCGCACAATGCCGCCACCGCACACGCCCTGCTCGCCGCGCAAGGCGTGGACGAACTCGCCCCCGCTCTCGCCGTCGCCGATTTCCACGGAGCAGACGGACAAGGGTTCGAACCGCTGTGGTACGGCTTCCCGCAGGACTGGATCACCGTCCAGATCGTCTGCGCCGCCCTCGTGCGCGAAGCGGACCGGGCCTCGCGCACCGTGCTCGATGATCCCTACCCCAGCCTCGAGGAAGAAGAACGCACCGCCCAGATCAAGGCCGTGCGCGAGGAAGCGCAGGCCTGGTTCGATCATGCGCTGAACAACCCCGCGCTCACCCCGCTTCCCCCGCCGGTGCGCAAGGCCTTCTGGGACTGGCTCACGACCCACCGCGCGCTGGCCGAACATGTCATGCCCGCAGCCGTCGAAGCCGCGATCGAAACGACGCTGCACGCCTCGCCAGAGGAAGCCGCGAAGTTCCCCGAAGAGGTCACCGCCCGCGTCGCCTACCGCCACGCACTGGCGCGCCGCACCCCGGAAGGCGTGATCGCCCCGCCCCCGGCCCGCCTGCTTGCGCCGCCGGGTGACACGGAAGAATTCCCAGCCACACACCTCCTGCTGCTCGAACTGCCGGAGAACCCCGCACTCGCCCACCACTTCGGCGGCACCGCGCTGCAATGGTGGATCACCCCAGAAGACCTCGCCGACCGGCGCTTCGATGCGGTGGTGATGACGAGAGGGGGCTGACGGCGCTCCGGCGCTTTCACTGCCCCGCTACCCAAAACCGCTCGTGCTGAGCCTGTCGAAGCACCAGTCACGGCGCCCGAACAGCCTCACACCACCAATCGTTCCTCCAGCCGCCTGACCAGCGCCGCATCCGCGCCCAGCACCGCTTCGGCATAGGCCTCGAACGTCCCGTGCTCACGCTCCATCGCGGCGAAGGCGCGGTCGAGGAATTCCGGCTGCACCGACATGATCATGCGCAGGGCATCGTCCGTCATGGCGGCACCGAAGCTCGCGCGGATGTTCGTCGCCGCGGCCGCAATGCGCGCTTCGGAATTGCCCGCCGTGTTGGTCAGGAGGTAGTCCGCCATCACATCATCGGCATGCACGCCCAGCAGCCGGTGGACGATGGCCGCGCCCACACCGGTGCGGTCCTTGCCCGCAAAGCAGTGCAACAGGCTCGGCCCATGGTCCTCGGCCAAGGTCTTCAGATAGAGCCGGAACGTCCCCACCAGCACCGGGCGGAACGGCAGCTTGTCGTAAAGCTTGACCATCGCTCTGCGCGCATCGTCCACGCTGCGCACACCTGCCGCCGCTTCGTCATGCACCGCACGGCCCCCACTGGACCGGCCATGATCCCCCGCCGTCTCGCCGGGATGAAACACCACCTGCCCGGCAAACTGCTCATGCCGCAGGCAAGGAAACTGCGCGCGTTCGCTATCGCCCCGCAAGTCGATCACCCGCGCGATGCCGATGCGGTGCACTGCGTCGAGATCCTCCGGAGTCGCCCCGAAGTGGTGGCCCGAACGCCACAAATGGCCGGTACGCAGTGTGCCGCCACGCGCCTGATAGCCGCCGTAGTCGCGAAAGTTGTGAATGCCGGTAAGCGGCAGAACGCGGTTTTCCATGGGTGAACCTCTGTCAGATCAGCCGCGCCATTGCCACCTGATCAAGACGACAGGATTGCACCTTACGCAAACCCCTCGGCCAGAAACCGCTCCGCGCACCCCGCCAGCATCGCACTGCCCAGCGGCATCACGCTTTCATCCAGCATCATCCGCGTCGAATGGATCGAGCAGCAGCTCTTCCAGTCCGCCCCTTCCGGCGCCACGCCAAGGAAGAACATCGCCCCCGGCGTCTGCTCCAGCACATAGGAGAAGTCCTCCGCCCCCATGATCGGATGCGCCATCCGGTGGAACCTGCCCTCCCCGGCAATCTCCTCCGCCACCGCTGCGCCCAGATCGACCGCGCGGGCATCGCAGATCGTCACCGGGAAGCCCGGAATGATCGCGGTCGTCGCCGTCAGCCCATGCGCCGCTGCGATATGTTCGGCCAGCTTGGGCAGCGCCTCATGCAGCTTCGCACGCGATGCAGGCGAAAGCGTGCGGATCGTCCCCAGCAGATGCGCCGAATCCGGAATCACGTTGTAGGCCGTCCCCGCCTCGATCTTCGAAACCGTCGCCACCACAGGGTCCGCCACCGAAAACTTGCGCGTCACCATCGCCTGGATCGCGCTGACGATTTCGCACGCGACCGGGATCGGATCGAGCGTATCGTGCGGCATCGAGGCATGCCCGCCGTCGCCCTTCACCGTGATCTCGAAGCGGTCCGCCGAAGCGAGCAGCGGCCCGGCGCGCCCGGCGATCATGCCGTGCGGGCTGTTGGGCATGATGTGCAGCGCAAAGGCCGCATCCGCCTTCGGTTCCAGCAGCCCGTCATCAATCATGAACCGCGCGCCGTGGTGCCCTTCTTCGCCCGGCTGGAACATGAACTGCACTTCGCCCGCAAGCTGTTCACGCCGCGCGCAGAGCAGCTCCGCCGCCCCCGCCAGCATCGCCGTATGCGCATCGTGCCCGCAGGCGTGCATCCGGCCCGCAAACTGTGAGGCAAACTCCAGCCCCGTCTCCTCGGGCATTTCCAGCGCATCCATATCCCCGCGCAGCAGCACCCGGCGCCCGTTTCCGCCACCGCATTTCAGCGTCGCCACCAGCCCCGTCGTCGAAGGCCCCTCGCGCCACGTCAGCGGCAGATGCGCCAGTGCCGCACGCACCTTGTCCCGCGTCAGCGGCGTATGCAGCCCCAGTTCCGGCTCGGCATGGATCGCCCGCCTGAGCGCGGTGATCTGCGGCTCAAGGCTTCGCGCTTGCTCGAGAAGGTCGGGATGCAGCATCGGGGGCTCCTGCATGAGAAACAGGGCCGCACCATAAGCCTCGCCCCGCGCCGCTGTCGAGTGACCCGGCGGGGCGGCTACTTCGCCTGCGCGATCATTTCAGCGCACGCCGCATCCCGCTCGTCGGCGGGAAGCGAGACCAGCCACACCCGCGCCTCCCGGAACGTCAGGAACGGCCTGCCGCCCACCACGATCGGCACCGTCCGCCCGTTGTAGATCCGCCGCAAGGCGCGCCGCTGCGTGCGGCTGAGCGCAGGATCGTCTTCCGCAATGTCCATCTCTGGTCCTATAGGCGCATCGCCGCGCAGCGCGAAAGGATAGCCGCGCAGCGCGAAAGGACAGCCATGACAGATTCAGCACAGCACCATCTCGCCGATCATTTCGCGCACTGCATTCAGGTGCTGGGCGGCACCACCGCCGCCTCGCGCCGCCTCGGCATTGATGAACGCGCGCTCCGCCGCTTCATCAATCAGGAGCGCCCCCTCAGCCCCCGCCTGCTCGCGGACACCGCCGAAACCTTGAGCAAGCTGGCCGAAGAAGCCGCCGCCGCTGCCGCCGAAGCCGAAGCACTCGCGCGCTCAGCAGAGTCCTGATCCCGCGCAGCTTCCCCCTTGCACGCAGGCCCACCCCGGTTTAATCGACTGATTAACACGACTGGGAGAGAGTCCATGGCCGAAGCCTATATCATCGATGCCGTCCGCACCCCGCGCGGGGTTGGCAAGCCCGGCAAGGGCGCGCTGTCGCACCTGCACCCGCAGCATCTCGCCGCCACCGTCATGAAGGCGATTGCCGAGCGCAACAATCTCGATACCGGCACGGTGGACGACATCATCTGGTCCACCTCGTCGCAGGTCGGCAAGCAGGGCGGCGATCTGGGCCGCATGGCCGCGCTCGCCGCGGGCTTCAACATCAGCGCCAGCGGCACCACGCTTGACCGGTTCTGCGGCGGCGGCATCACCGCCGTGAACCTCGCGGCGGCCACGGTCATGTCGGGCATGGAAGACTGCGTGATCGCGGGCGGCACCGAAATGATGAGCTTCACCGCCAGCCACGCCGCAGCCGAAGCCAATGCCGGCTTCGCGCCGCGCCTGATGGGCTCGGGCAACAAGGCGCTCGATGAACTGCACCCGCAATCGCATCAGGGCATCTGCGCCGATGCCATCGCCACGATCGAAGGCATTGCCCGCGAAGACCTCGACGCGCTCGCGCTCGTCAGCCAGCAGCGGGCGGACGTGGCGATCAAGGAAGGCCGCTTCGCCAAGTCGGTCGTCCCCGTGCTCAACGAAGACGGCAGCGTCGCCCTGGACCGCGAGGAATTCCCTCGCCCCGAAACCACCGCCGAAGGGCTCGCCAGCCTGAAGCCTGCCTTCACCGGCATGCTTGATTTCGACCTAGGCGGCGGCTTCACCTTCCGCAAGCAGATCAATCGCCGCTATCCCGATGTGGATATCAAGCCCGTCCACCACGCGGGCAACTCCTCGGGCGTCGTCGATGGCGCGGCTGGCCTCCTCATCACCTCGCCCGCTTATGCCGAAAAGCATGGCCTCAAGCCCCGCGCGCGCATCGTCGCCTATGCCAACCAGGGCGATGATCCCACGCTGATGCTGAATGCGCCGGTTCCGGCGGCCAAGAAGGTCCTCGCCAAGGCGGGCCTCACCAAGGACGACATCGACGTCTGGGAAATCAACGAAGCCTTCGCCGTCGTCGCCGAAAAGTTCATCCGTGATCTCGATCTCGACCGCGCCAAGGTGAACATCAACGGCGGCGCCATGGCGCTCGGCCACCCCATCGGCGCGACCGGCTCGATCCTCATCGGCACCGCGCTCGATGAACTCGAACGCTCGGGCGGCCGTTACGGCCTCGTCACGATGTGCGCGGCGGGCGGCATGGCCCCGGCGATCATCATCGAACGCCTCTGATCCGCAGCTGAAAAGCGCTTGGAAGACCCGGATGGTGATGGCACCGTCCGGGTCTTGTCGTGTCTGGGGGGAACGCCATGCAGAATCCTGAAGCCTTCGCCGGCTACGAAGCCTTCGATTTCACCGACGGTCCCTACACCCGCCGCGTCTGGCGCAAGGGCAGCGGCCCCGCCGTCATCGTGATGCACGAGATGCCCAATCTCCACCCGCAAGTGCTGCGCTTTGCAGACCGCGTCGCCGCGCAAGGCATGACGGTCTATTGCCCCAGCCTGTTCGGCGAGGACGGACGCGTTCCGACCATGGCCTACACCGTGGGCCAGATGCTCTGGTCGATCTGCGTGCGGCGCGAATTCAACGTCTGGGCCAATGGCAAGTCCAGCCCCATCGTCGACTGGCTGCGCGCACTGGCCCGCAAGGCGCACGCGGATTGCGGCGGGCGCGGCGTGGGCGCAGTCGGCATGTGCTTCACCGGCGGCTTTGCGCTGGCGATGATGACCGAACCTGCCGTTGTTGCACCGGTCCTCTCGCAGCCATCGCTGCCGCTCAGCAAGAAAGGCGCCGGGCGCATCGATGCGTCACCTGCAGAAATCGCCTGCGCCAAGCGCCGCTTCGAGGAGGAAGACATCTCGATGATCGCGATGCACTTCACCAGCGACAAGCTCGTCCCCGCCGCCCGTTTCGCCATGCTGAAGGAAACCTTCGGCGACCGGTGCAAGACCATCGAACTCTCCGATGCGGACGCGAACCCGAAAGCCCCCATCGCGCCGCATTCGGTGCTGACCTGGCACCTGATCGACGAGCCCGGCAGCGCCACCAAGCAAGCCGAGCAGGACGTCATCGCCTTCTTCAAGCAGCGCACTGCGGCCTGACGCCGCTTCACTCAGCCGGCGCAATATCCTCTGCTGCATTGGCGACCACGCCCAGCACCGCCGCCCAGGCATCGACATTCTGCGTCAGCGCCGCACGGTCGATCTTGTCGAGCGTGTCGTCCGGTGTGTGGTGAATGTCGAAATAGTGCGTCATGTCCTGGCTGAGGTCGATCACCGCCAGCTTCTGCGCCTTGATCACCCAGCTGACATCCGCCCCGCCCTCGACCTCGCCCTTGCCGCGCACGATGCCCAGCGGCGCGAGCGCAGCGGCCACGCGGTCACGCAGTGCAGCGTTCGAAGCCGCGAACTTCATTTCCACCCGCCACACCCGGTCCGCGCCCGAATCGCTTTCCATGGCGAGCGCATGCCGCTCCGGATGGGCCTTGGCATAAGCCGCGCCGCCCGCCGCGCCGATTTCCTCCGCGCCCGCCAGCAGCACGCGGATCGTGCGCAAGGTCGGCCCGCCGCTCTGCGCCTTCAGGGCCGCCGCCGCCACGATCGCGCAGCCCGCGCCGTCATCGAGCGCGCCGGTGCCCAGATCCCAGCTGTCGAGATGACACCCGACGAGGATCGGCGGCAGCGCCGGATTGCGCCCCGGCAATTCGCCGATCACATTGCCCGTCGGCAGGCTTTCCGCCGTCCGCCCGGTCAGCGTCAGCGCAAGCCGCAGCGCGCGGCCCTTGCCGATCAGCCGCACCAGCATGTCGGCATCGGGGTTGGACATCGCCGCCGCCGGAATGGGCGCGACGCCCGCCGGAAACATGGTCACCCCGGTATGCGGATTGCGGTGGCTGTCCGTCCCGATCGAGCGGATCACGATGGCCGCCGCGCCCTTGGTCGAGGCGAACGCCGGCCCCTCGCGCCGCGCCTGACCGTACGGCCCATAGCCGCTGCCATCCTGCGCTGCCTTCATCGCGTGATCGAGGAACACGATCTTGCCCGAAAGCGACCCCGCCGGCACCGCCTTCAGCGCATCGAGCGAAGCGAAATAGACCACATCGGCTTCCACGCCCGCATCCGGCGTCGTGCCGCTGAACCCCAGCGCCGTCACTGCCAGCTTCTGCGGCACCGGCGCGATCAACCGGGCGGTGTCAGTCCCGCGTACATAAGCGCGCGTCGTCGCCGGCTCGACCGCGACATTGCGGAAGCCCAGCGCCTTGAGCTTGTCCGCCGCCCAGGCCCGCCCGCGCGCTTCCGCCTCGCTTCCGGCCAGCCGCTGGCCGACTTCGCTGGTCAGCCCGGCGATGAACTCCCACGCCGTATCGTCTGCAGCAACTGGTGCCGAGGGCGCCGCCATCGCCGCCGTGGGGAGCATCAGCGCAGCCAGCGCCAGCTTGCGTGAAATCGTCATCGTGAAGCACTCCGCGAGAGGCCGTTTCCGGCAGGCAAGGAGCACCGCCTATCGGAAAGCGCGCGCGATTTCGATAGCCATCGCCGTGGGGCCCTTCGCCCCCGCTTGCCCGCCGCCCCGCGCCCCTGTAGAGCGCGCCGCAACCACACAGTTTTCGAATACGCAAGGACCCCCGATGGCCGCCCAGTACGCCTATGTCATGAAGAACATGACCAAGACCTTCCCCGGCGCGCCCAAGCCGGTGCTGAAGGACATCAACCTCCAGTTCTATCAGGGCGCCAAGATCGGCATCGTCGGCCCCAACGGCGCGGGCAAGTCCACGCTGATCAAGATCATGGCGGGAATCGACAAGGACTACACCGGCGAAGCCTGGCCGGGCGAGAACATCACCGTCGGCTATCTCGAGCAGGAACCCCAGCTCGACATGACCAAGACCGTGCTCGAAAACGTCAAGGACGGCGCGCGCGAGATCGCCGACATGGTCGACCGCTTCAACGCCATCGGCATGGAAATGGCCGAGGAAGACGCCGATTTCGATGCGCTCGGCGCCGAGATGGCCGAACTGCAGGACAAGATCGACGCGGTCGACGGCTGGACCCTCGACAACCAGCTCGAAATCGCGATGGAAGCCCTGCGCTGCCCGCCGGGTGACTGGCCGGTGGACAGCCTCTCGGGCGGTGAACGCCGCCGCGTCGCGCTCACTCGTCTGCTGATCCAGAAGCCCTCGATCCTGCTGCTCGACGAACCGACCAACCACCTCGACGCCGAAAGCGTCAACTGGCTGGAAAACCATCTCAAGGAATATGCCGGCGCGGTGCTGATGATCACCCACGACCGCTACTTCCTCGACAACGTCGTCGGCTGGATCCTCGAACTCGATCGCGGCAAGTACTTCCCCTATGAAGGCAACTACTCGACCTACCTCGAGAAGAAGGCCAAGCGGCTCGAGCAGGAAAGCCGCGAGGATGAAGGCCGCCAGAAAGCCATCGCGCAGGAACTCGAATGGATCCGGCAGGGGCCGAAGGGCCGCCAGACCAAGTCCAAGGCGCGTATCAAGGCGTTCGACCAGCTCGTCGAATCCGCCGAGAACCGCCCCATCGGCAAGGCCCAGATCGTCATCCAGGTGCCCGAGCGCCTCGGCGGCAAGGTGATCGAGGCCAAGAACATCTCCAAGGCCTATGGCGACAAGCTCCTGTTCGAGAACCTCTCGTTCATGCTCCCCCCCGGCGGCATCGTCGGCGTGATCGGGCCTAACGGCGCGGGCAAGTCCACGCTGTTCAAGCTCATCACCGGGCAGGAACAGCCCGACAGCGGCACGATCGAGATCGGCCAGACGGTGCACCTCGGCTATGTCGACCAGAGCCGTGACCACCTCGATCCGACCAAGAACGTCTGGGAGGAAATCTCCGACGGGCTCGACTACATGAAGGTCAACAAGCAGGACATGAGCACCCGCGCTTATGTCGGCGCGTTCAACTTCAAGGGTCAGGACCAGCAGAAGAACGTCGGCAAGCTCTCCGGCGGCGAACGCAACCGCGTCCACATGGCCAAGATGCTGAAGGCCGGCGGCAACGTCCTCCTGCTCGACGAACCGACCAACGACCTCGACGTCGAAACGCTGCGCGCGCTCGAAGAAGCCATCGAAAACTTCGCCGGCTGCGCCGTGGTCATCAGCCACGACCGCTTCTTCCTCGATCGCCTCGCCACCCACATCCTCGCCTTCGAAGGCAACAGCCACGTCGAATGGTTCGAAGGCAACTTCGAAGCCTACGAGGAAGACAAGCGCCGCCGTCTGGGCGACGCGGCAGACCGGCCGACGCGCCTCGCCTACAAGAAGCTTACCCGCTGATCTATCGTTCGTTCATGTTCGTCGACGCCAACATGAACGAATGGACCTGTCACGGTTCAGCCATACGACAGCCCGTCTGCTATAGTCCGGTTTCAGGAGAGGCCACGAACGAGTCGCGGCCCACCATGATCGGAGCCAGAACCATGGCCGCCAAGTCGATATTGAAGAGCAGCGCTTCCGCCCTGTTAGCCCTCGCGCTGGGCACTGCGGCACTCGTGCCCGCCTCCGCCAGCGCGCAGGAACGCCCGGACCGCGGCGAGCGCGGCGCCGGCCGGATGGAGCGGCAGGAACGCGCTGCCCCTGCGCAAGCACCCGCATGGCAGAACCGCGCGCCCGCCCAGCAACAGCAGCAGCCGAGCTGGCAGGGTCGTCCGACCTTCTCGCAAGGTGGCGGCGCACCCGCCCCGCAGCCCCAGCGGCAGGGCGGTTGGCAGGGCGGCGGCGAACGCGGTGATCGCGGCAATGGCGCCAATCCCGTCGGCCAGCCCACGTTCGGTCGTCCGGCCTGGGCGAACAACGGCGGCGGCCAGCCCGCGCAAGGCGGCACGCCGACATGGCAGGGCCGCAATCCGACCTACGTCGATCCGGCGCGCGGCGGAAATCGCAACCTCCCGGCGGAAGGCCGCGGTCAGGCGTGGAACCAGCAGGGCCAGAGCCGGTGGTATCACAACGACAACGGCACCTGGCGCAATGATCCGGGTCGCGCGTGGGCCGGCAATGGCGACCGCAGGGATGGTGATCGGCGCGATGGCGACCGCAGGGATGGCGACCGGCGGGACGGCGACCGTGATCGGCGCGACTGGCAGCAGAACCGCGGCAACAGCTGGGGTTACAACAACGGCTGGCGCGATAACGACAACCGCTGGCGAGGCAACAATGGCTGGCGCGGCAACGCTTGGGGCTACAACAACGGCTACCGTACGTGGGACCGCGATGGCTGGCGGCGTGACAACCGCTACAACTGGTACGGCTGGCGCAACAGCCACCGCGATATCTTCAGCCTCGGGTTCTATTCGGCACCGTGGCGGGGCTATTCCTACAGCCGCTTCAGCATCGGCGTGGTCATCGGCGCACCGTTCTATGCCGAGCAGTACTGGATCGCCGATCCGTGGGCCTATCGACTGCCTCCGGTAGACGGCCCCTATCGCTGGGTGCGCTATTACGACGACGCCTTGCTCGTGAATATCTACACCGGCGAAGTCGTCGACGCGATCTACGACATCTTCTATTGATCCGGCGGCCGGCCGGGCGCTCAGCGCTCGTCCGGCCTGCCACCCGGATGCCACGCTGGCCTGCCGGGCGCATCCGCCGCCGCTTCGCTCAGCGCGGTGAAGAAGCCGTTGAAATCGCGCGCCGCCTGCCAGTCCATCGGGGTCGAAAGATCGTCCGCCGGATGGTGATAGCGCCGCTCGTACCAATCGCGGTACTTGGCGCGTGAAGCATCGTCATACGTCGCAAAGACAAAGCTCGTCCCCGGCACGCCCGCCTGCATCAGCGGCCAGTTGTCCGACCGGCGCAGCAAGTTGCGTTCAGGCTCAGGGTCTTCCTGTACGGCAATCCCGCGTGCCGTGGCCACCTGCCGTACCAGATCGCCGAGCGTGCTTTCCTTCAGGCCATGCACCGTCATCAGCTTCAGCGGATAGAGCGGCCGCACCTGATCGAGGTTGATCACCGCTGCGATTCCGCTCAGCGGCACCGTCGGATGTTTCACGAACCAGCGCGAGCCCCACAGCCCCTTCTCCTCGCCGGTGAACACCGCAAACAGCACCGGGCGCTTCAGCCCCTTGCCGCCGCGCATGGCGGCAAACTGCTCCAGCAGCGCGACATAGGCCGCATCGTCCAGCGCCCCGTTGTAAAGCCTGTCGCCGTGCACCGGCTCGCCATAACCATAGCCATCGAGGTGCGCCGCAATGACGATCGCCTGATCCGCCAGCGCCGGATCGGTCCCCGGCAGCAGGCCCAGCACATTGGCCGAACGCGTCTCGCGCCGCGTCACCGTCAGCGCCGCGCTCGCCTGCCCAAGCTCCACGCGCGGCAGATCGGCGCTCGCCGCGCCGGCCCTCAGGATACCATCCGCCTGCTCCGTCAGCCGCGAAAACGCATCGGGATTCAGCACGCCCTGCATGAACGAGGGACCGGCCTTGGCCTTCACCACTTCTTCCAGCGGCGTCACGCTGCGCGAATAGGCAAAGGGCCAGCGGATCGGCTCACCCGGCAGGCCCGGCGCCGCAATCAGCAGCATTCCTGCCGCACCCGCCTCGCGCAAAGCCTTCGCCCGGTCGAACCCCTTCAATCGCGCCGGCGCCGGGCGGCCATAGCAGACCACCAACTGGCCCTTCACATCGGCAATCTCGTCCGCCGAACAATAGCCCCGGAACGTCGCCGGCGCCGTCAGCGATGTCGCTCCCGGCTCGACCGGCCCCACCTGAACCTCGTGGTTGAAGCGCAGCGCCTGCCCGCCAATCGTCAGCCGCGACTTCGCTTCGTCCAGCCGCAAGTCCTCGAACAAGATCGGCTGGAACCAGCTTCCATCCGTCCCGACCGGCTTCAGCCCGGCTGCGGCAAACCGCTTCGCCACCACCTCTGCCGCCCGGTCATACCCGGGCGATCCCGTATCGCGTCCCTCCATCGCATCGGAGGAAAGCTCCTGCGTCAGCGCCCACCAGGCCCGCGTTGTGGCGTCGGCCGGGCCGCCATCTGCCTGCGCCGCCGTCCCTGCCAGCGCGACGAGCCCGGAAGCCGCAAAGGCCAACCGGTTCAGCCATCCCCCAAGCCGCATCACCTTTTCCCCCCTAGATCCGATCCGCCTGCGCCACCGCGTCGCTGGCCCTCAGCGCACTCACGATCCGCGTCAAATGCGCCAGATCGCGCACCTCGAGGTCCACTTCATAGGTGTGGAACGGATTCTCGCGCTGGGTCATTTCCAGATTGACCACGTTGGCGTGGTTCTTGGCGAAGACACCGGCCATTTCCGCCAGCGTGCCCGGCCGGTTGTAGAGTTCGGCCCTGATCCGCCCCACCGCGCCATCGGTGCGCGCATCCCACGAAAGGTCGATCCAGTCGGCATCGACGCCGTCGGCGAGGCTCAGGCAGTCGATCGCGTGGACTTCCACGCCCTTGCCCATGCGCCTCAGGCCAACGATGCGGTCCCCCGGCACCGGGTGGCAGCAATCCGCCAGCTTGAACGCCATCCCCGGCGTCAAGCCGCGCACCGCAATCGCGCGCTGCTGGCGCGGCCATTCCTCGCTCGCGGGGAAGTTCGCCGCGCTGCCCGGTACGAGCGCTTCCATCACCTGCCGGTCGTCGATCTTGGCGCTGCCGATGGCGACCATCAGGTCTTCCTCGGTCGCCATCTTCAGGCGCTTGATCGCGTCGGCCAGCGCCTTCTTGCCGATCTTGCTCGGCAGGCGCTCGGCAATCTCGTCATAGAGCTTGCGCCCGATCTCGGCGATTTCGGCGCGTTCCTTCTGGCGCACCGCGCGGCGGATCGCGGCGCGCGCCTTGCCGGTCACCACGAAAGCCAGCCACGAAAGCTGCGGCTCGCTGCTGCGGCTCTTGATGATCTCCACCACGTCGCCATTGCCCAGCGTCGTGCGCAGCGGCACGTGCCGCCCGTTGATCTTCGCGCCCACGGCCTGCGCACCGAGATTGGTGTGCACGGCAAAGGCAAAGTCGATCGGCGTCGCGCCCTTGGGCAGCTGATAGAGCGCGCCCTTGGGGGTGAAGGCAAAGATGCGGTCCTGATAGATCGCCATCTTCGTGTTCTCGAGCAGCTCGTCCGCGTCGCTGCTGGCCTCGAGGATCTCGACCAGATCGCGGACCCAGCCGACCTGCCCGTCCGGCAGCGCGCCCTGCTTGTAGGCCCAGTGCGCGGCCAGACCGAACTCGTTGATCCGGTGCATCTGCTGCGTCTTGATCTGCACTTCGACGCGCATCGCATTGTTGTAGATCAGCGAAGTGTGCAGGCTGCGGTAGCCGTTCATCTTCGGCGTCGAGATATAGTCCTTGAACCGCCCCGGGATCATCTGCCACGTCCGGTGCAGCACACCGAGCGCGGTGTAGCAGTCCTCCTCGCTCTCGGTCAGCACGCGGAAGGCCATGATGTCGGTGATCTGCTCGAAGCTCACGTGGCGCTCGGCCATCTTGCGCCAGATCGAGAACGGGTGCTTCTCGCGCCCCGAAACCTCGACCTTCAGCCCCGCCTCAGCCAGCGCCTGCTTGATCGAGAGCGCAATCGAGCCGACCTGCCCGCCTTCCTCGCTCTTGATCGCGCCCAGCCGCCCGGTGATCGTGGCATAGGCTTCGGGCTCCAGCTGCTCGAACGCCAGCAGCTGCATCTCGCGCATGTATTCGTACATGCCCACGCGCTCGGCGAGCGGGGCATAGATATCCATCGTCTCGCGCGCGATGCGGCGGCGCTTTTCCTCGCTCTTGATGTAGTGCAGCGTGCGCATGTTGTGCAGCCGGTCTGCCAGCTTCACCAGCAGCACGCGCAAGTCTTCCGACATCGCGAGCAGGAACTTGCGCAGATTTTCCGCCGCGCGCTCCTTGTCGCTCATCGTCTCGATCTTGGAGAGCTTGGTCACCCCGTCGACCAGCCGCGCCACTTCCGGGCCGAACAGCCGCTCGACTTCGTCTACCGTGGCAAGCGTATCCTCCACCGTATCGTGGAGCAGCGCGGTGATGATCGTCTCCTGATCGAGCTTCAGCTCGGTCATCAGGCCCGCAACTTCAACGGGGTGCGAGAAGTACGGATCGCCCGAAGCGCGCTTCTGCGAGCCGTGTTTCTGCACGGTATAGACATAGGCACGGTTGAGCATCGCCTCGTCCGCATCCGGATCATAGGCGAGCACACGTTCGACAAGTTCGTACTGACGCAGCATTTCCATCCTAGATGGCCCTGCGGCGGCATGTCCGACAAGGGAAAATGCCGCCGATGCGCAAATCTTTCATGCCTGTGTTGCCATAGCGAGACCGCAGCGGCACGTAGGTGCGCAAGAACCGGAGGCTGGATTGGTAACTCTCAAATCGTTGCGGCACCCCCAACTCCCGTTCGTGTCGAGCGAAGTCGAGACACCAGACACAGCGCTCGGTGTCTCGACTTCGGGGCTTCGCCCCGAAGTTTATCCCGAGCTTGTCGAGGGGCTCGACACGAACGGGTGGGGAGTTGAGGCGAATGGCTGATCAGGACTTGCAAGCCAGGCTGATGGCCAACCTGCGCACCTTGTCGTGGCTCGATGCCGGACGAGTGCGCGTCTATGCCGCGATGATCCTCGTCGCCTATATCCCGATGATGGTGAAGGTATTCCGCGAGGCGACCGGCACCGTCGGCAGCGATTTCCTCGCGTTCTGGGGCACCGGGCGCCTGTTGCTGAGCGGCCCCGCCCCCCGCGTCTACGATCTCGCGAGCGAACACGCCGCGCAAATGGCCGCGGGCACCGGGCAGATGGTGGCCTACGTCAATCCGCCGCCGTTCCTGTTCCTCGCCGCGCCCTTGGGGCTGATGCCTTATGCGGCCGCATGGATCGTCTGGGCACTCGCCGGCTGGGCGGCGTGGTTCCTCGTCGCCCGCCGCGCACTGCCCGATGCGGGAGCGGCAGGTGCGCTCATCGTCCTCGCCTTCCCCGGCGCCTATCTCGCTGCCAGCCATGCGCAGAACGGCTTCGTCACCGGCATTCTGCTGATCGCCGCCGTGCTCACCCTGCGCCGCTCGCAGGCGCTCTCCGGCGCGCTGTTCGGCCTGCTGGTGATCAAGCCGCATCTTGCGCTGCTCGTCCCCTTCTGGCTCGCCGCCGGGCGCAAGTGGACCGCGATTGGCGCCGCCGCCACCTCTGCCATCGCGCTGTGCCTCGCCTCGCTCGCCGTCTTCGGGCTCGAGACCTGGCGCGCCTATCCGCAGAGCTTCGAAGTCAGCCAATACCTGATGAACCAGCCCAGCGCCGAGTTCTTCCTGCGCATGTGCACGCCTTATGCGGCCCTGCGCGTGCTCTTCGGCGCAACTGTCGCCACGGCAGGGCAAGCCGTGATCACTCTCGTCACCGGCGCGCTCGCCTGCCTCTACTGGCGCCGCGCGCCGTCAGACCTCGCCGCCGGCGCGATGCTCCTCGCCGCCACTGCGCTCGCCTCGCCCTACCTGTTCAGCTACGACCTGCCGTTCCTGATCATGCCGATCGTCTTCCTCATCGGCATGGGTCGGCGCGAGGGCTGGCGGCCATGGGAAAAGACCCTGCTGGTCCTGATCTGGCTCTCCCCCCTCGCCACCCGCGCCGCCGCGCTGCCGCTGGGCCTCAACCTGATGCCGATCCCCGCCGCGATCCTCTTCGGCCTGATCTGGACAACTTGGGCGCCGCAGAAAGTGGTCGCCGGCATTTTGGCGATGCAAACTTCTAGCGATCGAAAAGATTTTTAAACATCACATATTAAATGTTAGGATGCAGGTAATAAATAAATGAACTATATTCAAAAAAGCGTTAGATAAATCGCACAATGATCAGATAAATCCATAGACTTTCAAGTGAGTTCAAGAAATTATTTCTATTAATGCTTGATTTATTTAGTCTGTTTTTTAAAATAGCGATTTGATATCCATCCTCATCCGTAAGAACCATTTTGAAGGCATCGGTTTTTATCTCTTCGAAATCTGCATTTTTTCCTAACGGAAATGAAGAGATTTCGCGTTTTAGATTAAACTCATCAATTATTTTCAGTTTTGAGCAAAGTCCTTTAATATCACTACAATCGAATGTTTCTTCAATTATGTTATGGGCAAATCTATTTCTGATTTGCCCTAGTATCATCAAATTATTTTTTACATTTTTTGAAATCAATCTATCACGCTTAGCTAAACTTACTCTGCGCGAATAATCCACGTAACGCCCTGTACCATTATTTATGCTTTTTCGTTCATCGTCAGATATACTAGCTGACTTATGCAACAGAATCATTCCTAGGGCGCCCTCCAATATAGCACCCCCAACAATCGCAATTACTCGGTCAGAGCACTTCTCCAAATCTCCTATAACAGAGTTAACCTTCTCAAGCAGTTCGTCGAAATCTTGCTGAATTTGGGGTCGATCAGTCATAGAGAGATTACTCTTCAAGATAACTTCAGCACCTCACTCCCACACAGCCTCAGGCGGCAGGCTCATCAGGATCGCGTCGATATTGCCGCCGGTCTTCAGGCCAAACAGCGTGCCCCGGTCATAGACGAGGTTGAATTCGGCATAGCGCCCGCGCCACGTCAGCTGCTGCAGCTTGTCGTCTCGCGTGAAGTCCATCCCCATCCGCCGCCGCACCAGCGCCGGGTACACGTTCAGAAACGCCTCGCCCACATCGCGGGTAAACGCGAAGTTCGCCTCGAACGCTGCGTCGTTCGGGCATTCGAGGTGGTCATAGAAAATGCCGCCCACGCCGCGGTGCACCTTGCGGTGCGGGATGTAGAAATACTCGTCCGCCCACGCCTTGAACTTGGGGTAGTAGGCCGGATCATGCTTGTCGCACGCCGCCTTGTAGCTGGCGTGGAAGTCCGCCGTGTCTTCCTCGTAAGGGATCGGCGGGTTGAGATCGCCGCCGCCGCCGAACCAAGCCTTGCGCGTGGTAAGGAAGCGCGTGTTCATGTGGACAGCAGGCACATGCGGGTTCGCCATGTGCGCCACAAGGCTGATGCCGGTCGCGGTGAACGCCGGGTTCTCCGGGTCCGCGCCGTTCATCGTCTTGGCAAAGTCCGGGCTGAAGGTGCCGCCCACGGTGGAGACGTTGACGCCCACCTTCTCGAACACTTTGCCCTTCATCAGCCCCTGCACGCCGCCCCCGCCATCGGGAACCGGCTCGCCATGATGCTCGCGCTTCCACGGCGTGTAGGTGAAGCTCGCATCGCTCCCCGCCTCGCGCTCGATTGCCTCGAACTCGGCGCAGATCCGGTCCCGCAGGCTTTCGAACCATGTCCGGGCGCGGCCAGTTTCCGCGCTCCAATCCGATTTCGAGATGGCCTCTCCAGCCTCTTGTGCAATGCTCATGGGTCAAGTCTTGCCAAGCCAAACGCAATCCGGCAAGGCCTGTCCATGGTTCCCGTTTCGTTCGCCTCTTTTCCGTTCGCCGGGCAGGACTTCGCGCTGGCCCCCAGCCGCGCGCTCTACTGGGCGGAGGAACGCGCGCTGCTGGTCGCCGATCTCCATCTCGAAAAGGCGAGCTGGTACGCCTCGCGCGGCCAGATGCTCCCGCCCTACGACAGCCGCGAAACGCTTTCCCGAGTCGCTGACGCCCTGCGTGAGACCGGTGCACGCCGCGTGTTCTGCCTTGGCGACAATTTCCATGACAGCCACGGGCCTGGCCGCCTCGAACCCCACGCCGCCGGTATGCTCGATGCGCTGATGCGGGCAGTCGACTGGGTCTGGATCACCGGGAACCACGATACCAAGGACACGTCGGTCAAGGCGCAAGGCCTCGCCGAACTCACCGTGCGCGGCATCGCGCTGCGCCATGAGGCCCGCCCCGGTGCGACAGAACACGAGCTTTCCGGCCACTTTCACCCCAAGCTGCGCGTCACCGCGCGCGGCCGCAGCGTCGCCCGGCCTTGCGCCGTCGCCAGCGAGCGCCGCCTGATCCTCCCGGCCTTCGGCGCACTGACGGGCGGCATGGATGCAGGCGACCCTGCCATCCTCGGCGCGCTCCAGCCCGCCCGCGCCATTGACGCGCTGGTGCCAGCTGCGGGCAAGCTCGCCCGCTTTCCCCTGTGGCGCGGGATTGAAACGGCTTAACCTCACACCAACCTTCCCGCTTTATCTGCCGCCGCATTGTGATATGAGCGCGCGGGGGCCTGGCGCAGCAGCCTTCCCCCGTTTTGGAAACATCAGGAGCAAGCACTATAGCCCCCCCACCCCGGCGCATGATGGCGCCCCCTGTGAAAACCGGCCCTCGCTACAACCAGCTCATCTCCGTGCCCAAGGTGCGCGTGATCGATGAGAACGGCGAAAATCTGGGCGTCATGTATACCCGCGAAGCGATCGAGCAGGCCAACGAGGTCGGGCTCGACCTTGTTGAGGTCTCCCCCAACGCTGATCCGCCGGTCTGCAAGTTCCTCGATGTGGGCAAGTTCCGCTACGAAGCGCAGAAGAAGGCCAACCTCGCCCGCAAGAGCCAGAAGACGCAGGAGATCAAGGAGATCAAGATGCGTCCGAACATCGATGACCACGATTACGACACCAAGATGCGTAACGTGATCAAGTTCATCGGTGAAGGCGACAAGGTCAAGATCACCCTCCGCTTCCGCGGCCGCGAACTCTCGCACCAGCAGATCGGCATGAACCTCCTGCGCAAGGTGCAGGACGACGTCGCCGAAATCGCCAAGGTCGAAGCCTTCCCCCGCATGGAAGGCCGCCAGATGCTGATGGTCATCGCGCCGAAGTAAGGCGCATAGCCCTCTCCCCTTCAGGGGAGAGGGCCCGCGAGAAGGGAACTCGCACACCCCCACCGAAAAGCTTCGTCGGCCCGGACTTGATCCGGGCCTTGGCTTTTCTTTTGGACGCCTCGCCAAGGCAGCCCAATCCCCGAGCAACGGGCAGACCGGCAAGGCAAGCCGCCACACAGGCAGCAAAACCGTTTTCCTACCCGCCCCTTCATCGCCTATGGCTTTGGCGGACCTGCGCGCTGCGCGGGCGGGGCAATGGGTGGCGGAATGGGGGTGGCGGAATGGACGTGGCAGGTGCGGTCAGTGCATTGATCGATAGGGGCGATCAAAACTGCAAAACTGATCGAATGCAATTAATCCTCTGGACTGTGTCAACTGTGTCAACTTGTCCCGCAGCGGGACTGATCGCGTGACCGCCAGAGGCGTGGCCCTCATCGCCGGGCCGCTCGGCCTCCTCGCCACGCTGCTCATCGCCGCGCCTGCCGGGATGCCGCCCACCGCATGGCACACCGCGGGCCTCGTCTGGTGGATGGCGGTCTGGTGGATGACCGAGGCGATGCCGCTGTCGGCCACCGCGCTCCTCCCTTTCATCGTCCTCCCGCTCACCGGCGTGGTCGATGCCAACAAGACCGCAGCGGCCTATTATTCGCCGATCATGTTCCTGTTCGTCGGCGGTGCTTTCCTCGCGCTCGCCATCGAGCGGACCGGCCTCCACCGCCGCCTCGCGCTTGCCATGCTGGCCCGCGCCGGGACCAGCCCGGTGCGGCTGCTCCTCGCCGTGATGGCCAGCACCGCCGCCATCTCGATGTTCATCTCGAACACTTCGACCGCGCTCATCATGATGCCGATGGCCCTCGCCATCCTGTCCTCGGGCGGCGTCGAGGATGGCGAAACCGATGGCATGGCCGGCGCGCTCCCCATGGGCGTCGCCTTCGCAGCCACCCTGGGCGGCTACGGCACCATCGTCGGCACGCCCACCAACGCCATCGCCGCCGCGCTGCTAGACCGCACGCTCGGCGTGAAGATCAGCTTCCTCGAATGGTCCGCCTTCGGCCTCCCCGTCGTCCTGATCGGCGTGCCGCTCGCCGCCTTCATCATCGCCCGCGTCCACCGCATCGGCCCCGGCTCGTTCGATCCTGCTGCCGCCCGCAACGCCATCGAGCACTCGGTCCACTGGACCGTCCCCGAACGCCGCCTCGTGCCCCTCTTCCTCCTCACCGTGCTGGCGTGGGTTACCCTCCCCCTCACCGAAGGCCTGTTTCCCAAGGGCGGGCTGACGGACGGCACCATCGCCGCCATCGCCGGGCTGATCCTGTTCGTCCTGCCAGACGGCACCGGCCGGGCCATGCTGACCTGGAAAGAGGCCAACCGCATGCCCTGGGACGTGATCCTGATGTTCGGCGGCGGCCTCAGCCTTGCCATGGGGATGGACACCTCGGGCCTCAGCGACTGGCTCGCCACCGCAATGCTTCCGCTGCGCACCGTGCCGCTGCCGGTCGTCGCGCTGGTGCTCGTCTCGTTCGTCGTGCTCGTCACCGAATTCGCCAGCAATATCGCCGCCGCCAGCGGGATCATGCCCGTCGTCGCTGCGCTCTGCGGCGCGCTCGGGGCGGACCCGATCCTGCTTGCGCTCCCCGCTGCCCTCGCCGCCAGCTGGGGCTTCATGCTCCCGGCCGGCACCGGCCCCAACGCGCTCGCCTGGGGCACCGGGCATATCGCCATGCCCCGCGTGCTGCGCGCCGGGTTCCTGCTCGATCTGGCCGGGGTGTTCCTCATTGTCGGCACGGTCTGGGGTATGGCCGCGCTGATGCGCCTTGGTGGAGGCTGAGGCACGGATGGACGAGCTGACCACTCTTTCCCAAGGCGCAGGCCGCGTGCTCGGTTCGCCGCTGCGGCTGCTGACGGGCACGCTGATCTATGTCGCAGTCGTCTTCGCCGTCGCGACGCTGGGCTATATCGTCGCGGGCTGGCCCGTCGGCGATGCGGCCTACATGGTGCTGCTCACCATCTTCTCGGTCGGATACGGCGAAGTCCGCCCGATCGATTCCAATTTCCTGCGGCTGTGGACCACGGCCACCATCGTGCTCGGCTGCACCGGCATGATCGTGCTCACGTCCGCGCTCGTGCAGGTGTTCACCCTGTTCCAGTTTCGCCAACTCCTGGGGGTAGGCAAGATGCAGACCGAAATAGACCGCCTCAAGGATCACGCCATCATCTGCGGCATGGGCCGCATCGGCCTCCAGCTCGCCAAGGCGCTGACCGAGGCTCGCCATCCTTTCGTCATTATCGAGCGCAGCCCCGAAAAGGCGGAGGAAGCCCGCGCGGCGGGCTGGCTGGTCATGGTGGGCGAGGCAACGCAGGAAGAAACCCTGCGCGCCGCCGGGATCATGCACGCCCGCGTGCTTGCTTCGGTGCTGCCGGACGATGCCGCGAACGTGTTCATCACGCTCTCGGCGCGCAGCCTCAACCCCGCCGTCCAGATCATCGCACGCGGCGAGGCGCCGACCACCGAGCGCAAGCTGTTCCACGCGGGCGCAGACAAGGTCGTGCTCCCCACCCACATCGGCGCCGAACGGATCACCGAACTGATCCTGTTCCCCGCCACCGACAGCCGCATCCACGAAGAGGAACACATGGCCGACGCGCGCCGGTTCCTCCACGATCTCGGCCTCGATGTCGAAGTCGTCACCGCCGTGGACAAGGGCGCGCTGACGGGCGCAAGCGTCGGCGAAGCCGAACGCCGCGGCGCGGGCGCCTTCTTCATCGTCCAGATCGACCGCCAGAACGGCCAATCGATCCAGCACCCCGGCGAGGACGTGAACATCGAAGCCGGCGACACCCTCGTACTGGTGGTGCGCGGCACCCGGCTCTCAGCCGGCGCGATCTTCGGAATGCCCGCCAAACCGGTGAAGCAGGGGCGGACTTATGTGGGGTGATCACTGCAAGCGGACGTCACCCCTCATCCCCGATCCAGTCCTCGCGGCTGTGGCGGATGCGCTGGATAAAGATGCCCTCGCCGTCGATGCGGTACACGATCAGGTGGGATTGGCAGGGATAGACCCGCGAACGCAGGCGCAGTTCGGGGCGTTCGCGCGCTGCATGGGGAAATTCGGCAAGGAAGGCGAACGTCCGGATCAGGCCATCGCGATAGGCAATCGCCTGCGCCGCCCCGAACATGCCGACGGTGTAGTCCGCGATGGCCGCAAGATCGGCTTCGGCGGCCTTGGAGAGCCGGTATCCTGCCGTCACCTCGCGGCGGCGCGCTGGATCGCGTCGTCGAAGATCTGCTCGACCGAGTGCTCGGAAACCCCGCTCGCCTCGGCCTCGTCGATCAGGCGGTCCATCGCGGCGATCTTGCCCGCGCGTTCCTGATCACGGCGGATCAGATCGCGCACATAATCGCTCGCGTTGCTGTATCGCCCGGTCTTGGCCTGCCCTTCGACCCAGGCCTTCATCGGATCGGGCAGGGATACATTCATCGTCGCCATGTGGTCACCTTCCTTGCGAGGAATGACCGGCAATGGCAAAGTTTGTCAAGTCACCCATGCGCCCCGAAGTGGTTCGCGATCGCCGCTGAAATTCTGAGGTTCAGTGCATGCGCCCGCTCGATGGGATCGATGAACCGGGTGCGGATCACGCCGTAGCCTTCGGCACGGTTGTCCGGGTAGTCGGTGGGTTCGTTCACCGGGAAGTCCTCGATTTCGGGCTCCACCACCGGATAGGCGCGGCGCAGCTGGGCGAGCGCGTCGTCGACCCGCAGCGAGAGGACCATTTCGAGCACATCCTCGCGGCTCACGTCGTTGGAGCGCGAGAACGGAGGGACCTGCACCGCGCGCAGGAACATGTGCATCAGAAGCGCCAGCCGCAGGGCCTGCAGCAACGCGATGGTGCGGCGCTGCTCGTCCTGCGCGGCGTTGCGGCCTTCCTCCTGCGGGATCATCGCCAGCAACCGGTGGAGCTTCATCCAGTCGACGCGCAGGCGTGAAGCGAGGCGGCGGAACACGCCGGCGCGGTCGTCCTTGGTGAGGTATTCGGCGAGCGCGAGGCAGGCGTCTTCCAGCGCCGTCTCGGTCCCGCGATAGGGCCGGCTCGCCCAGTAGGCCGAATTGAACAGCTCGCCGAAACAGGCCACCGTCTTGATCGAAGCGAGACCATTGGCCGCGCGCAGCAGCCGCACCAGCTGGCGCCCGCGCGCCGAGCGGCCGAGCAGTTCGGCGACCGCTTCGGTCTCCTCGCCCGCCGCGATGCCCGCGCCCGCGATCACGTTCACCGGATAGCCGATCTGCTGCAGGATCGCATTGTGCGGGATCGCGCGGATTTGCCTGAGGCTCATCGTGCGGTCACTGGCGATGTCCGACTGGCGGCGCGACACGCGGCTGCCGGTCGTCTTGAGCATGCCGAGCCCGAACGCCGTCACAGCGCGCGCATAGGTCACGCTTTCCAGCTGCTCGCGCTGCACGCGGCGGATCGCGCGGTAGAAATCAAGGCTGAGGTCGGTGCGGTCGTAGAACGGATCGGCCTCGCCGTCCCCGCGCAGGGCTTCCTCCGCCTCGATGATCCGGGTCAGCGTGGCGAGCGCGAGTTCGTTCGAGCGGAAGAACAAATAGCCGTCGCCGCCCTGGAAGCTCGCTTCGGGCTCCAGCACGATGTCCGCCTTGGCGAAACGCCCGCGCGCCCAGCGACTGAGCGGCCAGGACAGCCGGTCGGCAAAGCCCGAAGGATGCGCGCCGCGGCCCATGCTTTCGCCGTGAGTGTTGAAGACGAGCGCGGCGACATCGGTGAGCCCCGCCGCTTTCATCGCCGCGGCCAGCCGGCCCTGCAAACGCTCAATGGCGAGCGCGGCGGGAATCTGCCCCATGAAGCGCCCGGCATCCGAAAAACCGGTCTGGATCGAAAGCCGCCCGCGCAGGCGGACGTAGTCGCGGTAGGATTCCTCGGCGAGCAAGGCTTCGAGGAAGCGGCCACCATGCTCCAGCGCCGCTTCGGTCTCGAACAGCGGCGAAACGTCGACCTTGCCTTCGATCCCCAGCAGCCGCGCGAAATAGAGCGCGGCGAGCACCGTCTGCGGCTGCTCGCATTCGGCGATCAGCATGCGGATCGGCGCATCGGCATCGATGTGGTGGAGGATCTGCGCCATCACGAGGAACTGGCGCATCGCGGTCGACGTTTCGATCGCGAGCGCCGCGAAATTGGCGCGCAGCGGCTTCACTTCGGCAAGCAGTTCGCGCAGCTTCGAAAGCGCACTCTTGCTGGCGAGGTCCATCGTGCCTTCGGGATCGATCCGCCGCCGCAGCGCATTCAGAAGCTGCGAAGCGTTCACGCGGAAGTGGATCCAGCCCATGCCGAGCCCGTCCGCGCGCATCGCCCCCGCCAGCACGGCCAGCGCGATGGCGGCTTCACCATCCGCCGCCTTGGCTTCGGCTTCCAGCGCAGCGATCACGGGGGTCAGCGACAGCAGCTTGTCCGGATGCTCCGCCGTCAGCGCATTGGCCGCCGCTGCCAGCGCTTCGGGTTCCGCGCCGAGGCCGGTGAACAGCGCCGCCATCTCCGCCGCGTGCGCCGCTGCGCCGTGCAGGGTGGCGAGAAGCGCGTGATTGGGCACCACCGCCGCCAGCTGCGCCGCATAGCCTTCCAGCCGCCGCGCCTTTTCCTGCAGCCGGTAGGCCACCGAGGTGGACCACGAAATGTCAGTCCGCCCGTCCATGTCATAGCCGACCCAGCTGGCGAAGCGGAACGGCAGCGGGCGGAAATCGAGCCAGCGGCCCGGCCAGCGGGTGCGGGCGTGGGCCAGCAGCGCGGCATTGATCCGATCACGCGCGGCACCCGCTCGTTCGATCGCGGCGAGCGCCTCGGCGTGCTCGAAATCGAGCGTCACCTTGGGGCCGGAGCCGGGCACCTGGCAGACGGTGGCCGCCATGGGGTCGTCGGCCAGCGCGGCTTCGGCCACGGCATCGGATTCGGCGGGGCTGAGCAGGAAGGTCGGGTGCGCGGTGAACACGGCGTGGAGCAGCGGCCGTTCCCAACGCTTGCGGAATTCGGAGAACCCGTCTTCCTCGTTGAGCAGCGATGACAGGCGGGCAAGGTTTTCGGCCGCATCGGTCGGCGCGATCAGGCCGCGCAGCTTGGCCGCACGCGCCTGCAGACCTTCGCATTCCAGCGCGGCGACAAGGCCTTCCATGGCCGAGAGATCGAGCGCGCCGCTTTCCAGCCGGCGCGAAAGATCGTGGCTCAGCTGGAACACCGGGTTGAACAGCGGGGTTTCAGCCGTCTGTGCATGCAGCTGCTGCAGGCGGTCTCTTAGCGTGTCGATCCCCAAAGAACTATCCGCCATGGGCTTGGCCTTCCCCGACTTGCGTCTCACTCTTGCCGCAGAGCCGCTGCCGCGCGCGCTGCCGCTTCGATTGCGGCGCTATCGGGAGCGCCCCCAGATTTAACTGGGCCCACCACCCAGCTGCCGCCGACACAGAGTACCGGCCCGAAATCGAGCCAGCCCGGCGCGCTTTGCAAGGTAATCCCTCCCGTCGGGCAAAACTGGCACTGATGGAACGGCGCCGCAAGCGCTTT
This sequence comes from uncultured Novosphingobium sp., assembly GCA_964413325.1. Classification (GTDB taxonomy): domain Bacteria; phylum Pseudomonadota; class Alphaproteobacteria; order Sphingomonadales; family Sphingomonadaceae; genus Novosphingobium. The sequence continues at coordinate 190,615 of CAYPRK010000006.1, read as the reverse complement.
GAGGGCGGGCAGACCGCCAGACGTCTCTGCCGGGAAGAACTTGAAATGCGTGAGCCCCAGATCGAGCCCGCGCATGATGTCACCGGCATTGGCGACACCCGGAAGGTAGGGAATGCCCGAGGACACCGCTGCCGCGCCGAGCCGCTCGGTGAGGCCGGGCGAGACGATGAACTCGGCCCCCGCATCGATCGAGGCCTTGAGCGTGGCGGGATCGGTGACCGTGCCCGCGCCGACGATGGCGCCTTCAACCGACTTCATGGCCCGGATCACATCGAGCGCGACGGGCGTGCGCAGCGTGACTTCGAGCACGCGCAGACCGCCCGCCACCAGCGCGCGCGCCACGGGCACGGCATGGGCCACGTCCTCGATCACCAGCACCGGAATGACCGGGGCGGTGCGCATGATGGTTTCGATAGGCTTCATGAGAACTCGCTGGGGCTGTTGAACAGGCATCCTGACCTAACGCGCGGGGGGCCTGCATGCAGCCTGCAATCGCGAGGGTGCATAGCTATTCTTCGGTGCGGGGGTGCCGATGTCTTCCATCACCCAGCCCGCTCATGCTGAGCTTGTCGAAGCATCATACCCAAGGGTCGCGCCAACATGCTTCGACAAGCTCAGCATGAGCGGGGTTGGTATCCAGTGCAGAAATGGCCGCGCCGGACCCCGCTCAGATCGCCGAGCTGAAGCTGCGCTCTTCCGTCCGATAAGCGTCGAACACCGAGGCGATTGCCCGCGCATAAGGTGCTGCGCCGGCTTCCAGCCGCAGCCAGCCGCGGTCCAGCGTGATGAGGCCTGCCGCAGCGAACGGCTCCAACCGGAGCCGCGCAGCGGTGAGCAGATCGCCGTCGATCCGTGCCGCGCCCTTGCATAGCAGCGCTTCGATGAGGGCCGCGCGGCGCTCGTCCTCGGGGCCGGTCTCGATCCCCCGGCGCCCGGCCATCTGCTCCGCGCCGATCAGCATGCGGTAGCGGCCGGGGTTCTTCTCGTTCTGCACCATCAGGCCGGGCAGTTCGCTGATTGCAGACGCGCCGAGGCCGATCAGCGTGGAGGCCGGATCTTCGGTGAAGCCCTGGAAATTGCGCCGCAGCGTGCCGCTGAGCGCAGCCCGTGCCAGCGGATCGCCCGGCAGCGCGAAGTGATCGAAGCCCACCGCGTGATAGCCCGCATCGATCAGTTGCCGCGCGCCCATTGCCGCCATGCGGAAGCGCCCGCGCTGGTCGGGCAGGTCAGAACCATCGATCCGCCGCTGGCGCGGGATCATGTGCGGCACATGGGCATAGCCGAACAGCGCAATGCGATTGGGGCCCATGGCGACGCTCTGCGCCAGCGTTTCGGCAAGCACTTCGTCGTTCTGATGCGGCAGGCCGTACATGAGATCGAAGTTGATCGAGCCGACGCCGGCCCCGCGCAGTCCGGATACTGCGCGCTCGATCATCTCGATCGGCTGCACGCGCCCGATGGCGGCCTGCACGGCGGGGTTCAGCGTCTGCACGCCAAGGCTGACGCGGGTGACGCCGATGCCGCGGATCGCGGTCAGCCAGTCACGCGTGAGGGTGCGCGGATCAAGTTCGACCGAAAGCGCGGGGCGCACGAAGCGGAACGCCAGAACCAGCGCATCGATCAGCCGCACGAACTCGGTCGGCGGCACGGCATTGGGGCTGCCGCCGCCGAACGCGATGTGCTCGATGTGGACGGACGGATCGAGCATGTCCGCCACCAGCGCGATCTCGCGGTGGAGCGCTTCGAGATAGGCGGTCAGGCGGTGGCGCTTGTTGGCAGCGCCGGTGTTGCAGCCGCAGTACCAGCAGATTTCCTCGCAATAGGGGATGTGCAGGTAGATCGAGACCGGCCCGGTCAGGCTGGTCAGCGCAATGCGCTGGCGCAGTTCGAAGCTTTCCTCGACGAATTCGGCCGCCGTCGGGTAGCTGGTGTAGCGGGGCACGGGCCGGGCGAGCAGCTCGGGATAGTAGGTCCAGTCGGCAAACTGCTCAGCGGTGGTTGGCCCGTTCATTGCCCGGTATCCTCTTCGTCGTCGTCTCCACTGCAGCAGGTGCCACCGGCGAAACGCTTGCGCATTGCGCTATGGCAAATCTTGCAACACTGCTTGTCTGCCTCGTTATTTTTTGTCGGCAGCGGAATGGGCGCGCCACCGCCGCACAGCGCGACCATTGTCGGATGCGCAGCCTGCGCCGGAATTGCCAGCTGGAGCGCAGCGAGCGCGCTGAGCAGGGCGAAAGTTCGTCTCACAGCGGCTGATCCTCGTCGATCAGGATGCGCGCGGCGGCACCATCGAGATCGCTGAACTGCCCGCCCCGCAGCGCCCAGAAAAAGGCCGCCAGACCGGTGAGCCCCATGCCAAGCGCGATGGGGATGAGGATGAGGATCGACGTCATTTCGCGGCTCCCGTCAGCCGGAGCGAATTTCCGACCACGATCAGCGACGAGGTCGCCATGGCAATCGCGGCCATCAGCGGCGTGACGAGGCCCGCCATCGCCAGCGGCACGGCAAACGCATTGTAGAGGATCGCGGCGGCGAAGTTCTCGCGCACCACGCGCATCGTCCGCCGGCTGGCGCGGACGGCGCGCGGGAGGGCGAGCAACGAATCGCCGGTGAACACGAAGTCTGCGGCCTGCCGCCCCACGTCGCTGGCGCTGCCCGGCGCGATGGAGGCATCGGCAGCAGCCAGCGCGGGGCCATCGTTGATCCCATCGCCCACCATCAGCACGCACTTGCCCGAGCGCTGCAGGCGCTGGATCGCGTCGAGCTTGTCCGCCGGGAGAGCGGCGGCTTGCCCGGTGAGCCCCGTCTCACGCGCCGTCACCCTGACCGCCGCGGCATTGTCGCCGGAAAGGATCGAGGCCTGAATGCCGAGCTGCGCCATTTCCGCCAGCGCCGCGCGCGCATCGGGACGCAGGCGGTCGGCAAAGCCGATCACGCGCACCGGCCCCGCGCCGATGGCAAGCGCGGCAGACGTGCCGACCGACTGCGCAGGCCGCCCGAGCGAGACCATAAGTCCGTTCCACAAGCCGCTGACACCGCGACCGGCAGTCTCCTGCACCTGCTCCAGAGTGGCCCCGCGCACGCCGCGCGCAGCCAGGGCCAGCGCGAGAGCTTGCGACAGCGGATGGCGGCTGTGGCTGGCGAGCGCGAGCGCAACCGATGCTTCCTCGTCGGACAGCGCATCGAGCGCTGCTGCATCAGGCATCGGGCGCCCCATCGTCAGCGTGCCGGTCTTGTCGAGCAGCACGCGGTCGACATGCGCGAGGCGTTCGATGGCGCTGCCGTCCTTCACCATCACGCCCTGCTTCAGCAATGCGCCCGCTGCGACGACTTGCGCCACCGGCACGGCAAGGCCCAGCGCGCACGGACACGTGATGATCAGCACCGCGATGCCCACCACCAGCGCCTGATGGAACGAAGCGCCTGCAATCAGCCAGCCGACAAAGCTGAGCGCCGCCAGCGTGTGGACGGCGGGCGCATAGAGCCGCGAGGCGCGGTCGGCGATGCGCACGAACGCGCTCTTGGCCTGCCCGGCGCTTTCCATCGCCTGCGCGATTTCGGCGAGCGCAGTGCCCTGCCCGGCGGCGGTCACGATCACATCGACCGGCGCATCGAGATTGAGCATGCCAGCCAGCACGCGCTGGCCGGGGCCTGCGGGCACTGGTGCGGTCTCTCCCGTCAGCAGCGACTGGTCGAAGCGTCCGGTTCCATGGGCGATTTCACCGTCCGCTGCCAGCCGCTCGCCCGCCGCGACGCGCATCAGCATGCCGGGCGCAAGCGCCGCCGCAGCGGTCCAGTGCAACTGGCCATCCGCGCCGACGATCATCGCCCCGCTCGCGGCCTGACGCAGCAAAGCTGCCACCCCTGCCCGCGCACGATCCCGCATCATCGCATCGAGCGCGCGGCCGGCAAGGAGGAACAGCAGCAGCATCAAGGTGCCATCGAACCAGGCTTCCTTGCCGCCGGTCAGCGTCTCGTAGCAGGAAAGGCCCGTCGCCAGTGTCACGCCGATGGAGATCGGCACGTCCATGTTGGTGCGACCACGCTTAAGGGCGCTCCATGCCGAGCGGAAGAACGGCTGCCCGGCATAGAGGATCGCGGGCACCCCGATCAGCGCCGAAAGCCAGTGGAACAGATCGCGCGTGCTGCCGTCCGCGCCCGACCAGACGCTGACCGAGAGCAGCATGACGTTCATGCAGGCGAACGCCGCCACCGCCAGCGGCGCGAGCAATTCGCGCGAGGCCGAAGGCGGCTCGAGCACATCCTCGCGCGGCTGCGCGGCAAAGCCCGCGCCCGCGAGCGCGGCGACCAGCACGGGGATTTCGACCGCATCGGTGTGATTGACCGCGATAGTCCGCGCCGTCAGGTTGGCCCGCGCCGAAGCAACGCCGGGCACCGCGCCCAGCGCGCGCTCGACTTTGCCCATGCAGCCCGCGCAGTGCATGCCGGGCACTGCCAGCACGCTGCGGCTGATCGCGGGGGCGAGGCGCGTTGATGCCGCGTTCACAGCGCATCATCCTCGGCATGCCACACGTGGCCCATCGCCCGCGCTTCGATGCCGACGTGCCAGCGGCCAGCAGGCAGCGCGGCTTCATAGACGCCGGGGGCAACTTCGCGCGGGGTCATCACGACCGGGGCCTTGGCACCCAGCGGGTGATCCGCCTGCGCACGCACGGCGGCGCCGGTCAGCGGACGGCCACTCGCGTCCGAAAGGGTGAAGCGCACCTTGTCCGCTCCCCCATGGTCCGCCAGAACGTGCACAATGGCCAGCTTCCATCCCAGCGCCTTGTCGGCCTGCGCCGCGCCCAGCCAGCGGTTGAACTCCTGGCTCGCCACGTAGGAATTCTCGACCACCGTCCCGCTGAAAGTCGAAACCGCGAGGTTGGCGAGCAGCACGTTGACCGCGATCACCACGCCGAAGAAGGCCACCATGACGAGCGCCATGTGCCGCCCGGTGAAGGGACGTGGTGCGCGCTGCATGCGGTTCGCAGTGTTCATCGCTGAATCTCCAAAACAAGGTCCGTTCGTGTCGAGACCCTCGACAAGCTCGGGATAAACTTCGGGGCAAAGCCCCGAAGTCGAGACACCATCCGCGGCGCCTGGTGTCTCGACTTCGCTCGACACGAACGGATGTGTGGGGTGTGGGAGTACGTCATCAATCGTGCTCCTCTTCCTCGTGCTCATGCTCGCCGCCCGGTGCGGCAAAGTGCGTTTCGCGGCGCGGCGCGCGGCCTTCATTGTCGAGCGGCGTTGCGGTGAGCGCGAAGTCCTGCGGGCGGGCCTTGTCTGCGGGCACTACGGCGTAGAGCCGCACCTTGGCGGTGCTGTCCGCCGGGACCGGAACGTCGAGGCTGGCGCGGGCGGCGCCCGGCGCCATGTCGTCGGTGTAAAGCGCAGCTCCCGGCAGCCCCTCGGCGGCAATCCGCAAGGTGCGCGGGCGGTCTTCCATGTTGCGCAGCGCCAGCGTGAAGGCATTGCGCACTGCGCCGCCCGAAAGCTGCACGAACTCCGGATTGCGTTCACGCGCCACCGACATGGTCAGCCGCTCGCGCGCGCCGAGCATGAACAGCAGCGCAAGGCCAATGCCGCCCCACACTGCGAAGTAGGCAATCAGCCGAGGGCGCAGCAGCACCTTCAGTGCCGGACGCGCCGGTTCGCCCTTGGTCTCGCGCTCAGCGTCTACCAGCGTGCAATAGTCGATGAGGCCGCGCGGACGACCGACCGAAGCCATCGCCCGGTCACAGGCATCGACGCACAAGGCGCACGTGATGCAGCCGATCTGCGGCCCTTCGCGGATGTCGATGCCGGTGGGGCACACGGCGACGCACTGCTTGCAGTCGATGCAGTCACCCAGCGGGCTCGCCGCATTCTTCGCTTCCTTCAGCGATCCGCGCGGTTCGCCCCGCCAATGCTTGTAGGTGACGGTGAGCGAGTTCTCATCCAGCATTGCGGTCTGGATGCGCGGCCAGGGGCACATGTAGATGCACACCTGCTCGCGCATGAAGCCGCCGAGCCAGAAGGTCGTGAAGGTGAGGATGCCGGTGCAGGCATAAGCGACAGGCGCCGCCGTCCCGGTCCAGAATTCGCGCTGCAGCGTGGGCGCATCGGCAAAGTAGAAGATCCACGCGCCGCCCGTTACGAAGGCGATGCCGAGGTAGACGCCCCACTTGAACGTCCGCCGGGCAAACTTGGCAGGCGTCCACGGCGCCGCATTGAGGCGCATCTGCGCATTGCGGTCGCCGTCGATCAGGCGGTCGACGTGCTGGTAGAGGTCCGTCCACACCGTCTGCGGGCAGGCATAGCCGCACCATGCCCGGCCCACCGCGCTGGTGACGAGGAACAGCCCGATCCCCGCCATGATCAGCATGCCCGCCACGAAGTAGAACTCCTGCGGCCATATCTCGATATCGAACATGTAGAACCGGCGGTGCGCCAGATCGATCAGCACCGCCTGGCCCGGGGCGTGCGGCCCCCGGTCCCAGCGGATCCACGGCGTGCCCCAGTAGACGGCGAGGCACACCGCCATGACGAACCACTTGAAGCGGCGGAACGGCCCGTCGATCTTCTTTGGAAACACCGCCGTGCGCTTGGCATAGAGCGGAGCCGGCGCTTCCGTCATGTTGGGATCCATCATGTTCATGGCTGTTACTGCGCTGCCCCCGCAGCAGGCGCTGCCGCAGGTGCTGCGGGCGCCGGTGCGGCCTCGCCGCCGCCCAGCGAGTGGACGTAGACGGCGAGCATCTTGATCGTCACCGGATCGAGGCGACCGGTCCATGCGGGCATCACCCCGGCATGGGCATTGGTCACCGTGTTGACGAGCGAGGCACGGTCACCGCCGTAGAGCCAGATCTTGTCGCTGAGCCTCGGCGCACCGACGCTGCGGTTGCCCTCGCCGTTCGCGCCGTGACAGACGGCGCAGTTGTCCGCGAAGATCTGCGCGCCGCGGCGCGAAGAGCCGTTCGCCGGGTCCTGCTTGCTCAGCACGCGGACATGGCTGACCACATCCTGCACTTGCGCCGCCGTCAGGATGCCATCCTTGCCGAAGCTCGGCATCTGGCTGCTGCGGGTGGCATCGTTGCCGGGATAGCGCACGCCGTTGATCAGGGTCTGCTGGATCGTGCTCAGATCGCCGCCCCACAGCCAGTCGTCGTCATTGAGGTTGGGATAACCTTTCGCCCCCGCCGCGCCCGCGCCGTGGCACTGCACGCAGTTCACCTTGAACGCCGCGCGCCCGCCTTCGATGGCCGCGCGCTGCAGCTGCGGGTTGGCAGCCAGCGCTTCGATCGGCGTTGCCGCGATGGCATCGCGCACGCCCTGGTGCTCGGCCTTTTCATGCGCGACTTCATCGGCCAGCACGCCCCGGCTCGACCAGCCCAGCACACCCTTGCTAGCCGAATGGAGCCCCGGGATCGCGGGATAAAGCACGACATAGACGAGCGCGAACAGGATCGAGGCGTAGAAAGTCCACAGCCACCAGCGCGGCAGCGGCGTATCGAGTTCTTCGATCCCGTCCCACTCGTGGCCGACCTTTGCCGTGCCAGTCGCGTCGTCGATCACCTTGGCGTGATGGTTGTGGTCATGCGTCATTGGAATCATCCTCGAAGATCGAGAGCGCCGCATCGCGGCTCGCCGCGCGTCCGCCGGGGCGGAACGGCCAGAGACACAGCGCCACGAACACCAGCGCCATGATCATCAGGCCCCAGCTGTCGGCCAGATGCCGCAGCAGGTCATAAGTCGAATGGGTGGAAAGCTGGAGAAAGCTCATCTGCCCTTCTCCTTTGCCAGATGTTCCTGCGCTGCGGGCGCATTCACATCGACCATCGTGCCGAGCACCTGGAGATAGGCGACGAGCGCGTCCATTTCGGTCAGGCGCTTGGGATCGCCGTCGAAGTCGCGCGCCGTGGCGCCGGGATAGTGCTTGAGGAACGCGGCATGATCGGCATCGGGATCAGCCTGCGCCTTCATGTCCTCGTTGGCGGCGGCAATCTCGTCCTTGGTATAAGGCACGCCCACCCGCTCCAGCGTCTGCAACGCGGGCACCATGTCGCCCTGGTTGAGATCCTGCTCCTTGAGGAAGGCGTAAGTCGGCATGATCGATTCCGGCACGACCGAGCGCGGATCGCTGAGGTGCTGGACGTGCCATTCATCCGAATACTTGCCGCCGACGCGCGCCAGATCCGGCCCGGTCCGCTTGGAGCCCCACTGGAACGGATGGTCGTACATCGATTCTGCCGCGAGGCTGTAGTGGCCGTAGCGCTCCACTTCGTCGCGGAAGGGGCGGATCATCTGGCTGTGGCAGACGTAGCAGCCCTCGCGGACGTAGATGTCCCGTCCGGCCTGCTCGAGCGGAGTGTAGGGGCGCATCCCCTGCACTTTTTCGATCGTGTTATCGATCCAGAACAGCGGTGCGATCTCGACGATCCCGCCCACCGTCACCGCCGCGAAGGCGAGCACGCCTAGCAGGGTGACGTTGCGTTCCAGCTTCCGGTGGCGTTCCATGAAAGTAGCCATGTCGATTTCTCCTGAACGGCCGGGTCAGATGGCGAGCGGGGCGGCGAGCGGCACGTCGCGCGCCGGATCGAACGCGGCGGAGTGCAGCGGCTGTTCCTCGCGGGTGTGGCCGAGGATCGTGCGGGTGATGTTGATGGCCATCACCGTGGCGCCCGAGAGGTAGAGCAGCCCGCCGAAGACACGCAGCGTATACATCGGGTGAAGCGCGGCGACGGTATCGGCGAAGGAGTTCACCAGATAGCCGTCCGGCCCGTATTCGCGCCACATCAGGCCCTGGGTGATCCCCGCCACCCACATCGAGGCGGTGTAGAAAACGATGCCGAGGGTCGCGAGCCAGAAGTGCCAGTTCACCATGCGCAGGCTGTACAGCCGCTCACGGCCCCACAGGCGCGGCGCGAGGTAGTAGAGGCAGCTGAACGTGATCATGCCGTTCCACCCCAGCGCGCCCGAATGCACGTGGCCGATCGTCCAGTCGGTGTAGTGGCTGAGCGAGTTGACCGACTTGATGCTCATCATCGGGCCCTCGAAGGTGCTCATGCCGTAGAAGGCGAGCGCGAGGACCATCATGCGCAGGATCGGATCGGTGCGGATCTTGTCCCAGGCGCCGTTCAGCGTCATCAGGCCGTTGATCATGCCGCCCCAGCTCGGCATCCACAGCATGACCGAGAAGACCATGCCCAGCGTCTGCGCCCAATCAGGCAGCGCGGTGTAGTGGAGGTGGTGCGGACCCGCCCAGATATAAAGGAAGATCAACGCCCAGAAGTGGATGATCGAAAGCCGGTAGGAATAGACCGGGCGTTCGGCCTGCTTCGGCACGAAGTAGTACATCATCGCGAGGAAGCCGGCGGTGAGGAAGAAGCCCACCGCGTTGTGGCCGTACCACCACTCGACCAGCGCGCCCTGCACGCCGCCGAACAGCGGATAGCTGCGCGATCCGAACCAGCTGACGGGCACGTTGATGTTGTTGACGAGGTGGAGCATCGCCACCGTCAGGATGAACGAGAGGTAGAACCAGTTGGCGACGTAGATGTGCGGTTCGCTGCGCTTCAGCAGTGTGCCGACGAACACCGCGAGGTAGGCAACCCAGACCACGGTGAGCCACAGATCGACGTACCATTCTGGTTCAGCGTACTCCTTGCCCTGGGTAATTCCCATGAGGTAGCCAGTCGCCGCCAGCACGATGAAGAGCTGGTATCCCCAGAACACGAATGTCGCGAGACCGGGGAAGGCAAGCCGCGTGCGGCAGGTGCGCTGGACGACGTAGAACGACGTCGCGATCAGCGCATTGCCGCCGAACGCGAAGATCACCGCCGATGTGTGCAGCGGCCTGAGGCGCCCGAAGTTGATCCATTGCAGCCCCAGATTGAGCTGCGGGAAGGCGAGCTCGAGCGCGATGTAGAGCCCCGCAAGGAACCCGGCCATGCCCCAGAATACCGTGGCGATGACGCCCAGACGAATCAGATCATCGTCGTAACGCCCTAAATCGACTGGGCGAATTGCGGCAGCCGGATCCCAGCCACGCACGGTGATGACAAGACCGATCAACGCGGCCAGCGCGCAGATCATCATGTGGACGGCAAAGCCGATGTCGGCTGCCAGCGCGGTGGCGATCACCGCGAATAACAACGCGCCAAGCCATAGGCCAGTGCGCGGGAGTACGGAGTCCATGGGAAGCACCCTTCCAAGCAGATTGCCGGATCAAATCCAGGCCCGTCCCTGCCCGTCCTTCGCCTGCGCAACATTGACCCGTGTCAATTTCCGTCAGCTGTTTCACGAAGGGTCGGATTTCATTATCCGAATCGGTTATTTTTTCTTGTCGCGATTTGCGCTTCGTCAATGTTGCGAGTGCGTCCTCACGTCATTGCAACTGTGTGCTGCGGTCACATGCAGTCCTGCGAGGGGTAGGACATCCGCAGCTTTGAGGAGCCCCAGCTCATGAAGACTCTCAACGCTGTCGCAATCGGTGCGGCGCTTGCTACCACCGCTATCGGCGCCGCGCCTGCTTATGCCGGTTCGACCGATGGCCACTGGCAGATCAAGGTGCTCGGCTCCGCCGTGCTGCCCGATGGCAAGATCAGCCGGGTCGACAAGGACCTCATCGGCTTGCCCGCCGGTTCGCAGACCAAGGCGAACGACAATGTCGTGCCGACACTGGCGGTCGAATACTTCTTCAACAAGAACATCTCGGCCGAAACGATCTGCTGCACCAGTTCGCACCATGTCACCGGCGCGGGGCCCCTTGCGGGTGCGGCCATCGTCGACCACGCGGTGCTGATCCCGGCCACATTGACGGTGAAGTACCACCTGCCGCTCGCCGGGGGGATCAAGCCCTATATCGGCGCAGGTCCGGCGCTCTATCTGTGGCTGGCCGAACGCCCCGGCGCGGCTGCGGCTTCGCTCGGTGCGGCGCGCGTGCGCCTCTCCAACGAAGTCGGCGCGGCTGTGCAGGGCGGCGTGGACGTCGCGCTCGGCAACAAGGGCTTCGGGCTCAGCCTCGATGCCAAGAAGTACTGGGTCAACACCACGGCGCACTTCTACACCGCTGGCGGTGTCGAGGCGCTCACCACGCGCCACAAGATCAACGCGTGGATCGTCAGCGCGGGCGTGTCCTACCGCTTCTGATCAATTGCGCTGCCGGACTGCGGATGGCCTCCGACCCTCCCCGCAGCGGCAGCGCAATCCCCCCCCTCTCAGGAGTGGTGGCGGGCGGCGGGCGGAAAGCAGGGCTTCGGCTCAGCTTTCCGCCCGTCGATGCGTTTGCTTGCATCGCCGCGCGCGCCCGGCACTATAGGCGCCATGCAACCGCACATCACCCGCCGCCATCTGATCGGCTCCGGCCTTGCTGCCATGGCCGCTGCCCCGCTCGCCCGCGCTGCTACGCCTGGCCCCGCCCTGCCCGTGCGGATCAAGCCCGACCGCGAACTCATGGTCCCGGTCGAGGGCGGGCGGCTCTACGTCCGCGTCAACGGCGACCTTGCCGGGCCGCGCCTTCCGCTCGTCTATTGCCACGGCGGCCCCGGCAGCGGTCATGCCGGATTGCTCGCGCTCACGGCGCTGGCGGATGAACGCGCGATCATCCTCTACGACCAGCTCGACAGCGGCCGCTCCGATGCTCCCGGCGATCCACGCAACTGGCGGGTGGAGCGCTTTGTCGACGAGATCGACGCGGTTCGCCGCGCACTCGGCGTAGCGCGCTGGCACCTTGGCGGCGGCAGCTGGGGCGGGACGCTGGCGCTGGAATACGGCGCCCGCCGCCCCGCCGCGCTCGCCGGCCTCATCATCCAGTCGCCGCTGGTCTCGACCCGCAGCTGGATCGCCGATGCCAATGTGCTGCGCAGTGAACTCCCCGGCCAGTGGCGCGCGACGCTGGCTGCCTGCGAAAGCCCGGCACCGCCCGGCCCCGAACAATGCGCCGCCGCAGATGACGCCTACCTCAGCCGCCACGTCTGGCGCACGCCGGGCGATCCGCGCATCGCCGCCTATCGCGATGCGATGCCGCCCCATGCGGGCGAAGCGGTCTACAACGGCATGTGGGGCCCGGTCGAATTCCGCGCCACCGGCACTCTGCGCGATTACGATGGCGAACCGCTGCTGGCCCGCCTCGATGGCCGCCGAACGCTGTTCGTTGCGGGTGAATACGACGAGTCGCGCCCCGCCACGGTCGCAGGTTTCGCCCGCCGCGTGCCGGGTGCGCAGTACCGCACCATCCCAGGCGCCGCGCACGCCATCCTGCGCGATGCGCCCGAACGCTACCTGCCGCTGATCAGGGAATGGTGCCGCCGTCACGAGGCGGCCAAGGCCTAGCCCGCGAGCAATTCCAACGAAGCGCGGTCGAGGATCTCGACATCGCGCCGCCCCGGCAGGGCGACAACGCCATCAGCCTTGAGCTTGGTGAACTGGCGGCTCACCGTCTCGATGGTCAGGCCGAGCAGATCAGCCACCTGCTGGCGCGAGAACGGCAGCGTGAAGTTCCGCGCCGGCCCCGTGTGCGCCATGCAGCCATTGTCGGCGAGGCGTTCGGACATATCGAGCAGGAACGTGGCGATCTTTTCCGGCGCGCTCTTTCGGCCAAGCAGCATCATCCACGCGCGGGTGCGATCAAGCTCCGCCAAGGTGCGTTCGAGCAGCTTGTGTTCCAGTTCCGGGTGCTCGCGCGCGAAGCGGTCGAAATCGTTGCGGGCGAACACGCAGACGCGCGCGTCCGTGAGCGCGACAACGCTGGCGGCGCTCGTCTGGCCGAACGGGCGCCCGATGAAATCGGACGGATAGGCGACGCCAACGATCTGCTCGCGCCCGTCAGCCGTGCTGGTCGTCAGCTTGAGCACGCCCTCGATCACATTGGCGACGAGGAGCGAGTCGTCGTCTTCCCAGATCAGCGGTTCACCGGCGGAAACGGAGCGGCGACGGCCCATGGCGCTGAGGGCCGTAATCTCGGGGTGTTCGAGACCGGCGCAAATCGCCCGATTGCGGACTATGCAAGTGTCACAGGCGCTCATCCATTCCGGTTCTACCAGCCGGAGAGGTCTGCGGCAATCATGCATCCGTAAAGCCTGCCAAAAAACATAACGAAAAGAGGGCGGCGAGGGGTGCTCGCCGCCCGAAGTCGGGGAGAAATCGGCGGAAGGGGGAATGACAGCCGGTCCTTCCGCGCCCCATCCTTGTCGCAGGCCCGGTGCTTCCGATCCTTGACCGAAATCAAACTGAGGGGTCGGAACGCAAAAAATCTACCGCTCGGTAGAAAAAAGTGCAGGTCAGTCGGCGAGCAACGCGAGGTCGTGATACTGCCCGCGGAAGAACAGCAGCGGGTTGCCCTCGCCCTGCTTGCCCAGCGCCTCGACCGCGCCGACCACCAGCCAGTGATCGCCCACTTCGGTCACGCGCTCGATCGTGCAATCGATCCAGGCAATCGCGTTGTCGAGCACCGGCAGGCCCGCCGGGCTGAGGCCATGCGCCAGTTCGGCAAACTTGTCGTCCGCGCGCGCGGCAAAGCGGTGGCAGAGCGAAAGCTGGTCCGCGCCCAGCACGTTGACGCAGAAGCGGCCGGTAGCCTCGATCCTGGGCCAGGTGCCGGAGCGCTTGTCCGGGAAGAAGCCGACCAGTGGCGGATCAAGCGAGATCGACGTGAACGAGCCGACGACGAGGCCGAAGCGCTCGCCATTTTCGGCAAGCGCAGTGATCACGCAGACCCCGGTGGGGTAGGCACCGAGCACGTCACGAAACAGGCGGGGATCGATCATTGCCTCATCCGTGTCTGCAAACCGGAAACCGGTCAAGCCTCGATTGCCGTAACGGCACCAAGGACTCGGTCTGCCCATTCCTGCCGGCAAATGAGAAGGTCCGGCAGATAGGTATCGCGGTTGTTGTAGACGAGCGGCGACCCATCGATGCGCGAGACATGGAGACCGGCAGCGGCAGCCACGGCCACTGGCGCGCAGTTGTCCCACTCATACTGGCCGCCCGAATGGAGGTAGATTTCCGCCTCGCCGCGCACGACCGCCATGGCCTTCGCGCCCGCCGAGCCCATCGGCACCAGTTCGCCGCCCAGAGCCTTGGCAACCTCGACCGCTTCATGCGCGGGCCGCGTACGGCTGACCAGCAAGCGCGGCACCTCGGCCATCGGCAGAAGCGCGTGCGGCGCGCCGCTGTCGAGCACCAGATCGAGCCCCGGCAGCGCCACTGCGCCCAGCGTGGCCGTGCCGTCCACCGCAAGCCCGACATGGACCGCCCAGTCGCTGCGCCCCTCGCCATACTCGCGCGTGCCGTCGAGCGGATCGATGATCCACACGCGCGACTTGCCGAGCCGCTCGGGCGTATCCTGCGTCTCTTCCGAAAGAACGCCGTCATCCGGCCGGTGCGCGGCAATCTCGGCCATCAGCCAGGCATTGGCGCGAAGATCGCCCTCCGTTCCGAGTGCCTTCTGATCAAGAATTGGGCCCTCGTGCGTCCCGGCGGCACGCAGATCCATCAGGATCCGCGCGGCGCCTGCCGCCAGATGCCGCGCCAGTTCGATATCGTCCATCAGATCGTCCCTTGGGCCCCTGCACGCGTCAGATGATCGGCATCCAGTCGCCGATGATCAGCGCCACGATGCGTTCCGCCGCCTCTTCGGGGGTTTCGTTCATCGTGTCCACGCGGATTTCGGGGTTTTCCGGCGCTTCGTAGGGGCTGTCGATCCCGGTGAAGTTCTTGAGCGCTCCGCTCCGGGCCTTCTTGTAGAGCCCCTTCACGTCGCGCCGCTCGGCTTCCTCCAGCGGCGTATCGATGAAGACCTCGAAGAACTCGTCCTCCGGCAGCATCGCGCGCACGATATCCCGCTCGGCGCGGAACGGGCTGATGAAGGCGGTCAGCACGATGAGGCCGGCATCGGTCATCAGCTTCGCCACCTCGCCCACGCGGCGGATGTTTTCAATGCGGTCCGCCTCCGTAAAGCCCAGGTCCTTGTTGAGCCCGTGGCGCACATTGTCGCCATCGAGCAGGAACGTGTGCTTGCCGAGCGCGTGGAGCTTCTTCTCGACGAGATTGGCGATGGTCGACTTGCCTGAGCCCGAAAGCCCGGTGAACCACAGCACAGCCGGGCTCTGCCCCTTGAGCCGCGCATGGGCTTCGCGCGTCACGTCGAGCGCCTGCCAGTGCACGTTCTGCGCGCGGCGCAGGCTGAAGCTCAGCATGCCCGCCGCGACGGTCGCATTGCTGATCTTGTCGATCAGGATGAACCCGCCCAGCGTGCGGCTGTCGGCATAGGGCTCGAACACGATGGCGCGGTCGGTGGTGATCTCGGCCATGCCGATGGCATTGAGTTCAAGCGTCTTGGCCGCAAGCCGCTCCAGGGTATTGACGTTGATCGTGCACTTGGGCTGCGACACCGTCACCGAAACGGTCTGGCTGGCGAGCTTCAGCCAATAGGCGCGGCCCGGCACCAGCGGCTCGTCGGCCATCCACACGAGGCTTGCCTCGAACTGGTCCGCCACTTGCGGCGGTGCATCGGCAGCCGCCAGCACATCGCCGCGCGAGCAGTCGATCTCGTCTGCGAGGCAGAGCGTGACCGACTGGCCGGCCACGGCTTCATCCAGATCGCCGTCACCAGCGGTTTCGCCTGCGAAACCGGCACTTGGCATCGTGACGATGCGCGAAACGGTGCTGGTCTTGCCTGAAGGCAGGACACGCACGGCATCGCCCTTGCGCACGGTGCCGTTGGCAATGAGGCCCGAGAAGCCCCGGAAATCGAGGTTCGGGCGGTTCACCCACTGCACCGGCATGCGAAACACACCCGCCGCTTCCGCCGCCGTGTTCACTTCGACGGATTCGAGGTGGCTCATCAGCGTCGGGCCCGAATACCACGGGGTGTTCTCGCTGAGCGCTGTGATGTTGTCGCCCTTGAAGCCCGAGATCGGCATGGCGGTGAACGCCTCGATCCCGATGCTGGCGGCAAACGCGGCGTAGTCCGCCACGATGGCATCGTACTTCGCCTGATCGTAGCCGATCAGGTCCATCTTGTTCACCGCGAGCACGATGTGGCGGATGCCGATAAGGTGCGCGAGGTAAGAGTGCCGCCGCGTCTGCGTCAGCACACCCTTGCGCGCATCGATCAGGATCACCGCGAGGTCCGCCGTGCTCGCGCCGGTCACCATGTTGCGGGTGTACTGCTCATGCCCCGGGCAATCCGCGACGATGAACTTGCGCTTTTCGGTGCTGAAGAAGCGGTAGGCGACGTCGATGGTAATGCCCTGCTCTCGTTCGGCTGCGAGGCCGTCAACCAGCAGCGCGAAGTCGATCTCACCGCCTTGCGTGCCGACCTTTTTGCTGTCGTTTTCGAGCGCTGCGAGCTGATCCTCGAAGATCATCTTCGAATCGTAGAGCAAGCGCCCGATCAGCGTGGACTTTCCATCATCCACGCTGCCGCAGGTGATGAAGCGCAGCATCGACTTGTGCTCGTGCACGTCGAGGTAGGCCGCGATGTCCTCGGCGATCAGCGCCTCGGTCTGATAGATCACATCTGTGCCGGACATCAGAAGTACCCCTGCTGCTTCTTCACTTCCATGCCAGCCCCGCCGGCATCCTTGTCGATCACGCGGCCCTGCCGCTCGCTCGTCGTCGTCAGCAGCGTTTCCTGGATCACTTCATCGAGCGTGGTCGCCTCGCTCTCCACCGCGCCCGTCAGCGGGAAGCAGCCGAGCGTACGGAAGCGGATCGAACGTTCCGTGATTTCAGGACGATAGCCCAGCACCTTCTCAAGCCGCGGCAAGTCGTCGGCCATGAACAGGCCGCCTTCCCACTCGAACGTCGGGCGCCTGGCCGCGAAGTAGAGCGGCACGATCGGCACGTCGTTGAGGCGGATGTACTGCCAGATGTCGAGCTCGGTCCAGTTCGAGATCGGGAACACGCGGATGCTCTCGCCCTTGTTCTTGCGGGCATTGTAGATGTTCCACAGCTCCGGGCGCTGGTTCTTGGGGTCCCAGCCATGGCTGGCGGTGCGGAAGCTGAAGATGCGCTCCTTGGCGCGGCTCTTCTCCTCGTCGCGCCGCGCGCCGCCGAAGGCTGCGTCGAAGCCGTACTTGTCGAGCGCCTGCTTGAGCCCTTCGGTCTTCCACATGTCCGTATGCAGCGAACCGTGATCGAACGGATTGATCCCGCGCGCGGCGGCTTCCGGGTTCTGGTAGACGAGCAGCTCCATGCCGCTTTCCTTCGCCATCCGCTCGCGCAGCTCGTACATCGCCTGGAATTTCCACGTCGTATCGACATGGAGCAGCGGGAACGGCGGCGGGCTGGGATAGAACGCCTTGCGCGCAAGGTGCAGCATCACCGCGCTGTCCTTGCCCACCGAATAGAGCATCACCGGATTGGTCGCCTCGGCCACCACTTCGCGCATGATGTGGATCGCCTCGGCCTCGAGGCGCTGGATGTGGGTCAGGGTGGACTTCGAAACTGGATCGGACATGGCGCTCTCGCGTCTCGGGGAACTTGGCAGCGCACATGGCCTCTTGCGCGCCTGCGCAAAGCTCCCATATGGGAGCATAGCGCCATGGCATTCCTTTCGACCGATCAACGCGAGCTTTACTTGCCCCTCATGGAAGGTCTGTTGGAGGACCCGCCGTGGCAGCGCTTTCTCGGCAACCTGCTCCAGCGCACTGGCGCGCGCCGCGCGGCACTGGCGCTCGCCCCGCCCGGTTCCGCGACCCCCACCCTCACCGTCCGCGCCGACGCCGCGCGTGCCAGCAGCGATCCGCCGCTCGACCTTGCCCGGCTCGCCGCGCTGGGCCTGTTTCCCGGCACCGCCATGCGTACCGGCCGCGTCTACACGCTGGGCGAAATGCTCGATTTCGATGCGCAGGCCACGCTTGCCGCGCAGCGCGCCGCGCTTGGCGCCATGCGGATCAACCACGCCCGCGCGGTCCGCGTCGGCGCCCCTGCAGGCGGCGAAGCGTGGCTCCTCCTCACCCGCGAACGCGAGGACCTTGGCGCCGCAGACAGCGCGCTCCTTGCCGCGCTTGCGCCCCACCTTGCCGCCGCCCTTGCTGTGCGCGCCGCGCTGGGCCGCACGGAAACGCGCGCGGCCATGGCGGAAACCACCCTCGCCGCGCTCGGCGTTGGCGAACTCGCACTCACCGCAACTGCACAGGTCCTCGCCGCCGACCCTGAGGCCGAGCGGCAACTGGCCTTCGTCGCGGAACCCGGACCAGCGCGCCGCCTGCAGCTTTTGCCCGAAGCCGCCCGCGCGCTGGAAACGGCCTGCGCGGCGCTCGCCGGTGCGCCGCTTGACGCCCGCCGCCTCGTCTCCCTTGGCGCGCGCTATCTCCTGCTGCGCCCGGCACCTCCCGGAATGTCAGCCGCTGCGATCGGCGTCGTGCGGACTGCGCCGCCAGCCTTGCCCGCCCATGCTGCGCAGGTGTTCGCCGCCATCCACGGTCTCTCTGCCCGCGAAGCCGCGCTCGCCATCGGCCTTGCCGAGGGGGAAACGATCCTCGAAGCCGGAGACCGCCTCGGCCTCACTCCGGAAACCGCACGCAACTATTCTAAGCGGCTTTACGCCAAGACCGGCACGACGGGGCAGGCCCAACTCGTCGCGCTGGTCCTCTCGGGCCTCGCTTCCCTCGCCTAGTTCACTCGAAGAACGCCACACCGCGCACTTCGATGCTCTCGCGGATCTTCGCGTCCGGCAGGCTGGTATCGTGAAAGGCCGTATGCGGGCAGCGCCAGGTGACGGAATGGTCGCTGTCCTGAAACTTGAACAGCAGCACGTCGTCCGCCGCCATGTTCGAGAAATACCACCAGCGGTGCTGCGGCCGGTAGCGGAAGATCGTCGCCGCGATCATCTGGTCCTCGCCCTCGACCGGCGCGGTCAGCGCTTCGCCGACAGGAAACTCATCGACCACGAAAAGCGTGTTTGAAGCCGTTTCTGCATCACCGACAGTGCGCCCGTCGCACACCGCGAGGGGCCAGTCCTGTGGCCCCGGCGAGAAGGTGCGCCATAGCGAGAAGCAGATGTAACGCGTGTACCCCGGCCCATCCGGGAAGGCCTGCGCATAGACCCGCGCCGCAGCGCGCTGGCCGGTCAGTTCGTTGTAATCGACATGCGCCTCGCCCGCCGGTGGCTGGATGCCGCCCGCGTGGACGTAGCCTGCCACCTTTTCCTGCGCGCGCGCCGAAAGATCGCCCGACGTGCGGATCATCCATCCTTGCGTCGCGACCCTGTCCGCGCCCGTCAGCCGCGCGACGAGGGCCTCGACCTCGCGCTGGTAATCGGCATCGACTGCCGCCTTGTCGTGAAAATCGGCAACCGCGCTGGCGTGCTTCGCGATCACGAAGCCATGTACGTCGAGGCTGAAATGATCCCGGATCGGCATCCCGTCGCGCACGGTGACGGGATAGTCGCGGTAGTCGCCGGTGTTCATCTCCGCGCCCTGGCTGACATAGCGCCGAGTGACGAAATCGCCTTCATCCAGATAGCGGATCAGCGCCGGAGCCTCACGCGCCGTATCTTCGATGTCGTGCACCGTCCGGGTCGCCATCAGCCCTCTCCGCATATTGTTAGGTAAGCGAACTATATCGGCTGCGGCTGCGCTGTCCACCCTGCGCGCGGCGCGGTTTCGGGAATCCGCCAGAGCACTGGCAGGATCGCGAGCGCCACCACCGCGATCATCGCGCCGGGCACCGCCGGCCAATGCGTCCCTTCCAGCAGCATCTGCGCCACCAGCGGGGTCAGCCCGCCAAAGATCGCGGTCGCGCTCGTGACCCCAAGCGCAAGGCCCGAAAGCCGCGCCTGCCCGGAGAACTGCTCTGCCGTCGCCACCGCGCCCACCGCGCTCCACGCGCCGCCCAACGCCGCCAGCAGCACCGCCCCCACCAGCGCGGGCCAGACCCCGCCGTGGGCCATGAGCGCGAACAGCGTGATCGGCCCCACCGCGCAGGCGAGCGCAATCCCGATCAGCACCGGCCGCCGCCCGATCTGATCGGACAGCGCGCCGACCAACGGCGTCACCGCGATCACGACAAGCGCCGCCACGGTCGACAGCGTAAGCGCCGCCCCCTCACCCACCGCGCCGACCGAGGCGAGGAAGGCGGGCACATAGGTGATGCCCACGTAATAACTGATCGAGCCCAGCGCCGAGATCGAGAAGCCGCGGATGATGCCGATGCGTTCATGCACCAAAGCATGGCGCAGCGGGGCCTTGGGCACGGTTCCTGCCGCGCGGTGGCGTTCGAATTCGGGCGATTCGTCCATCGAGGCGCGCGCCAGCAGCACGCCGCCAGCCAGCGCGGCGCCCACGAAGAACGGAATGCGCCAGCCCCATGCGTCGAGCGTTTCCGCAGGCAAGCCCCAGGTCGTCAGCGCCGCTACGCCCACCGCGAGCAGGGCTCCCACTTCGCTCGCTGCCGAGGCACAGCTGGTGATCAGGCCGCGCCGCAAAGGCCCTGCGCCTTCGATCAGATAGGCGACCACGCCGGTATATTCGCCGCCCACCGCGAAAGCCATCACACAGCGCAGCGCGAGCAGCAGGAAGCCCGCCGCGGGGCCGATCTGCGCATGGGTCGGCAGCAGCGCGCAGCCCAGCATCGCCGCCGTCATCACCGCCATCGACAGCAGCATGGCGCGCCGCCGTCCATGCCGGTCGCCGTAATGGCCCATGGCCAGCGCGCCCAGGGGCCGCATGAGATAGGAAATCGCAAAGCCCGCCAGCACGGCCGCCAGCGAGCCTTCACCGCCGCCGAACATCACGCGCGACAAGATGGTCGCGACATAGATGTAGAGCGTGAAATCGTACCACTCGACGACAGTCGAGAAGCCCGCAATCAGCATCGAGCGGACCGAAATAGTCTGATGGGAGGGGGACATCACGCCATCATGCCGCAATGCCCCCGCCTTGCAACCGCTTTCAGCCGACCCCTTCGGTCACCATCACGCGGTACGTCGCGCCCTTGAGGCGGTGCACCTTGGCGTCCTGATAGGCGGGGCTGTTGTACCAGGCCTTGGCCGCGTCGATATCGGGGAACTCGATGATCACGAGACCTTCCGCCGTCGGCCCTTCCCACGTTTCGTTGGGGCCATAGAACGCCAGCGGCTTCAGCGGATGGCCGGCAATCGAAGCCCCCGCCTTGGCGTTGTACTGATCGAGCTCCGCCTGATCATTCACGCCATCCTTGATGAAAACTACATAGGCCGTCATTCGGGCATTCCCTCCGTCTTGGTTTCGCAGCAGTCTTGCGGCACACCCCCGCGCCGCGCAAGGGCCATCAGGTGGCGGACCAACCGGCATCGATCACAAGGTTCGATCCCGTCACCACGCGTGCCGCCTCGCTCGCCAGATAGAGCACCGAAGCGGCGGTCTGCTCCGGCTGGATCGGCTCCTTCACATGCGCGACGCTGAGGTACTGTTCGTAGACCTGCTCGCGCGTAAGCCCCGCCCGCGCGCCGATTTCGCTGGCGGTATGCTCCACCATCGGCGTCGGCAGGAAGCCCGGGCACACCGCGTTGACCGTGATGCCATAGGCGCCGAGCTCCGCCGCCATCGTCTTGGTCATGCCGACAAGGCCGTGCTTGGTCGCGCCATAGTGGCCAAAGCCGGGCGTGCCGATCAGCCCCGCGACCGAGGCGATGTTGATGATCCGCCCGCCCCGGCCGCCCGCGATCATCACCGGCACCACCGCCCGGCTCATCCGCCAGCTGCCGGTGAGGTTGACCGCGATGGTCGTCTCGAACGTCTCGTCGTCGAGCAGGTGCATCGGCTTGTTGCCAGTGAGAATGCCGGCATTGTTGACCAGAATGTCGATCCGCCCGAACGCGGCCGTCACCTGGCCGATAAAGGCGTCGATCTCGGCCTGCCGACGGATATCGCAGGCGGCAAACAGCGCGCGCACGCCAAGCGCCTCGATCTCCTGCGCCACGGCGTCGAGCGCGCCGCCGAGCTGATAGGCAACGCTGGGCATGGCCGCCTCCCCTACATCGCAGATCGCAACGTCCGCACCGGCTCCCGCCAGTGCCAGCGCTATCGCCCGCCCCTGCCCGCGCGCGGCACCGGTCACGATCGCCAGCTTGCCCGTCAGTTCGCCCATACCTGCTATTCCCTCTGCCAAGGCGCGAAGCATGCCTGTCCCCGCGGCAGGGCTCAGCAGGCGAAAGTGATAGGTTCCCTCAGGTCACCGCAGCCCGCACGGCCCAGCGCGGATCGTCCCACGCGCGCGTCTCGCAGACGTCGCGGATCTTCAGGACGGCATCCAGCATGTCGACATGGCGCAGATAGAGCGGCGTCAACCCGAAGCGCAGCACATCGGGATCGCGGAAATCGCCGATCACGCCGCGCTCCTTCAGCGCCTGCATGATCGCATAGCCCTGCGGGTGGGCGTAGGAGACATGGCTGCCCCGCCGCGCATCCTCGCGCGGGCTGACCAGCGTGAAACCATGGCCCGCGCAATGCGCGTCCATCAGGTCCATGAACACCCGGCCAAGTTGCAGCGATTTCGCGCGCAGATCGGCCATGTCGGCTTCGGCCAGCAGATCGACGCCGCACTCCAGCGCCGCCATCCCCAGGATCGGCGGCGTGCCGCAGAGAAACCGCTCGATCCCCTCAGCGGCGCGGTAGCCGTCCTCGAACGCGAAGGGTGCGGCATGGCCCATCCAGCCCGACAGCACCGGCATCGCCGCAGCCTGATGCCGCTGCGCCGCGAAGAGATAGGCCGGCGCGCCCGGCCCGCCGTTGAGGAACTTGTACCCGCAGCCCACCGCAAAATCGGCCTCCGCGCCATTGAGGTCGACCGGAATTGCCCCCGCGCTGTGGCTGAGATCCCAGACCACCAGCGCCCCCGCCTGATGCGCCCGCCGCGTCACTGCGGCCATGTCGTGCACGGCGCCGGTCTTGTAGTGGACCTGCGTCAGCAGCAGCACCGCGACATCCGCGCCCAGCCGGTCCAGCACCTCTTCGCCCGCCACCG
Organism: uncultured Novosphingobium sp.; assembly: GCA_964413325.1. GTDB lineage: Bacteria > Pseudomonadota > Alphaproteobacteria > Sphingomonadales > Sphingomonadaceae > Novosphingobium. The sequence continues at coordinate 167,680 of CAYPRK010000006.1, read as the reverse complement.
CTTCGGCCCGCACCCGCCCCCCGGAGAACGCTGCGATGCCCTGCATCATGTAGAGATCGGTCGGGAAATTGCCGGTCTCCGAAAGGATCACCGAACGCTCCACCCGCAGCGAGAGCGCCGCCGTGATCGCCTTGAACAGATTGACCGACGTCGAATCCGCCACGACCACTTCGCCCGGCTCCGCGCCGAGCAGCAGCGCGATCTTGTCTCCCACCCGGCGCGGGGCCGTGATCCATTCCGCGCCGAGCCACGAGGTGATCAGCCCCTCGCCCCATTCCTGCGCGGCAGTGTGTTGCAGCCGCGCCAGCGTGCGGCGGGGGAGCGCACCGAGCGAATTGCCGTCGAGGTAGATCAGCCCCTCGGGCAACTGGAACTGCGCCCGAAAAGCGGCAAGCGGATCAGCCTTGTCGAGCGCTTCGAGCGCGGCGCGGTCCCACCCGCTCATGCCGCGATCTCCCGCAGCACCGCGCGCACCGGGCTGGCATCGGCGCCCGCCAGCGGCAGCGGCAGCGCGATCAGCTCATACACTCCCGCCGCCACATCATCGAGCACCAGCCCTTCCAGAATGCGCATGTCGGCAGCGCGCACGGCATGGTGCGCATCCATTGTCTTCGAGGTTTCAGGATCGAGCGAGGCCGCATCGGTGCCGATCAGCACCACGCCGAGCGCCGCCAGCCTGCGGATCACCTCGGCCGAAACCGCCCGGAAATCGGAATCCCAGGCCGCATGGGGAAAGCGCGCATAAGTCCGCAGCAGCACGCGCGGCGCCTGCGCTGCTGCGAGAGCCGCCCAGTCGATATCGGCAGCCTCAACCGCCGCGCCCGACGCGCGGCGCACATCCACCACCACGCAGCGCCCGATATAGGGATCGAGCGCCGTCTCCGCGCTGGACGCACCGCCCGCATCATAGTGGAACGGCGCATCGGCATGGGTGCCCGAATGGAGCGCAAGGTGGACCGAACCCACATTCACCGGGCAACCGGGGCCAATCTCGGCGTGCTGGCGCACCACCAAAGCAGGTTCACCCGGCCAAAGCGGCGTTCGCGCATCAAGCCTTTGCGAAATATCGATAATCCGCACCCACCCGGTCTCCCGTTCGCGCTCCACATAGCGCGCGTAACGGGGTTCTACCGGCAGGACTGTGCAAGGCAAGCCGCCGGACGGGCAGACGGATCGATCGCTCAGTGCATCATCATCATCACGCCGACTGCCGCGCCGCCGATGGCAACCGCCAGCAGGGCAACCATGCCAAGGCCAGTGCCGAACAATGCTGAGAGGCCGGACTTGTCGGTCGAAGGATTGGGGGTGTTCATGAGCATGCTCCCTTGCCAGTGCGGCGCGCGCCAATGCCGCCGCACATGCTTGTTCGCCGCAGCACGCGGCTTGGTTACGCGCAGGCTCAGGCCGCGCGCGCCTGCGAGATACCCGCCAGCGCCGCGAGCACGGCGGCGGGCTCCAGCCGGTTGCGATAGTCGGTATCGACAAAGGCCAGCCGCACTGTGCCATCGGGCGCGATCACGAAGGTCGCGGGCACCGGCAGCACCCATTCGCTGCCGCCGTTGCGGTCCGGCAGGGTGTGGCCAAAGCGGGCGTAGATCGGGCGCAGTTCTTCGGCGAGATCGAAGGCGATGCCCCATTCCCGGGCGACGCGGCTGCCAGTGTCGCTCAGCACCGGGAAGGCAAGTTCGTACTTCTCTGCGGTCGAGAGGCTCTCGTCGGGGAGTTCAGGCGAGATTGCCACGAGCGTAGCACCGCGCGCCGCGATCTCGGGCAACGCCGCCTGCAGCGCGCGCAGCTCCAGATTGCAATAGGGGCACCAGCCACCGCGGTAGAAGCTCACCACCACCGGGCCCTGCCGGAGCAGGTTCGAGAGCGTCACCGTCTCCCCGCGCGCGCCCGTCAGCGTAAAATCGGGCGCCTGTGCGCCCGCGCCGAGCGCCTGGGCAGCAATGCCGGACGCGGCCAGTTCATTGTCGGCGCGGGTCATGGCTGCGGCAATCTCCGGCGGGATCTTGCCGGTGAACTCGAGCCGGAACTGGTCAAGCGCGGATTTGAGCGTGGTGGTCATCGTTGGTCTCCGGTCTCTCGGTTGCGTGCGCCCTGTCTGGCGTCGAAGCGACAATGACCAATTCCTGCGCTTGGCAGTAGCAGCGCGGTTCTGATAGCATCTGTTCCAAAGGGGAATGAATGCATGGACCGGCTGGTTGCCATGAAGCAGTTTGCCACGGTGGTCGAAGCCGGCAGTTTCTCGGCCGCCGCGCGGCGGCTCAACATGGGGCAGCCCGCCGTTTCCAAGGCCATCGCCAACCTCGAGGAATACCTCGGCGTCCGCCTTCTCACCCGCACCACCCGCGCCCAGCACCTGACCGAAGCGGGCCAACGCTATTACGAACGCGCCCGCATCGTGCTTGATGAAGCAGACGAAGCCGAATCCGCCGCGCGGGAGGCGGCAACCTCGCTCGCCGGAAGGTTGCGCCTCGCCGCGCCGCCGACTTATGCCGCGCTCCACATCCTCCCGCGCCTCTCGGAATTTCTCGATACGCATCCGGGCCTCGCGATCGACCTCATCCTCGATGACCGCTGGGTCGATCTCATCGAACAAGGCGTCGATCTTGCCATCCGCCTCGGCAAACCGGCAGACAGCAGCCTCGTCGCCCGCCGGCTCGGCAGTTCGCAGCGCTTGCTCGTCGCCTCCAGCAGCTACCTCGACCGGATGGGCGCGCCGCAGACGCCGGAGGACCTCCTCGCTCACCGCGTGGTTGTCTACAGCCAGTTCGAGGGGCCGACGGCATGGTCGTTCGCGCGCGGCACCGCCACGGTCTCGGTCGCGGTCCAGCCCACGCTGCGGGTGAGCGCGGCGGAAGGCATGCGCTCATGCATAGTCGCCGGGCTTGGCATCGGCATGGGCTCGCGCCTGATGTTCACGCCAGAACTCGCCGCTGGCACGGTCCGCCCGGTGCTCACCGAATGGAACCTCAGCACGCTCGATGTCTGGGCGATGTTCCCCTCCGGCCGCAAATCAAGCCGCCGGGCGCGGGCCTTCGTCGATTGGCTGGAAAGCATCGTCGGAAGCGATGGCGCGCTGCAGCCAGCCACCTGACGCGCGTCAAATTCACGCCATATTGCAAATCCATGCATTATTGACGCACGATCAGCGAACAGATCCGCTGACTTTGCGCGGACAACGCGCTGCAAATCCGCTATGATCCGCGCACACAAGCGCATGGGAGAAATGCGGTGAACGCCGAAGCGAAGACGACCGATCTGTTCGACAACCCGCTGGGCCTCGATGGCTTCGAGTTCATCGAATTCTCCGCCCCTCAGCCGGGCCTCCTCGAAGGCGTCTTCGCCGCGATGGGCTTCACGCACATCGCCAACCACCGCTCCAAGGCGGTGCAGCTCTGGCGGCAGGGCGGCATCAACCTCATCGCCAACTACGAACCCAAGAGCCCCGCTGCATGGTTCGCTGCAGAGCACGGCCCTTCCGCCTGCGGCATGGGCTGGCGCGTGCGCAATGCGGCTGAGGCCTACCGCGTCGCCCTCGAACGCGGCGCCGAACCGGTCGAAGTCCGCACCGGCCCGATGGAACTCAGCCTCCCCGCCATCCGCGGCATCGGCGGCGCGATCATCTACCTGATCGACCGCTACGAAGGCTCACCGCTCGGCGACCTCTCGATCTACGACATCGATTTCGTCTACCTGCCCGGCGTCGACCGCCAGCCCAAGGGCGCGGGCTTCCACACGATCGATCACCTCACCCACAACGTCTACGGCGGCCGCATGGCCCACTGGGCGGCGTTCTACGAGCGCATCTTCAACTTCCGCGAGATCCGCTATTTCGACATCAAGGGCGAATACACCGGCCTCACCAGCCGCGCGATGACCGCGCCCGATGGCAAGATCCGCATTCCCCTGAACGAAGAGGCAAAGGCAGGCGGCGGCCAGATCGAGGAATTCCTGCGCGCCTACAACGGCGAGGGCATCCAGCACATCGCCTTCGCCTGCGACGACCTCATCGGCGCTTGGGACCGCCTGAAAGCGCTCGGCACCCCGTTCATGACCGCCCCGCCTGCCACCTATTACGAAATGCTCGCCGAACGCCTGCCCGGCCACGGCGAGCCAGTCGAGGAACTGCAAAAGCGCGGCATCCTGCTCGATGGTTCGATCGAGGCGGGCGATCCGCGCCTCCTCCTCCAGATCTTCTCCGAAACGCAGATCGGCCCGGTTTTCTTCGAATTCATCCAGCGCAAGAAGGACGAAGGCTTCGGCGAGGGCAACTTCACCGCGCTGTTCCAGTCGATGGAACGCGATCAGATGCGCCGCGGCGTGCTGAACGTGGAAGGAGCTCCCGCATGATCCCCCAAATCCAGCGCATCCATCACGTCGCGTACCGGTGCCGCGACGCCAAGGAGACGGTCGCCTGGTACGAGCGCGTGATGGGCATGCGCTACACCACCGCCTTTGCCGAGGACACCGTCCCCTCCACCGGCGAGCATGACCCCTACATGCACGTGTTCCTCGATTGCGGCGGCGGCAATGTGCTCGCCTTCTTCGAGCTGCCCAACCAGCCGGAAATGGGCAAAGACCCCAACACCCCCGCCTGGGTCCAGCACCTCGCCTTCGAAGTGGCCGACGAAGCCGCCCTCCATGCCGCCAAGGCCCATCTGGAAGCGGAAGGCATCGACGTTCTCGGGCCGACCTACCACGGCATTTTCCGCTCGATCTACTTCTTCGATCCCAACGGCCACCGGCTGGAACTGGCCTGCAATATCGGCACGCCGGAGCAGTACGCGGAGCTGGAAACGCTCGCCCCCGTCATGCTCGAGGAATGGAGCCAGACAAAGCGCGCCCCGCGCCACGCCGAATGGCTGCACAAGGACCCGGCCGTCGGGCGCTGATACGCGGGAAGGCGCGACAACGGCGGCGGCATCCCGTATGGGTGCTCCGCCCTTGTCCTCGCCGGAGCCCGGAAAAGCGCCGATGTCTGATCTCAACGCCCGCACGATAGATCTCAATTCCGACCTTGGCGAAGGCTATGGTCCGTGGGTGATGGGCGATGACCAGGCCATGCTGGATATCGTCACCAGCGCCAACATTGCCTGCGGCGGCCATGCCAGCGATCCCGAAACGATGTTCCGCACGCTCACTTGGGCGCGCGAACGGAGCATCGTCGTGGGCGCGCACCCCAGCTACCCTGACAAGGAAGGCTTCGGCCGCCGCCGCCTGCCCTTCCCGCCCCCTGAAGTGGAGCGCTTCGTCGCCGCGCAGACGGGCGCGCTGATCGCCATCGCCGCGCTGGCAGGCACCAAGGTGTCCTACGTGAAGCCCCACGGCGCGCTCGCCAATGTCGCGAGCGAGGACCGCGCCATCGCCGAAGCGATTGTCCGCGCCGTCCGCGCCATCGATGGCAAGCTTGCCTTGCTCGCCATTTCCGGCACCGTGCTGGAACAAGTCGCCCGCGATGCCGGCGTGCATGTCTACAGCGAGATCTTCGCCGACCGCGGCTATACCCCCGCCGGCAATCTCGTCCCCCGCGGCCAGCCCGGCGCGATGATCGACGATTATGGCGCCGCCGCCGCGCGCCTCCTTACATGGCTCGAAACCGGCTTGATGCCCACTGTCGGCGGCGATCCGGTGCGGCTCGCGGGCCATTCGATCTGCGTGCATGGTGATGATCCGCACGCCGTCGTCATGGCCCGCGCGATCCGCGTCGCACTGGCCGGACGCGGGGTGAAGATCGCACCGTTCATCGGCTGATGGCCCCCTCGGTCAGGCCGCTTGGCGAGACGGCTGTCCTCATCGATTTCGGCGGCGGCATCAGCACCGCAACCAACGAACGCGTTGTCGCGCTGGACCGCGCGCTCGCTGCGCAGCCGCCCGTCGGCATGGTGGAAACCGTCCCTGCCTACGTCTCGCTGATGATCGTGTTCGATCCGCTGGTAACCGATGGTGGCGCCATCGCCGCCCATGCCCTCACGCTCCTCGAAACCGCCACGACCGAGCCACGCCCCCCGCGCGAACACGTGATCCCCGTCCGCTACAACGCCGACTGCGCCCCCGATCTCGCTGCCGTGGCGCAGGCGACAGGCCTGACCCCAGACGAGGTGATCCGGCAGCACCTCTCCGGCGAGTACCGCGTGTTCATGTATGGCTTCGGTCCCGGCTACGCCTATCTCGGCGGCGTCCCGCTAGCGCTTCAATTGCCGCGCAAGCCCCGCGCCGAGCGCGGCCATCCCGTTGGCAGCGTGATCATCGCCGGGCCGCAATGCCTGATCACCACCTTGCCGATGCCGACCGGCTGGTGGGTGATCGGCCACACCCCCGCCGTCATCCTCGATCCCACCCGCGAGCAGCCCTTCCTGTTCGATCCGGGCGACGTGATCCGCTTCGAGCGCGCGGGCTGAGCCATGCAGGCGCGCATCGTCTTCGAGGCAGCCGGGCCGCTGACCACGATCCAGGATCGCGGCCGCACCGGCGCGATGCGGTTCGGGGTCCCGCCTTCAGGGCCGGTCGACCGCCTTGCGTTCGCTGCCGCCATTGCGCTCACTGACGCGCCCGATGGCTGGGCCTTCGAACTCTCGCATGGCGGCTGCACCGTCTCGTGCCACGAAGGCGCCATCGGCTTTGCGGTGTGCGGCGGCGGGTTCCTCGCCGATATCGATGGAGACGAAGCGAGGCCCTGGCGGCAGGCCACTCTGCGCGCCGGACAGCGCCTGCGCATCCGCGCCGGGGCGGGCAACTGGGCCTACCTCGCCTTTGCCGGAGAACACGCCGCGCCGCGCTGGCTCGGCAGCAGCGCCACCCATGCCACCTCCGGGCTGGGCGGCGGCGTGATCCGCGCCGGTGCGGCCTTCGATTTCACCGCCCCCCGCCCGCTGGAGCCCTGCACTGTGCCGCCGCCGCCATCCAGCAGAGAACCGGAAAGCGTGGCCGTGGTGCTCGGGCCGCAAGACCGCCATTTTTCGCCGCAAGCGCTCGATCATCTGGCGCAGGCCAGCTTCACCGCCACCGCCCGCTTCGATCGCATGGGTCGGCTGCTTGGCGGCCCGCCGCTTGTCCCCGCCTCGATCGCGATGCCGAGCGAACCGGCACTACGCGGCTGCCTGCAGGCCGATGGCGACGGCACTCTCACCGTGCTGCTCGCGGACCACCAGACGACCAGCGGCTACCCCAAGATCGCCACCGTGATCGGCAGCGATGTCGATAGGTTGGCGCAGTGGCCAGCGGGCCACCCATTCCGGTTCGAAGTGATCGATACCGATGAAGCTCTCCGCCGCACCCGCGCGGCAGCCGCCGCGAACAAGATCTGGCTGCACCAACTTGCCCGGCCCAGCCTTCTCGAAGAACGTCTGTGGCTGAACAATCTCGTCGACGGTTTCATTGATGCCAAACTTCCCTGACTGCATAATCAGGCGTAAAGGGAATAGACTCCTGCGCTGCCCTCTATAGCAAGATTGCATGGGTCCCAGACAGCTCCTGACATTTCGCGCCGTCTCCGCACTGGTCTGCATTGACCGCGCTGGCGCTCGTCGCGGAGATCGGACTTGAACGACAAGCAGGGCGACCAGGCAGACCTTCCCCTCATCGCCGTCGACCGCCTGATCGATACGGGCCGGTGGAGCGGATATCAGAAACGCGTGCTGGCAATCTGCACCGCCGCCGTGCTGCTCGATGGGCTGGACAACCAGATCCTCGGCTTCGCCATGCCCGCGCTGATCAAGGAATGGCATCTCCCGCGCGAGAGCTTTGTGCCGGTGGTGGTCATCGGTCTCCTCATCATGTCCATCGGCAGCGGTCTGGGCGGCTGGCTGGGCGACCGCGCCGGGCGGCGGCCCACCCTGATCAGCGCCGCGGGCCTGTTCGGGCTGACCACCGCCGCCTCCGCACTGGCTGACAACCTGCCGATCCTTGCAGGCTGCCGCTTCATCTCCACGCTGGCGCTGGGAGCCGCCTTGCCCAATGCAACGGCGCTCGTCTCCGAGTTCTCCCCGGCGCACCGGCGCAACCTCGCGGTCTCGATCACCATGTTGTCCGTCGTGCTCGGCGGCCTTGTCGGCGGCGCGCTATCCGCGTGGTTGCTGCCCAGCTACGGCTGGCGCCTGCTGTTCTGCACGGCGGGCATCCTCACGCTGGTGGTCACCGCCATGATGATGGCCTTCCTGCCTGAATCGCCGCGATTTCTGGTGCATCGCCCCCGCCGCGGGGCGGAGCTTGACCGCATGCTGCGCGCCTGCGGCTATGATCTGCCCGCGCGCTATGCGCTGGAACTGCCGACCGCGCTTGCCCTCAGCGGGGGTGGCAGATCGCTGTTCCGGCCGCCGCTGCTGCTCGATACGCTCGCGCTCTCGGCCGCGTTCCTGTTCGGCCTGCTCGGCAACTACCTCGTGTTCAACTGGGGGCCGACCATGCTGGCGGCGCTCGGCTATGATCTCACCGTGTCCTCGCTGGGCCTCGGCGCCTTCAATCTGGGCGGGATCGTCGGCGCGCTGATCGGCTCCCTGCTGATGGACCGCATCGGCCCGCGCATACCCGTGCTGGTCATGGCAGCGACGGGAACGGTCTGCGCCTTGTGGGTCGGCCAATTGCTGTCCGGCGGCCTCCATCCGACAGCGATGGTCGTACTCGGCTTCGCGGCATCCGGCGTGTTCATGTCCGGGCTGCAGGTCATGCTGTTCTCGCTGGCGGTCAATGCCTTCCCCGCCTCGATCCGCGCGCAAGGCGTGGGCGTCTCGCTCTCGCTCGGCCGCATCGGCGCCGTCGCTGGTTCCGGCCTCGGCGCAGTGATCGTAGCGGCAGGCATCGCGCCGTTCTTCGCAGTGATCGGCTTCTCCTGCTTTGCCATCGGCATCGCGGTCCTCGGGGTGCGGGCCAAGGGCCCGCACTGACGCGTCTTGCAGGACGGAATTCTGTCCAGTGGCCAACGACGAAATCGGCGCTAGGATGCGCCCAAACAGAACCGTTGGAGAGACATGCTCATGACTGAACTTGCAGGCCGCATTGCCCTCGTGACCGGCGCCTCGCGCGGGATTGGCGAAGCCTCAGCCCGCGCCCTCGCCGCGCTCGGCGCGCAGGTGATCGTCACCGATCTCACCGCGCCGGAGGAACTGGCAGAGCAGATCGGCGGCCTCGCCCGCGCGCACGACGTCACCGACGAGCAAAGCTGGATCGATACCATGGCCTTCGCCCGCGAAGCTGCCGGCGGGCTCGACATTCTGGTCAACAACGCCGGGTTGTTCATGGCGAAGCCCCTCACCGAAACCACGCTGGAAGACTGGCGCCGCCTCCACACCGTCAATGTCGAAGGCGTGTTCCTCGGCTGCAAGCACGCCGTCCCGCTCCTCGCGGAACGCGCGAACCAATGGGCCGGCGGCGCCTCGATCATCAACCTGTCCTCGGTCGCGGGCCTCGTCGGCACCGCGCTGGTCAGCTGCTACAACGCCAGCAAGGGCGCCGTCCGCCTGTTCACCAAGGGCGTCGCGATGGAAGTCGCGCCCTTGCGCATCCGCTGCAATTCGGTCCACCCCGGCGTCATCGAAACCGACATGGGCCGCGATCTCGTCTCGCAGTTCGCCGCCGCCACCGGCACCGGCGAAAACGACACCCGCGCCAACTTCTCCAACCTCCACCCGCTCGGCCACTTCGGCGTCCCCCAGAACATCGCCGACGCCGTAGCCTTCCTCGCCTCAGACCGCGCCGCCTTCATGACTGGCTCGGAGATGGTGGTGGATGGCGGATTCACGGCAAGCTGAGGGGGGTGCGCTTCACTCCTCGCCCATGCGCAATGCGGCAATGAACGCCTCCTGCGGGATCGTCACGTTGCCGTATTCGCGCATGCGTTTCTTGCCCTCTTTCTGCTTTTCGAGGAGCTTCTTCTTGCGGCTGATGTCGCCGCCGTAGCACTTGGCGGTGACGTCCTTGCGCATCGCGCTGATCGTTTCGCGCGCGATCACCTTGGCGCCGATTGCGGCCTGGATCGGGATCTTGAACATGTGGCGCGGGATGAGGTCTTTCAGGCGCTCCACCAGCTGGCGGCCGCGCGGGTCGGCCTGGCTGCGGTGGACGACCATCGAGAGCGCGTCGACCGGCTCGTTATTGACGAGGATGTTCATCATCACGAGATCGCCTTCGCGCAGGCCGATCTGTTCGTAATCGAAGCTGGCGTAGCCGCGGCTGATGCTCTTCAGGCGGTCGTAGAAATCGAACACCACTTCGTTGAGCGGCAGTTCGTAGGTCACTTGCGCGCGGCCGCCGACGTAGGTCAGGCCGGTCTGGATGCCGCGGCGGTCCTGGCAGAGCTTGAGGATCGAGCCGAGGTATTCGTCCGGCGTGTAGATCGTCGCCTTGATCCACGGCTCCTCCATTTCCGCGATCTTGACCGGATCGGGCATGTCGGAGGGGTTGTGGAGTTCCTTCACCGAACCGTCGGTCATCGTCAGGCGATAGACCACCGAGGGCGCCGTTGTGATGAGGTCGAGATCGTATTCGCGGCTGAGGCGTTCCTGAATGATTTCAAGGTGGAGCAGGCCGAGGAAGCCGCAGCGGAAGCCGAAGCCGAGCGCGGCGGAGCTTTCCATCTCGAACGAGAAGCTGGCGTCATTCAGCCGCAGCTTGCCGATGCTTTCGCGCAGCTTTTCAAAGTCCGCAGCGTCGACCGGGAACAGGCCGCAGAACACCACTGGCTGGACTTCCTTGAAGCCCGCCAGCGCCTCGGTCGCGCCCTGCTTCACGGTGGTGATCGTGTCACCCACGCGGGCCTGCGCGACTTCCTTGATCTGCGCGGTGATGAAGCCGATTTCGCCCGGGCCGAGTTCGGCGAGCTGCTCGATCTTCGGGCGCATGCAGCCGACGCGGTCGATCAGGTGTTCGGTGCCGCCGGCCATGAACTTGACCTGGAGACCCTTCTTGATCACGCCGTCGATGACGCGGACGAGAATGACGACGCCGAGGTAGGGGTCGTACCAGCTGTCGACCAGCATGGCCTTGAGCGGCGCATTGCGGTCTCCCTTTGGCGGCGGGATGCGGGCGACGACCGCGTCGAGCACTTCCTCGATGCCGATGCCGGACTTGGCGCTGGCGAGCACGGCCCCGCTCGCGTCGATACCGATGACTTCCTCGATTTCCGCACGCACCTTTTCGGGTTCGGCGGCGGGGAGGTCGATCTTGTTGATGACGGGCACGATCTCGTGGTCGTGCTCGATCGACTGGTAGACGTTGGCGAGCGTCTGCGCCTCGACCCCCTGCGCCGCATCAACCACCAGCAGCGCGCCTTCGCAGGCGGCGAGGCTGCGGCTGACTTCGTAGGCGAAGTCGACGTGGCCGGGCGTGTCCATCAGGTTGAGCTGATAAGTCTTGCCGTCCTTGCCGGTGTAGTCGAGCCGGACGGTCTGCGCCTTGATCGTGATCCCGCGCTCCCGCTCGATATCCATGTTGTCGAGCACCTGCTCGCTCATCTCGCGCGCCGAGAGCCCGCCGGTGAACTGGATCAGCCGGTCGGCCAGCGTCGACTTGCCGTGGTCAATGTGCGCGATGATAGAAAAATTGCGGATCAGCGAAAGGTCGGTCATGCGGGCGCGTTAGCAGCGTGGGCGGCAAGTGTCATCAGGCCCGGTGGGACGGGTCCGGGACAGCAAGTTGACACAGTTGACACTGTCCTGAGGAATAATTGCATTCGATCAGTGCGCGCCTTTTGATCGGACAGAGCGATCAATCGCCACTTGCGGACAAGAACCATCTGCCCTGCATGACAGACCCTGGCGATGTAGGACAGCCCCAGCTTCGCGGAGGAATTCCCCGAGCGAATCCAAGGCCGCCGCGACGTCATTCCCTGGCGAATCGGCGAATGGCTTGACGTCCGTTTCGGTTCCCCGTATTAGAATGATCATTACTAATCTAATTCGATCAAAAGATTCCAATCCAAGGGGAGAGACATGAAGGCCATCACTGCCGTTTCGTATCTGTTGGGCGCAAGCCTCTTCGCGCTGGCCGCGCCCGTTCAGGCGCAGCAAGCCGCCACCGGCACCGATGCAGGCACCGACGCAGCCAAGCCCGCAGAAGGCCTTGGCGAGATCGTCGTGACAGCGAACCGCGTCGCTTCGAGCGCGCAGGACACCCCGATCGCGCTTAACGTCTACACAGGCGCCAAGCTGGCGGAACAGGGCGTCAACACGGTGCGTGATCTCGCCCAGATCGATCCCAGCGTGAACGTGACGAATTCGACCGGCGCGGCCTATGTCGCGGTGCGCGGCATCGCCTCGACCGACGTGACCGAAATCGGCGACCCTTCGGTGCCGATCACCCGCGACGGCTTCTTCACCAACCGTTCGTTCGCGATCAGCTCGTCGTTCTATGACGTGGCACGCATCGAAGTGCTCAAGGGTCCGCAGGGCACGCTGCAGGGTCGCAACTCGACCGGCGGTCTTGTCAGCATCATCACCAACCGCCCCGAAATGCGCACAGGCGCCTATGGCAGCATCGAGGCCGGCAACTACAAGACCATCAACGGCGAAGCGGGCGTCAACGTGATGGTCGCGCCGGGCTTCGCGGTCCGCGCCTCAGGCACAATTCTGAGCCACGAAGGCTATCGCAAGTCCTCCGGCCCTGCTTTCGACGGCGATGACGAGAACTTCAAGTCGGGCCGCATCCAGGCGCTCTACAAGGGCGACAATGGCCTCTCGCTGTGGGTTTCGTACCAGCACGACAACCGCAAGGTGAACGGCGATGCGCAGTTCCGCGGCCCCCTTGGCGGCCCGGCGCCGGACTTCGGCGATGCCAAGACCTTCACCAGCTTCGCGCCGACAGGCACCAAGCTCGACAGCGACCGCGTGCGCTGGGAAGCATCCTACAGCGCCGACATGGGCCTCAACTTCATCTATTCGGGCGGCTATGACACGGCCAACTGGCGCAACCGGCTCGATGCGACCGGCGGCTATCCGGCCAACCGCCAGTTCCGCCAGCAGGAAACCCCCAAGACCTGGAACCACGAATTCCGGGTCAGCAACAACAAGGGCGGCAAGCTGTTCTTCCAGGCCGGTTATTTCTATTTCCAGGAGAAGAACGTCGTCAATTCGGGGATCTACAATCTCGACATGACCGGCCCGCTGTTCGGCCCCGGCGGCTTCCTGACCGGCGTGCCGAATGCTGACCAGTCGAACCGCTATGGCATCAAGTTCGACTACAACATCCTCACCCGCTCGCAGGCGCTGTTCGGCCAGGTCGAATATGAGCTGACCGACAAGCTGCAGCTGAGCCTTGGCGGCCGCTATACCTGGGACAAGAAGGTGCGCACCGGCAATGCGGTGCTCAGCCTGCCGGCCCTCGCCTTCCCGCTGTGCGGCAATGGTTTCCCGGCACCGGGCACCTGCCCGCCCTTCCCGCTGACGACGCCGGGCAACGGCAACCTCAGCAAGGGCGAGCCGACCTGGCACGCAGGCCTCAACTACCGCCCCGCCCCGGGCACGCTGATCTATGCGAAGTATGACCGCGGCTACAAGTCGGGCGGGTTCAACTCGAACGGCAGCGCACCCTCGGTCGACTATGGTCCGGAGCGGCTCGACGCTTTCGAAATCGGCACCAAGAACTCGCTGATGGGCAACACCCTGCAGCTCAACGCCTCGGTGTTCTACTTCGATTACAAGGGCTATCAGGGCTCGCAGACCACCGACGCCGTCTCCAGCGGTTCGGGCGTGTTCAACGTGGGGTCCGCCAAGGTGTTCGGCATCGAGGGCAGCCTGACGGCGCTCGCCAGCAAGAACACCCGCGTGAACCTCAACGCCGCCTACCTGCACACCAAGTTCGGTGACGGGATCACCATCAGCACGGGCGCCAATCCGCCGGTGCCGGTGAACATCGGTGGCAACCGCCTGCCCAACGCTCCGGAGTTCACCGCTTCGGGCTCGATCGAGCAGGACCTGCCGGTCTCGTTCGGCACGTTCACCGCGCGGATCGATGCGAAGTATTCCTCGGACTTCTACTATTCGGTGTTCAACACGATCGATACGCGCTCGGCGGACTATGTGCTGGCCAACGCAAGCCTGAAGTTCAAGCCGCTGGACAGCTTCTGGGAAGTTTCGGCTTACGTCCGCAACGTGTTCAACAAGCAAGTGCTGGCCTATGCGGCGCAGAACTTCAACGCAGGCGCGGATACCTACCAGTTCCAGGCTCCGCGCACGGTTGGCGTGCGGGCAAGCCTGAAGTTCTGAGCCTGCGTATCTCTCCCCTTCAGGGGAGAGATACGCAGGCTTGGCAGCTTGCTGCCTAGCCGGAGTTGAGAGGGGCGAGGCAAAGCGCCAGTTCCCCTCTCCCAACCCTCTCCCCTCAAGGGGAGAGGGCTTAAAACACGAGAAAGGGGCGGCGGCCGCATGGCCACCGCCCCTTTCGTTTGTCCGGAGCGATCAGAAGTCCATCGGCGGCGCGGCGACGGCCTTCTCGTCCTTGGGCAGTTCGGCAATCAGCGCCTCGGTGGTGATCAGCAGGCTGGCGACCGAGGCCGCATCCTGCAGCGCGGTGCGCACGACCTTGGCCGGGTCGATCACGCCTGCCTTGACGAGGTCTTCGTAGGCCCCGGTGGCGGCGTTGAAGCCCCAGTTGTAGTCCTCGCTCTCGAGCAGCTTGCCGACGATGTACGAGCCGTCCTCGCCCGCGTTGTCCGCGATCTGGCGGGTCGGCGCGCGCAGCGCGCGGCGCACGATGTCGATGCCGGACTGCTGGTCGTCGTTGGCGGGATTGAGGTCGGTCAGCTTCTGCGTGGCGCGCAGCAGCGCGATGCCGCCGCCGGGCAGGATGCCTTCCTCGACCGCCGCGCGGGTGGCGTGCAAGGCATCGTCGACGCGGTCCTTCTTCTCCTTGACCTCCACTTCGGTCGCCCCGCCGACGCGGATGACGGCGACGCCGCCGGCCAGCTTGGCCACGCGCTCCTGCAGCTTCTCGCGGTCGTAGTCGCTGGTCGTCGTCTCGATCTGCGCGCGGATCTGCGCGACGCGGCCATCGATATCGGCGCGGGCACCGGCGCCATCGACGATGGTGGTGTTGTCCTTGTCGATGATGACCTTCTTGGCGCGGCCGAGCATGCCGATGGTGACATTCTCGAGCTTGGTGCCGAGCTCCTCGCTGACGACATTGCCCGCGGTGAGGATCGCGATGTCCTCCAGCATGGCCTTGCGGCGATCACCGAAGCCCGGCGCCTTGACCGCAGCGACCTTGAGTCCGCCGCGCAGCTTGTTGACCACGAGCGCGGCGAGCGCCTCGCCTTCCACGTCCTCGGCAATGATGAGGAGCGGACGGCCAGACTGCACGACCTGTTCGAGCAGCGGGATCAGCGCCTGAAGGTTCGAAAGCTTCTTTTCGTGGATGAGGATGTAGGGATCATCCAGCTCGACCTTCAGCTTCTCCGCATTGGTGACGAAATAGGGCGAAAGATAACCGCGATCGAACTGCATGCCTTCCACCGTTTCCAGCTCGGTGGCGAGGCTCTTGGCTTCCTCGACAGTGATCACGCCTTCGTTGCCGACTTTTTCCATCGCTTCGGCAAGGATGCGGCCGACTTCCTCGTCGCCATTGGCCGAGATGGTGGCAACCTGCGCGATCTCGCTGTTGGCCGAGACCTTCTTCGCGTGGCGCTCGATATCGGCAACGACGGCCTTGACCGCCATGTCGATGCCGCGCTTGACGTCCATCGGGTTCATCCCCGCGCCAACCGCCTTGGCGCCTTCGCGCACGATCGCCTGGGCCAGAACGGTGGCGGTAGTGGTGCCGTCACCCGCCTTGTCGTTCTGCTTGTTCGCAACCTCGCGCAGCATCTGCGCGCCCATGTTCTCGAACTTGTCCTTGAGCTCGATTTCCTTGGCGACGCTGACGCCATCCTTGGTGATGCGCGGCGCGCCGAAGCTCTTTTCGATCACCACGTTGCGCCCCTTGGGGCCGAGCGTGACCTTGACGGCATTGGCCAGCGTATCGATGCCGCGCAGCATCCGCTCGCGCGCTTCGCCGGCAAACTTGACTTCCTTGGCAGCCATTGTGGCCTACCTCCTCTCAGATGGGGTGGATGAAAAAGGCGCCGATCAGGCCGCCTTCTTGAGCTCCGCGACCGGCTCGATCAGCCCAAGGATATCGCTCTCCTTCATGATGAGCAGATCCTCGCCGTTCACCTTGACCTCGGTGCCGGACCACTTGCCGAACAGGATGCGATCACCTGCCTTGACGGCAAGCGGGATGAGTTCGCCGGCCTCATTGCGGGCACCGGCGCCGACGGCGATGACTTCGCCCTCCTGCGGCTTTTCCTTCGCGGTATCGGGAATGATGATGCCGCCGGCCGTCTTTTCCTCGGCCTCGATGCGGCGGACCAGCACGCGGTCGTGCAAGGGTCGGAAATGCATGCATAACCTCCAGTTGCAAAACAATGTGTTGAACGCCTCCCCCGCATGACCGGCGAGAGGCACCGGAAAGCTAGGTGTGAGCAAAATCGGGTTCAAGGGGGGTCAAGCGATTTTTTGGCACTCGGCGGGGTTAAGTGCCAATGTTTCAGATACTTGACTAGGCCTTGCGGGTGATGAAGATTGCCTCTTGTCCGGTGCGTGCCGGGGGATGGCCGGGCTGGACCCTTGTGCAAAAGGGAGGAACACGCCTTGCCTGCCACGCCGCAACTACCTGCCGTGCCCAACCCTGACGGAGGCCTGCGCCTCCGCCTTCTGGGCTATGGGCTGACGACCGCCGAGATCGCTTATTTCCGGCCTGATTACCCCTCGCTGCTGCAGCTTTTCGCGTGGCAGGAATACGATGAGGCGCCGGACTTTCCGGTGCTGTTCGATTTCCTCGCGTTCTGGCGGCGGGAGATCGACGCGAAGATCCATTCGGTGCGGATCGCGCATGATCAGCTGATCCGCCCGGCGGAATGGCGCACGGTGGACGGGGTCATCACCGTGCGTTGAAGGCCCCCAAGCAAAGCTTGCTGGACGCTTTCGCACGCGGGCACTAATCCTGCGGGCACCAGATCTGGCGCGATAACGCGAGGATTGCTCTTGAACAAGGAGGCCTCCGCGCCATGGCTTTGAACTCCCCCGCGATGACCCGCCGCACCGCGCTGCTCGGCAGCGCCGCCACCGCTGCGCTGCTGGGTGCGCCCGCATTTGCTGCCGCGCCGCCGCGTCGGCCCAACGTGCTCTACATCATGGCCGACGACATGGGGTACGCCGACCTCTCGTGCTATGGCCGCACCGATTATGCGACGCCGCGCATCGATGCCCTGGCGCGCGAGGGACTTCGGTTTACCAGCGCCTATGCCAACAGCGCGGTGTGTACCGCGACGCGCGTGGCGCTGATCACCGGGCGCTATCAGTACCGGCTCCCGATCGGGCTGGAGGAGCCGCTGGCAGGGCGCGAGACCATCGGCCTGCCGCCGGGCGAGCCGACACTGCCGGCGCAGATGAAGGCGGCGGGATACGAGACGGCGCTCATCGGCAAGTGGCACCTTGGCAGCCTGCCCGCGTTCGATCCGCTGAAGAGCGGGTACGACCACTTCTGGGGCCTGCGCGGCGGGGCGGTCGATTACTTCACGCACAAGGGCAGCGACGGCAAGCCCGACTTGTGGGACGGGCCGACGCCGGTGGAGCAGGCGGGCTACATGACCGACCTCCTGGCAGAGCGCGCGATTGCGGCCATCCGCAGCGGCGCAAGCCAGCCGAAGCCGTGGTTCATGAGCTTGCATTTCACCGCGCCGCACTGGCCGTGGGAGGCTACCACCGACGAGGCCGAAGCGAAGCGGCTGGAGGCCATGAGCGACCGCGAAGCCTTGATGCACTACGATGGCGGCAGCCTTGCGACCTATGGTGCTATGGTGACGCGGCTCGATTATCAGGTCGGGCGCATTCTGGATGCGCTGGCGGCATCGGGGCAGGCGGAGAACACCATCGTCGTGTTCACCAGTGACAATGGCGGCGAGCGGTTTTCGGCCGTCTGGCCATTTACCGGGCGCAAGACCGAACTGCTCGAAGGCGGCCTGCGCATTCCGGCGATCGTGCGCTGGCCGGGGGTGACCAAGGCGGGATCGACCAGCGATGCGCAAGTGATCTCGATGGACTGGCTGCCGACATTCCTCGCCGCTGCCGGGGCCGCGCCCGATCCTGCGCGGGCGCCGGACGGGATCGATATCCGCCCTGCGCTGGAAGGCGGCACCCTGCCCGAACGCACGCTATACTGGCGCTACAAGAACCACGGCCAGCAAGCCGCGCGGCGCGGGCGGTGGAAGTATCTGAAGATCGCGGACAACACCTTTCTGTTCGACGTGGTGGCCGATCCGCTGGAACGCGCCAACCTCAAGACGCGCGAGCCCGCCATGTTCAAGGCGCTGGCCGACGCGTGGGCGCAGTGGAACGCGGGGATGCTGCCGCTCGATCCCAAGTCCTACACCCACGGCTTCACCGGCAAGACGCTGGCGGACCACTACGGCGTGGCGGACTAGCGGTTACTCCGGCGTGAAATCGCGCAGGCGTTCGACCGTCTTCGCGTCCAGCCGCTTGATCAGCGCCACGACCAGATCGACCATCTGATCGAAATCGCGGCGGTTGATCACGCCGGTGTGGACGTGGGTGTAGCGCGCGGGGACGACGAGGTTGACCGTGGGCGCGCCGCCGCCGACCGTCTGCATCTCGGCGCTGTCGTCGCCGTAGCCCTGCACCAGATCGAGCTGCAGCGGGAGCTTGGCGGAAGCGGCGGTATCCTTCACCAGCGCGACCAGCTTGCGGTTGGGGAGCGCGCTGGTGTCATAGAGGAACAGGCCGGGGCCGGCACCGAGCCTGACCTGGCTTTCCTCCGCCCGCGCGCCGCCGGAATCGCCGGTCACCCCGCCTTCGATGGCGATGCCGATATCGGGCTTGATGATCGCGGTGGACGCGCGCGCGCCACGCAGGCCGATTTCCTCCTGCACGGTGGCGGTGAAGAACACCTGATTGGGATGGCCGCTGGCCTTGAGGCGCTCCATCGCGAGCAGCAGGACCGCGCAGCCGACGCGGTCGTCCCACGCTTTGCCGGCATAGTTGCCAGTGCCGTTGAGATCGAGAAATGGGCTATCGGGCACGACCGGATCGCCGGGCGAGAGGCCCAGCGCGGCGACCTCGGCAGCGGTCTTGGCACCGACATCGAGGAACACGGCGTCGCGCCTTATAAGTTCGCCGCGCTCGTCAGCGCTGGCAAGGTGGATATCGCGGATCGAGGTGACGGCGCGCACCGGCCCCTTGCTGCCGAGGATGATCCAGCGCTGCCCGGCCAGCGCCTGATCGAGCCAGCCGCCAAGCATCTGCATGGTGAGGAAGCCGTCAGCAGTCGAGCGGCGGACGACGCCGCCCAGTTCGTCCATATGTGCATCGAGCATGATGCGCGGGCCGCTGCTGCCCTGCCGCGCGATGACCGACCCGAGCCCGTCGTAGCGCAGCTCGTCCGCCAGCGGCTTCATCCGCTCGACCATGATCTTGCGCACCGGTTCCTCGAAACCCGGCGGACCGGCGGCATTCGAGAGATCGCGGAGGAGATCGGCGGTGCGGTCCTGCGCGGCGAGCGGGGCGGAAACGAACAGGCCAATCGACGAGGCAGCAAGGAGGAAACGCTTCATGCAGGAAAGCTCCGGGGAGATGAGATGGATCAGGCCTGTGCCGCCTTCGCGGCGAGGAAGGCCGGGCGGGCGCTGGCGCGCTCCCAATAGGCGGCGATTTCGGGGCTGAACTTGTAATCGAGCGCCAGGTCCTTCGCGAGGAGGAGCGCGTAGGCGGTGCAGATGTCCGCCATGGTGAAGCGGCCTGCGCAGAGCCATTCGCGGCCATCGGACAGCGTGCGGGTAAGGTGCTTGAGGCGCGAGAAGAACCACTGGGTGTAGTCGTCGGCGGCCTGCTGCAGGCGGCGCTCCTCGGGTTCGAGGCGGGTGTAGCGCAGCACGATGGTCTGCGGGAACGTGAGCGTCGCTTCGCTGCGCAGGAGCCAATCGAGATAGAGGCCATAATCCGCCTCGTCCGGCGTGAGAGCCAGCGGCGTGGGGCCGTAGCGGGTGGCGAGGTAGTGCGGGATCGCGCTGGATTCGGTCATCCGCGTCTCACCATCGACCAGCAGCGGGATGGTGCCGAGCGGGTTCTGCTCGAGATATTCGGGCGCAAGGAAGCGCGGCGGGAACGGCATGGTGTGGAGCGTGTAGGGCAGCCCCATTTCCTCAAGCGCCCAGAGTGCGCGGAACGAGCGCGCATCGCGGCAGTGGTAGAGTTCGATCATTGGTTGCTCTGTTTACCCCTCCACCACCCGCTGCGCGGGCGGTCCCCCTCCCCATTTGTGCTTCGCAAAAATGGAGAGGACTTCCTTCAGATCAGGCCTCGGCTGATGAGGCATTCCTGCACGGCGCGCTCGCCCATGTCGATTGCGGTATTGGTGAAGGCGCTGCCTGCCGCGTCGGCATTGGCGATGGCGATGCGGCAGAAGGTCTGGCGGCCGATGACGTGGGGGCGCAGTTCGTCGGGCACTTCGGGATCGCCGAGCGTATCGTAGGTATAGGCATAGCCGTGGGGCCAGCGGTTGACCGTGATTGCGGCGATATCGCGCGCGGCGTTGAAGCCGGCGCCGCCGAGCATGCGCTGGAGCTGCAGGCGGATTTCGCGCTCAATGACGGGGTATTCCTCCGCCAGCATCATCGCGCGGCCGAGGCGGTTCTGTTCCTTGCGTGGCAAACCGGGTTGGTTCGGATTGCGGACCATATGGATCACGACTGGTTCATCGGGTGTGAGCGCGCTCTTGTAACCACCGATGTCCATCGGCGTATCGAGTGATGCACCGATATGGTACCCGTTGGGCGCGCTGATCGATTTGACGCCGAGCTTGGCCCAGGGACGCCAGTTCTTAACCAGCACATTGGTATACTGCATGGGCACCTTGGACGCATAGTGCAGCGCATCCTTCTGCACCTGCGGCAGATCGGGCACGATGAACGGGATCACCATGTTGAAGCAGGCCATGATGACATTGGCGCCCGTGACCGAAACACGCTTGCCGTCCTTCACATAGACGACGCGCACGGCCTTTTCGGTCTGGCGCGCAGGCTTGCCGATATGTTCGGCGCGGATGACCATGCTCTTGAGGCGGATGCGGGTGGGATTGGCCGGGTTGTCCAGCGCAGCATAGCGTGCGGGCGCGAGGACGACGCTTTCCTGATCGAGCTTGCCTGACGGGAACGCGCCGGGGATGAGGCGGCTGACGAGGAGGCGCGCGACAGTGGCGTTGCCGTCCGGCCAGTGGAAATGCTGGGCTTCCGCCGTGATCTGTTCGGGCAGGTCCATGCCCGCAAAGCCCGGCATCCGCCCGCCGAGCGCGGCTTCCCATGCGGGGAGCGTATCGACGCGCTTGTTGTTGCGGAAGTAGTGGCCGAGGAAGAACGGCAGACTTTCCGGCAGCATCTTCGCGTGCTTGAGGAGGTAGTCCTGATAACTGATGTGGCGCAGGTATTCGGCGCGGGCCTCCGGCGTGAGGTCTGGCAGGTAGTTGACCTTCTCGGTGAAGATGCGCGTGAGGTCTGCGCGGACGGCGCCGGTCAGCGGCGCTTCGGCGAAGAATTGCGGCCAGGGCTTGCTGCCGGTTCCCGTCACGAGCTTGTCGGCAAGGAAGTGCTCCTTGTCGAAGAAGGTGGCCGAGCCGAGGCCGTCGTAGGCCTTGGTTTCGTAGCGGTGATAGCTGGTGAGATCGACGCCGAGGTCCGCGAGCAGCTTCTTCGAAGTGAAGCTGTAGGGGAACGGCGATTCAATGCTCATCGTGCCGCCGTAGGCAAGGATGGTGCGGCCTTCGTATTGGAACTCGTTGCGCTTGGCGTGGCCGCCGAAATCATCGTGGTTGTCCAGGATGAGGATCTTGCGGTCGTCGCCCAGCGCCTGCCGGTAGAAGTACGCGGCGGCGAGGCCGGAAATACCGCCGCCAACGATGACGAGGTCGTAGTGCTCGCCGATGTCTTCGGCCTGTAGGGCGCCGGTGAAATCGCCGTCGCGCGCCATGTGGGCGGCTTCGAACGAGCCGGGATATTGGCCGCGCAGGCCGGTCTTGAGCGGGGGGTAGTCGGCACCGGTATCGGCAGCCGGCGCGGCTTGCCCGAAGACCGGAGGCGCGGCGGCCATCGCGGCTCCGGCAGCGACGCCGCCGATGAAGTCACGCCGCGCGATAGGCAGATGGAGCCCGAGTTCCTTGTCAGTCCATTCTGCCATCGCATGCCCCTCTAGTTCTGCTCGCCGCTCCGCCATGATTTGTAATCGCAATGCGGCCTTGCGCAATCGCCGAAATTGCGGCCTCTTCGCGTGGACTTCGACAGGAGACCGCCGATGCACCGCACGCTGCTTGCCGCCGCCCTGATTGCTCCTGCGCTGGCCCTCGCCGCGCCAGCTGCCGCCCAGACAGCTGATACCTGCAAGAACGATCCCAAGTTCCGCGAGCTGGATTTCACGGTGGGCAGCTGGGACGTCTACACGGGCGAGAAAAAGACCGACGAAGTGACAATGACGCTGATCCTCAATGATTGCGCGATCGAGGAGCACTGGAAGAAGACCGACGGCCACCCGACCGGCAATGGCATCGGCCTGTTCAACTATTCGCGGCTGCTGGGATCGTGGGGCTATAGCTGGGCGACCGATGATGGCGCGGCGACGGTGTTTCGCGGCAACCTCGCGAAGCCGGGCGAGATGCTCTACGTGACCGAAAAGCCGCTGCCGGGCGGGAAGGTGCGGCTGCGGCACTGGACGCTGAGCCTGATGCCGGACGGGACGATCCGCGAGCTCGCCACCGGCACCGAGGATGGCGGCAAGACCTGGACGACGGACTACGACCTCAAGTGGGTCAAGCGGAAGTAGATCGGCTCAGCGCCCGCTGAAGAACGGTAGCGGGGCCCCTGCCCCGGCGTCGAAGGCGCGCCAGTCCTCGCCCAGCGCGGTGAGTGCGCTGGCGGCGATCTGGCTTTGGGTGAGGCAGGCGCTGCCAGCCGGGGCGGCATGCACGCCGGGGCCGATGGCAGCGAGCCAGATCTCGTCCGAACCGGTGAAGCCTTCCGGATCGGCGATGGTGTAGTCGGAAGGGGCCAGCTTCCACGCCGCCGCGCTGCCGTGTTCGGTCCAGTAGGCTCCGGGCTTGCCGCCGCGCCCGTGGTCGGTGGTGACGATAAGCGTGGTGCGGCCGCGCCATGCCGGATCCGCCTGCGCCATGCGCCAGAGTTCGGCGATGAAATCATCGTCGCGGTTCATCGAGGCGAGGTACTGCGCATAGTCCCCCTCGTGCGCGAACTCGTCGGTATCGCCCAGCGCGACATAGAGCACGCGCAGGCCGCTGGCGGTGCGCAGCGCGTCCTGCGCCATCCGCATCGTGCGCGTTTCAGTGGGGTGCGCGCCGGGAGCTTCACCGTTGACGGGGACGCCGCTGCGCTTGTCGTTGATGATGTAGGGGAAGACGTCCCATGTGCCGTACATCCGCACCTGGCCGGCAAAGCCGGGGCGATGGTTCAGCCATTCGAGGAAGGTCTTGTTCTTGTTCCAGTTCTTGTCGTTGCTGGTGATCGCAGGGTCCGGACGGCCGGTGAGCAGTTCGTTGTAGCCGGGGTAGGAGAACCACATCGGGTTGGTGACGCGCATGCATTGGCCCGCGTCGCGGTTGCCGACAAGCACGCCGCCCTGCGCGGGGAGGCTGTGGAGGAACGGCATGACCATGGGGCCGCTGCCCCAGGCCTTCTCGACCGCTTCCTTCCAGTCCGCATGGGTGAACTTGGGATCGGCTACCAATGCCTTGTCGGCCCCGCGAAACACGTCCTGCCAGCGCGTGCCGTCCATGGTGACGAGGATCAGCCGCTGGCCTTCGGTGGGGGCTTCGGCGCTGGCCAGTTCCGGGGCGAGTGCGGGGAGGAGGAAGACGAATAGAGCAACGATCAACCGGCGCATATGTTTTGACCCCATTCGTTCGTGTCGAGCGAAGTCGAGACACCGGGCGCGGCGCTTTGTGTCTCGACTTCGCTCGACACGAACGGAAATGATTGAACCTTCAGAACTTGTGCCCCACCCGGAAGCTCACGAAGCGGGGCCGCAGCGGGTAGATGACGACCGAGCCTGGCCCGCAGATCGCGATGGCACAGGTGGCGGTGCGGCTTTGCTGCGCGCGCTTGTCGCCCACGTTCTCTATGGTGAGCGAGGCCGACCAGCTATCCCGGCTGACCCCGGTGGAGATGTCGAACGTGGTGTAGGCCGGTTGCAAGCCGATCAGCCGCGCTTCCTCCACATCGAGCGAGGACGTGACGGACGACTGGTGGAACACCGCGCCCTGCACGAAAGCGTCGAACGGACCGAAGCCGAATTCATAGCGCGCAAGGCCCGAGAGCTTGAAGCGCGGGCTGCCGGCGAAGCGGGTTCCGGCAGGCGCGCGCAGCGCATTGGGATTGCCCGAAGCGCTGGGGATCGTGCAATCGAACGCGGCATTGGTGTATTTGCAGAGGTCCGTGGTGATCACCGCATCGACCAGCGTGCCCGAAGCCTGGAACGACAGGCCGCGCGTGGGGATCACGGTGAGGTCCGCCTCGATGCCCTTGGAACGGGCGCGACCGGCGTTGACGATATCGGTGATGCCGTTCTGATCGCTGGTGACGGCGAACTGCGCCTGCGTAAGCTTTTCAAGGAACAGCGCGCCGTTGAAGAGGACCTTGCCGCCGAGCCAGCTAGTCTTCCAGCCGATCTCGTAGTTGGTAAGCTTCTCGACAGCGTAGGCCGGTGCAGTAGGGCGGCGGTTAATGCCACCGGGGCGGAAACCGGTCGACCACGTGGCGTAGAGCAGTTTGCCGGGGGCGGCCTTCCAGCTGAGGTTGAGCTTGTGGCGCACGCCCGAGCCAGTGGCCTTGGTGTTGATGTTGTCGCACGGGCGCTGGTTGCCATAGGCGCCGACGGTGCCGGGGAAGCACAGCGCCTCACCCACCGCGCTGCGGGTGCCATTGAAGCCGAAGAAACCGATCACGTTGTTGTCGTACTTGTAGGCGCGCAGGCCGCCGGTCAGCGTCAGCGTGGGGACGATATCGAACGCGGCTTCGGCGAAGGCGGCATAGTCGCGGTCGGTGCGGAACTGGATATTGGCGTAGTTGACGCCCGGCAGGCCAGTGACGGACTGCGCATCGGCGAGGTTCGGCACGGTGTAGAGATTGCGCCAGTTGTTGGTCTGGCGCTGGTAGAACACGCCAGCGACGAGGCGCAGCCGGTCCGTGGAGGGCGAGGCGATGCGCAGCTCGTGGCTCTGTTTGGTGAAGCGCTCAGATTGGCTGACGGTCTGCGCCGGGTTGATCAGATTGCCGGCGTTATCCTTGAAATTGTTGCCGAAATAGTCTGGCGTGCTGGCGTAGTAGGTATCGTAGAGATAGGCGTAGTCCGAATAGTCGGAGGTATATTCCGCCGTCCGCGCGAAATAGGCACCGGCATAAGTCAGGTCGAAATGGCCGAGCTTGCCTTCGATGGCGAGGCTGGCCTGATACCACTTGTCCTGCTGCGTTTCGGGAAAGAAGCGCGTGGTCTTCAAATCGCCGACCGAGGGCTTGTAGGCGAAGTTGCCGTTCGAGGTCTGGTGCTGGCCCATGAGCGTGGCCGTCGCGGTCCAGTTGTCATCAAGATCGACCTTCAATGCGGCGCGGCAGCCATAGGCTTCGATCGAATTCTGATCGCGGCCGACCAGCGCCTTGTTGTCGCGCACGATCCCCGAGGTGGGATAGGTAACGCCGCGCGGGGCGCGCACATTGTCGATATAACCGCCATCATACTGGTAGAAGCCGACGACGCGCAGCGCGACGCGGCTGGACAGCGGGATGTTGAGATAGCTTTCGGCGATGCCCCCCGCCTTGCCGTTTACCACCGTGTTGGCGGTGAGATCGACCGAGCCGGAGAAGGCCTTGGTATCGGGTTTGTTGGTGATGATGCGCAAGGTGCCCGCCTCGCTGCTCGCGCCGAACAGCGTGCCTTGCGGACCGGCGAGTGCTTCGACGCGGGCGATGTCATAGACGTGGACGTCGATGGTCGAGCCGATGGTCGTGACCGGCTGCTCATCGAGATAAACGCCGACGGTGGGAAGCGAGCCGGTGGACAGGCGGTTGCCGTTGGAGAGGCCGCGGAAATAGACTTCGGCCTGCCCGGGACCGTAGCTTGAATAGGACAGGCTAGGCAGGAACTTGGCATAATCGTTAAAGTTGCGGACATTACGCTCGGCCAGCGCTTCGGTGGTAAGCGCAACGATCGAGAGCGGAACGTCCTGCAGTTTCTCCGCGCGTTTCTGGGCCGTGACGACGATTTCGCCGGGTAGCGCGGGCACGTCCACCTTGCTGTCATCCGGCGCGGAAGGGTTAACGGTGGTTTGCGCGTGGAGCGGTGATGCTGCCGCCAATGCAGCGCACGAAACACCCCGCAGCCACACTCTTTGCATGCTCATCGCCCCTTGCCCTTCCTGCAGAGCCCAAGCTCTAGCTAGCGGCGATGACGGCGGGATTACAGCGAAGTTTCAGCGGAAGGGCGGCAACGAAGCGCGGAATCAGCACGTGCGCCCAATTGAACGTTCCCTTGCTTGACCTGCATCAAGGCCGATCCCCTTATGACCACTATGGTTGGGAATAAAGGTTAACGCTTATACCGACGGAGAAGGGGTGATGAAGGGGACAGCAATCTGCGCCGCGGCACTCGCCGTGGCGATAGGGCTGGGAGCAACCGCCACGCGGGCCACAACACCGACAAGGCCGGATGCGGGGGAGCAGGCCTTCCGCGATCTCTACCGCGAGATGGTCGAGACCGACACCTCGGCTGCAACCGGCAGCTGCACCCTGCTCGCGCAGAAGATCGCGGCGCGGTTCCGCAAGGCAGGCTTTGCCGAAAGCCAGCTCACGCTGTTTCGCGACGAGGACTTTCCGCTCGATGGCGGGCTGGTGGTGAAGGTGCAGGGCACATCAGCCAAGGCCAAGCCGTTGCTGCTGATGGGCCAACTCGATGTGGTTAACGCGCGTGCTATCCATTGGAAGACGGACCCCTATGAACTCGTCGAGAAGGATGGGTATTTCTACGGGCGCGGCACGGCTGATCAGAAAGCGCTCGCTGCCATCTGGGTCGATACGTTGCTGCGCCTGCGCACCGAAGGCTTCAAACCGAAACGCCCGATCACGCTGACGATGACCTGCGGCGAAGAAGCGGGCTCGCGGCTCAACGGCACACGGTGGCTTACCGAGCATCGCCCCGAACTGATGGCTGCGGAATTCGCGCTCAACGAAGGCGGCGGCGGCGAGACCGACGGGCATGGCAAAGTCCTCGGCCAGTCGATCGCAGTCGGCGAAAAGGAGATGGTGAGCTTCGATCTCGAGGCCATTAGCGCTGGCGGACACAGTTCGATCCCCACTGATGACAACGCGATCTACAAGCTGGCCGAGGCCTTGCTGAAAGTGCGCGCGGTGAAGTTTCCGCTTCGCTTCAACGATACGACGCGGAGCTATTTCACCAAGATCGGCGCCGCCCGAGGCGATGCGCTTGGCGCGGCGATGGTCCGCCTGGCCGCCGACCCGTCAGACAGCGCCGCAGAAGCGGTGGTGTCTGCCGACCGCATCTACAATGCCATGCTGCGCACCACCTGCGTCGCCACGCTGGTTCAGGGCGGCTACATCATCAGCGCCCTGCCGCAGACTGCCAAGGCCTCGATCAATTGCCGGATCATCCCGGGCGAGGATGCCGAGGGTACGCGCACCGCGCTCTATAATGCCATCGGCAATGCGGAGATGATCCTGACCCGCCTTGGCGGGGTGCAGCCCCGCGCGGTCAATCCCCCACTCGACCCGCGCGTCATTGCCCCGGCAGCAAAATTGACCGCCCGGTATTTTCCCGGCGTGCCGCTGGTGCCATCGATGATGACCTACACGACCGATGCAAAGTATCTCGGCCAGCTGAACATCCCGGTCTATGGCGTGCCCGGTCTCTACACCGATCCGGACGGGAACAATATCCACGGCCATAACGAACGGATGGCGGTGGCTTCGCTGATGACCGGGCGGGAATTCCTGCACGATCTGGTCAAGGTCTACGCCGCCCAGGAGTGACCGAAACTTAGTGAGCGGAACCTAGGGCCGCACCAGCATATTGCCGGTGTGGCCGCCCGCGAAGAGCAGCAGCAGCGCTTTGGCGAAGTGGTCGATGCCTTCAACCAGATGCTCGGGCAGGTCGAGCTTGCCCTCCTGCATCAGTGCGGCGATCTCGGCCTTGGCTTCGGGGAAGCGCGCCGCGTAGTGGGTGACGACGAAGCCCTTCATCGTGGCATTGCGCTCGGCGAGCTTGAGATAGTTCTTGGGCCCGCGCACATTGGCAAGGTCCGAATACTGCGAGATCGCGCCGCAGATGGCGATGCGCGCATCAGCCGGAGCGAGATTGGCGAGCGCAACGTCGAGGATTTCGCCGCCGACATTGTCGAAAAACACGTCGATGCCCTGCGGGGCGGCGGCGGCGACTTCGGCAGCGAGATCGGCGTTCTTGTAGTCGATGGCGACATCCGCGCCGAGCTTTTCGATGAGATAGCGGCACTTGTCCGGCCCGCCGGCAACGCCGATCACGCGGCTCCCGCGCGCCTTGGCGAGCATCACGACCATCGAGCCGACCGCGCCTGCCGCGCCCGACACGAGCACGGTATCCGCCGCCTTGACCTCTGCCACGGCGACCAGCCCGGCCCATGCGGTGAGGCCGGTGGTGAGGCCGAGCGGGCCGACATAGTCCGCCGGCTTGAGGCTGTTCGAGAGATCGAGCCTGGTCAGGCTTGCCGCCGGGACCAGCGCATGGGTCTGAGCGGCGAGCATGCCATAGACCCAGTCACCCGCCACGAACGCGGGATCGGCGCTTTCGACCACTTGCCCCACGCCGAGCGCGCGGATCGTGGTGCCAAGGCCCGCCGTTTCGTGGAAGCTGCCCGGAGTGAGCGTCGTGCGGATCCACGCGTCCATCGAGAGCGTATCGACCTTCACCACGACATGCCCGGCGGGCACCTCGGTGATCTCGCTCTCTTCGATGCCGAAGTCCTCGATGAGCGGCAGACCTTCGCGATACTGTCGGAGGAAGACGCGGCGATTGGTATGGGGCATGGGAACGCTCCGCTGCAGGGGCCTGATCACAGGGAGCTAGGTGCCTGTACGGAGCGGTGCCATTGCCATTTTGACTAGCGAGGCGCCGCGCCGCCCCTCCCCTAGGTGCAGGCGCCCCCTTGCCGGAGGCTGTTCAGCGGCGCAGACTGGGCGAAACGTAACGAGGGGATGAGATGATGCGCGCACGGGTATTGTGGCTGGCCGCCGGAACTGCAGCGCTTGCCGCCAGCACCGCCACCGCGCAATCGGCGCAGGACGCGGGCAATATCCTTGGCACGATCCTCGGGCGCCCGGCGACGTCTGCCCCTGCAACGACCACCACCGCTCCGCCGCCCGGCGTCACCAGTACCGAGGCATCGAGCGGCCTCAAGCTCGCACTGGGCAAGGCGGCGGAGCGGGTGGTGGCGCAGCTCGGCCGGCCCGGCGGTTTCGCCGATGACCCGCGCGTGCGGATCGGCCTGCCGGGGCCGCTGGGCAAGTTGAACGGGCTGTTCTCGACACTCGACCGCGCCGGGGTGGGCGGCGGGCTATCAGCGAAGCTCAACGCCGCGGCAGAAGGCGCGGTGGGCAAGACGCTGCCGCTGCTCAAGACCGCGATCACGCGGATGACCCTGACCGATGCGCTGGGGATCGTGACCGGCGGCGATACTTCCGCTACCGACTACTTCCGCCGCACGATGGGGCCGGACCTGCAGACGGCGATGACGCCGGTCGTCTCGAAATCGCTATCGGGCGTGAAGGCGTTTCAGGCGCTCGACAATTTCACTGCGAAGAACAGCCTGATCGCCGGCCAGTTCGGCGCGCGGGACCTGACGGGGTATGTCACCCAGAAGGCCAGCGACGGGGTATTCCTCTACCTCGGCGAGCAGGAGCGCGAGATCCGGCGCAATCCGCTGGGGACCGGGAGCAAGCTGATCGGAAAGATCTTCGGAAGCGGCGCCTGACGCTCAACCAATGCCGCTCAACCCACCTTGCGCTGATTGGCGAGCGGATCGGCCAGCGGCGCCAGAGAGGACTTGATCGCCACCGCAGCGATGCGGCCATCTTCGTCGAGCCGCAGCGGCTGCGAGAATTCGACGCCCATGCGGTCGTCGCTGGCCCAGCGGCAGGTGGCGGTGACGGTGTGGCCATCGGAAAGCTGGATGCGGAAGATCGTGCCCGGCGGCACGTTCCACAGCCCCTCGATCAGCGCGCCGGTGAGCGACATATTGCGCACCGTGCCATTGTAGCGGTGGCCGCCGTGATCGAGCACGACGCGGCGCAGCATGGCCTGCCGCGTGGCGCGGGCCGAGCGGGGGCCACGCGCGATGGCCATGAGGCCCGTTTCGAGGCGCGAGAGCGTGGCAGGCGCGGACAGCGGCCGCTCGTAGATATAGCCCTGCACGTGGCTGCAGCCGAGCATGCGGACGAGATCGAGCTCGTCGAGCGTTTCCATGCCTTCTGCCGTCGTTTCCATACCGAGCGCTTCGGCAAGGCTGACGATCGAGGCGATGATCGCGCCGTTGCGGCTGCCGGCCTGCGTCGCCCCGCGCACGAAGGACTGGTCGATCTTGATCTTGTCGAATGGCGCGCGCTTCAGATAGCCGAGCGAGGAATAGCCGGTGCCGAAATCGTCGAGCGCAAGGCGCACGCCAATGCCCTTGAGCGAGCGGAACATCGCTTCGGTGGCCGTGTCATCGCCAAGGAACACGCTTTCGGTGATCTCCAGCTCGAGCCGGTCAGGGTGGACACCGGCGGACGCCAAGGCGCTGGTGACCATCGAAGGCAGCGCCGGGTTGGCGAACTGCAGCGGTGAGACGTTGACCGCGACGCGCACGTCGTCCGGCCACTTGGCAAGGTCCTGACAGGCCGTGCGCAGCGCCCATTCGCCGATCGAGACGATGAGGCCGGCGTCTTCCGCAATCGGCACGAACTTGGCGGGCGAGATGAAGCCGTGCTGCGGGTGGTTCCAGCGCAGCAGAGCCTCGAAGCCGGTGATCCGCTCGGTCGCGGTCTGGACGACGGGCTGGTAGTAGAGCTCGAGATTGCCGTGGGTGATCGCGTCGCGCAGGTCTTCCTCGAGCTGGCGGCGTTCCTCGGCATCGCTGTGGAGATCGGCGGCGTAGAAGTGGAAACGGCCGCGCCCGGCGTCCTTCGCGGCATAGAGCGCGAGGTCGGCATTGCGGATCAGCGCTTCGCTGGTGACGCCGTCGTCCGGCGCCAGCGCGATGCCGACCGAAGCGCCGATCATCACGCGGCTGCCCTCGATCGAATAGGACTGGCTGAGCTGCTCGATGATGCGTTCGGCGAGGTGAGCAAGCTGCTCGCGCGCGATCTTGCCGGCAAGAATGACCTGGAATTCGTCGCCGCCGAGCCGTCCGACGCGGCCGATGGTGCCGATCACGCGCTCCAGCCGCTGCGCCACCTGCTTGAGCAGCGCATCACCAGCGGGGTGGCCAAGCGTATCGTTGACCTGCTTGAAGCGGTCGAGATCGAGCAGGAACACGGCGCAAGCGCGGTTCTGCTCGTTGGGCGCGGTGAGGATTTTCTCCAGCGTCTGCGACATCTGGAAGCGGTTCGAGAGGCCCGTGAGCGAATCGAAATGCGCCAGCCGCGAGGCGTGCTCCTGCGAGCGGCGCTTCTCGGTGAGATCGGTGCCGGACCCGCGGAAGCCCTGGAAGTTGTTGAACGCATCGTAAGTCGGGCGGCCCGTCACCGACCACCAGCGCTCTTCGTCATAGACCGCCGCGCGCACGGCGAGTTCGCTGAAGCTGGAGCGGGCCGAAAGGTGGAACGCAAGCGTGCGCTCGCCCTCGCCCGATTGTTCGGAAAGGTTGAACAGTTCAGCGAAGGGGCGGCCGATGAACTCCTCGACCTTGCGGCCAAGCACTTCGGCCACGGGGCGCGAGACGTAGGTGATAAGGCCGCGGCGGTCGGTTTCCCAGAACCAGCCTTGCCCGGTCTCTTCGTAATCCGCGAGGATTTCTTCGGCGCGCGTCTGCAGGCGGACGCCCTCTTCCACCGCGATGCGCACCTTCAGATCGATCTCGCGCTGGCGCAGGTAGGCCGCGACCGCGATCACGCCGCCGATCACCAGCGATAGAATGCCGCCGGCCAAACTGTTGACCCAGGTGACGCCCGACCACATCGCGACTTCGGCGGTGAGCATGCCCGCGAGGCGGCCCGATTCGGTGACGGTGGCCAGCAGCGAGATGGTGACGAGGAGCGCCAGCGCCTGAACCCATGGCACCACGCCGCTATCGGCCCAGATGCCAATGGCAATGCCAAAGATGAACAGCGGAACGCCAATCGAAGCGCCCATCAGCGCCATGCGCACCGAAGTCGGGTGATCGCGGCTTTCCTCATAGTTCGAGGTGAAGCGGGCGACGAACAGCAGCGCGGATGCCAGCAGCGCGAGAAGCGGCGCGATGATCGGGCGGACTGCCCAGTTGGCGAGTCCAAGGCCGAGCACACCGAGCACCATCGGCAGCGCCATGTGCGGCCATTCGCGCGCGATCAGGCCGCGCCCCGGCCCGGTACCGAAGAGGAAGGCAGCGCCGGCGACGTCGGCCCGGCTGACCGGCGCGGTCGGCACCCGCTCGCGGCGACGCTGCGTGCGCGCGTAATCGCGCGCTGCGCGCGTCGGTGCGGCCTGCGATGCGGCATGGTCCCCGGTAGGTTGGTTCATCATCCGTCAATTGGGCTTAACTGCTTTGAGAAACCGTTAAGCCTGCCCCTATTCCCGACCTTTTTTCCGCAGATTTCCCTAGGTTTGCTTTTGCTCGTCACGGCGCGGTGCTAGGGGCACGGGCAAGCCCTTGTTTTACCTGAAACCCAAGGATTTCGCGTGGCCACGACCGCCAGTTTTACCATGATCGGCGTTGCGGGACGGCGCCTGCGGGTGGGCCAATGGCCCGCCTCGGACCATGCGGGTGCGCAGGCCAAGGCGCCTGCCCGGCGGCCGCTGGTGATCCTGAGCGGCATCGGCATGAACATGGAAATGCTGGAGCCGCTGGCCAGCCGCCTGCCGGACCGGCGGATCATCAGCTTCGACATGCCGGGCATCGGCCAGTCTCCCGATCCGATCTTCCCCTACACGATCCCGCATATGGCGCTGACGCTGGCGGCGCTGCTGGACCGGCTGCATATCGATGTGGTCGATCTCCTCGGCATCAGCTGGGGGGGCGCGGTGGTGCAGCAGTTCGCATTCCAGCACCGCGCGCGCACCGGCAAGCTCGTCCTTGCGGCGACTTCGGCAGGGGGCACGATGATCCCGGGCAATGCCTCGATGATGAGCCAGATGCTTGATCCGATGGAATATTCCGTCGAGAAGACGCTGCGCCGCAACCTGGCGATGTTCTATAACGGCGGCGGCGCGGACCGCGTTTCGCTGAACGCGGCGACAGCCCCCTCCCCGCTCGGCTGGAGCTGCCAGCTGGCATCCTTCGCGGGCTGGAGCAGCGCCGCGTTCCTGCCGCTGCTGGGCATGCCGGTGCTGGTCATGGGCGACGAGGACGACCAGCTGGTGCCGCCAGCCAACGCGCATTTCCTCCACAATGCGATTCCCGGCAGCAAGCTGGAAATGAACGTGGGCGGCGGGCACTTGTTCATGCTGGCGCAGCCGGACGCCTTTATCGGGAAGCTGACCGGGTTCCTTGACGCCTAGGCGTTGACCGGAGGGTAAACCTCTGACTTAATCGGGCAGTTAAACGCGACTGCCACCGCAGATGAGTCGGCAGCGCGCAGGATAGAGGAGCCTGCAGATGCCGACTTATGACCTGATCGTGCGCGGGGGAACCATCGTCGATGGCACCGGCCGGCCGCGCTTTACCGGCGACGTCGCCGTGCGGGGCGGCCTGATCGCTGCCGTCGGCAGCGTAACTGGCACCGCCAAGCGCGAGATCGACGCGACCGGCAAGGTCGTCGCACCAGGCTGGGTCGACATTCACACGCACTACGACGGGCAGGCGACCTGGGATCAGGAAATGGCGCCAAGCTCGTGGCATGGCGTGACGACAGTCGTCATGGGCAACTGCGGCGTGGGCTTCGCGCCTGCCGCGCCGGACCGGCATGAATGGCTGATCGGGCTGATGGAAGGCGTCGAGGACATCCCCGGCACCGCGCTCGCCGAAGGGCTCAAGTGGGACTGGGAAAGCTTCCCCGAATATCTCGACGCGCTGGAGCGCCTGCCGCGCAGCGTCGATGTTGCGACCCACGTGCCGCACGGCGCGGTGCGCGCCTATGTGCTGGGCGACCGCGAGAAGCCGGGTGCCGTTCCGACCGACGAAGACATTGAGAAGATGGCACAAATCGTGGAGGAAGGTGTGCGCGCCGGTGCGCTTGGTTTCTCCAGCAGCCGCACGATCATCCACAAGTCGATCGACGGCGAAGTGGTGCCGGGAACGACCGCGACGGCCGACGAACTGATCCGCATCGGCCGCGCGATGGGCCGCGTCGGCTACGGCGTGTTCGAGATCGCCAGCGACATGAAGCGCGAATGGGACGAGTTCGGCTGGATGGGCGCGCTGAGCCGCGAGACCGGCCTGCCCGTCACGTTCGCCGCGCTGCAGTCGATCGCCAAGGAACTGCCGCTTTCCGAGCAGATCGAGGAAATGACCCGCCAGAACGCGGCGGGCGCCAATATCGTTGCCCAGATCGCGCTGCGCGGCAACGGCATCGTGATGAACTGGCGGGGGACGGTGCATCCGTTCCTGTTCCGCCCGTCGTGGGCGGCGATCGCGGCAATGCCGTGGGAAGACCAGCTCGCGCATCTCGCCGATCCGGTGTTCAAGAACATCCTGCTGTCCGAAGCCAACGTCTATCCCGATACCGATATCGTCCACCTCTACCGCGTGATCGGCGAAGGCTGGACAGGCCAGTTCGAAATGGACGGCGATTTCGACTACGAACCGCAGGCGGACGCGAGCATTGCCGCGCGGGCGGCAGCAGCCGGGGTTTCGCCGGAAAGCTATGCCTATGATCTGATGCTGGCCGATGGCGGCACCGGGTTCATCTACCTGCCGATCCTCAACTATGCCGATGGCAACCTCGATTTCCTCGAGGAACTGCAAGCGCGCGATGACTGCGTGAACTCGCTTTCGGACGGCGGCGCGCATTGCGGGACGATCTGCGATGCGGCCTCACCCACGTTCATGCTTCAGCACTGGGTACGGGACCGGAAGCGCGGCGGGCGGCTGAGCCTCGAGCAGGCGGTCAAGCGCCAGTGCCATGATACGGCGCGGCTCTATGGCATGAACGACCGCGGCGTGATCGCGCCGGGCGCGCTGGCCGATCTCAACGTGATCGACATGGACGCGCTGCAACTGGGCAAGCCGTGGCTGGCGTTCGATCTGCCCGCAGGCGGCAAGCGCCTGCTGCAGAAGGCGGACGGCTATCTTTACACGATCAAATCGGGCGAAGTGACCTTCGAGAACGGCACCTGGACCGGCGCGGTGCCGGGCGTGCTGGTGCGCGGGCCGCAACAGGCCGAAATGCTGGAGGCCGCAGAATAATGAGCATTTCCGCAATCCGCATCGGCGCTCCGGCAACGCTCGACACCCTGCACCTCGATCACCTGCCGGACGTGGGCGATCCCGGCCCTGGCGAGATCCGGGTGCGGCTGCGCGCCTCCTCGCTCAACTACCATGACTTTGCGGTGGTGACGGGCATGCTGCCCGGCACTGCCGGGCGCATTCCGATGTCGGACGGCGCGGGCGAAGTCGTGGCGGTGGGCGATGGCGTGACAGCCTATGCGCCGGGCGACCTCGTCGTCTCCACTTTCTTCACCAACTGGGACGACGGTGTGCCGCCCGCGACTGCCTTTACTTCGGTGCCGGGCGACGGCATCGACGGCTATGCGCGCGAGGAAATCGTCGCCCCGGCAAACTGGTTCACGCGCGTGCCCAAGGGCTATTCGGCGGCGGAGGCAGCGACGCTGACTTGCGCCGGACTCACAGCGTGGCGCGCACTGTTTGCCGACGGTTCGGTCAAGCCCGGCTCGACCGTGCTGGTGCAAGGGACCGGCGGCGTTTCGGTCTTCGCGCTGCAGTTCGCCAAGGCGGCGGGTGCGAGGGTGATCGCGACGAGTTCTTCGGACGCCAAGCTGGAGCGGATGCGCGCGCTCGGCGCAGACGAACTGATCAACTACAAGGCCGTGCCCGAGTGGGGCGTCAAGGCGCTGGAACTGACCGGCGGCGCGGGCGTTGACTGCGTGGTGGAGATCGGCGGCGCAGGCACGCTCGACCAATCGATGACGGCGGCCCGCGTGGGCGGCCATATCGCGCTGATCGGCGTGCTGGCGGGCTTTGCCGGGCCGGTGCAGACCGCGATGCTGATGTTCAAGAACCTGCGCGTGCAGGGCCTGACCGTGGGCAGCCGGGCGATGCAGCTCGACATGATCGCCGGGATCGAGGCGAACGGCATCAAGCCGGTGATCGACAGCCATTTCCCGCTGGCCGATCTGGCAGGCGCGTTCCGCCATCAGGCGAGCAATGCGCACTTCGGCAAGATCGTCGTCGATATCTGAGCCTGACGGGGCCGCGCCTGCCTTGCAGGTGCGGCCCCCAGTCCATCAGGCCGCGCGCCTCAGGGCGTTGGTCTTGCCGCTCTGCTCCAGCTTGAAGAAGCTGACGAGGCTGGCCATCCGGTCCGCCTCGTTGGCGAGGCTGCGCGAGGATGCGCTGGCTTCCTCGACCATTGCGGCGTTCTGCTGTGTCATGCGATCAAGTTCGCGCACGGTCTCGCGCACTTCGTTGATGTTGGTGGCCTGCTCGCTGGCGGCGCCGGCAATGGTGCTGGCAAGGCCCGCGACTTCGCCTACCTTGCCGACGATGCGCGCGAACGTATCGCCGGTCTGGCCGACAAGTTCGACCCCGCGTTCGACCTGACTGGCGCTTTCGCTGATCAGCTTCTTGATATCCAGCGCGGCATCGGCACTGCGCTGGGCTAGCGCGCGGACTTCGTTGGCGACGACGGCAAAGCCGCGCCCGGCCTCACCGGCGCGGGCTGCTTCGACCCCGGCGTTGAGGGCAAGCAGGTTCGTCTGGAAGGCGATGCCATCGATCAACGCAATGATCTGGCCGATTTCCTGCGCGGAATCGCGAATGTCCTTCATCGCACTCACCGCATCCTCGACCACCGCGCCACCGGCCCGGGCTTCGGTGTGCGCCTGCTGGATCGAATCGTGCATGTGCACGGCATCCTTGGCTGTGCCTGCGACCGAATCCGCAAGCTGCGCGGTGGCTGCCGAGGCCTGCTCGAGGCTCGCGGCCTGCTGCTCAGTGCGGCGCGAGAGATCGAGCGAGGCCTGACGGATATCGCGCGCGCCAACGTCGACGGCTTCCGAGGCGGCGCCAGTCTGCACCAGGGTATCGCCGACTTTGCGCCGCATTTCCTCGAAATCGCGGTGCACGTCCTCGTATCCCGGCCCGAGCGCTTCGAGCGGGGTGACGAAATCGCCCTCGGCCATACGGCGCAGCGCCGCGCCAAGCGTCTCGGTCACCAGCGCGCGGGCCTTCTTCTCGGCCGCCTCGAAGTAGGTCGAAAGCGCGATGTCCATGTCGAGCATCGCCATCTTGATCAGCGTGCCGATCAGCCGCGCATGGCGCTTGCCGATCGCGCTCGACATGGCGATGACGACTTCATCAAGCACCGCCGCATAGGCGCCGATGTACCACTGCGGCTCCAGCCCGATGCGCGAGTGGACGTGGCCGATCTTGGCCCCGCTCTCGAAGGTATGCGCATCGACCCGGCGCGAGAACATCTCGGCCCAGTGTTCGATCTGCTTGGCCTTGGCGTGATCCATCAGGCTGCGCGACGAGAAGAAGCCCGCCGTCTCCGGCGTGGCCGCGATCTGGCGGTAAAGACGCTCCAGCGCCGCGGGCGCGTGGCGTTTGACCTGCTTGCCCACCTCGGCAAAGCGGGCGGTATCCTGCTCGTCGATGTTGAAGAATGCGGTCTTGCGGCTCACGTCGTGGTTGTTCATGCGGCGTACCCCAAGGGTTGAATGACCCACTTGGTTCTAGCCGGAATGTCCTGCCACGATTATCAAGCCGGCTTCTGGGAAACCCCTGATCCGACCAATTTAGTCCGATTAACGACCAAAAGTTAGGCAGCATGCCGGAGCAGCGGCTCTCCGTGGCCCCTTGCATCCGCCAGCGCGAAGCGGCCGACCAGCGCGGCCATGCGGTCCGCCTCTCCCGCAAGATTGCGCGAGGCAGCGGTGGCCTCCTCGACCATCGCGGCATTCTGCTGGGTCATGACGTCAAGCTCGCGCACCGTCTCGCGCACGTGGCCGATATTGGTGGCCTGCGCGCTGGCGGCAGAAGCGATATTGCTGGCAAGGCTGGCGATTTCACCGACTTTGCCGACGATGCGGGCGAAGGTATCGCCGGTCTGGCCGACGAGCGCGACACCCCGCTCGACCTGGACCGAGCTCTGGCCGATCAGCGTCTTGATATCGAGCGCGGCTTCGGCGGAACGCTGGGCAAGCGCGCGCACTTCGTTGGCGACGACGGCAAAGCCGCGCCCGGCATCCCCGGCACGCGCCGCTTCGACCCCGGCATTGAGCGCCAGCAGATTGGTCTG
This sequence comes from uncultured Novosphingobium sp., assembly GCA_964413325.1. Classification (GTDB taxonomy): domain Bacteria; phylum Pseudomonadota; class Alphaproteobacteria; order Sphingomonadales; family Sphingomonadaceae; genus Novosphingobium. The sequence goes on along the minus strand of CAYPRK010000006.1, from coordinate 129,009 downwards.
GAAGGCGATCCCATCGATCGTGGCGATGATCTTGCCGATTTCCTGCGCGGAATCGTGGATATCGGTCATCGCATGGACGGCCTGATCGACCACGCCGCCACCCGCTTGCGCATCGCCGTGCGCGGCCTGCACGGAATCATGGAGGTGCGCGGCATCGCCCGCAGTGCTGCTGACGCTGGCAGCGAGCGAGGACATCGCGGCGGAGGCTTCCTCAAGGCTGGCGGCCTGCTGTTCGGTGCGGCGGGCCAGATCATCGGAGGCCTGGCGGATTTCCTGCGCGCCGAGATCGACCGCGTGCGAGGTCTGCGCGACATCGCCGAGCGCGCTGCCAACTTGCGCGCGCATCGTCTCGAAATCGTGGTGGATCGCGGCAAATTCGGGCGGGAGCTTTTCGAGCTGGGTGCCGAAATCGCCATCGGTCATGCGCTGGAGCGCAGCGCCGAGTGCGCCGATCACCGCGCTGCGGCGCTCTTCCTCGACCGCGAAGTAAGTCTCGACCGCGATTTCCATATCGAGCAGCGCCATCTTGACGAGCGTGGCGATCCGCTTGGCCTGACTGCGCCCCAGCGGGCCGGCCATGGCGGTGATGACGGGTTCGAGCACGCTGGCGTAGGCACCGATGTACCACTGCGGGGAAAGGCCGATGCGGGCGTGGACCTTGCCGACCTTTTCGGCACGCTCGAAGTAGTCAGGCGTGGCGCCGCCGGCGAACAGCGCCTGCCAATGGGCGATCTGCTTGGACTTGGCCGAGGCCATGGCGTTGCGGGAGGAAAAGAAGCCGGCGGTGGCCGGCGTGGCCGCGATCTGATCGTAGAGCTTGTCGAGAGCGGCGGGGCCAGCACTGGCGATGACCTTGCCGACGCCCGGGAAGCGGGCCTTGTCATCAGAGCCGATCGAAAAGAAGGTCAGCTTTCCTGCGATGTCGCGGTTGTCCATCGTGGTGATCCATCCGGTTTGTGTCCGATCCGGATACGACAGAAACAATTCGTAACAGAGAACGCCGAATAAGGTCGAATGCGTAGCGGTCCGTGGATGGTTCAATCGGAAACGGGACCACCACCTACGCAAAACCGCCGTTTTGGCCGTATATGTTCGTCGGAAGCGGCCCTGCCCTTTGGGGCAAGAAAGCGCGTGCAGGAGGCAATGAATGGCCCCCTGCGACGCGCTTGATCACACGCGCATGGGCATCAGCACATAGAGCGCGGCCGACTTGTCGTCCTTGCGGATCAGAGTCGGCGCGCCAGCGTCAGCAAGATGCAGCTCGACCATGTCGCCATCGATCTGGCTGAGGATGTCCTTGAGGTAATTGGCGTTGAAGCCGATCTCGAACCCCGCAGCGCGGTATTCGGCGGCAATTTCTTCCGCAGCGGTGCCGTTTTCCGGGCTGGTGACCGAGAGCGTGACCTTGTCGTTCTCCAGCGCCATCTTGACCGCGCGGGTCTTTTCGGTGGCGATCGTGGCAACGCGGTCCACGCCTTCGAAGAAGCTGCGCGGATCAAGGCGGAGCAGCTTGTCGTTGCCGGTGGGAATGACGCGGCTGTAGTCCGGGAACGTGCCGTCGATCAGCTTGCTGGTGAGCACGACGCCATGCTCGCCGCCGAGCGTGAAGCGCACCTTGCTGGCCGAAAGATCGACGAGCACGGCGGTATCGAGCACGTCTTCGAGCAGCTTGCGCAGCTCGCCCACGCACTTGCGCGGCACGATCACGTCGGGCATGCCCTCGGCGCCATCGGGACGCGCGATGGTGTAGCGCGCGAGGCGATGGCCGTCGGTCGCTGCGGCCTTGAGCACCGGTTGAGCCTCATCCGCGACATGCAGGAAGATGCCGTTGAGGTAGTAGCGGGTTTCCTCGGTCGAGATCGCGAAGCGGGTGCGGTCGATCAGTTCGGCGAGCACGCGCGCGGGAATCTCGAAGCTCGTCGGCAGATCGCCTTCGACGATCACCGGGAAATCATCGCGCGGGAGCGTGGGCAGCTGGAAGCGGCTGCGCCCGGCCTTGACGACCATGCGGCCTTCCGAAGCATCGAGGCTGACCTGGCTGCCATCGGGCAGCTTGCGCGCGATATCGAACAGCAGGTGCGCCGAAACCGTGATCGAACCGGCCCGTTCCACTTCGCGGGCGGGCATCGTCTCGACAATCTGGAGATCGAGGTCGGTTGCCATCAGGCGCACCGCGCCGCCGGCCGCAGCCTCGATCAGCACGTTCGAGAGGATCGGAATGGTGTTGCGCCGCTCCACCACCGATTGCACGTGGGACAGGCAGCGTAGCAAGGTCGCGCGTTCGATCGTGGCCTTCATTCTCGTCTCGTGTCCCCTGCCCGGGCCGGTCCGCGTGAAGGACCGTCAGGGCCGTCTAGCTGGCATCTCCGCGCGGACGGAATCGCCCGGCGAGATCGGTTGTTGCTACCTTGTCATCCTTAGCGCGCGCCCCGGCGCGGGCAAGCGCCAGCCGCTTCCGCAGCGGCGAAGCTGTGCATAAATGCACCGAAAACGGCGGGTTTGGCGCGTGGGGCTCAATCGAGCACGCGCTGCGCATCAAACATCTGTGCCGTGGCGGCAATCCACGCGGTGATCAGGCTCCAGCCGACCGGAGTAACTTTGGCAGGGTCCTTCCCCGCTTCGCTGAGCGCGGTGGAAACGCGGCGCAAGTCTCCCTGCGTGACCTGGGTAGCCGGGTTGTTGGCATTGCCGGGACCGATATCGAGCGCCTTGTCGATCAGATCGGATGGAATGCCCTCGGCCTTGAGGCGCCCGTCGAGCCCGTCGCGCGCCATGCGGCCGAGCACATAGCCGAAGTAGGCCTCGTGCTCCTTGGCGTTCAGGAACTGGTCCGCCGCGCAGCGATCAACAAGGGCGTGGAGCGTATCCAGCGCAGGCTTGCTGCGCGCCTCGTCGAGCGTGAGCATGCCGTCCGCGAGCTGGGCGTCGAGCCCTTCCGGCGCCGCGATGACCGCGCAGGCCAGTGCCTGGGGCGCCCGTGCCAGCGCTGCCTGAGGTGCAGCCAACGCCAGAACAAGAAGAGCCGCGCGGCGCATGAGTCTGCTCAGGAAAGCATCGCCATGCCGCCGTTCACATGCAGCGTCTGCCCGGTGACGTAGCCCGCATCGCGGCTGGCGAGATAGGCGACTGCCGCGCCGATATCACCGCCCTCGCCCATGCGGCCCATCGGGATGCGGGCGTTGAGGGCGTCCTTCTGGGCATCGGGGAGTACGTCGGTCATCGCGGTGCGGATGAAGCCGGGGGCGACGCAGTTCACCGTGATGCCGCGCGTCGCAAGTTCCTGCGCAAGGCTCTTCGACATGCCGACGAGGCCGGCCTTGGCCGCGGCATAGTTGACCTGCCCCGGATTGCCGGTGGCACCGACGACGCTGGTGATCGTGATGATGCGGCCGAAGCGCGCCTTCATCATCGGCTTGGACGCCGCGCGCATCAGGCGGAAGGCGGCTTCGAGGTTCACCTTGATGACCGCGTCCCACTCATCGTCCTTCATGCGCATGGCAAGATTGTCCCGCGTGATGCCGGCGTTGTTGACGAGGATATCGACCTTGCCGAGCGTATCGATCGCGGCGGGTACGAGATGCTCGACCTGCTCGGTGTTCGAAAGATCGCAGGTGATCTCGACGTGGTCGTGACCATATGTGTCGTTGAGCTCTTCCCGGAACGCGCGCAGCTTGGCCGGGTTGGTGCCGGACAGCGCTAGCCGCGCACCCTGCCGGGCGAGCGCATGGCTGATCGCCGAACCAATGCCGCCGGCAGCGCCGGTGACGAGTGCGGTCATGCCCGTGAGATCGAAGAGGCGGTGTTCCATGGCTTAGAGCTCCTTCGCGAAGGCTTCGATATCGGCCATGCCGACCACGCTGGCAACCGCGACGTCGGCCACGGTACGGGTGATCATCGGGCCGACGACCTTGCCGCCGAGTTCGACGAAATGCGTAACGCCCGCAGCGCCCAGCGCGATCATGCTTTCGCGCCAGCGGACGCGGCCGGTGACTTGCTCGACGAGGAGGCGGCGCACTTCGGCGGGGTCGGTGACCGGCGCGGCGGTGACGTTGGCCATGAGCGTGACGCGCAGCGCCCCCGGCGGGGTCTGCTCCAGCGCCTGCGCCATCGCATCGGCGGCGGGCTGCATCAGCGGGCAGTGGAAGGGTGCGGAGACGGGCAGCAGCATGCCGCGCTTGATGCCATGCTCCTTCACACCCGCAATCGCGCGTTCGATCGCGGCAGTGTGGCCGGAGAGAACAACCTGGCCCGGGGCGTTGTCGTTGGCGACAGTGCAGACTTCACCCTGCGCCGAGGCGTCGGCCAGCGCGGTGGCCTGATCGATCTCGGCACCGAGCAGCGCGCACATCGCGCCCTCGCCCACCGGCACGGCGGCCTGCATCGCGGCTCCGCGCAGGCGCAGCAGGCGGGCGGTATCGGCCAGGCTGAAAGCCCCGGCGGCGCAAAGCGCGGTATATTCGCCAAGGCTGTGGCCCGCGACGAGCTGCGCCTTGTCGGCCAGCACGAGGCCGCATTCCTTCTCGAGCACGCGCAGCACAGCAATGGCATTGGCCATGATCGCAGGCTGGGCATTGGCGGTGAGCGTCAGTTCGTCTTCCGGTCCTTCGGTCATCAGCGCGAAAAGCTTCTGGCCCAGCGCATCATCGACTTCCTCGAAAACCTCACGCGCGGCAGCACTGGCGGCGGCGAGCTCTGCGCCCATGCCCAGCTTCTGGCTGCCCTGCCCCGGAAAAACGAATGCCCGCATCAACACACTCCTGCTGTGAAGGAGCGCGCCTAGTGATTAGCGGGGGGTCCCTCAAGCCCGAATGCGACAATCTTGTTATCAATGTCGTGCCCGATATCGGCGCGGCCGAGGTAGGGAATGCCCTTCCGGGCGCACCAATCGCGGGCGATGGCGTCCTCGTCTGCGCCGAAGTCGACGTCGTTTTCAGGCACATCACTGACGCGGCCGAGGCGCAGGCCAGCTGCCCCCGTGAGGTGCGCGGTGACGTGGAAGAACAGCCGGTCGACCGCGTAGAGATGCTCGGAGACTTCCTCGACCATCACGACGTGACCGGTGAGATCGGGCATCAAGGGCGTGCCGCACAGCATGGCAAGCGTGGTGAGATTGAACGCGGCGCGAGGGTGGCCGTCCTGCGCCGGCTCTGCTCCGGTACGATCTCCGGCAAGCCAGTGCAGCGTGCGGCGGACGGCCTCTGCGCCGCCTTCGCGGCGGATATCGCCGGGCATCGGGGCGTGGACGGGACGGCCTATCCCGGCGCGATAGAGGGCACCGAGAAGATAGCCGGTGTCGGAATAGCCGAGGTAGGTCTTGCTGCGCGCGGCTTCGCCAAGCTGCGCCACGGCGGCCTCCGCAATGCGGTTTGAGCCGTAGCCGCCGCGCGCGAACCAGACGGCCTCGAAGGCGGGATCGTTCGCGCATTCGAGGAAGGCGGCCAGCCGCTGCGCATCGCTGCCCGCGAAGTGGCCATGCTGCAGGAAGCATTGCGGGTGGAAAACGAGCTCGATGTCCGGCCAATCCGCCGCGAGCGCGCCGACCGTCGCCGCATCGTCTGGCGTGATCGGGCGAGCGGGCGCGCAGATGGCGATACGGGGCATGCACCTTCCTAACCCGGTTGCGCTGCGCCGCAAGGCCGCATACCGCAAGGGGCATGAGCATGGACGACGCCGCTGACCTCACCGCACATCCCTGGTTCTTCTGCGGCATCGGCGGTTCGGGCATGCTGCCGCTCGCGCTGATCCTGAAGGGCAAGGGCGCGCAGATTGCCGGATCGGACCGCAGCCGCGATCAGGGGCGCACGCCAGAGAAGTTTGCCTGGCTGGAAAGCCTGGGCTTCGTGCTGCACCCGCAGGACGGCAGCGGGATCACTTCGCCCGAGCAGATCCTTGTCGCCTCGGCGGCGGTGGAAGACACCGTGCCCGAAATGGTGCGCGCAGGCGAACTGGGCTGCCGCCGGATGCGCCGGGCGGAGCTGCTTTCGGCGCTGTTCAACGCCGCCCCGATGAGCATCGCGGTGGGCGGCACCAGCGGCAAATCGACCGTGACGGGCATGCTTGGGTGGATCCTGACCGCCTGCGGGCGCGATCCGACGATCATGAACGGCGCAGTGATGAAGAACTTCGCGGGGCCGGATGCGCCGTTTGCCAGCGCCAGAGTGGGCGGCTTGGATGCGCCGTTCGTTTCGGAAGTCGATGAAAGCGACGGTTCGATCGCGGCCTATGTGCCCACGATTGCCGTGCTCAACAACGTGAGCCTCGATCACAAGAGCCTTGAGGAACTGCGCACCCTGTTTGGCGATTTTCTCGCGCGGGCGGGAACGGCTGTGGTCAATCTCGATGACGCGGAGAGCGCGGCGCTGACCAGCCGGGCGTCAGGCAGCGCACTGACTTTCGGCATGGAATCAGCGCATGCCGATGTCGGCGTAGTGGCGGGCAGCGTGGCTGAATCGCCGCTGGGCATTGCCGCCACGATCGCCCTGCGCCGCAGCGGTGAGCAGCACGCGCTGGCGCTGAAGGTTCCGGGCCGGCACAACCTCTCCAACGCCCTCGCGGCGCTGGCGGCGGCTTATGCGGCGGGTGTGCCGCTGGCGGATGCGGTGCGGGCGCTGGGTGACTATGCCGGCCTCGCGCGGCGCTTCGACGTGGTGGGGAGGAGCCCAGCCGGGATCACGGTGATCGACGACTTCGGGCACAATCCGGAAAAGGTCGCCGCGACGCTGGCGACGCTGAAGGCGCATCCGGGCCGCGTGATCGCGTTCTTCCAGCCGCATGGCTATGGACCGCTGCGCCAGATGGGCGCGGAACTGGCCGAAGTGCTGGCAACGCGGCTCGGCAGCGAGGACACCGCGATCCTGTGCGACCCGGTCTACTTCGGCGGGACGGTCGACCGTTCAGTGGGCAGCGAGCGCATTGCCGAACTGATCCGCGCGCATGGCGGCAAGGCCGAACACATTCCGGCCCGGGCGGACTGCGCGGACAGGATCATCGAACTGGCCGCACCCGGAGACCGGATCGTGATCATGGGCGCGCGCGACGATACGCTATCCGCCTTCGCCCGCGATCTGCTGGCCCGGCTGGCCTGAAATCAGGCACACCGCGCTTAGGGTCAGGACCTATTAACCGCGCCTTCGAGGCGCTGGAATGGCGAACATATCGGGCAGAAGCTCACGCAGGTAAGGCTGGCCCGCCTTTCCAAGTGAGTTTCTGTCTGAGATGGAAGCCATTCCAGCGTCCCGCAGGGATTTGACCAAAATGGCCCAGTGCTGCGTCAAGAAGCCTTGAGATATCGACATATCCCTGCGGCTTCCTTCCTTGCACTGAGCCATTTTGCCTCAAACCTCGAAGGCGCGGTTAATAGGTCCTGACCCTAAGGTTCAACCGATTGAACCTATGGCATCGAGCAAGGATGTCGTCAGCCGCAAGCCCTTCGCCGTCAGATTGACGTAGCGCCGGCGGGCATCTTCCTGATCGGCCACGCGAACAATCAGCCCCTCACGCTCAAGCCGCGCGATCCAGCGGAGCACCGTGGTGGACGGCAGGCCGGCGCCAGCGCAGACGCTGGAAACCTGCAAGGGCGTGCGGCTTTTGCGGGCGATGAAGAGGTCGAGCAGGATATCCCAGCCCGGCTCTCCGAACAGGCCCCTGATCGGGCTCGCCGCGTCGCGGCGGCGGCGCGCTTCGTACAAAAATTTGGCAATGCGAAGAGTCTCCGCATCCAAGTCGACATGACCGTCCAAAGCCAACTCCTCGCATTCCAAGGACACGTTCGCCGCCAAGCACATCCGCCCCCGCCGCTGGGCATTCGGTGCTGTGGCCCTGACTGATTAATACGGTCAGCTTTTTTTGTTCACGCGACCTTGGTGTTCTGATGATTAATCAACTTCAATGATGCTATATATGTAACCATATTGCGCAATATAGGTAGACCTACCGGCCGGAAATCTAGTCCGTATCGGTTTCAACTTTAGTTATTCTTGATAACTGAACGTCAGCTGTACGGTTTTGCATGACAAGGTGCACGGGCGGCGACCTGCCACTTGGCAGAGCCCGGCTGGTGCGGCATGAGCACGCCATGATCGGATTTCGGCGCAATGCAGCAGGAGCCAAGGATGCGGCCGCGTTAGCCAAAGTGGGCGAGCGGGTGCGCGCAAGGCTGGATGCCGATCCCACCGCCTATCGCCTGCCGGTCGATGGAATCGAGATTTACGGCGTGGCCGATTTCTTTACCGCTGCGGAATGTGCAAGGTTGATCAAGATGGTTGACGCAGTCGCGCGGCCCTCACCCACCTATCACAACAATGCCGACAGCGGGCGGACGAGCTACAGCGGCGATGTCGATCCGGATGACCCGTTCATCAAGATGCTGGAGCGGCGGATCGACGACCTGCTCGGCATCGAGCATGCGCATGGCGAGGTGATCCAGGGCCAGCGCTATGAACCGGGCCAGCAGTTTCGCGCGCACTTCGATTACTTCGATACCTCGGCCAGTTACTGGCCGACCGAGGAAGGCCGCGGCGGACAGCGCACCTGGACGGCGATGGGCTACCTCTCGCCCGTCGAGGCGGGCGGCGCGACCGAGTTTCCCAAAGTGCCGATCTCGGTCCCCCCGCAGAAGGGCGCGCTGCTGGTGTGGAACAACATGGCGCGCGACGGGAAGCCCAACCCGCTGACCCTGCACGCCGGGCGGCCGGTGGAACAGGGCGTCAAGTACATCGTGACGAAGTGGTACCGCGCGCGGCCGTGGTATTAATCATCGAACGAGGCGAGGATCGGGCAAGGGCCTGAGCGTCCCTCGCCGCACTCCTCGGCCAGCCGCGACAACGAATCCCGGGCGCGCTGCAGCTGCGCGATCTTCTCATCCAGCGCGGCAACCCGGGCGCTCGCCAGCGCGCGAGCGCGATGCCGGTCCTCACTGGCATCGAGATCAAGCAGTTCCTTGATTTCCTCGAGCGTGAAGCCGGCTGCCTGCGCCTGCCGGATGAAATGCAGGCGCTTGACGTCGCCGGGGCCATAGCGCCGCGCTGCACGGTCGCGATCCGGCGTCTCGAGCAGACCGCGACGCTGGTAGTAGCGGATCGTCTCGACCCCAACGTTGCCCGCTGCGGCGAGCTTTCCGATCGTGAGCGAATGCGCGGCTTGACTCTGTACCATGGTACGGAAGCTATATGGCGATTCGCTCGTGATGAGCAACGAAAGAAGGAGACCTCACATGACCGAAGCAAAGACCAAGGATGAGCGGACCTGCAAGTGCGGCTGCACCACCAGCACCGGCTGCCGCTGCAACCCCTGCACCTGCAAGGCGTGCAATTGCTGAACGGCATGCACCTCCGCCTACCACGGCGGGGGTGCAGACCGCAGCAGCGCGCGCCCTTACTTCTTCACGACAGGCGTGATTTCCAGCGCGCCCGGCTCCACGATGTTCACGCCCGAAAACACGATCATCCCGCCGCGGAACTCGACCAGATTGTAGTCCTTGTAGTGGCCAAGATCGAAGCCGCGCCACTTCAGGGGCTTGCCGACGAACGGCAGCATGCCGTTGGTGGCGATCTTGGCCTCGTCGTTGCGCGGGAAGTGCTGTGACCGATCAAGCAGCATCACGTTGACGGCGGTTTCGAGCTCGGACGTCAGCAGGTCCTTGAGCCCGGCGCCATCGTTCGCGGTCAGGCCCGCCAGCGGCAGCGCCTTTCCTTCGCAGCAGAAGTACTTGATCGTCTTGCCGGAATCGCCGTCCGTCGCGACCTTGGTCTTGAGCACGATATAGGGGCGGACATCCTCGGTCTTCTTGACGAAAGTGAGCACGACATAGGGCGTGACCGTCATCGTGCTGCCGCCCGGCTGGGGCGTGAGGGTGAAAGCGGTCTTGAAGGGGTCGTCCGCCATGACCTTGTTGGTCATCTCGATCGCCTTGGCGCGGACGTCGAAACGCAAGTCGTCCTCGACATTGTGGACCTTGGTCGTTGTGGTCTGGGTATTGACCGAGCTCTGGACCAGCAGGCCGACCACGCCGAACAGCATGCCGATGCCGCCCCCGCCCTGATAGCCGGAGACGACGACGTTGCTGTCTGGGATGCGGTGGACGCCCATGGGCAGATCGCTCATCCCGTTTGCCCCCTTCTCGGAGAAGACGATGGCTGTCGGTGCTGCCGGAGCAGCCGCGCTGACGGGCGCCTGCGGAGCAGTCGTCTGGGCCATCGCCGGCGTGCCCGCGAGCAATGCGAGAATCGCTATACGCTTCATTCAGTATCCCCCCGGCGCGAGTGGCCGCCCCCGGCCCATGCCCTGCCTTCGTACCGCTCGTTAGCCTCAGCGTGGGACCAAGACCACCCCCGGCAAGCGAAAATGTGCCCATACGGTTCGCAAGATCAGTCCGGACTGGGCCGTTCGGGTGGGAAGCGGGTGGCTGGGATCGGCAGTCTGCCGGTCAGACGCGGTCGGACAGCCGCATCAGCACATCGTTGTCGACGGCCGGGATGCCGCCGCTGCGAGGCCAGAAACTGCCGGTATAGCCGCTGACGTAGCGCCCGGTCAGCGGGCGCCCGAGTTCTTGATGCCGCGCGAGCATCGGCGGGATCGGATTATCAGGCCGCGGTTCGTTGCGGATCGTGCCGTCGTCAAAGATGTCCGCCGGGCATTCGTGGCTGAACAGCGTCGCCCGGGGATCGATCTGATCGGCGACGACCATGAGATCGCGTGCCGACACTTCGAGATCGACATCCATCCAGAGGCACATCAGGTGGGGCGGACGCCATGCGCGGAACGTATCGGCAAAGAAGCCCTTGTGGAACGTGACTGCATCGAGCGCACCGAACCGGCGCACGTTCTCGCGCACTTCCTCGAGGCTGCCGGCATATTCTCCCGCTTCGTACCCCGATCCTTCTGCGGGAGGCAGGCCTTCGAAGGAATCGAAGATATGCATCCGGATGCCGAGCCGGTCGCAGGCGAAGCTGAGCATCGCGGAGCTGTAGCCCTTGAAGCAGCCAAACTCCGCAAAGTCACCCGTGACGCCCCATGACTTCAGCACATAGAGCTGGTGGATGATCGCAAATATCTCGCGGATCGAATTGGGTTTGCAGTGATAGTCCGGCGCGCCGGGGGCCGAATTCCGGTTGCTTGTCGGGAAGTATTTTTCCACGAATTCGCAGTGCGCGCGGGTCACGCAGAGATAGCGCGCATAATCCGCGAAGACGGGCAGCGCATTGAGATTGGGCGTCGCCAGCACGGCACACAGGCGATCGGCGAAACGGCGCTGGCCCGCGGCCGTTTCGAGCCCGGCGCAATCCTCAGGCCACACTGCTGCGATGGCATCGATCACGGGCTTGGGAAACGGCCCGGCGATGCCGCTATCCGGGGCCGCAGCAATACGCTCGATCACACGGTCGCCAACCAGGCGGAAATTGCCGATGACTTTCCGGCCCGGCAGGCCACGCGCGCTGCGCGCCCGGATTTCCAACCGACCCTGCACATCGGGGTGCGTGGCATCGTCCGGCAGCACGAGCGAGAAGCCGCTGGAGGATGCAGTGCTGCGGCGCGGATAGGCTGTCGCTACATCCTGCCGGAATATCCCCGTTCGGGTTTCACCGATCCGCTTGCCATCGAGCCATGCCTCGATCTTTGCGCCACCTGACGCAATCGCCCACCCGGTGACACGGCCACCTGCCATGGCATCGACATGACCGACAGTCCCCACAGCCCTGAGAAGCCTGCGCCATGTCCTGCTGAGAGATTTCACCAAACCGATCAGTTCTCTATCGTGGAAACAGAGCTTGAAACATACCGGGCGCCAAGGTGCTGTCTATTGCAAAGCGACGAACCTGGCGGGATTTCACTCGGCCGGCAGTTCCACGCCTTCCAGCGCTTCTGCGATCAGGCGGCGGGTGCCGGCAATGCCGTAGAGCGCGATGAAGCTGCCCATGCGGGGGCCCTGGCTGGAGCCGAGCAGCGTTTCGTAGAGCGCCTTGAACCAATCGCGCAGGGCGCCGATGCCGTAGTGCGGGTCCTTGCCGATCTCGTAGACGAGGGTCTGGAGGTCTTCCGCGCTGGCGCCATCGTCGGAGGCGGCGAGTTCGGCATCGAGCGCGGCGAGCGCGGCGGCCTCATTGGGTTCCGGCTTGCGGCGCTTGAGCGTCGGGGCGACGAAATCGCGGTTGTAGGCAAGCGCGCAAGTGACGAGCGCATCGAGCGCCGGATGTGCAGCCGGATCGGCGTTTTCGACATAGTTGCCGAGGTACGACCACACCTGCGCGCGCGTTGCCTGCGCGCCGAGCACGCCGACAAGATTGAGCAGCAGGCCGTAGGTGACGGGGAGCGTATCACCATCGCCGCCGCGGTAGCCATTGGCGCGCAGCAAGTGCCAGACGGGGTTGCCGAGCTGCTGTTCGATCGGCTGGCTGGGGAGCTTCTCGCGGAACTGCCAGTATTCATCGACCGCGCGGGGGATGATCCCGGCATGGAGCGATTTGGCGCTCTTGGGCTCGCGGAACAGGTAGAAGCCGAGGCTTTCCTCGCTGCCGTATTCCAGCCACTGCTCGATCGTGAGGCCATTGCCCTTGGACTTGGAGATCTTCTCGCCGTTCTCATCGAGGAACAGCTCGTAGATCAGGCCTTCCGGGCGCTTGCCGCCGAGGACCTGCGTGATGCGGGCGGACTGGGTGACGCTGTCGGTCAGGTCCTTGCCGCACATCTCGTAATCGACGCCGAGCGCGCACCAGCGCATCGCCCAATCGACCTTCCACTGCAGCTTGGACTTGCCGCCGAGGATCGACTGGACGACCATTTCGCCCTGATCCTCGAAGCGCACCAAACCCGCTTCGGCATCGACGACTTCGACCGGCACCTGCAGCACTTCGCCGTTCTTCTCGCTGATCGGGAGGACCGGCGAATACGTTTTGCGGCGCTCTTCGCGCAGGGTGGGGAGCATGATGTCCATGATCGCGTCGTACTTCGCGAGGACGTTCTTGAGCGCTTCGTCGAAGGCGCCCGAATTGTAGCGGTCGCTGGCGGAGACGAATTCGTACTCGAAGCCGAAGCGGTCGAGGAAATCGCACAGCATCGCGTTGTTGTGGTGCGCGAAGCTTTCGTGCGTACCGAAGGGATCGGGAATGCGGGTGAGCGGGTGGCCAAGCTTTTCTGCCAGCACCTGCTTGTTCGGCACGTTGTCGGGCACCTTGCGCAACCCGTCCATGTCATCCGAGAAGGCGACAAGGCGCGTGGGATGGCCGCCCGTCAGCGTTTCATAAGCGCGGCGGACGAGCGTGGTGCGGAGCACTTCCTGGAACGTGCCGATATGCGGCAGGCCCGAGGGGCCGTAGCCCGTCTCGAACAGCACGGGGACGAGATTGCCCGCCGCATCGCGCTTGCCGCCGGGAAAACGTTTGACCAGCTTGCGCGCTTCCTCGAACGGCCATGCCTTCGATGTCTGGCTGGCGGTGAGAAGATCAAGCGGCGCGGGGTTTTCTTCGTTTTCCATAGCGCGGTCCCTTTTGCGGATGCCCCCCGCAAGCGCAAGGAAAAGCTTGTGCGGCGGGCCGCGGGATGGCTACCGCAAGGGAAAGAAGGATCGGGCGCAAGGGAAAGAAGGATCGGGAGGGATTATGGAATTCGATGAGGTCATGCTCGGACGGCGCAGCATCCGGGGCTATAAGCCCGATCCGGTGCCGCAGAAGCTGATCGAGGAAATTCTGACACTGGCGATGCGGGCGCCGACTTCGATGAACACGCAGCCCTGGAATTTCTACGTCATTACGGGCGAGCCGCTGCAGCGCATCCGGCAGGGCAATACCGAGCGCATTCTGGCGGGCGTGCCGGATAGCCGCGAGTTCCGCAAAGGCGAGCCCTTTGCCGGCGTCCACCGCGAGCGGCAGATCGGCGTGGCCAAGCAGCTGTTTTCGGCGATGGGCATCGCGCGCGATGACGCCGCGATGCGGCAGGACTGGGTGCTGCGCGGCTTCCGCCAGTTCGACGCGCCGGTCTGCGTGATCGTGACCTATGACAAAGTGCTGGAAGGCAGCGACGATACGCCGTTCGATTGCGGCGGCGTTGTCAATGCGCTGGTCAACGCGGCGTGGTCGCGCGGGCTGGGCACGGTGATCAACAGCCAGGGCATCATGCAGAGCCCGGTGGTGCGCGAACATGCCGGGATCGCGGACGATCAGGTGATCATGAAGAGCATCGCGCTGGGCTGGCCGGACGACAGCTTCCCGGCGAATGCGGTGGTTTCGACACGCAAGTCGGTGGCCGAAGCGGCGACTTTCGTGGGTTTCGACGCGGCGTAACGCGGCAATAACCGCAGCGTGTCATCATCAGGCCATGATGATGACACCGCAGAACCCCGCAAGAACTCGATTCGATCCTGCGCCGCGAATTGCTGACCGGCGAGCGCCTGCTGTGGAGCGGCAGGCCTCAGCCCGGCAAATTGAAAGCCGCCTTCGCGATCTGGTTCTTTGCCATACCGTGGACAGCCTTCGCGCTGTTCTGGGAGGCGATGGCGTTTCTGCCGTGGGTAGGGAGCACGCATACACCGCTCGGCATCCAGTGGAGCTTCGGGATCATCTTCCCGCTGTTCGGCCTGCCCTTCATCGGCATCGGGCTTGCCATGATGTGGATGCCCTTCAAGGTTCGGCGCAAGGCGGCGCAGACGATCTATGGCCTGACCGACCGGCGCCTGATCCGCATTTCCGCCGGCACCAAGCGCGAGAGCGCCAGCGTGATGATCGATCAGATGGGTCCGATCGATGTCAGCGCCGATGCCGATGGCTGCGGCACGCTGCGGGTCCAGACCGGCACCCGCGTGGACAGCGACGGGGACCGCGTCACCGAACGCTTCGAGGTCCTTGCCGTGCCGGATGTGGCACGGCTCGAGACCTTGCTGCTGGAGCGGCGGGCCTCCCCCTCTCCCAACCCTCTCCCCTGAAGGAGAGAGGGCTAGCGCCTTACTTGAGCAGCGAGAGGACGTTCTGCTGCGCCTGGTTGGCCTGTGCAATCATCGCGGTCGAGGCTTGGCTCAGGATCTGGGCCTTGGCCATCGCGGTCGTTTCAGCCGAATAATCGGTATCGAGAATGCGGCTGCGGGCGTCCGAAAGGTTGGTCACGTTATCGGTCAGGTTGTTGACCACTGATTCGAGCCGGTTCTGGCCCGAGCCGAATTCGGCGCGTGCGACGTTGATCGAAGTGAGCGCGACATCGACGTTGTCCATCGTGGTGCCCGCCTGCGTCGCCGTGCTGACGTCGATGGCCTGCGGGGTCGTTGCCGGATCGTAGGTCGTGTTGGTGCCGCCGAACAGCTTCGTCCCGTCGATCGCCTTGCTGCGCAGGTCTACCGTATCGGTGGTGTTGCTGCCGGTCTGGATCGAGAAGGTGGCATCGTCCGAACCGTCTGCTGCAGGCGCCGCGCCGACCACGGTGAACAGCTTGGTGCCGTTGAACGTCGTCTTTTCCAGCACTTCGCTGATCTGCGAGGTGAGGTTGGCAACTTCGGATTGCATCGAGGTGCGGTCGGTATCGGTATAAGTCGCCGACTTGGCCTGGACCGCGAGTTCACGGATGCGCTGCAGCATCGCGGTAACTTCGTTCAGCGCACCGTCTGCGGTCTGGGCGAAGCTGATGCCGTCGTTGGCATTGCGGATGCCCTGGCTCATGCCCTTGATCTGCGAGGTCATGGTGGTGGTGATCGCAAGGCCGGCGGCATCGTCCTTGGCGCCGTTGATGCGCTTGCCGGTCGACAGACGCTCCATCGCGACGCCGGCCATCTTCGCGGCGCTGTTGGACGCGTTCGACGCACGGATTGCGCTGATATTGGTATTGATAACTGCCATGATGCCCATTCTCCACTATGGGATGGGGCGTGAGGCCCCATACATGTCCCGCTTGACCAGAACGGCCAGACCTTGCCGGGTTTAAGGCAAGCGGCCTGCAAGCTGGTTTGAGCGGCATCAGGGCAACTGCGTAGACGCATGGGAATATGCCGATGGAGCCGACGCTCAGCATTTTCGACAATTCGCCCGATGGCGGCCGGGGCCTGGCACGGGACATGCCGGTCCGCTGGGCGCTGGAGGAGGCCGGGCGGACCTATCTGGTGCGGCGGCTGAGCTTTGCCGCTCTGAAGGAGCCGGAGCACCTGGCGCGGCAACCCTTCGGCCAGATCCCCGCTTACGAGGAGGACGGCCTCGTGCTTTTCGAGTCCGGCGCGATCGTGCTGCATGTGGCGGAGGGCTGCGCAGCGCTGTTGCCTGTCGATCCCGCAGCGCGGGCCCGGGCGATCACCTGGGTCTTCGCGGCGCTGAACACGGTCGAGCCGGTCGTTTGGGACTACGACATGGCCGGCTACTTCGATCGCGACAAACCGTGGCAAGCGGAGCGCGCGGCGATGCTGGAGGCGGCGCTGCGAGGGCGGCTGGGCCGGCTCGCGCAGCGACTCGGCGATGCAGAATGGCTGGAAGATGGCTTCACGGCTGGCGATCTCATGATGATCAGCGTTCTTCGCCGGATTGGCGACGCACCGCTGCTTGGGGACTTCCCCGCGTTGCTCGGCTATGTTTCGCGAGGCGAGGCGCGCCCTGCCTTCCAGCGCGCTTTTGCGGCGCAGAGCGTCCTGCCCGTTGCGACGGGGTAAAACGGTCCCGGCGAGCGCTTGCGGCGCTCCCGGCTTTGCTCTCTAGTGGCCGGGCCATGGTCGCGACCTCCCTTCCCGCCATCCACGCCAGCCACAGCGGCTGCTGGCTGCGCGGACCGCTGGGCACCCGCCCGGTCGGCAAGGGCGAGGCGATCATGGCCGCGGCCGATACGCCGCTGCTGCTGCTCAACGCGCCGCTGATCGCCAGCCGGCTGGGCTATCCCGATCTTTCCGGGCTCGATCTGCTGGAGCTGTTCGCCTTCGTGCACCCAGCGCGGTTCATGGTGCCGACGCCCAAGGGGCTGGCCCAGGCGCTTGGCCTTGCCGAACCGCGCACCGATGATGGCGTGCCCGCGCTGCTGCAGGAAGCGGCGGATGCGCTGCTCGCGGTGTGCGAGGACCCGGCGTGGCCCGAGCGCGAGGGCGCATGGAGCGCGCTGCAATCGCTGGTGCGGCTGCGCTGGCCCTGGGCGGGGCTGCTCGCGCCGAAGATCGCCCAGCCGAGCCGTGCCGAGCGCTGGCTGTTCTCTCGCCTGCCGGAATGGGAGGAAGCGCCCGAACGGCCGCAGCCGGCGCAGATCGTGCTGGAGCCGGAAGCCATCACCGCGCGGCTGGCAGAGCTGACCGGTGCGGACGCGGAAGCGCGTCCGGCGCAGCAAGCCTATGCGCGGGCGGCAGGCGCCATGTTTGCGCCGCGTGCGGGCCAGCGCCAGCCGCATATGGTGCTGGCGCAGGCGGGAACGGGCACCGGCAAGACGTTTGGTTATCTCGCCCCGGCCTCGCTGTGGGCGGAGCAATCGGGCGGTACGGTCTGGGTCTCGACCTATACCAAGGCGCTGCAGCGGCAATTGCGGCGCGAGAGCCGCGCGGCCTTTCCGCCGGAGCGGGCCGGACGGACAGGTCCGCCAGTGGTGGTGCGCAAGGGCCGCGAGAACTACCTCTGCCTGCTGAACCTGGAAGATGCGCTGCAGGGCGGGTTTACCGGGCGGCCCGCGATCATGGCGCAGCTGGTGGCGCGCTGGGCGGCCTATTCGCAGGACGGCGACATGATCGGCGGCGATCTGCCGGGCTGGCTGGGCACGCTGTTTCGCAAGCGCGGGATTACTGCGCTGACCGACCAGCGCGGCGAATGCGTCTATGCCGGGTGCCCGCACTTCCGCAAATGCTTCATCGAGCGGGCGGCGCGCGCTTCCGCCGGGGCGGAACTGGTGATTGCCAACCATGCGCTGGTGATGATCAACGCCGCGCGCGCGCGCGAACCTTCGCAGCGGCCGACGCGGATCGTGTTCGACGAAGGCCACCATGTGTTCGAGGCTGCGGACAGCACCTTTGCTGCGGCGCTGACGGGCGCGGAGACGGTGGAGCTGCGCCGCTGGGTGATCGGCCCGGAAGGCAACCAGCGCGGGCGGCGGCGGGGCCTCGCCGCGCGGCTGGCCGATGTCGCGAGCTATGACGCCGATGGCGCGCGCGCGATTGCCGATGCGCGCGAGGCCGCTTCGGCGCTGCCGGGCGACGGCTGGCTGGCGCGGATCGTCGAAGGCGCGCCGTTCGGGCCGATCGAGGACTTGCTGGCGGAGACGCGCGAACTGGTGCTCTCGCGCGATGAGAGCGGCGGGCAGGAAGCCGGTTATGGGCTGGAGACCGAGGCGGCGCAGCTGGGCGGCGGCTTCATCGAAGTGGCGGGCCGCGCGCAGGAAGCGCTTGAAGCACTGCGCCAGCCCCTAATGCGACTTGCCCTGCGGCTGGAAGCGCTGATCGAGGATGCGCCGGACTGGCTGGATGGCCCGGCCCGCGCGCGGATCGAAGGCGCGCGCGGGGCGATTGGCTGGCGCACGGACTTGGTCGCCGGATGGATTGCGCTGCTGGCGCGGCTCGGCGGGCCGGGTGATCCGGAGTTCGTCGACTGGCTGGCGCTCGAACGCTCCGAGGGACGCGAGTGGGATATCGGGCTGCACCGGCGCTATCTCGATCCGATGAAGCCGTTTGCCGAAGCGGTGCTGGCAGGCGCGCACGGAGTGATGATGACGTCGGCGACGCTGACTGACGGCGCCGAGACGCAAAGCGGCGACTGGTCCGGCGCGGTGACGCGCAGCGGGGCGCCGCAACTGGGCGTGCGGCCCGACGTCTTCGCTGCGCCCAGCCCATTCGACTACGCGAAAAATGCCGAAGTGCTGATCGTGACAGACGTGCCCAAGGGCGACATTCCCGCGCTCGCCAATGCCTATGGGCGGCTGATCGAAGCATCGGGCGGCGGCGCGCTGGGGCTGTTCACCGCAATCCGGCGGCTGCGCGCGGTCTATGGCCGGATTGCCGACCGGCTGGCGCGCGGCGGGCTGCCGCTGTTTGCGCAGCATGTCGATCCGATCGATACGGGCACGCTGGTCGATATCTTCCGCGACGATCCGCGCGCCTCGCTGCTAGGCACCGATGCCTTGCGCGACGGGGTGGACGTGCCCGGCCATTCGCTGCGGCTGGTGGTGATGGAGCAAGTACCTTGGCCCAAGCCATCGATCCTTCACCGCGCGCGGCGGCTGGCGCATGCCGAGAAATACGGCAGCGGGGGGCAGGCGCACGACGACCGCATCATCCGTGCGCGGCTGGCGCAGGCCTTCGGGCGGCTGATCCGCACCGGCACCGACAAGGGGCATTTCGTGGTACTGTCCTCCGCTTTCCCCTCGCGCCTGCTCAGTGCTTTCCCGGTGGGCACGCCCGTGCGCCGCGTGACGCTTGATGCGGCTTTACAAAGCGTGGCGGGCAGTGTTT
The DNA here is from genome assembly GCA_964413325.1 of uncultured Novosphingobium sp. Taxonomy (GTDB): domain Bacteria; phylum Pseudomonadota; class Alphaproteobacteria; order Sphingomonadales; family Sphingomonadaceae; genus Novosphingobium. The sequence goes on along the minus strand of CAYPRK010000006.1, from coordinate 109,637 downwards.
CTGAGGCCGTTGCTGCGCCTGCAGCCGTGGACCAAACCGACGAGACTCGCCCTTGAAAACGCCCCCTTTCAAGACTTTGGCTCTTCTGCGTCACGCGAAGTCCGACTGGTCCGACGCGCGGGCGCGCGATTTCGACCGGCCGCTCAATGATCGCGGCGTGCGCGGCGCACGGGCGATGGGCGAATACATCAAGGGCACCGGCCGCACTTTCGAGCGCATCCTCGCCTCCCCCGCCGTGCGCGTGGCCGAGACGATCGAGGAAGCGAGCAAGGCGTGGGGGCACAGCTTCCCGGTGGAATGGGACCGGCGCATCTACCTCGCCAGTTCCGCCACGCTGATCGACTTGCTGCGCGAGCTATCGGGCGAGCCCGAAAGCGTGCTGATGATCGGGCACAATCCGGGCCTTGAGGACCTTATTTTCGACCTCGTGCCCGACGACGGCACCAGCCCGCTGCGCGAGGAAGTGGAAGTGAAGTTTCCCACCGCGACGTTTGCCGTGATGGAACTCGCCATCGAGCGCTGGGCGGACATCGACGAGCGCTGCGCGAAACTGGTGGCAATGAAGCGCCCGCGCGATCTGGACCCGGAGCTGGGGCCGACGCTGAACGATTGAGGTCGAAAGCGTTTCTTGCAGAGACACGCAGGGCAAGAAGGACGCAAAGGCTTCATGCTTGCGGCATAACCGCTTGCAATCCGCGACTTTGTTGCTGGTGCAAGGTTCTGATCAAAGGAGAGCCTGCGGCCCGGCGCTCCAACTTTGAGCGCTTCCGCTCCTTTGCGTCTCAGCGAGAAACGCTTTGCCGAACCCTCAATCCTCCAGCGCAGCCGCCAGCCGTCCTCGGACGCTCTCGAGGTGGCGGCGCAGGACGCGGATGGCGGAAATGATTTCGTCTTCTGCGGGCATCGGTGCGGCGGGCGCAGCGCTCTGGGGTGCCGGTGCGGGCGTAGCGGCAGGCTTGGCCCCGCCCTTGCCGGAAAGCGCCTGCCGTGCACCGCGGATGGTATAGCCTTCGCGGTGGAGGAGCTGGTCGATCCGGGCGACGAGCGCCACGTCTTCGGGCCGGTAATAGCGCCGGCCACCGGCGCGGGTGAGCGGCTTCAGCATCGGGAACTGCTCTTCCCAATAGCGCAGGACATGCTGCTTCAGGCCGAGCGCCTTGGCGACTTCGCCGATCGTGCGCAGCGCATCGGGCTCCTTGCCATCATGATAGGCAGGGGCGAGGTGCGGCGCAGACCCTTCGGTATCAACTGCTGGCAGCAATCCGGTCCTTCAGCATCTGGCTTGCGCGGAACGTCATGACGCGGCGCGGGGTGATGGGCACTTCCACACCGGTCTTGGGATTGCGACCGATGCGTTCGGCCTTGTCCCGTAGCAGAAAGGTTCCGAATCCGGAAATCTTTACGTTTTCGCCCTCAGCGAGCGCTTCGCACATGTGATCGAGGATGGATTCCACCATCCCGAGCGAATCTGCCCGCGACAGGCCGACGCGGCGATTGATGCTCTCTGCAAGATCCGCGCGAGTGAGAGTTCCTACCGAACGCATCCCCGATTCCCCCAACATAAAAAGCGACAAGCTGGCTTGACACAATACAGTGTCCGCTACGCTTTACAATCCGCTTTCCACATTATTTTATCGGCCAATGCATTGGTCTGCAACGAAAACTGTAAGCGCAAACCGTCCGTTTCGGGAAAATCAGACGCGGATGAGGCTTGCTCCCCACGTAAATCCGCCGCCCATCGCCTCGAACATCACGAGATTGCCCGGCTTGATCCGCCCATCGCGCACCGCCGCATCGAAGGCGAGCGGCACCGAAGCGGCGCTGGTATTGGCGTGGCGATCGACCGTGACGATGACCTTTTCCGGCGGAAGATCGAGCTTGCGCGCTGTTGCATCGAGGATGCGGGCATTGGCCTGGTGCGGCACGACCCAGTCAATCTCTGCAGCAGTGTGCCCGGTGGCGACGAGCACTTCCTCAAGCACGGCGGCAAGGTTCACCACAGCGTGGCGGAACACCTCGCGGCCCTTCATGCGCAGCTTGCCCACCGTGCCGGTGGACGAAGGCCCGCCGTCCATATGGAGCAGTTCGTTGTGGGCGCCATCGGCATGGAGCCGGGTGGCGAGCACACCGGGGGCAGCCGGATCGCTCTCGTCGGTTTCGACCGCTTCGAGCACGACCGCGCCCGCGCCGTCGCCAAACAGCACGCAGGTGGTGCGGTCTTCCCAATCGAGCAGGCGGCTCATGGTCTCCGCGCCGATCACCAGCGCGCGCTTGGCCATGCGGGTGCGCAGCAGTGCGTCAGCCGTGCCGAACGCGTAGAGGAAGCCCGAGCAGACCGCCGCGACATCGAACGCGATGCCGCCGCGGCAGCCAAGCGCGTTCTGGACGATGGTAGCGGTGGCCGGGAAGGTCTGGTCCGGACTGCAGGTGCCGAGCACGATGAGGTCGATCGAGGCTGCGTCAACACCGGCGGCTTCGAGCGCCTTGCGGCAGGCCTCGGTGGCGAGCGTGGCGGTCGTCTCACCCTCGCCCGCGATGTAGCGGTTGCGGATGCCGGTGCGCTCGACGATCCACTCGTCGGTCGTATCGACCATGGTCGACATCTCGGCATTGGAGACGGCGCGCTTTGGCAGGGCCGAGCCGCTGCCGCGAATGACCGAGCGCAGCGTCATGCCAAACGCCCCGGATTTTCGCTGACGGGACGGCCGCTGACGGCGTCGCGCCCGGCCTGCGCCAGATCAGCGGCGATCCGCTCGGTCAGCTGCTCGGACAGGAGACGCGCGGTCACCGCGACGGCGTGGGCGACGCCGAGAGCGGATGCACTTCCGTGGCTTTTCACGACAACACCATTGAGGCCAAGGAACACCGCACCGTTATGATTGTTGGGATCGAGATGATGCTTGAGCAGCTCGGTCGCCGGTCTGGAAATGAGGAAGCCGAACTTCGAACGCAGCGAGCTGGAAAAGCTGCGCCGCAGAAGATCGGCCACGAAGCGCGCCGCGCCTTCCATGGCCTTCAGCGCGATATTGCCGGTGAAGCCATCGGTGACGACGACATCGATGTCACCGCGCGAAAGCTTGTCTGCCTCGGTGAAGCCGTCGAACCGAAAGGCGAGCGCTTCGCCGGCCTGCTTGAGCATGGCGGCGGCATCGCGCAGTTCGTCGGTGCCCTTGATGTCCTCGGTCCCGATATTGAGCAGGCGCACGCGCGGTTCGGACTGGCCGTGGACGATGCGGGCATAGGCCGCACCCATGATCGCGAACTGCACGAGATTGCGCGCATCACATTCGGTGTTGGCGCCAAGATCGAGCATCACGAGATCGTGTGTCCCGAGCGTGGGCACCAGGGCCGCGAGCGCAGGGCGGTCGATCCCCGGCATCGTGCGGAGCGCGACCTTGGAAATGGCCATGAGCGCGCCGGTGTTGCCCGCGCTGACGGCGGCACCGGCAGCGCCGCTCTTCACGGCCTCGATCGCAAGACCCATCGAGGTCGTACGCGCACGGCGAAGCGCCTGCGTGGGCTTTTCATCCCCCGCGACGACATCCGGTGCATGGAGGATTTCGGAAGCAGCGCGCAGGTTGGGATGTGCTTCGAGCGCCTGCTTGATGGCGGTTTCATCGCCCACCAGCAGGAACTTGAACTGATCATGCTGGCGACGCGCGAGTGCCGCGCCTTCGACCATGACGCGCACGCCCACATCGCCGCCCATCGCATCTACAGCGATACGCGGCAAAGCCATAACCCGGCTGTCTCCCCCTCAGCCGAAATCAGAGGCCGACGGCGATGATCTCGCGGCCGTTGTAGTGCCCACAGGCACCGCACAGCATGTGCGGGCGCTTGAGTTCACCACAGTTGGGGCACTCATGGAAGGCTTCAGCCTTCAGCGCATCGTGGCTACGACGCATGCCCCGGCGGGAGGGCGAGGTCTTTCTTTTGGGGACGGCCATCTCGGCACCTGTTCCTGATCTTGAAATCGTCTACGGGCAAGCGCGATAGGCAAAACCCGCCGCATGCACAACCCCTGTCCGAGAGCCCGTTTCAGGCGGCCCGACAAGAGTGCGGCAGCAAGCTGGAGTCGCCAATCGCGGGCGAAGGCGCGCCTATACGGATTTCTGGATGCTTTGCAAGCGCAAGGCCGCTAGGAAGCGTGCGGGGTGTGACAAACAAAACAGAGGGGATACCCATACATGAACCTGCCCATCACGCTCAGCGCCGTCGCTGCGGCCGCGCTGATCAATATCTGGCTGTCCATCCGCTGCGGCCAGGTCCGCACGTCCGAGAAGGTCTCGGTCGGCGATGGCGGCAACGACAAGGTGATCCGGCGCATGCGCGCCCACGCCAACTTCAATGAAAACACCCCGCTCGTGCTGGTAATGATCGCCGCGCTCGAGTTCGTCCATCCCGGCAGCACCGCGCTGGCGGTGGTGGCGGGCGTGTTCATGTTCGGCCGTGTTGCCCACGGGCTTGGCATGGACGGCGGCAGCCTCGGCAAGGGCCGCATGATCGGCACGCTGATCACCCTGATCGCCCAGCTTGGCCTCGCGATCTGGGCCATCATGAGCGCAGTGGCGTGATAATCGGGGCCTGATGGCCTTCACTGCATCAGATTGTAATCGCTGACGAAGCTGTTGGTCTGGCGTTCCCGGCCGAAGGTGCTGTTCGGCCCATGGCCGGGAACGAACATGATATCATTGCCGAGCGGCCAGAGCTTCTCGGTGATCGAGGCAATCAATTCGGCATGATTGCCCATCGGGAAATCGGTACGCCCGATCGAGCCCTGAAAAATGACATCGCCCACCACCGCAAAGCGGGAGGGCTGGTGGACGAAGACCACATGGCCGGGCGTGTGGCCCGGGCAATGGATCACGTCGAGCTCCACTTCGCCGACCGTCACCGTATCGCCGTCATTCAGCCAGCGGGTGGGTTCAAACACTTCGCCCTGGATGCCCCAGCGCTTGCCGTCCTCATCGAGACGCGAAATCCAGAACCGGTCCGCCTCATGCGGGCCTTCGATGGAGACGCCGAGTTCCTTGGCCAGCACGCCGGTGATGCCGCAGTGATCGATGTGGCCGTGGGTGACGAGCAGCTTCTCGATCGTTACACCGGACTTTTCGATCGCCGCGCGCAGGCGTTCGATATCGCCGCCAGCATCGATGAACGCACCGCGCATAGTCTTGGTGCACCAGATCAGCGTGCAGTTCTGCTGCAGCGGGGTGACGGGGATGATGGCGGCCTTGAGCGGCTGTTGCGGGGCGGTTTCGGTCATGGCGCGCAAAGTGGCGTTTGGGGCCAGGCAAAGCAACCCCTCCGACCCGCCTGCGGCAGGCAACCTCGCCATTTGTGCTGCGCAAAAATGGAGAGGTAACGCCCCCTTCATCCCGAGCTTGTCGATGGGAGGACTGCCGGAGGGATAAAAATCCTAGACGCGCCCGCCCTTCCACACCACGCGGCCCAGCACCGCGACATCGGCGCGGCGGCGTTCCATGCGCGGGTAGGCAGGGTTGTCGCTGATGATGATAAGGGTGCCGGCGGACCCCGGCTCCAGCCGCTTGACCAGCAGCACATCGTCGAGCCGGATCACGTGAAGCCCGCTGCGCAAGGGACGCGGGGAGCGGTCGACCAGAATCTCGTCGCCATCGCGCAAGGTGGGTTCCATCGAATCGCCCTCCACCTCGATCACGCTGAGCATGCCAGGTTCGAGGCCTTGCTGGCGCAGCCAACGGCCGGAGAAGCGCAGCCGGTCAGTCGGCGCGGCATCTTGCGCGAGCGTGCCGGGTCCGGCGGAAGCGCCCAGCGGAAGGCGCGGAATATCGGCCCAGTCGGCAGCGCGGATGGGGCCCCCTGCACCGCCGGCCACGACGGTTTCGCGCGGCGGGGCCCCGAGTTCGGCTTCGTCCACTCCGAAGAACTCGGCGAGCGTGTGGCGGTCGTTTTCCTCCAGCTTGCGTGGGCTACCCTTGCGCACGAACTGCTGGAGATAGGCAGCATTGCGCCCGAGCAGGCCGGAAAGCGCGGAGAGGCTGACCCCCCGCTCCGCTGCCAGTGCGACGAGGCGAGCGCGCGCAGGGTCCATTGGCTGTTCACCATGTTGTTGCGTCTCGATTCGGGAATCCATCGCCTTGCTCCATATTCGAAGGATTTTTCCTAGACCTGTTGGAATTATCCGTCAACATAAGAAAAATCCTATAACGACTCACCCGCCCCAATTTTTACCTTCGGAGGTCCGGCCATGCTGATACGGAAGATCGAGCGGTTCCTTAGCCACCACGCCATGCCGCGTACAAAGTTCGGCCGCCTCGCCGCGCATGACCCGCGCTTTGTCGACGATCTGCGCAATGGCCGCGAGCCGCGTCCCGCGACGGAAGCACGCGTGGAACATTTCATGAACACCTACGGGAGCACCAGCCATGTGGCTTGATCATCTCTTCTCCGGCCTGCCTTTCGCCACACTACCCTTCGAATGCAAATCGGAAGGCGAAGGAAAGCCCCATCCGCGCGTGCGGATCAGCCCCGGCGAGCGCGCCCTGCGCGCGGTGGTGGCCCTCGCCGGCCCGCATGCAGAGCTGATGGAACACAGCGAGGCGCCCTGGGCGAGCGTAACCTTTGCAGGCACGCGCCACGCCATCGTGCTGCGCTACGAAGGCTGGGAAGCTTGCGATGCGGCCGAGGAACTGATAGCGGCCCTGCCCGACCACGAGTTCACCATCCCGCGCACGCTGGTAGCGGATGCGGCAGTGGTGCGGCTGGATCAGAGCCTGCTGCCCGAGCCTTGCATGACGGTGGAGCTGGCCTTGCTGCTGCTGGATGATGCGTGACTTCAATCCGACCCGCTCATGCTGAGCTTGCCGAAGCATGAGCGGCAGCGGTCGCGCCAGCACCCTTCGACAGGCTCAGGGTGAGCGGGTTTGGGGTAAGCGGGTTTGGAGAGGAGTCCGGATCGACTGACCTCTCAGGGCTGCGCTGCCATCAATTGCGGCGCCGTCTTCGCCCCCACCCATAGCGACATGTCCACCGCGTTGCTCACCTTGAACGGTTGCCCGGACTTGCTGAGGAACAGTTCCTCCATTTCCTGCCGGTTGAACGGGCGCGAGCCGAGGCGGCCGAAGATCGCGATCTGGCCGCCGGTTTCGTCCACCCCGCGATCCCGGTCGAGGCCCTTGGAGAGCGCGAGAGCCGGGCTTGGCGTGTGCGCCCAGGCGATCAGTTCGGGCTTGGGTTCGGGGGAGAAGCCGTAGAAGTTGGGCTGGCTGGCCGGAGAGGTCAGCTGGAGGACCTTCACCCCGTTGATGCCGTCCGCCACGTAGGCGAAGAGCGAGGCGTTGGTGGAGGCGACGATGACGTCTTCCGCATCGGTCAGCTGGCCGCCTGCCGTGAAGGCCTGATAGATCGAGGGCCGCGTCGGTGCGGTGACGTCGACAATGACAAGGCCCTGCTTCTTTGCGGCGACATAGGCATAAGTGCGGCTGACATAGACGCGGCGGGCATCATCCAGCGGCACAGTGGCAGAAGGCACCGGAGTCGGCTTGGCGAGGTTGGTGACGTCCATCAGCTCGAGGCCGTTTGCCGTAGTCACCCACAGGTAGCGGAACTGCACCGCTGTCGCGCGCGGATCGCGCAAGGGGACGACCGAGGTGATCTTCGGATCGAGGCAGGTCTCCCCGACCTTCTTGTCCGAAACCTCGCAAGGCGCGGCCGGAGACCACGGCTTGGTGAGGTGCACTGTCACCAGCGCCTTGTCGGTCAGGATATAGGCATAATCGCCCGCGAGCGTGATGTGCCGCGCGCCCTTGAGCACGCCGTCCGGATTGAACGTCAGCGCGCGGTGGAAGAAGTTGTTGCGGAACTCGCCATCGGCCAGCGTATCGACGTTGACCGCGATCAGGCCCTCCACCGCATCGGTGACGAAGGCATAGTGGTAGATCGGCGAGAACGGCTGCTCCTGATTGGCCTCGCGCATGTCGGGCGTGTTGCGGGTGGGCGCGATGGACTGGTTGGTCGGCAGCGCCATGCAGGTCGCGTTGGTCGTATCGATATGCGTGTCATGCCCGAGCGGCGAGAACGGCGCGGTCACGATGCGTTCGGAGAAGCCCTTGTCGCCAATCGCGGCGATATCATAGGCGCGGAAACCGCCCTTCCCTTCGGCAACGTACATGTATTCGCCGCGCATCTGCAGGCAGTGCACCGCATCGGACGTGCCCTTGGTAATGTTGGTGAATTCCTCGCGGCCGGTCGTCTCGCCCGCCAGCTTCTTGTCGAAGATCGCGCCGCGGGTCCAGTTCTTGAGCTCGCGGTTGTTCTTCTCGACATGCTGCTTGTAGAAATCGGGGTAGGCGTAGCGGTGGAGGTAGCTGCCGATCACCGCCTGCGGCTCGTCCCATTCGGTGACGCGCACGGCCTCGAACCCGCCATCAAGGCCGAACCACGCGTTCATGCCGACGAAGTTGACGTAGTTCGTGCCGAGCAGCAGCAGCTGCGCCATGATCGCGTTGTTGTCGTCATCCTTGCTGAGGTGGCAATCGGTGCACTGCTTGGTTTCCTTGGTGCGCACGGTGTGCGGGAAGTGCGGTGCGAAAGCCTGGCTGGAATAGCCCGCCGAGGAGATCGGCGGCTGCTGCACGTAGATCCGCTCGCGGTTGATGTTGGTGGAGGAGAGGATCAGCGCCGAGGTCGAGCGGATCGGCGCGGTGATCGCTTTCCCGCTTATCGGATTGCCCGAGGCATCGAACTGCACCGGATCGGAGCCCGACGACTTGTTGCGCTGGTGCTTGCCGAGCTGGAACATGTCATCACGCGCGACCTGCGGGTTATAGGTCGCGTAGTTGCGGGTGTAGTCTTCCTCGTACTTGTGCGTCGCGGACTTCCAGTTCGCCTCGATCGGCAGATGGCAGCCCGCGCACGAAGTGGTCCACGAGAGGTGGCAGGTGAAGCAGGCCATGTCGTCGTCGCCGTGCGCGCGCTCGGTCTTGGGCACACCGAGGCCGAAGCGGAACAGGCCGTCCTCGGCGCCCGATTTCGCCATGAGCTTGGCGCGCGCGGCCTTGGGATTGAACACGGGCTTGCCGCCGGGTTCGGTGACACCCTGATACTGCGGATCGACTGATTCCTTGACGAGGCTGACGCGCCACCAGAGCTTGGGATCGATGATCGAGCGCTGGATGAGGACGCGGCGGCCGTTTTCGGTGCTCCACTCGAAGCGGCGCTGGCCATCGGCATTGCGCAGGAGCGCGAGGTTCTCGCCCTTCTCCGGCGCGGCGAGGTTTGAGGTCATCAGCGTGGGGAAGGCATCGGGCGTGCCGTGGCAGTCCTTGCAGCCGATGGACACCGCATTGGCGACTTCGCCATAGATCAGCCCGTTGCCGTGGCTGTCCTGCGCGAAGTGGCAATCGGCGCACTGCATGCCGAGCTGCGCGTGGATGTCCATCATGTGGACCGACTTGCCGGGATTGTCCGGCCCGACATCGACGAACTTGCCTTCGCCCGCCTTGCGCCACTTCTCCGGATCATCGGGCGAAATGATATGCGCCTTGTCGGTCCCGTAGGTGGACATGTCGCCATCATCATCGAGCAGGTTGCCGCGCCGATCACGCTTCAGGATCGCGCGGAAATTCCAGCCGTGGCCGTGGTAGTCGGCGAACTGGGTGTCCTTGTTGTCCTTGTTCAAGTCATAGACGTTGCGCAGGAATTCCACGTCGCGCCACAGGCCGTGCGTGCTCGCCCCTTCCGGGTTCCGGTCCAGCACTTCGCGCGCTTCGGCCATGTTCGGGTGGAACTGCTTCTTGAACGCCTTTTGCCAATCCGCATCGGTCACCCCGGGAGGCTTGGGCGCCGTGTTCTCCGGCCCGGGCCACATGCGCGGCGCATCGGATTCGTAATCCCACATCGTGTAGCCGAGGAAGGAGTTCAGGAAGATGTTCGGCTGGTGCATGTGGCAATTCATGCACTGCGCGGTCGGGATCGCGCGCGTGAAGGCGTGGACCAGCGGGTGGCCGCGCTCGCGGTCCGCCATGGGAACGGGGCCGGTGGCGGCGCCGTGGCCAGCCGCGTCCAGCCCGGCGGCGGCATGCGCCTCGGCCTGGCTCATCTTGTGCTCGTCCATCGTGCCGTGCGGCGCGGGGCCTTCAGCCGGAGCGTAGACCAGTTGCTCGGCACTCGCGATGGCGCGGGCGCAATCACCCTCACGGTCAGCGGATTCCTCAGGGTCGGTCGCATCGCCGCCGAGGTACTTGCCGTGCCCGCCGAGCACGGTGCCGCGTACGCGGCTTTCGTGGCCGTGCTTCGCCGCGTCGTAGCTGCCATAGCCGCCGGTGCGATGTTCGCCTTCCCGCAAGCTGTTGATCGTCGGGTCCGCCGTGATCGTCTGACCGTCGCGCCCGCACTTGGCGTAGTTCAGGCTGTGGCGCGGCTCGCGGTCGTTCGCATAGATCACGTGGCACGAGGCGCAGCCCGAGGAGCGGTAGTCGCCCGGCTGGTCGTTGGTGCCCATCTGGAACAGGAACGGATCGTTGAGGCGCGTCTTGTGGATATTGAGCACCGGGATGGCGACGCGCAGACCGGTGGCGGGGCCACGGTTCGATTGCTTGAGGTCCGGGCGGCCCGGTTCCTCCAGCCGCTGGATCGAACCGGTCGAATTGGGCAGGCCAATTTCGGGGAACTGCGGATTGATCGTGCGGCCGCCATCCTCGAACACGCGGAAGATGTCGCCCGGCGGGATCGTGTGCCACTTGGGCAGCGGATAAAGGATCGGCAGCGCGCCGCGGGCCTTTTCCGCAGGGGTGACGGTGCCCCACATCGGCTTGCCATCGGTGCCGATCTGCTTCGAGGCGGACTTGAGCAGCGCAGGCTCACCCTGACGCGTGAAGCTTTCGCCGAACAGGTAGTTTTTGAACGGCACGATGCCGTTGTTGTAGGCCGCGCCGCCCCACAGCATTGCGCCCGTGCTCATCAGCGAGCGCTCGGACGCCTCGATGATCGACATGTGGCAGGCGCCGCAGGAATCGCGCGCGACGCGGTAGTCCGACGGGTTCACGAAGCGGATGAATTCCGGGCTTTCCTTGGCAAGCAGCGCGTAGGAGCGCTTGGGGTTCGCCGAGCTCGGCCAGCCCCACGCGACCGGGAACTTCGGCAGGACATGCGCGTCCTTCATCGCCGCGACATAGTCCATCGAACCGCGCGCCCAGCGGCGATCCGCCACGATCCGGGTGTTGCCGCCATGGCAATCGGCGCAGGAGAGCACCACGGCAGGGCTCGCGTGCATCGTGCGGTGGTCGCTCTTGGTGTGGCAGCTGACGCAGCCCGCGTTCTGCTGATCGACGTAGGCCCATTGCTCCGCCGCCGTATCGCCCGGCTGGCCGCGCGGCGCCGGGGGTGCGCGCGTGTAGGTGATCTTCTGCGCCACTTCCTCGCCCGAGGCCCAGAGCGCGGTCGGCACGCCCAGCGCGCCGATCAGCAGCGCCAGCCAGATGAGCAGAGCCTTGCGAGAAGCGGTGTGCATGGTCTTGCCCATCAGAAAGCCAGCGTCAGGTTGCCGAGCACGGAATAGAACTGCTTGCCGTGGCCGCGCTGGTCGAACAGGTCACGGAAGCCCTTGCCGGCATCGAGCACCGCGCCCGAAAGCCGGAACACCACGTTCTGCGCCGCCTTGGGCCGCCAGGTCGTCGCAATCGAAAGATCCCAGCCGATCGACTTGGGAATCGAGCCTTCGTTGCGCAGTTCCTGCAGCACGGTGGTATTATCGAACCACAAGTGGTTGGCATTGGTGGTCACGCGGAAGTTAGGCGTCAGATCGAAATCTGCGCCGAACCCGGCGAGCACGGTGCCAGGGTTGAGGAAATTCGACTGCCCCTGCTCCTTCGACGAGCGCAGCGAATTGAGGATGCCGTTGCGCCCGTTGATGCCGATCACGCGCCCGCCGCCCGCGAACGGGATCGACTGACGGATCCAGTAGGACGTATCCGCCCCCGCGAACTGCGGGTTCTCGAAGATCGCGTCGAAGCCGGTTTCCTTGTTGTCGTAGGGATCGCTATCGCCGGTGGCATAGAGCGCGGACGCGCGCAGGCGCACCCAGTCCCGATCATAGCTCAGTTCCGCTGCGCCGAAGAAAGACTGGATCCGCGCCGGTTCGCTGGTCAGGAAGTTGTTCCGGTCCTTGCCGAACGCGCCGTAGAACTGGCCGGTCATGTTGATGCGGCCAATGTGCCCGTCCACCCCGTAGCCGACGTAGAACACACGGTACGTGCGCGGACGAAGATCGCCGAGCAGCGCCGGGCGGACCGGGAACCCATTGGCATCGGTGGTGATGCGCGTCTCGCGGTTGACGTTGTAAGTCAGCGAAATCTGGCTGGTCAGGCCGACGAAGGGGAAATCCTGCCGATAGAGATTGGCGGCGAACACCCAATCCTTGCGCAGCGGTGCGGCGATGTTGTTGAGCCCGGAATTGGTTTCCTTCTCGATCCGCCAGAAATAGGCGAGATTGAACTGCAGGCGGTTGTTGTCGCGGTTGCCGAACAGGCGCACGCCAAGCTGGTTGTCGTTGAACAGGAACCCGCGGAAATCCGCCTGGAACGGCTGGATGCCCACGCGCAGCGAGACGAAATCGAACCGGTTCGTATCGAACTGCCCGAGGTGGTAGTCGATGAAAGCTTCCTGCAGCCCGATGAAGCCATCGGTGCGCTTGGTGCCCTTGGACGGCTCGACATAGAGCACGCGGCGTTCGGGCACTTCGACGTGGTTGATGTTGGCCGCGACCGCCACGCGGTACTCGATCACCGGCGGCTTGAACGCGGTTTCGCCCTTGAGCAACGAGAAGCCGGCAATGAAGGTCTGCGAAAGGACGAGGCTGTTGCTGCGGCCGAAGGTGTCGTTGGAATCGGGATCGGTCGTCGTCTGGTTGCCGACCGGGATCGGGAAGCTGCGCGGCTCGACCACCGTATCGGACACGGCATTGGCGATGAAGAACCAGTCATCGCCCTTGAGGAAGCCCGGCTTCTTGCCTGCTGCGAGGGGGCGGTCACCCTTCAGCGTGTTGTGATGGAACGGATCGAGCCGCGAATGGCAGGCCGAGCGGAAGCGCGAGGCCACGAGCCGCCCGAACGTATCGTCAGCCTTGGCTGCCGGGCAGAGCGACGAGACAATGCGCCACCTGTCCGGCACGCCGGTGTTGAGCACGAGGTCTGAAGGCGAGCCTTCCCCGTCCCACTTGTCGTAGAACGCCTCGGGCGGCGGCGCATTGACTGCGCCGGGATTGTCCTGCTCGACCTTGTCAGGCAGCGACTTCTGGTAACCCGGGCGGCGGCGACCATCGATCAGCGCGCCGTCAGCCGTGGTGGGGTCCGGCGCAGGCGCCGGTTCGGCAGTCTGTCCCGCCGGATTGGTGGCAGGCGCTTCAGGCGGCGGCGCCTCCCCCACCGGTGCGGCAAGGGCAAGCATAGGGGCTACGAGGGACGCGAAAACGCTCACAGGCCCTCGCAGACGTTCTGGATCGAGGTGTCGAGGAACGGCGCGAAGGGACAGCTGACATAGCGCAGCCGCACGCCGACGCCGACGTTCACGACGATCCGGTCTGACCGCATGGTCTTGGGCGCATTGCCGATCCCGCCGACCCGGAGGCCGCCGTTGTTGAGCCCGAGGAAGCTGATCATGTCGTCCTGATCGATGCCATCACCCGAAACGCCGATGGCGCCCACCAGCGTACTGCCACGATAGATCGGCACCGAGCCGGGGAAGATCTGGATGCCGTTGGCTAGGCGCTGCTGGCCGCTCGGTGCGCGCGGGATGTTGGTGCAGCGATCCGAACCCAGCGTCTTCGCGATAAGCGCCGTCTGCAGTCCGGTGGCGAAGGGGCTGAACTTCGCGATCGGCACCGAAAGCGGGCCATTGGGGCGGCCGACTTCGCCGTCAGGGAAGAAGGGCCGCGCCAGATTACCGACCGCGCGATCGGCGAAAGCCGTCTTGCCGGTGAGCGCGGCGTTGTCCGACAGGAACGTGCGGAACGCGGCGACCGTGGGCGCGACGCCGGGATCGGGATCGGCAAACAGAAGTTCACCCGCCCGGCGATTGGAGAAAAACGCTGCCGTGCGCGCCTTCTGCAGCGAGACGTCCGTGCCGAAGATCGGCGCATCGGGGCTGCGCACGAGGCCGAGCGGAGTGCCCCAGCTGTCGACGATCGAGATCGTCACCTGCGCCGGCGAATTGAGCGGCCGGCGGATCTGCGCGCGCGCGCGGCTCATCACCTTGAAGGCTTCCTCGAGCACGGCGCGGACTTCGGCGGGCTTCAGCGCGGTGCCCACTTCGGCGGCATCGGTGCCGGCGCGGATCGGGAACCGGTTCACACCCTTGCCGTCGCTCAGCACGAAGGCCTCGGGATTGCTGAAATCGGCTGGCGTGGCAAAGCGGATGCCGCTGCGTTCGGTGCCATAGGCAACGCCGGGCAGGATCGCGCTGCCAGCGTAGAACCCGGCGACCGGGATCAGTGCGCCCGCCGCGGAACCCAGCGCGGCAAAGTTCGATTGGAGCGCGTGGAGGTTGCTGGCGGTTGCGTCCGAGAAACGCAACGTCGAGCCGTCGACCGGGATGCGGTCCGCACGGATCGTGATCGCAGGCGCAAAGCCCTGCAGCGCCGCAAACGCGATGATTTCGTCGAGGTCGTTGTCGAAATCGAGCACATTGGGATCGAAGCCATAGACCCCGTCCGCCATGATCCCGACGCCGCCGACGACCACGCCGTTCTTGTAGAGCGGGAAGCCGCCCGGGTCCGCCGCGAGGCCCAGCGGCGAACGCTTCGGCCCGATCATCGCATCGATCGGCGCGGCAGAGCCGGGAAAGCGCGTGTTGAGATCGGAGCACGGCAGCTGGCTGAACTGCACGCCGAACAACGGCCCGCTTTCAAGGCCCGGCGTGCTCGGCGCAGGCGGGAAGTGCTGCTGCACGATCATGCTGGCCGTGCGGGTGGAAAAGGCATTGCCGCCGGAGGAGAGGTAAGCCCCGGTGATCGCCTTGGCGATGGCGCCCGCTTCGGAAGGGAACACATTGGTCGGCAGCTGGGTCGGCGCATTGATGCGCATCGTCGTGCCCGCGCCGGTCATGCGGTAGACCGCGAGCACGTTGCCCACCCGGTCAACCACCGCGATGGTCGCCCTGGCACCGCGCGCCCTCGCCTCACCTGCAGCCTGCGCGATGATGCGCTGCACATCGGCAACCGTCAGCGCTTCGAGCGCGGGCGCCTTGAACACGGCTGCATTAGCCGTGGTCGCCGCGACGGGCGCGAACCCGGATAGGATGACCCCGATCAGCGCGAGCCAGGACGCGACATGTCCGGACAGTTTGCGAAGTGCCATCAGCGAAGACTCCGAATGGAACGGACCGCGCCGCCGAGCGCGCGGCGGAAAGCAATCGGCTGGAACCCGTTGGGATCACGCACCGCGGCGTAGGCCTGGTTGATCTGGATGCGCAGGTTGCCCGCGCTGCCGGACGACACCATCCCCGCATTCACCATGCCATTGAGCAAGGTATCGAGCGCCATGACCGACTGGACCGAGCCTTCATAATCAGTGAAGCGCTCGGAAATCGCGTCGCTGGCGATAGTGTCGATCACGGTGAAGGCCTGATCGCGGCTGAACGCGGTGCCGGCGAACCGCGCGGAAAGCGCCTCAGCCGCCTGCCGCAGCGCCTGCGCGGCGGCCACCGTCTCGCTGCGGCCCACGCCCATCGCGCGGTGAAACGCCTTGCTGCGCGCATCGAACGTCGCGGCTTCCGCCGGGGCGACCACGCGCGCGGCGGCGAGCAGGAGAATCATGTTCTCGTCGTTATAGGGCGGCATCCCGGCGTGGATCGGGCGGCCCGGATTGGGCACCGCGCTGACGTTCGCCTCGTCACTGTCGTAGATGCGGCGGTGGCACGAATGGCAGTCGTAGAACGTGAACTCGGGGAACACCCCATCGTTCGCCTTGGCCGGCTGCATATAGAGCGAGAGCCCGCGCGAGACCGCTTCGGCTTGCCCGATCGCCCACATCTGCATCGAATTGGTCTTGTGGCCCTTGCGCTGGACGTAGTCGGCATCCTCGTCATGGTGCTGCTGCAGCGTGCTGAACAGGTCCATCTCGAACGAAATGCGCGGATGGCCTGCCGCCATGATGCGGTGTGCGATGAACTGGCCCTGCCCGTCACCCGAGAGATGGCAATCGAGGCAGACCCCGGCGCGGACCCGCGGAACGGTGAGGTCGGTCATGCCCTGCGCCACATTGCGCGCATGGCTGGTGCCGACGGTGTAGTGCGTGGCGAGCCAGCCGCCGCTGGGACCAGCGCCCGAATTGCCGTGGCAGGCCTCGCAATCAACTCCGTCCGCCAGCTTGGCCGCGCCCTTCGAGGCATGGCAACCGGCGCATTCGCGGACCAGACCGGCGCTATCGAGCCCGAGGCGGCGGGCAATGGCCTGCCCGCGCGGTTCGCCGACCACGCGCCAGGCGCGGCTGTGCGCGCCGGTGGGGGAGCTTTCCTCCTGCCAGCGCAGCAGTTCGTCCTGCCGAATCGGGGTACCGCTGGCGACGCTGCGACCATGACAGGTCGAGCCGGCGCAGCTTGCCACACCCATATGGGCGCGCAGTGAGCCGCCATCGGCAGCAGCCTCGGCCTTGAGCGGTGCAGGATGCAGCGCGGATGCAGCGCCGAGGGCGAGCAGCGCCAGCGCCAGACTCGCCAGGCCCGCCAGAAGCGGAGACCTTGCTCCACGGCGAAGGGCAGCCTCGAACGGCCGCGCCAGTGTCGAAATGCCCCGCATTGCCCCTCGTTTCAAACGTCCGGCGCAGATTGCGGAGGAACCATTACGGCCCTCACCGCGCGCAGAACGAGACCTAACAGGGCGACCCTTGAATCATTGGTTACGCCAGACAGCGCGTGCCGTTCAAGCGTAGAATCCACATATCTGGAACCATTTGCCGCATAGTGACACGCGCTTAAGCGCGGCGGATCACGAGATTGCGGATCTCGCTCATGTCCTCCATCGCAAAGCGCACGCCTTCGCGGCCAAGACCCGAATCCTTGACCCCGCCATAAGGCATGTTGTCGACCCGGTAGCTCGAGACATCGTTGACGACGACACCGCCGACCTCGAGGTGGTCCCAGGCTTCAAGCACCTTGTGAATATCGCGGGTGAAGATACCGGCCTGCAAGCCAAACTTGCTGTCATTGACTTCTTCCAGCGCCTCGTCCCAGTCGCTGAACTTCGAGAGGATGACGACCGGTCCGAAGGCTTCCTCGGTGTAGACATCCATGTCGCGCTTGCAGCCTTCGAGCAGCGTCGCTTCCAGCATCGCGCCCTCGCAGCCGCCGCCTGCGAGCAGCGTGGCGCCGCCCGCGACCGCCGAATCGATCCAGCCCTTGAGGCGCTGCGCTTCCTTGGCCGAGATCATCGGGCCGATGAAGGTATCGCGCGCCTTGGGATCGCCGGAGATCAGCGTCTTTACCTTGGCCGCCAGCATGTTGCGGAAGGTTTCGTAGATGCTTTCGTGGATGATCACGCGCTGCACATGGATGCACGACTGGCCGGACTGGTAATATCCGCCGAACACGATGCGAGCGAGCGCATGATCGAGATCGGCATCGGCATCAACGATCACCGCCGCGTTGCCGCCGAGTTCGAGCACGACCTTCTTCTTGCCCGCCTTGGCCTTGAGATCCCAGCCCACGCCCGGCGAACCGGTGAAGGAGAGCAGCTTCAATCGCTCGTCGGTGGTGAAGAGATCAGCCCCGGCACGGCTCGCCGGAAGAATCGAGAACGCGCCTTCGGGGAGGACGTCGCACTCCGCCAGCACTTCGCCCATGATGATCGCGCCCAGCGGGGTGAGGCTGGCGGGCTTCATCACGAAGGGGCAGCCGACCGCAATGGCGGGCGCGATCTTGTGCGCGGCAAGGTTCAGCGGGAAGTTGAACGGCGAGATGAAGCTGCACGGCCCGATGGGAACGCGCTTCCACATCCCCATGTAACCCTTTGCCCGCGCGGAAATATCGAGCGGCTGGACTTCGCCGTAATTGCGAGTCGCTTCCTCGCTCGCGATGCGGAAGGTATCGATCAGGCGGGTGACTTCGCCTTCCGAATCGGCAATCGGCTTGCCGGCCTCGATGCAGAGGGCATAGGCCAGTTCGTCGAACCGCTCGATGAACCGCCGCACGCAGTGTGCCAGCACATCGCGCTTCTCATAGCTCGCCAGCCGCGCCATCGGCTCCGCCGCGCGCACAGCGCCGGCAATCGCCTCGTCGATCACATCGGGCGTGGCGAGTGCGGTGCGGAACGCGACCTCACCGGTGAACTTGTCAGTCACCACGAGATCGCTGTTGGGCTGCACCGCCTTGTTGTTGAGATAGAGCGGGTAGACGTCTTTGAGTTGAACCATGGTCAGCCTCTGGTGGGGGGCGAGCGCCCCCGGTTCTCGTCATTGCGAGCAGCAAAGCGACGAAGCAATCCAGAGCGCAAGTGCGTGACGCTCTGGATTGCTTCGCTCCGCTCGCAATGACGAAGGTGGTGCCTACAGCGCCTTCGAAAGCGCCTTGATATCCTTGTTCAAGATCTGGTCGTTCTCCGAATAATCGACCGGGCAATCGATGAGGTGCACCCCCGGCGTATCGCGGCAGTGCGCCAGAAGTTCCTTGAGGTGCGCCGAACTTTCCACCCGGTGGCCATGCGCGCCGTAGCTTTCGGCGTACTTCACGAAATCGGGATTGCCATAGGTGAGGCCAAAGTCCGCAAAGCCCATGTTGGCCTGCTTCCAGCGGATCATGCCGTAGCTGCTGTCGTTGAGGATCAGCACTGTGAGATTGAGGCCGAGGCGCACCGCGGTTTCCATCTCCTGGCTGTTCATCATGAAGCCGCCATCGCCGCAGATCGCCATGACCTTGCGCTCAGGGTAGAGCATCGCGCTCATCATCGCGGAGGGCAGGCCCGCCCCCATCGTGGCGAGCGCGTTGTCGAGCAGCACGGTGTTCGGCCGGTAGGCCGTGTAGCCGCGCGCGAACCAGATCTTGTAGACGCCGTTATCGAGGCAGATGATCCCGTCGTCCGGCATCGCCGCGCGGATTTCGCTGACGAGGTGCGGCGGGAAGATCGGGAAGCGCGCGTCCGCCGCCAGCGGCGCGGTGTGCGCGACTTCGGCGGCGCGGTATTCCAGCATCTTGCCGCAAGTCCAGCTGCCAGAGGGCACGATGTCCTCCTTCATCTGCCAGATCGCGTTGGCGATATCGCCAATGACCTCGATATGCGGGAAGTAGACGGGATCGACTTCGGCGGTCTTCGACGAGACGTGGATCACCGTCGGCCCGCCATCACGCATGAAGAACGGCGGCTTTTCAATCACATCGTGGCCGATGTTCACAATGCAGTCGGAGTCTTCGATGGCACGGTGGACGAAATCACCCGCCGAAAGCGCGGCGCAGCCGAGGAACTTGGGATGCCGCTCGTCGATCACGCCCTTGCCCAGCTGGGTGGTGAGGAACGGGATGCCCGTCTTCTCCACGAACTGGAGCAGCATGCGCCCGGTCATCGTGCGGTTGGCGCCCGCGCCGATCACCAACACCGGCGACTTGGCGTTCTCCAGCGCATTGACCGCCTGCCGCACTGATTTGGGATCGGCGCTGGGGCGGCGCACCATGCTGCGCTTGAGGGGCCGCGAATCGGTGTGCTCGTCGGCGATGTCCTCGGGCAGCTCGATATGAGTCGCGCCCGGCTTTTCTTCTTCGGCAAGGCGATAGGCCTCGCGCACGCGGCTCGGGATGTTGTCCGAGCTGGCCATCTGATGCGTGAACTTGGTGATCGGCCCCATCATCGAGACGACGTCGAGGATCTGGAAGCGGCCTTGCTTCGATTTCTTGATCGGCTTCTGACCGGTAATCATCAGCATCGGCATGCCGCCGAGCGTGGCATAGGCCGCCGCGGTCACGAAATTGGTCGCGCCCGGCCCCAGCGTGGCGATGCAGACGCCGGTCTTGCCGGTGTGGCGGCCATACGTCGCGGCCATGAAGCCTGCGCCCTGTTCGTGGCGCGTGAGCACCAGCTTGATCTTCGTGGAACGCGAAAGCGAATCGAGGAAATCGAGGTTTTCTTCCCCGGGCACGCCGAAGATGTATTCGCAGCCTTCTTCCTCAAGGCATTCGATAAACAGGTCAGAGGCTTTCTTGCCAGTACCTTCGGTCATGTGTGTTCGCTCCCCACCGGGAGCACGCGCGAGCGCCTCCCACTGCCCAATACGGTCGCGACCATCCGGCGGTTACAGCACCTTGCCGCCCCCCCTTGCACCAAGGGGTAACAAAGCCCTGCGCGGGAGTCACGCCTTCAGTAGCCGAGCGTGAGATCGACCTGATGGGTGAGCGGCTCGCCGCGGTGGTAGCGGCCAAGATTGCCAAGGAAACGCTCGACCGCGCGCTTGAACATCTTGCCTTGCGCGCGCCCTGAAAGGTGCATCGTGATGTGGACATTCGGCATCGACCACAGCGGATGGTCGGCCGGGAGCGGTTCGGGCGTGGTGACATCAAGAAACGCGCCGCCCAGCTTCTGCGCCATCAGCGCCGCGACCAGCGCCTCCTGATCGACCACGCTGCCGCGCGCCACGTTCACCAGCACGGCTGATGGCTTCATCGCGGCCAGCTCGCCTGCGCCGATCATGCCTTCGGTCTCTGCCGTGCCCGGCACCGCGAGGATGACCCAGTCAAACTCGCCCAGCCGCGCGCGCCACTCACCGGGCAGGAGCGTGCCCTCGCCCGCCGAGCGGCGCACCTTGGTCACTTCCACGCCAAAGCCCGTCAGCGCGCGGTCGACTCGCTGGCCGATTTCGCCATAGCCGAGGATCAGCGCCCTGCTGCCTGCCAGTTCCAGCTTGCCGGGCGAATCCATCAGCCACTCGTGCCGATCCTGCGCGCGCACGACCTCGCGGTAGCCCTTGGCCACGGTGAGCATGCCCATAACGACATATTCGGCGATGGTGATCGCATTGATCCCCGCGCCATTGGTCATGCGCACGCCGCGCTCGGCCATCAGCCCCAGCGGCAAGCCGTCGATCCCGGCATAGATGCTGGTCAGCCACTTGAGCTTCGTCGCCAGCCGGATCGCCTCGGCCATCGGTGCAGTGTCTTCCAGATCGAACCAGCCGATCTCGGCCTCAGGCGCCAGTTCCAGCAGCTCGGCGGTGTGCCGGAAGAAGCGCGGCTCGATCCAGTCCGGCAAATGCGGCTGCACCAGCGGCGCTGCCAGCGCGTTCATCACGAGAATGGTCTTGGTCGGCGTTGTCATCGGCATTCCGCTCCGGCAGTCTGTTTGGCGGTGAGGATAGCGAGGCGCGCGAAGACATGAAGCACTTGTTTGTGATGATGGGCGCGGCTCTGCTTGCCGCGCCAGGTGCGGCATTCGCGCAGGCCGACGAAGTTATAGTCACGGCCCAGCGCAGCTCCGCCAATGACTTCAATTCCGCCCAGCCTGCCGTCGGCCTTCGGCGCACCGCCGATTTCGCGGTGCAGGAAATCACCATCACGGGCGACAGCCGCGATCCGGACAAGCGCGCCAGCGAAATCTACACCACGCTCGCAAACGCCATCGGGCAGGCACCGAAATCGGGAGTCCAGCTCGCTTACGGGGATGTCACGATCCAGCCGGTGACTCTAAGGAACTACCGCGATCTGAGCCTTGCGCGCGACAGTCGGCCGGATTCGCAGAAGCTGACCCTGCTGGTGAAGGCAGCCCTGCAAGGCGGGCGCGATGCGCAGGCGGCACAAGCGGCGATTACGGCCTTTATCAAGGCCGTGAAGCTCGACGGACGCGCGCTGATCGAATCGAGCGAAGACCTGACGTTTTCGGTGGTCGATCCGGCCCAGTATCGCCCCGCCATCGCCGATGTCATCGCAGCAGACGCCAAGGCGATGGCAGCCAAGCTGGGGCCGGACTACGGCGTGGAAATCGAAGGCCTGAACCGCCCGGTGGAATGGAGCCGCAGCGGCCTGTCGGAAGTGCTGCTCTTCATTCCCTACAAGCTGGTGATCGTGCCGAAGCGCTAACGCTTGCGGCGCAGCGCGATATCCGCTGCGGTCGTCCTGACCAAGCTCGCGCGCAGACCGCCCTTGAATCCACTCGCAAAAATGTCATCGATCAGCCAGCGCTCGCCGACTTGCTGCATCATGAAGCGCAGTGTTTCGCGGCGGCCCGGCGCCGCGCCCAGCGATACCGTGATCAGCAGGCGATCCCGGCCCTGCGCGCGGCGGCCGGTCACACGCTCGTGGAGGCCGCCCGCATCCCAGTCCTGACACTGGCAGAGCCAATCGAAGTCGGAGAGGTCGTCGACTTCGTCACTGGGCGTCACCGCGCGCCATTTGGCGATCAGCGCCTTGAGGCGCGGGGTAAAGATCGGCCGCTCCCACGCGGCGTCCCTCATGTCGGCGCTGCGGAAGGGAGCATAGATGGCCGCAATGGCCGCATCGGGCGTGGCTGCGGGGGTAGTTGCCAGCGCGAGTGCGGCGAGGATCATCACTGGGCGGCTCCATAAGCTGCGCGCATCGGCGGCACGTGCAGGCATTCGGCAAAGCTGAACGGGCGCACGGTCAGGTCCCCCACCCGCGCGGCATCGGGGTGGCGGGGATTGAACAGGACAACGTCGCCTTCGGGAAGCACTTTCGAAGCGAGCGCTGCCACCAGCGACCGGCCCTCGGTGAGCCATTCCGTAACCCACGTGCGAATGTCCGGCTCACTGAGGCCGGGAGCGATGCGCTCCGGCACGGCGCTCGTCTCGATCCAGCCGAGCACGAGGTCCGTCGCGGCCTTCGCCGGGTCTTGCGGCTGATAGCGCAGCGCGATCAGCACCGCGAGGGCGGCCTCGGATGCGAAATGGACGACCGGCAGACCGGGCGGCGAATAGCGTCCGCCATGCGCCAGCGCACCTGCGCCATCGATGGCAGTATGGACGGACCGGGTGATCCGCCAGAGCTTCACGGCTCCAGCTTCCACTCCCAGCCGAGCGGATCGCCGTCCATGACTTCGACGCCCTTCGCCGCGAGTTCATCGCGCAGCGCATCGGACCGGGCGAAATCCTTGGCGGCACGGGCTTCCTTGCGCGCGGCAAGCGTGACTTCGATTTCGGCTTCGGTGATCGTGGCTGACCTAGGCCGTCGCCGCAGGTCATCCCGCGTAATTTTAGTCAAGTTGAGACCGAGAACCGAGTCCATTTTTTGAATAATTGCCCACTTAGTGGAGTCCAAAACATCCTTGCGTACAAAGACTCTCTCCAAATAGACCAAAGCCTGCGGCGTATCGAGATCGTTCGAAATTGCGTCCTCAAAAGCCGAGAGGGACGGATCTCCTCGCAACAAAGACTCAGTGAAGACGTTTTGCGTCAAGCAGCCTAGTTTGATTTTTTCTATCGCCATCACCATCCGCTTCAGCCGCGTGAGCGCTGCGCCCAGCCCTTCCCAGCTGAATTCCAGTTCGCTGCGGTAGTGCGCCTGCAGGCATAGCAGGCGGTACGCCAGCGGGTGGTAGCCCTTGTCGATCAGCAATTGCAGGCGGAGGAACTCGCCCGAGGACTTGGACATCTTGCCGCTGCGCTCGACGAGGAAGTTGTTGTGCATCCAGATCTGCGCCCCGGAATTGCGCGGATCATCGAGGCCGTTGGTGCAGCAATGCGCCTGATTCTGCGCGATCTCGTTGGGGTGGTGGATCTCGCGGTGGTCGATCCCGCCGGTGTGGATATCGAACGGGAACCCCAGCACCGCGCCGGACATGACCGAGCATTCCAGGTGCCAGCCCGGCGCGCCCTTGCCCCAGGGCGAATCCCATTCCATCTGGCGCTTCTCGCCGGGCGGGGTCTTGCGCCAGATCGCGAAGTCGGCGGCGTTGCGCTTGCCTTCGACGGCCTCGATGCGGCCCTCGCCTTCGTTGGTCTGGGCGCGGGCAAGGCGGCCATAATCCGATACGGTCGAAACGTCGAAATAAAGGCCGCTTTCCAGCTCGTAGCAGTGCTTTGCCGCGATCCCCTTCGCGAATTCGATCATCTGCGGCACGTAGTCGGTCGCGACGGTCCAATTCTTTTCATCTGGTTGGCCCTTATTAAATGGGCCACGGATATTGAGGGCTTTGATGTCATCCTGGAATGCAGCGGTGAAGTGTGCAGCGATTGCCCTAATCGATTGAGCGTTGTCGCGAGCAAACTTTTCCATTTTGTCCTCACCCGCATCAGCGTCGTCAGTCAGGTGGCCGACGTCGGTGATGTTGATGACGTGGGTGAGCTTGTAGCCCTTGAAGCTTAGCGTGCGGCCAAGCACATCGGCAAAGATATAGGCACGCATGTTCCCAATGTGGGCATAGTTGTAGACCGTAGGCCCACAGGTATAGACGAGCGCCTCAGGTTCATTGCCCAGTATGCCTGGAATTCCGGGGTGGATCGGCTCGAAGGGCTTGGAGTCACGAGTCAGGCTGTTGAACAGGGTCAGTTCCATGCCCCGCGCTCTGCCAGCCCGCGCGCCTGCCGGTCAAGCGTGACCGCTTACTCCGCCGCCGCCGGCTTGGCGTTAGCCAGCACGTCGACCTGCGCCTCGCAGCCCTTTTCCGCGAGCAGCGCCGCCACTGCGACCGGGTCTTCCGGCACATCCGCCAGCAGCCGCGTGGTGATCTTCACCGTCTGGCCCACCGGGCTGGTGAAGCGGTAGGTCTGCCCATCGACGACCGGCATCGCCACGACCGGCCACAACTTGAGCGCGCTGCCGGCGCGGAAGGTGACCTCGGCGGGGGTGTTGTCCGGGCCGTAGAGCGTGCCGTTGCCGGTCTCCGCGCGGTTGGGGCGCCAGAGGATGACTTGCGCCGGATCGGCGATGCAGACGGTGCCGCCGCGGCTCACGTCGACATACCATACGTTGTCCGGTCGCACGGCTTCCGTTGGCACCTCGCCTTCGCCGCGCACGGCCCCGGTGCGGGTGCGCGCGGCGCCGCGGGCGATCAGCGCGGCAAGCGCCGTGTTGGCCCCGCCGGTCGCGTCGCGGTTCACCGTGTTGTCGATCTTGAAGCTGCCGGGCCCCGAAAGGACGCGCGAGCCGGCCTTGTCGATCACCGTCACCTGATCACCTGCCTTGAGGCTGACCGGAGCGCCAGCGGGCAGCTTGCGCCCCGCCGGATAGGCCGCCGCCGAAGGCCCGGTCGAGCGAATCACCACGGCCTGCGCATGGGCCGCCATGCTCCAACCGAAGCTCGCAGCCATCAGCGCGGCGGCAGCAAAAGTCCGACTAGCCAAGGACATAACTCTCTCCATCATCCAGTTCCGCAAGGCGGCGCGCCAGATTGGCCAGCGCAGGATCCTTATGGCCCGCCTCTTCGATTCGCGCTGTGAGCGCCTGCACACCCGCGCGGTCTCCCGCAGCATGCGCGGCGATCAGCGCTTGCGCAAGCGTGTGCGCTTCCGGTGCCGCGTCCGGCACCGGTTCGAACACCTCGACAGGCGTCGCCCGCCCGCGCAGGCCGACCGTGCCCATCGGGCGGAAGCCATCCAGTCCGCAGCGCTCCGCATATTTTTCCAGAGCCTCGCGGCTGACCAGAACCGTCGTATCGAGCGGCTTGTTCGCGCCTTCGAGCCGCGCTGCGGTGTTCATCGCGTCACCCAGCGCGGTATACTGGATGCGCCCGTCGCCGCCGAAATTGCCGACGATGGCCTCGCCATAATGGACACCGACGCGGGTGCGACCAATCGGCGGCACGCCGGGGGGCGCATTGCGGCGGAATTCCTCGCCCGCCTTGTACATCGCGATGGCAGCCTTGATCGCGCGCTCGCCATCGTCGGGATAGGCAATCGGCGCGCCCCAGAACGCCACGACCGCATCGCCGACGAACTTGTCGAGCGTGCCACCGTGTTCGAGGACGACAGCGGACAGCTTGTCGAGATACTCGTTGAGCAGCCGCGCGATCATTTCCGGCTCGACCGCGTGAGTCAGCTTGGTGAAGCCTTCAAGGTCGCTGAACAGGCAGAAGATCGCGCGCTTCTCGCCGTGGAGGCGCAGGCGCTCCGGATTGCGCAGGATTTCGCTGGCGACCGAACGCGGCAGGTATTTGCCCAGCGCGCCTTGCGCAAATTCGCGCTGTGCGGCGTTGATCGCGCGCAGTGCAGCGCTGACGGCAACGTAGGCGATCAGCCAGCCAACCGGCCAGCCGGCGGCCGGAAAGCCCAGCGTATCGAACCCGGCATAGGCAACCACGAAGGGAAACGCGGCGAACGCGACCAATTGCGCCGCGACACCCAGTGCCAGCTGCCAGGGCCGCGCCCGCGTCGCCGCCGTCATCATGCCGAGCAGCACAGCGAGGACGGCTCCCAGCGTCTGCGCCCAGCCCGGCACACTGCGCGGCAGTGCCTTGTCGAGCAGCTGTGCCAGCATCGAGGCGTGGATTTCCACTCCGATCATGCGCGATTGCCCCCCGCGCGGATCGGGCGAAAGGCCGGTGCGGGTGAACGGCGTGTCGAACTGGTCGAAATCGGCAAAATCGCCGCCGATCAGCACATAGCGCCCGCGGATCGTATCGGCGACCAGCGGCGCGGTGGCGGGATCGGCGAGGAGATCGATGGGAATCTTCTCGAAGACCGGACGGTCCTTCGCGGTGGGCAGGCGGTAGCGGATCGGGCCGGTAAAGCCTGAAAACTGCGGCGCGGCATCGGGTGTGCCTTGCGTCAGCGCTTCCGAAAGCAGCGGCGGCAGGCCCGGATACTGACGCGGCCAGCGGCGCGCGGCGCCGTCCTTGTCGATCACGAGGAGGATGCTGGCGGGCCTCGTCGTATCGGTTCGGACGTCGGCGATATAGCGCCGCAGATCCTGCTCCTGCTCCCAGGTGATGGCTTCGGGATTGGTGCGGTTGCTGGCGAAGGCGAGGAAGACCGGGGTGCGCATGCCGCGCAGGGCGGCCTGCAGCAGCGGGTCATCGTCCTGCGCACTGTCGAGCAGCACGTCGATGCCGATGCCCTTCGCGCCCATCCCCTCGATCTGCGCCAGAGCCTGCGCCAGCACGGTCCGGTCGACGGGGGAAATCTGCCCCGTCTTGCGGTTGGTATCATCGGTGTAGACGACAAGGACAATGCGCTTGTCGGTATCGGTGCGCGGCGCGAAACCAGCAGCGCGCGCATCATAGAGCGCGTTTTCGGCGTTGCTGAGGAGCGGCAGTTGCCAGCTGCAAAGCGCGGTGAACAGCGCCAGCACCAGCAGCAGCGCCGCAACGGCCAGCCGTTGCCACCCAAGCTGACGCAGCCCCTGATTGAAGCCTTGCCGCAGCGCCTGCACCGAAGTGCCACTGGAATCAGGCATCGCCCACCCCTCCCCGTACCGCAGGGATTAGCGGCCTTGTGCGCTGCTGCCTATGCCGCAGCGCACTTTGTTTGATCCGCTTACGCGGATGGCGGCACCGGCCCACTCCCCCGCCCGGCCACCCAATCAGGTTACTCTCGTGGGTGGCCGGGCGGGGGAGCGGGCCGGTGCCGCCCTGTTTCGGCCCACCCTGTTTCGATTGGGCCGAAACAGCCAAACCGCTCAGAAACCGAGGAACTTGACGTTGCCGTCCACCGCTTCACGCTCGCGCGGGAAGTTGTTCACCGGATCCTCTTCCACGCGGTAGCCGATGGCGATGCCGCAGAAGAAGATGTGCGTCTCATCCGAAACGCCGAGGAAGTCCTTGATCAGCTTGGCATAGACGGACAGGAATTCCTGCGGGCAGCTGTCGAGCCCCTCGCCGCGCAGCAGCAGCATGACCGTCTGCAGCCACATGCCGACATCCGACCACTGCGGCGGCCCCATGCGGCGGTCGAAATAGCACAGCAGCACGGCCGGCGCGCCGAACGAGACGAGGTTGGCGCCCATGAACTTGGTGCGGGCTTCCACATCTTCGCGGCCAATGCCCATCGCGGCGTACATCGCCTTGCCCACGCCGTGGAGGCGGGCCTTGCACTCGGGGATCACTTCCGGATCGTCCCAGCTGTACTCGCGCGGGTCCTGCGGTGGGGTCACCGCCATCTTCGCCTGCAATTCCTTGAGCGGCTCGCCGGTCACGATGGTGGCTTCCCACGGCTGGAAGTTGCACCCCGAAGGTGCCCGGCGCGCGGCATCCATCACGCGCCGCAGCACATCGAGCGGTACGGGCTTGTCCTGAAACGCGCGGATCGAACGGCGCGTGAGTACGGCTTCGGCAACATTCATGGGCAATCTCTCCGCCTGATGCAGACATCCCCGCGCCTTTGCCCCGCGCCCGTGGGTAGCACCGGCGCAGGGATGCGGTTTGGTGTTTAATTGACCAATTAAAGCGAGGCGGTCAACTGTAGATGGACTGCGAGCCGCATGCGCGGCTGGGGCGCTCAGTCGTCGTCTTCAAACAGCCCCGCGAGCTGCTCGACCATCGTGCCGCCGAGCTGCTCGACATCCATGATGGTAACCGCGCGGCGATAGTAGCGCGTCACGTCATGCCCGATGCCGATGGCGACGAGCTGAACCGGCGATTGCTTCTCGATCCAGTCGATCACGCGGCGCAGGTGCTGTTCGAGATAACCCGCCGAGTTGACCGACAGCGTTGAATCGTCGACCGGCGCGCCGTCCGAGATGACCATCAGGATGCGGCGGTCTTCCTGCCGCGCCAGCAGGCGCGTGTGCGCCCAGAGCAGCGCCTCGCCGTCGATGTTTTCCTTGAGCAGCCCCTCGCGCATCATCAGGCCGAGGTTCTTGCGCGCGCGGCGCCAAGGCTCGTCCGCCTTCTTGTAGACGATATGGCGCAGGTCGTTGAGGCGACCCGGATGCGCGGGCTTGCCGCCCGAGAGCCACGCCTCGCGCGATTGGCCGCCCTTCCACGCGCGGGTCGTGAAGCCGAGCACTTCGGTCTTCACGCCGCAGCGCTCGAGCGTGCGCGCCATGATGTCCGCGCTGATCGCCGCGATAGAGATCGGCCGCCCGCGCATGGAGCCGGAATTGTCGATCAGCAGCGTGACGACGGTATCCTTGAACTCGACATCGCGCTCGATCTTGTAGGAGAGCGAGTGGCCCGGCGAAATGACGACGCGCGCCAGCCGCGCGGCATCGAGCAGGCCTTCCTCCTGATCGAAATCCCACGAGCGGTTCTGCTGCGCCATCAGGCGGCGCTGGAGCCGGTTGGCGAGGCGCGTGACGATGCCCTGCAGGCCCTTCAGCTGCGCGTCGAGATAGGCGCGCAGGCGGGTCAGCTCTTCCTCGTCGCACAGCTCTGTGGCGGAGACGACTTCGTCGAACTGGGTGGTGTAGGACTTGTATTCCCAGCTTTCCGGCAGATCGGTCCACGGCCGGTTCGGGCGCGTGGGAAGCATGCCCTCGTCGCCTTCGTCGGCCATGTCGGCATCGGCGGTGTCTTCCGATGTCTCGGTCTGCTCCTGCTCCTCGCCCTGCTCGTCGCCCTCGGTGGTGTCACCAGCGACTTCGCTGGGCTGCTGCTCGGCGCCGTCATCCGAAGCATCGGGCTGGTCTTCGGCCTGATCGTCGGCCTGCTCGCCTTCGTCCTCGTCGCCGCCGTCGTCAGCCTCGTCGGTCGCCTTGGTCAGATCGAGGTGGCCGAGCATTTCGAGCGCGAGGTTCTGGAACGCCTTCTGGTCGCCGAGCAGATCGACGAGGCCTTCGATATCCGCCCCGGCGCGTGCCTCGATCCAGCTGCGCACCATCGCCGTGCCGATCTCGGCAGCGGCGGGCACCGGCTGCCCGGTCAGCTTCTCGCGCACCAGCATGGCGAGCGCGGTGGGCAGCGGCACGTCCTCCGGCCGCATCGCGCGTGAAATCGGATCGGACGCGAGGCGCATGGTCGTCGCGGCATCGAGGTTGCCGCGAATGCCGGCATAGCCATCCGAACCCAGCGCTTCGTAACGGACCTGCTCGACCGCGTCATAACAGGCGCGGGCCAGCGGTTCGACCGGCGCACCGCGCCCGTGGAGGCCTTCGTCATGCAGCCTGAGCTTCAGCGCCATGCCATCGGCGAACCCGCGCGCTTCGGCCACTTGCACAGCCGGGAGCGCGCGGCCAGGCATCGGCAGGCGCAGGTTCGTCCCTGTCTGGGTCGGCGCGTCGGCCGTCCAGGCAACTTCGAGCTCGGGAACATCCGCCACGGCCCGCGCGGTGCCGGCAAGCACCGAGCGGAACTGGTCGAGAGGGCTTTCGTCAGGCAAGGCTTGGTACGTCCATCATTTGGCGATCAGCCGATGCTCTGCCCCGTCTTGGCCCAGTCCGCAAGGAACCCTTCGATGCCCTTGTCGGTCAGGACGTGCTTGAACAGGCCCTTGATGACCGCCGGGGGCGCGGTGATCACGTCGGCGCCTATCTTGGCGCTTTCGAGCACATGGACGCCGTGGCGGATCGAGGCGACGAGGATTTCCGTGCCGAACGCGTAGTTGTCATAGATCAGGCGGATGTCGCGGATGAGGTCCATGCCGTCGAAGCCGTTGTCATCGTGGCGGCCGACGAAGGGCGAGATGAACGATGCGCCCGCCTTGGCGGCGAGCAGCGCCTGATTGGCCGAGAAGCACAGCGTGACGTTGACCATCGTGCCTTCGCTGGTGAGCGCCTTGCAGGTCTTGAGGCCGTCGATGGTGAGCGGCACCTTGATGCACACGTTGTCGGCGATCTTCCGCAGGATTTCAGCTTCGCGCATCATGCCGGCGTGGTCCAGCGCCACGACTTCGGCGGAGACCGGACCCGAGGTCAGCCCGCAGATCTCGCGCGTCACTTCGATGAAATCACGGCCAGCCTTGGCGATCAGCGACGGGTTGGTGGTCACGCCATCGAGCAGGCCCGTGGAGGCAAGATCGGCAATCTCGGCAGTATCGGCGGTATCGACAAAGAATTTCATCGGGTTGTCCCTTGGCTGATTCCCGTACCCTATAGCGTGGGTGGCCGAGCTTTGTACCCGTCATTCTTCCCCGAACAGGTGCCGGAGGGGCTTTGCCCCCGGAGGCGCGAATGCCTAGATGGGGTGCATGACCCGCGCGCGCTGCATCGTTTTCAACGCCGCCCTCGGCGCGCTCGACTACCGGGTGCCCGAGGGGATGGACGCCCCGCCGGGGAGCGTGGTGGTGCTGCCGCTGGGCCCGCGCCAGATCCTTGGCGTGGTGTGGGACGAAGGAGAACTGCCGGGCGACGGCACCAATGCTCCTTGGCCCGAGCACAAACTCCGCGCCGTACTGGAAGTGCTGCCAGTGCCGCCGCTTCCAGCCCCCCTGCGGCGGCTGATCAGCTGGTGCGCGGACTATTACCTCGCCCCGCTCTCCGCCGTCGCGCGCATGGCGCTGTCGAGCAGCGCGGCGCTGAAGGGCAGCGGAACCGTCACTGAATACCGCCTCACTGGCGAGGAACCGGCGCGGATGACGCCGCAGCGTTTGCAGGCGCTCGATCTGCTGCAGGGCGAGCAGGCAACCATGCGCGAGCTGGCCGAGATCGCCGGCGTTTCCGAAGCCGTGCTGCGCGGCATGCTGGGTCAGGGACTGCTGGAGCCGGTGCTGGTCGACAGCGACCGGCCCTACCCCGCGCCCGATCCGCGCTTCACCCAGCCGGACCTGGAGGGAGAGCAGGCCGAGGCTGCGGCAGAGATGGTCGCGGCGGTCACGGCACACCGGTTCCAGCCGTTCCTGCTCGATGGCGTGACCGGCTCGGGCAAGACGGAGACTTATTTCGAAGCCGTGGCGGCAGCGCTGGAAGCGGGGCGGCAAGTGCTCGTGCTGCTGCCCGAAATCGCGCTGACGGCGGCGTTTCTCGGGCGGTTCGAGGCGCGGTTTGGTGTTGCACCGGTGACCTGGCATTCCTCGCTCAAGGCCTCGGAACGGCGGCGGGCGTGGCGGCAGGTGGCGTTCGGCGAGGCAAAGGTGGTGGTCGGCGCGCGCTCGGCCCTGTTCCTTCCGTTCGCCGATCTCGGGCTGGTGGTGGTCGACGAAGCGCACGAGATCGCGTTCAAGCAGGACGACGGGGTGCGCTACAACGCCCGCGATGTCGCGGTGATGCGCGGGCATTTCGAAGGCGTGCCGGTGGTGCTGGCGAGCGCGACCCCGGCGCTCGAAAGCCTGCAGATGGCCGAGGCCGGGCGCTACAAGCGGCTGGTGCTGCCAAGCCGGTTCGGCGGAGCGCGGCTGCCCAGGATCGAGGTGGTCAACCTCACCGAACTGCAGCCGCCGCGCGGGCGCTGGCTGGCGCCGCCGCTGGTCGAGGCGCTGGCGGACCGGCTGGACAAAGGCGAGCAGAGCCTGCTGTTTTTGAACCGGCGCGGCTATGCGCCGCTCACGCTGTGCCGGCACTGCGGCTTCCGCTTCAAGTGCCCCAACTGTTCGGCGTGGCTGGTCGAGCACCGGCTGTCGCAGCGGCTTGCCTGCCATCACTGCGGGCATGAAGTGCCGCCGCCGCCGGTCTGCCCGGAATGCGGCGAGCCGGATTGCCTTGTCGCCTGCGGACCCGGCGTGGAGCGGATTGCCGACGAGGTGAGCGAACTGCTGCCGGGCGCGCGGGTGGCGGTCGTCACCTCCGACACGCTGGCCAGCCCGGCTGCCGCTGCCGAGTTCGTGGCTCAGGCCGAAGCCAAGGCAATCGACGTGATCGTCGGCACGCAGCTTGTTACCAAGGGCTTCCACTTTCCGGAACTGACGCTGGTGGGCGTGATTGATGCCGACATGGGGCTTGATGGCGGGGACCTGCGCGCGGCGGAGCGGACCTACCAGCAGATCGCGCAGGTAGCGGGCCGCGCCGGGCGCGGGGCCAAGCCGGGCGAAGTGCTGATCCAGACGCGGCACCCCAAGGCCGCCGTCATCGCCGCGCTCGCCAGCGGCGACCGCGATGCCTTCTACGCCGCCGAAACCGAAGCGCGGCGCGAGGCGGGCGCGCCGCCGTTCGGCCGGTGGGCGGCCATCATCGTCTCAAGCGAGGACGAAGCCGAAGCGCGCGAGGCGGCCCGCGCCATCGGCGGCACACGGCCGGACGAGCCGGGCGTCCTCATCCTCGGCCCGGCACCGGCACCGCTGGCACTGCTGCGCGGGCGGCACCGCTACCGGCTGCTGATCGCGGCGCGGCGCTCGGCGGAAGTGCAGAAGCTGATCCGCACATGGCTCGCCCCGCTGCGCTTTCCGCCCGGCGTGCGGGTGGCGGTCGATATCGACCCCTATTCGTTCGTGTGAAACCGGGCGCAAGTTGACACGGTTGACACAGTCCTGAGCGGAAAATCCGATCCGGTTCTATCGTTTTCTTTCAAGGGCTTGACGATTCAAAGAGCGGATGATCGATCTGGCACAAGCGGATGCTTGTAGGAAAATGGATTCTGTTTGTTCCCCTCTCCCAACCCTCTCCCCTGAAGGGGAGAGGGCTTAGTAGCGCGGCGTGCCGATGGCGTGGTCGGTGTTCAGCGGGATGAGGACATCGGCCCGCTGCGGCAGGTCTTCCAGCAGGTGCCGGGTCAGGCGTTCGTAGTGCATCACGAAGCGCTCCAGTTGGGCGTCGGTCATGCCGCTGCCGCTGCGGGCGTGCAGCTTTTCCTCCTGCAACTGCCGCCAGCCGAGCACGGCTTCGAAGCCGGGGGCCTGCAGCATCAGCATCGCGTCCGGCACTTCGAACAAGGCGCGGTAGGGACCGGCCAGCGCGGCGTTCACGTGGCGACGCCAGATGCCCGCAGTGTCCTCCTCGGCTTCCAGCCGGTTGATCGGCGCCGCAAGGTCCGCTTCGGGCTGCGGACGCGCGGCCATGCACCAGCCTTCAAAGAGGAGAACGTCGACCGGCGCAGCGAGCCGCGGCCATGCGGCTTCCGGCGCGCGCTCGTCTGCCGCCTTGTCGAAGCGTGGGAGGATAAGGCCAGCCTGCCCTGCCCGCACTCCGTCCAGCACCGAGAGGCCGAGCGCGACATCGTGCGTGCCGGGAACGCCGCGCGTGGCGAACAGCGGGTGGACCGTTCGAGCGAGGTCCGCTCGCTCGGCCCGCGTCAGGTAGATATCATCGAGTGACAGCGTGGCGGCGCAGAGGCCATGTTCGCCCGCCAGCAGCGCTTCGAGCATGCGGCACAGCGTGGACTTGCCGCTGCCCTGCGAGCCGCTGACGCCGACGATCATCGGCCCGCCCTGCCCTGCGTGGCGGGCGGCAATCCACGCGGCGAGCGGGCGCCAGTGCTGCGCGATGGTTTCGCGGTAGCTGGCCGGGAGTCCCTCAGCGGCGATGAGCGCGGCGAGCACATCGGGCAGCCCTGCCGGATCAGGTTGCGACACGCGTGGTTCCTCCCATCGCCTGCGATATCAGGCATTTTTCCAGCGGTTGCCAGCGTTTCGCGCAGACAATATAGAACGCAAATTCTAATAAAGGGATGGCCGGGTGGAATCGCGCAGAAGCATCATGAAGCTGGGTCTGGCCAGCGCAGTCGCCACCGGCAGCGGGTTCGCGCCCGGCACAGCAAAGGCCGGGCCGCTATCACCCACTTGCGCCGCGCAGCCGACATGGGCGCGCGGGATCGAGGGGCAGCGGCGGGCCGATCTCGGCAATGGGCTCTATCTCAATCCGGTGCTGGCGGGGGACTACCCCGATCCTTCGGTCCTGAAGGACGGCGACGATTACTACATGACGCATTCGTCGTTCGATTCCGCGCCGGGCCTGCTCATCTGGCACTCGCGCGATCTGGTGAACTGGCGTCCGCTGGGGCCGGCCCTGCCCCGCCCGCTGGGCACCGTGTTCGCGGTGGACATCGCCAAGCACGACGGGCGCTATTTCATCTACATCCCGTTCATGAAGGCACCGTGGTCCGAGGGCCTTGCGAACTTTGCCAATATCTACGTGATCCATGCGCCATCGATGGCGGGGCCGTGGAGCGAGCCAATCGACCTCAGGATCGGCGGCCTGATCGATCCCGGCCACGTGGTGGGTGAGGACGGCCAGCGCTATCTGTTCTTCAACGGCGGCAAGCGGGTGATGCTGACGCCGGACGGGCTGGCGACTGCGGGGCCGGTCGAGAGCGCCTACGAAGCCTGGCACTATCCCGACGACTGGATCACCGAAGCCTATTCGCCGGAAGGGCCCAAGCTGTTTCGCCGGGGCGCGTACTTCTATCTCGTCAACGCGGTGGGCGGCACCAGCGGTCCGCCGACGGGGCACATGATCGTGGCCGCGCGCTCAAGATCCATCAACGGGCCGTGGGAGCATTGCCCGCACAACCCGATCCAGCGGACGCAGTCGCGCGGCGAAATGTGGTGGTCGCGCGGGCATGCGACGTGCGTGGAGGGGCCGGGCGGGCAGTGGTACATGGTCTACCACGGCTACGAGAACGGCTATCTGACGCTGGGGCGGCAAACCCTGCTCGAGCCGATCGAGTGGACGGCGGACGGCTGGTTTCGCGCCAGGGGCGGCGATCTGTCGCAGCCGCTGCCCAAGCCGCGCGGGGATGCATCCGTGCAAGGCATGGCGCATTCGGACGACTTCACGACGGCCCGGCTCGGCACCTTGTGGAACCTCTATGGCAGCGCCCCCGGCGAAGCCAGGCGGGTGCGCGCGGGCAGCGGCGAACTGGTGCTGGAGGCCAAGGGCAAAGGCCCGGCGGATGGCACCGTGCTCACCCAGCAAGTCGGCGACCGGGCCTACGAGATCACGGTCGAAGTGGAACTCGAAGGCACGGCGACGGGCGGGCTGCTGCTGTTCTTCGACGACCGGCTTTTCCTTGGCATGGGGATCGACGGCCAGCGGATGACGACCTGGCGTGGCGGCAAGGCCTCCTACTGGCCGGAGCCCGCACCGCCTGCGCGCCGGATGTGGCTCAGGATCACCTGCGAGGACCAGATCGCGACGTTCCACTACAGCCTCGATGGCAAGGCGTGGACGCGCCACGGCGTGCGCAGCGAGGTGTCCGGCTACAACGCGAACACGGTCGACAATCTGCTCAGCCTGCGCCCGGCGCTGTTTGCGGCGGGCGCAGGCGCAGTGCGGTTCCGGCGGTTCGGCTACCGGGCACTGGGCTGAGCTTGCGCCGCGCGCAGTTCAATAGGCGCTCTTGACCACGCCGCCATCGACCCGGAGCGCGGCCCCGGTGGTGGCCGAAGCGCGGGGGCTGGCGATATAGGCAACGAGCGCGGCGACTTCCTCGGGCGTGGCGAAGCGCTTGATCAGCGAGGTGGGGCGCATGTGCTGGAAGAATTCGGCCTCGACCTCGCTGGCTGTCTTGCCGCCCGCCCCGGCCAGCGCCTCGACGAAATCGCCGACGCCGCGCGACAGCGTGGGTCCGGGCAATACGCTGTTGACCGTGATGCCGGTGCCGGCGACGGTTTCGGCGATGCCGCGCGCGACCGCGATCTGGGCCGCCTTGGTCACCCCGTAGTGGACCATTTCGGGCGGGATCTGCAGGCCGCTCTCGCTGGAGATGAACACGATGCGGCCCCAGTTGCGGCGGCGCATCGCCGGAAGGAAGAGCCGCGACAGGCGCACGCCGGACAGCACGTTGATATCGAAGAACCGCTGCCAATCTTCGTCCGGAGTGTCCTCGAAGGCCTTGGGCTCGAAGATGCCGAGGTTGTTGATGAGGATTTCCACGTCAGGGAAACGCTCGGCAAGCGCCGTGGCAGCCGCTGCGCTGCCGAGATCGCCGGCAAAGCCATCGACCTTGCCCGCACCGAGGGCGGACAATTCGGTGACCGCGCGGTCCACCGCAGGCTGGCTGCGACCGGTGACGATGACATGCGCGCCTTCGCGCACGAGGGCGTCGGCGATGGCGTAGCCGATCCCGGCGGTGCTGCCGGTGACGAGAGCGAGCTTGTCTTGCAGTTGCAGGTCCATGATCGGTATCCTTGTTCGCTGGTGGCGTCCGGTGGGAACCCATCCGCGCCGGGCGAACGATGGGTATCCCGCTTGATGAGGCCAAGATGCGTCAGGTTGGTCGTTCGGACTAGTGGCGAAATCTCGGTTCCATCATTCGGGATACCCGAACAATCTGCGGCAGTCCGGCAGCTTACTTCGGGAGAACAGTGATCACCACGCGGCGATAGCTCTTGAGGGCCGGCGTCCCCTTGTCCCGCGCTTCGACGATGAGGTGGATGGTTCCGGGGCGCGCTACCTTTGGCGCGGTGAGCTGGACCGTATCACCATTCTCGACGCCTTGCACAAGATCGGCGGCCAGCGTGCCGGCTTCGGGATACGTGTACCAATAGAAGCTCAGGCTATCGCCATCTGGATCGCGCGATTGCGCAGCCGAGATGGTGAAGACTTCGCCTGACCTCACGGTGAAGACATCGGGGCGGTCAAGCTCCAGCACGGGCGCGTGGTTGGCGTCCTTGAACGCTGCAGTCGTCCAGAGCATGCGGGCGGCGAAATCGTTCTGGAAATCGTCGCGCCAGCGCCACAGGGTGACGCGGTTGCCGGTGAAGGCCTTTTCACCGCGCCGGGTCGCCCGGCCATAGTCCGGCCAGACCGGCGGCGCATAGCGATCACTCGTTGATGTCCAGATCGGGCGGGTTTCCTGGGGAATGGGTTTGCCATCGAGAAAGGTTGCCGGCTGCTCGACCGGCTCGACCGGACGGCTGAGCTGGTAGCGACCGCCCCACCCGCCCCAATCGGGATGCTCGGGCCGGTTGAGCCCATTGGGGATGAGGTTCAGCCACGAAGGCGTATCGCCTTCCATGCCCCATGACACGTCTGGGTAGACTTGCCCGAGCGGACCATGCCCCTGCTGGATATTGCGGGCCAGCCACGCATTGCCGATCCGTTCGTTGCTGATGCCATCGACCACCGAGTTGATGGCGATCCATGTGGACTGGCCATAGTCGCCGCCGGGATCGACGACGTAGAACAGATCCGGAAAGTTTGCCCGGATCCACGGCCCTGCATCATCCTGATCGGAAATCGTGCTGACCCGCAGCTTGGCCACCAGACGGCGCAGTTCCTCTGGCCGCTCGGACGCGCGCAGGCTGAACAAGGCTTGCGCCAGCGTGTTCACACCGCCCCATGCGGTGATCCACAAGGGCCGCTGATCATCGCGCTTCAACGCACGGATGATCAGCGCGGACCCGGGGGAATCGCGCCCCGGCCCGACACCGGACATGCCATAGCGCGGCAGACCCTCGGTGATCAGCGCGGCGATCCGGTCGGCGGAGGGATAGCGAGCATCGTGGTGCAGCAGGTTTGGCTGCACTTTGGCATAGGCATCGACGACATGGCGGATCATTTCGGGCGAAACGACCGCCTGCCGCCAGACGGACGTGGTTGCCACCAGTCCCTCGAGATCGATCTCGTTGCTGTAGAGCAGAAGGCGCACGAAGCTCTGCGTATCGTCCGGGTCGGCGCCGATATCGCTCAGCACGATCAGCCGGCTGGCCGCGCTGGCCTGGGCGTCAGCGGCGGACGGCGCCGTTGCCGGTTTTGCCTGCGCGGCGCTGATGGTCGCCATCGACACGCACGTGCCGATAAGCAGAAGGGCCTTTTTCAGCGGCATCAACTCTCACCTCGACGATTATGATAGCGCTATCATATCACCTGGCGAGAGAGGGCGTCAACCAGAGCAGACGCCCTCTCCTCTTCCTATCGCTTATGCCTCAAGCAGCGCGGCAGCCTGGAGCAGGCGGTTGCCGTGGTCGGTTTCCTCCTTGCCGTTGGCGCGCAGGAGTGCGGCGGCTTCGTCGTTGCCGATGCTCAGCGCCCAGCCTTCATAGAGCGTTTCGCCGTCGAACTCGGTCTGGGCGAGCTTGCGCAGGGCGGCCGGGGTCAATTCGCCGATGGGGAACACGCCGCTGGCGAGGTAGGGGTTCTCGTCCGCATCGGGCGGCGTGAAGTCCGTGCCGGTGAGGACCTTGAGCACGGCGGCGGCGCGGGTCGCGTGGAGGAATTCCTCGTCGCCATTGGTGCAGAGCAGGTCGACTACGGCGGGATTGTCGCTGCCCGCCGCCGTGGCTCGGTAGAGCTCCTTGCTGGCGGCTTCGACGAGGCACATGACCTTGAGGTCCATGACCGTGGGCGCGGTGACAGTGCCGATATGGGCGAAAGCCTCACCGATGGTCTGCGGCATTCCCGGCTCGAGCGTGACGGTAGGCATATGAGATCTCCCTTGGATGTTCTGATTCCATCGAAGGGTACATCACGCCCGGCCCCGGTGGGAAGGCGATTTAATCGTGCGGCTAAAGGGATATTCCCCTCTCCCAACCCTCTCCCCCGAGGGAGAGAGGGCTATGTAAGGAGGAGCGCGCCTTCGAGCTGGAGCAGCCTGGCCTTGATCTCGAGCCCCCAGGCATAGCCGCCGAGGCTGCCATCGGTGCGGATCACGCGGTGGCAGGGGATGAGGAGCGAGACGTGGTTGGCCCCGTTGGCCGAGCCTGCCGCGCGCACCGCGCCCGGGCGGCCGACTTCGGCGGCGAGCTGGGCATACGTCCGCGTCTCGCCCTTGGGAATGCGGCGCAGCGCCTGCCACACGCTTTGCTGGAAGGGCGTGCCGGCCACATCGACCGGGATATGGCTGAAGTCGGTTTCGCCGGGAGCTTCGGCGGCCTTGACGATCTCGGCCAGCAGCGCCGCGAAATCAGCGCCGCCCTGCACGAGTTCGGCCTTGGGGAAGCGCTCGGCGAGCACAGCGGGGGCCTCGCCGAACGAGAGGCGGACGACACCCTTTTCGCTCGCGGCGACGAGCATCGCGCCAAGCGACGTCTGCGCGACATCCCAGTGGATCACGGAGCCGCGTCCGCCATCGGTCCATGCGGACGGGGTGTTTTCGGGGTGGCTCATGGCTGTGCTCCTGCTGCTATGTCAGGCGGCGATAGCGGGAGCGGGAGACTTAAGCCTCCCGCTGCTTGCGGTCCAATCGATTCCCGGCAAGAACCGGGGATGATGCTGTCACCCCGCCGCCTGCTCGCCGTCTTTGCCGCCTTCGTGATCGCCGCGCTGCCCGGTGCGGGCGCGGCCGATCCGGCGGATATTGCCGCCGCGAGCCGGGGCGTCGTGCGCGTCGTGCTCATCCGCTATGACGGCGGCTCGGCGCAGTTGGTGAGCCATGGGACCGGGTTTGCCATCGCGCCCGATCTCGTGGTCACCAACGCGCATGTGGTCGAGGACTTGCGCGCCAGCGACGGGATCGTGGCGGGCGTCGTGCCCTCCGAAGGGCGCGGCGGGTTTGCCGCAACGATTGCCGCCTATTCGCCCCAGCGCGATCTGGCGCTGCTCAAGCTGAAGCTGAAGCCGGGCACGTCGCTCAGTGCGCTGACGCTGTTTTCCGGCGCACCAGCGGATAGCCAGGAAGTCTACGCAGCAGGCTATCCCGGCAATGTCGACATGGCCGAGGGGCTGTCGATGGCCGATCTCGTCAACCCGCAAGCCGCCGTGAAATCGCGCGGCTATATCTCGGCCGGGCGGTCGAGCCGCGAGTTCGACACGATCCTGCACACCGCGCCGATCGGGGCGGGCAATTCCGGCGGACCGCTGCTCGATGCCTGCGGGCGCGTGCTCGGCGTGAACAGCTTCGGCACCGTCAGCGAGAATACCACCGACTCGGCGTTCTACTTCGCGGTCTCGACGCGCGAGCTTTCGGCGTTCCTGCAGGAAGCCGGAGTGACCCCGC
This sequence comes from uncultured Novosphingobium sp., assembly GCA_964413325.1. Taxonomy (GTDB): domain Bacteria; phylum Pseudomonadota; class Alphaproteobacteria; order Sphingomonadales; family Sphingomonadaceae; genus Novosphingobium. The sequence continues at coordinate 69,118 of CAYPRK010000006.1, read as the reverse complement.
ATGTGAGCGGCACGCCTTGCACTTCGATTGCCGATCTCGACCGCGCGGATGCGGCGCGCGGGGCGGAGGATCAGGCGCGGCTCGCCAACGAAGCCGAAGCGCGCAAGGCGGCGCAGGCGGAATTTGCGGCGAAGGCGCAGCACGATGCCGAACTGCAAATCCTGTCAGAGCGCGACAACGGGCTGGCCATCGCCGCCGTACTGCTGCTCGCCGCGTTTGCGGCGGGGGCCGCAACATTCGTGTTCCTCCAGCGCGGCCAGCGCAAGCAGGTCAAGATCGCTGGCGGCGCGGCGGGGCTGCTGCTGGTGGCCGCGGTTGGCACATGGCTGCTGCGTCCGCCGCTGAGCCTGATCGACGAGCGGGCGAAGGACATCATCGCCGAAGCCAGGGCGAAGGCCGAAGCCGCGCCCACGCCGGATGCCAGCGCTGCCGCACCCGAAACACCGCAGAAACTGGTCTGCGTGCTCGATCCGCAGCGCAGCCGGGTGACCGTCTCCGACGTGACCGATGTGCCGCTGACCTGGGCACCGGGCGGCTGCGTCAACGGGAAGACGCAGTACGGCCTCGCCGGGGATGGCTGGAGCCGCGTGCTGGTGCCGCAGGGCGAAGCGACGGTTTCGATCACGCGCTTCGATCCGGACCGGCGCGAGTACACGGTCGAGCGCTATCTCATGGGGCTCGACGCGATGACGGCGGCGCGCGAGGCCCGCACCAAGCTCAAGGCACCGGCCTGCGGCACGGACGAAACCGCAGCCCGCGCGCTGGGCGAAGCGCAGGGCAGCGTGCGCGCGCTGCTCCCGCCTGAACCGAACGAACGGCTGCGCTACAACTGCCATCCCGCACCCTGATGCAGCTCTGATGCAGCTCTGATTCCGGGGGGATTTCACCAGCGCTGCCCCAATGCCCTCCCAATGTCCTGCGGAATCGGCATCTGGCATCTTGTCAGGCCGGGACTTGGTTGCTAGGCGCGCCCCCATTGCGGGCCGCCGTGTCTTGTGCACGGCACCATGGCCCATGCAAGCTACATTTGCGATCCATCCTGGATGAAGGGGACCAAGGCGCGTGGAGATTTCCGGCGGGATTACGGCCAGCTTGGCGGGACGTTATGCGGCCGCGCTCTATGACTTGGCGGGCGAACACGGGGTTGTGACGGCGGTCGAAAGCGACCTCGATACCCTCGCTGCGGCCGTGCGCGAATCGGCTGATCTGGCCGCACTGATCAAGAACCCCGAAGTTTCGCGCGATGCCGCCGCGAAGGCGGTGGACGCAGTGGCGGAGTATCTCAAGGTCTCCACCCTCACCCGCAACTTCCTCGGCGTGCTCGCGGCCAACCGCCGCCTTGCCTCGCTGCCCGATGTGGTGCGCGCGTTCACCGCGATTGCTGCTGCCGCGCGCGGCGAAGTGACCGCCGAAGTGACCACCGCGCACCCGCTCGATGAAGCCCAGCTCGCGCAGCTGGCAGACAAGCTCAAGGCCCGCGAGGGCCGCGCCGTCACGGTCAAGGCTCATGTCGATCCGGCTATTCTTGGCGGCCTCGTCGTCAAGATCGGCAGCCGCATGATCGACGGCTCGATCCGTACCCGTCTCAATTCGCTCGCCCAGGCCATGAAGGGCTAAGGGCCCAGGGCTAAGCAAACAGGCTTCATGAAAGGCTGAAAATGGAAATCCGCGCCGCTGAAATCTCGAAGGTCATCAAGGACCAGATCGCCAGCTTCGGCACCGAGGCCCAGGTCTCGGAAGTCGGCTCCGTGCTGTCGGTCGGTGACGGTATCGCCCGCATCTACGGCCTCGACCAGGTCCAGGCCGGCGAGATGGTCGAGTTCTCGAACGGGGTGAAGGGCATGGCCCTCAACCTCGAAGCCGACAACGTCGGCGTCGTGATCTTCGGCTCGGACGCCGAGATCAAGGAAGGCGACCAGGTCAAGCGCACCGGCACCATCGTGGACGTCCCCGTCGGCAAGGGCCTGCTCGGCCGCGTGGTTGACGCGCTGGGCAACCCGATCGACGGCAAGGGCCCGATCGTGGACGCCACCCGCACCCGCGTCGAAGTCAAGGCGCCCGGCATCATCCCGCGCAAGTCGGTGCACGAGCCCGTGCAGACCGGCCTCAAGGCGATTGACGCGCTCGTGCCCGTCGGCCGCGGCCAGCGCGAGCTGATCATCGGCGACCGCCAGACCGGCAAGACCGCCGTCGCGATCGACACCTTCATCAACCAGAAGGCCGTCAACGCGGGCGATGACGAATCGAAGAAGCTCTACTGCATCTACGTCGCCGTCGGCCAGAAGCGCTCGACCGTGGCGCAGATCGTCCGCCAACTCGAAGAGAACGGCGCGATGGAATACTCCATCGTCATCGCCGCGACCGCTTCGGAGCCCGCGCCGCTGCAGTACCTCGCGCCCTACACCGGTGCGACGATGGGCGAATTCTTCCGCGACAACGGCATGCACGCCGTGATCGTCTACGACGACCTTTCCAAGCAGGCCGTGGCCTATCGCCAGATGTCGCTGCTGCTCCGCCGTCCGCCGGGCCGCGAAGCCTATCCGGGCGACGTGTTCTATCTCCACTCGCGCCTGCTTGAGCGCGCCGCGAAGATGAACGACGACAACGGCAATGGTTCGCTGACCGCGCTGCCGATCATCGAGACGCAGGCGGGCGACGTTTCGGCGTACATCCCGACCAACGTGATCTCGATCACCGACGGCCAGATCTTCCTTGAAACCGGCCTGTTCTATCAGGGCATCCGTCCGGCCATCAACGTCGGTCTCTCGGTGAGCCGCGTGGGTTCGTCGGCCCAGACCAAGGCGATGAAGAAGGTCGCCGGCTCGATCAAGCTGGAGCTGGCGCAGTACCGCGAAATGGCGGCGTTTGCGCAGTTCGGTTCGGACCTCGACGCTTCGACCCAGAAGCTGCTCAACCGCGGTGCGCGCCTGACGGAACTGCTCAAGCAGCCGCAGTTCTCGCCGCTCGGCTTTGAAGAGCAGACCTGCGTGATCTTCGCCGGTACCCAGGGCTACCTCGACGGCATCCCGGTGAACCGCGTCAACGAGTACGAGGCCGAACTGCTGAGCTTCCTGCGCGGCAGCCACGCTGATCTGCTCGCGCTGATCCGCGATACCAAGGACCTCGGCGACGAAGCCAAGGGCAAGCTGGTCGCCGCGCTTCAGGCGTTCGGCAAGCAGTTCGCGTAAGGCGCCCTCCTCCGCGCTCCCGGACATCGTGCCGGGAGCCGGGGTGACGATTAAGAGGAAACTAGAGTGGCTTCGCTGAAGGAACTCAAGGGCCGGATCAACTCGGTCAAGTCGACCCAGAAGATCACCAAGGCCAAGCAGATGGTCGCGGCGGCGAAGCTGCGCAAGGCGCAGTCCGCTGCCGAAGCCGCGCGCCCCTATGCCAGCCGCCTCGCCGCGGTGATGGGCAGCCTTGCCGGCAAGGTTGCCGGGCAGGACAGCGCCCCGCTGCTGATGCGCGGCACCGGTTCGGACCAGCGCCACCTCCTCGTCGTCGTCAACACCGACAAGGGCCTGTGCGGCGGTCTCAACTCGAACATCGTCAAGGAAGCCAAGCTGCAGGCGCGTGCGCTGGAAGCGGCAGGCAAGTCGGTGACGTTCTACCTCGTCGGCAAGAAGGGCCGCGCGCCGCTGAAGCGCGAATTCCCCAATGCCAAGGCGGACGGCTATGACACCAGCCTGGTGCGCACGCCCGGCTTCGATGAAGCGAGCGCCATCGCGCACGAGCTGATTGCCATGTTCGAAGCAGGCAAGTTCGACGTCGCCCACCTCGTGGCGCCGAAGTTCAAGTCGGCCCTGCAGCAGGATCCGACCACGACGCAGCTGATCCCCGTCCCTGCCCCGGCAGCGGCCTCGACCAGCGATGCGGTTGTGGAATACGAGCCCGGCGAGGAGGAAATCCTTGAGGCGCTCCTCCCGCGCTATGTCATCACGCAGGTTTTCGGTGCACTGCTGGAGCGTGAAGCGTCCGAGCAGGGCGCTTCGATGACCGCGATGGACAACGCGACGCGCAATGCGGGCGAGCTGATCCAGAAGCTGACCATCCAGTACAACCGCAGCCGTCAGGCCGCGATCACGACCGAACTCATCGAAATCATCGCGGGCGCGGAAGCGCTGTAGCAACATCAGGCAACTTTGGCGCCGAAGCGCTCTAAGAAATCTCAGGTAAGGAAACCAAAATGGCCACCGCAGCCGTCCTCAACCAGACCACCACTGGCAAGATCAGCCAGGTCATCGGCGCCGTCGTCGACGTGACCTTCACCGGCGAACTGCCGGCGATTCTCACCGCGCTGGAAACCGACAACAACGGCAACCGCCTTGTTCTCGAAGTCGCCCAGCACCTCGGCGAGAACACCGTCCGCACCATCGCGATGGACTCGACCGACGGCCTGACCCGCGGCCAGACGGTGAAGAGCACCGGCGCGCAGATCTCGGTGCCGGTTGGCCCGATGACGCTCGGCCGCATCCTCAACGTGATCGGCGAGCCGATCGACGAGCGCGGCCCGGTCAACGCGGAGAAGACCGCGCCGATCCACGCCAAGGCGCCTGAGTTCATCGACCAGTCGACCGAAGCGGCCATTCTGGTCACCGGCATCAAGGTCATCGACCTGCTCGCCCCCTACGCACGCGGCGGCAAGATCGGCCTGTTCGGCGGCGCCGGCGTGGGCAAGACCGTGCTCATCCAGGAACTGATCAACAACATCGCCAAGGGCCACGGCGGCGTGTCGGTGTTCGCCGGCGTCGGTGAACGCACCCGCGAGGGCAACGACCTTTACCACGAGTTCCTCGACGCCGGCGTTATCGCCAAGGACGCCGACGGCAACCCGACGCCGGAAGGTTCGAAGGTGGCGCTCGTGTTCGGCCAGATGAACGAGCCGCCGGGCGCCCGCGCCCGCGTCGCGCTTTCGGGCCTGACGATGGCCGAATACTTCCGCGACGAAGAAGGCCAGGACGTGCTGTTCTTCGTCGACAACATCTTCCGCTTCACGCAGGCGGGTTCGGAAGTGTCGGCGCTGCTCGGCCGTATTCCTTCGGCGGTGGGCTACCAGCCGACGCTGGCGACTGACATGGGCGCGCTGCAGGAGCGCATCACCTCGACCACCAAGGGTTCGATCACCTCGGTGCAGGCGATCTACGTGCCTGCGGACGACTTGACCGACCCGGCGCCGGCTGCCTCGTTCGCCCACTTGGACGCGACGACCACGCTGAACCGCGCGATTTCGGAACTCGGCATCTATCCGGCAGTGGACCCGCTGGACTCGACCAGCCGCGTGCTCACCCCGGCCGTCGTCGGCCAGGAGCACTACGAGACCGCCCGCCGCGTTCAGGAAACCCTGCAGAAGTACAAGTCGCTGCAGGACATCATCGCCATTCTCGGCATGGACGAGCTTTCGGAAGAAGATAAGCTGATCGTGGCGCGCGCGCGCAAGATCCAGCGCTTCCTCTCGCAGCCCTTCCACGTGGCCGAAGTGTTCACCGGCATCTCGGGCAAGTTCGTGCAGGTCGAAGACACCGTTGCCTCGTTCAAGGCAGTGGTCGACGGCGAGTACGACCACCTGCCGGAAAGCGCGTTCTACATGGTCGGCGGCATCGACGACGTGATCGCCAAGGCCAAGAAGCTGGCTGAAGAAGCCTGATCTTGTATTGCCCGCTCTCCTTTCGGGAGGGCGGGCCTTAGGAACTGCACATGTCGCTCCACTTCGAACTCGTCACCCCGGCCCGCCTCGTCCGTTCGGAAGAGGTCTTCATGGTCGAAGTCCCCGGCTCGGAAGGCAACTTCGGCGTGCTGGAAGGCCATGCGCCGTTCATGTCGACGATCCAGGACGGGCCCTTGCGCGTCTACCGCACCAACGGTGCGGCGCCGGAAGAAGTCCGCATCACCGGCGGTTTCGCCGAAGTGAGCGAGAAGGGCCTCACCGTGCTGGCCGAGCACGTCGAGGGCTGATTTCAGCCGTCTGGTTAGCCAAGAGGCCGGTCCGTTTGGGCCGGCCTTTTGCGTTTTGGGGTATCCCCTCCGCCCGTTCGTGTCGAGCGAAGTCGAGACACCAAGCGCGGCGTGTGGTGTCTCGACTTCGCTCGACACGAACGGGATGTGGTGTGCTGGGGCCGGACCAACCAACTTTTTTCGCTATTTCACATAACTGAACTTTTCAGCCAGGTGAAATTGAGGCATGGCGGATGGGTAACCGCATTCCGGGAGAGCCTTGCCATGACCCAATCCCCCCCTCCTTCCAGTTTGGCAGCCGTGATCGGCGCGCAATCTGACCTCGTTCACTTCCTGCGCAACCAGCAGGTGGGGCCGAACGTCTACCCCGGCGTGCCGGCGGAATACTCCAACTGGCGCGCGGAGCAGTGGGCCTGGGGCCACACGGCGGTGCTCTACAACCAGTCGTACCACATGGTTGATCTGGCGGTGAAAGGCCCGGATGCGTTCAAGATGCTCGAGTACCTCGGCGTCAATTCGTTCAAGAACTTCATTCCGGACCGCGCCAAGCAGTTCGTGCCCGTCACGCCGGACGGCTATGTCATCGGCGACGTGATCCTGTTCTATCTCGACGAGAACCACTTCAACCTCGTCGGCCGCGCGCCGGCGATCGAGTGGGTGGAATTCCATGCCGCCACCGGCAACTGGAACGTGACCGTTGAGCGCGACGAGCGCTGGGCGATGCGCAGCGATGGCAAGCGCAATTCCTACCGCTTCCAGGTGCAGGGCCCCAACGCGATGAAGATCATCGAGAAGGCCATCGGCATGACGCCGCCGGATCTGAAGTTCTTCCACATGTGCCGCCTCTCGATCGGCGGCAAGGAAGTGCGCGCGCTGCGCCACGGCATGGCTGGGCAGCCGGGCTTCGAGCTGATGGGGCCGTGGGAAGACTACGGCGCGGTGCATGCCGCGCTGGTCGAGGCGGGCAAGGAATTCGGCATGGCGCTGGTCGGCGGTCGTGCTTACTCCTCGAACACGCTGGAATCGGGCTGGATCCCCTCCCCCTTCCCGGCGATCTACACCGGTGAGGCGCTAGCCCCCTATCGCGCGTGGCTGACGGCCAATTCCTATGAAGCGAAGTGCTCGGTCGGCGGCAGCTGGGTGCCGGAGACGGTCGAGGGCTACTACACGACGCCGTGGGATCTCGGCTACGGCACCTTCGTCAAGTTCGACCACGAGTTCGTGGGCCGCGCCGCGCTCGAGAAGATGGCGGCGGCGGGAGGCCACCGCACCAAGGTGACGCTGGCGCTCGACAACGAGGACGTGATGCGCGTGCAATCCTCCGCACTGTCCAATGGCGAGCGGGCAAAGTTCATGGAGTACCCGAGCTCGGTCTATGCGATGCACCCGTTCGATCAGGTGCTGAGCGGCGGCAAAATGGTCGGCCTTTCGACCTGGATCGGCTACACCGCGAACGAGGGCAAGTTCCTGACGCTGGCGATGATGGAGCCGGGATTTGCGACGCCGGGGACCGAGGTTTCACTGCTGTGGGGCGAGCCGAACGGCGGCACCACCAAGCCCACGGTCGAGCCGCATGTGCAGACCGAGATCAAGGCGGTCGTGGCGCCCGTACCTTATGTTGCGGCGGCGCGTGACAACTACGCCGAAGGGTGGCGCACGCGGAAGGCTTGAGGAGTTGATTCGCGCAGAGGCGCGGAGGCGCAGAGGAAGGGAGAAGGAATGAAGGCGGCTGTGCCGCAGGCTTTCTTCCCTACTCTGCGCCTCTGCGCCTCTGCGCGAATTTAGTTTGTACTACTAACAATATCTGGCAGACTGCCCGCAACCAGAACACACGAGGATGCCATGGCCGCCAACAACACGATCACCTTCTATGACCTTGCGCTCAGCACCGGTGCGACGATCAGTCCGTTCGTGTGGGCGACGAAATATGCCTTGAAGCACAAGGGTTTCGAGCTGGATGTGGTGCCCGGCGGGTTTACCGGCATTCTGGAGCGGACCGGCGGCAAGACCGAGCGGCTGCCCGCGATCGTCGACGATGGGGAGTGGGTGCTCGATAGCTGGGGCATCGTCGAATACCTCGACGCAAAGTACCCGGATCGCCCTGCCCTGATCCCGCATCCTTCTGTCGCGGCGACGGTGAAGGCGCTCGATCACTGGTTCTGGGGCGCCGCAGTCGGCCCGTGGATGCGCTGCTTCTGCGCCGACTACCGCGATCTCTCGCTGCCGCAGGACCACGAATATGTGACCCATAGCCGCGAGAAGATGCTGGGGTGCAAGCTGGAGGACATGCAGGCCGGGCGCGAGACGCGGTTGCCCGGAATCTCCGCCGCGCTGGAGCCGCTCCGCGCGGCACTGGGGCAGCATGAGTGGCTGGGCGGCGATGCGCCGAACTATGCCGATTACCGGATCATGGGCGGCATGCTGTTCACCTCGTCGGTGTGCAAGGTGCCGGTGCTCGCCCATGATGACCCGCTGCGGGGGTGGATCGAACGCTGCCTTGATCTTTACGGCGGGCTGGGCCGGCATCCGGGGCTGTTTACGCTGTTCGGGCTGGAGCAGCCGGAAAGCGGCCGCGCGCTGTTCAACCGCGCGGCGGGCCAGGGCGGCATCTACAAGCGCAATACGGGGCCGGAATCGACGCAGGCGGAGACGCAGCGGATTACGGAAGGCATGAAGAAGTAGAAAGAACCCCTCCGACCCGCTTCGCGGGCCACCTCCCCATTTGCGTCTGCGACGAAAATGGGGAGGGAAGAATATCCTCTCCATTTTTCCCGCAGGGACAAATGGGGAGGTCGCGCACGCGAAGCGCGTGACGGAGGGGGCTTTACCCCTTCAGCTTGGCCAGCATGTCGCCAAAGGTCAGCCTGGTATCGATGGTGGTGTAGACGCGGATCGGGCGGCCTGCGGGGTTTGGCTGGCAGGTGCCGTCGGCCCGCACCGTGGGCGCGGGCATGATGACATAGTCGCTCGACGACGGATCGGCCTCGAATGCGGATTGCAGCGCGGTGAGCGTGACGAGCGGGCTGTCACCCAAGGCATAAGTCTCGCCGACCTTGCTTGAGGCCCATCACGGCGAGGCGTTCCGCGGCCTTGCTCGCGGCGTCTGTCGCCTGATGATCGGACTTCGCCCAGGCTTCATCGGCGTGGAGGTGCGAGCCGATGATCAGGCGGATATCGACCGAAGGCGAGCGCAGCAGTGGCGGCGGGGACGAGCTAAAGGAAAGTGCGGCGCCTCATGCCGCCGCGATGGCTGCGGCAGACCGCTGGAGCAAAAGGCGAATGCGCTCGGCCAGTGCGTCGCTGAAGCGGACAGCGGGGACGGCGACGCTGAACGCGCCGACGACCATGCCGTTTTCACGGACCGGCACGGCCATGCCGACAATGCCGACGGTGGCCTCTTCCCGTGCGAGGCTGAAGCCTTCCGCCTTGATGCGGGCGAAATCGGCGGTGAGGTCCGCTTCGCTGGTGCGCGTGTGCGGTGTGAGCGTCGCGCGGATGGTTTCGGCGAAGTAGCGCGCAAGATCGGCCTCAGGGAGCCATGCGGCAATTGCCTTGCCCGCCGCGAGTGCATGCAGCGGCCGCCGCGTGCCGGGATCGACGGCATAGCGCAGCGCCTGATCGCTCGCTTCGGTGACGAGCGCTTCCACGTCCCAGCCGCGCTGGACCATGAACGAGGCGGTCTCGTTCAGTTCGCCCTTCAAGGCGCGGACCAGCGGGGCGACGCGGTCGGCCAGCGGCAGCGCTTCCGGCGCGGCGCGCAGGCGAGCGAGCGAGGGGCCGGGCAGATAGCGGCGGCCCTCGCGCACCAGATAGCCGCGATCCGCCAGCGTAGTGAGCAGGTACGACAGGCTGCTGACCGGAATGCCGAGCGCGCCGGCAATTTCCTGCGCCACCACGCCCTGCCGGTGCGCGACGACGAACTCGATCACATCGAGCGTGCGAAGCGCGGATTTGACCGGAGGGACGGCAGGAGCGTTCATCAGGGGGCGCCAATCATGGAGCAAATGTAAGCGAGCCGCGCCGCTCCGCAAAGCGCCAGCCTTCGACTGTCTGCACAAACCTGTCGTGGAACGATCCCACCAAGGGCGCGGCGGCGCCGGTGAAGAGCAGCATGGCGCTCACGCCGCTGGCGGTATCCGCGCTTTCCACAGTGATCACCACGTTGCTGCACACGTGCCGCGTGGTGCGCGCCGGGCGGCTCCTGAACGCGGCGAGAATCGCTTCGCGGCCGTGGATTGGCGCATCGGGCGCGGTGGGGCGGACCATCACGCCGTCCTCGGCGTAGAGCGCTGCCACTTCGTCCCAGCGCGCCTCGTCGTTGAGGTTGGCGTAGAGCGCGATGAGGCGGGCGCAGTCGGCTTCGGCGGCGCGGCGTTCCTCGTCTGTCATACGCGCGCGCCTGCGATATCGGCGCCTTCACGCAAGTTGCGCAGCTTGCGCCAGGTGACGATGGGATCGATCTTGCCATAGCCCGCGAAGGTGCCGAAGCCGCAATCGGTGCTGCCGACAACGCGGTCCGGCCCGACGATGGCGGCGAAGCGTTCGATGCGCTGGGCGATGAGTTCGGGGTGTTCGATGTAGTTCGAGCAGGTGTCGATCACGCCGGGGGCGAGGATCTTGTCGGAAGGAAGCTTGGCGTCCCGCCACACCTTCCATTCGTGTTCGTGGCGCGGGTTGGCGGCTTCGAACAGGACGGTGGAAGGACGCGCCTTCAGCACGATGTCGATCACGCGCTCCAGCGGGATGTCGTGATCGTGCGGGCCTTCGTAGTTGCCCCAGCACACGTGCATGCGCATCCGTTCGGGCGGAATGTTGGCGGTGGCGGCGTTGAGCGCTTCGACATTTGCCGCCGCGACATGCAAGAAATCGGCCTCGCTCATGTCCTGATAGCCGGTGTGGCGGCTCATCGCGAGATCGGGGCAATCGAGCTGAAGGGTGAAGCCCGCGTTCACGATGGTCTCGTATTCCTCGCGCATCGCATCGGCGAGATCGGCGAGATAGGCCTCGTGGCTGGGATAGTGGCGATTGACCTGAAACGCGGTGATGAGGCCGGGCGAGGCCGCGTTCATGAAGGCTTCGGTGTCCGGCCCGGCGTGCTTGTCGAGCGCGGCGCGGAAGCGGCGGATGTCGTCGTGGAGCGGCTGGAGCGAGACGAGCCGCACATCGCCGATGCACGAGGCGCGGACGAATTCCTGGCTGCCCATGATCGCGGAGAGCTTCTTGGCAAGGTTGGGCACTTCGGCGAGGTCTGCCGCCGGCTTGCGGTCGATATGGCCGCCGAAACCGGAGAGGCGCTCGATCATGTAGGTGGAGTAGCCGACCTTGCCGAGTTCACCATCGGAGACGACCGAAACGCCCGCTTCGACTTGCGCCTTGACGGCAGCATCGACAGCGGCGGCAACCACCGTGTCGAAAGCCTCGGCATCATAAGCCTCGCCCTTGTCGCGGGCCAGCAGGAGGGGCGTGAGCTCTTCGCCGCGCGGCAGGCTGCCGACGTGTGTTGTCTTGATCTTGGCCATTGCACCGCCCTCCAGTTCATACTTGTGAACTTTTCATAGAGCGGGAGACCCCGCGGGGGAAGCCCTGCCGACGTGGTGACGGCACAGAAAAAAGCCGTTGCGAGATTGCCGACGATCCCGTTATGTTACCGCTATCATAACGAAAGGGATGTCGATGCGAAAGGGTATGGCCGCAAGGCTGCTGGCAGGTGTGTGTCTGTCGCTCGCGGCGCACACAGCGCGGGCGCAAACGCTCACGGTCAGCCCGGCGCAGACGCTGGAGACACAGGGGCTCAGCGTCATCGTCGAGCAGAACCACTTCAGCCCGATCTTCTTCGACGAGAAGAACGCCGGCATCCAGATGATCCTCCACGGCGAGCGCATTGCGACCGACGGCGAAGTGCGGCTCAGCCCCACGCCCGAGCAATGGGCCCCGGTGCCGATCTTCGGCGCGCGTTCCCTGGGAGCGGTACCGGGCGAAATCGTCGTCACCTCAAGCTATCCCGAGCACAATCTCAAGTACCGCGTGAAAGTGACCGCGGAAGACGGCGGCTTTCGCATTGCGGTCGATCTCGATGCGCCGCTGCCCGCAGACCTCGTCGGCAAGGCGGGCTTCAATCTCGATTTCCTGCCGACCGTCTATTTCGGCAAGACCTTCCTGATGGGCAGCACGCCGGGGCTGTTCCCCCGCAATGCGGCGGGGCCGATGGCGAAAGACCAGTCGGGCGATCCGCTCCCCATCGCGGCGGGCGCGCAGACGATCACACTTTCACCCGAGGACCCGGCGACGCGGGTGACGATTTCCGCTAATGCGCCGCTCGCGCTCTATGATGCGCGGAACCGCGCGCAGAACGGGTGGTTCGTGGTGCGCGCGATGATCGCGGCCGGGGCGACCACGGATGCCGTCGTCTGGCATGTGAAGCCCAACGTCATCCCGAACTGGACCCGCGCGCCGGTGATCAGCTTCAACCAGGCGGGCTATACGCCGGGGCGCGAGAAAGTGGCGCTGATCGAGCTTGATCCGGCGTGGCAAGGCCCGGCGGAAGCAACGCTGGTGCGGCTGACCGAAGGCGGCACCAAGGACGTGCTTACCGCGCCAGTCCAGCCTCGCGGCAAGTGGCTGCGCTACAACTACGCCGCGTTCGATTTCTCCTCCGTGCGTGAACCGGGGCTCTACGCGATCCGCTATGCCGGGCAGACGACCAACCCCTTCCCCATCGCCGCCGATGCCTATGCGCGGATCTGGCAGCCCTCGCTTGATACTTTCCTGCCGGTGCAGATGGACCACGTGACGGTGCGCGAGCAGTACCGCGTGTGGCAGCGCGATTCGCACCGGGACGACGCGCGGCAGGCGCCGCCGAATGTCACGCTGTTCGATGGCTACCGCATGGGGGCCGCGCTCGATTCGCCGTTCAAGGCGGGCGAGCACATACCGGGGCTTGCTGTTGGCGGGTTTCAGGATGCAGGCGACTACGACATCCAGACGCCGCAGAATGCTGAGGTCGTGCGCGATCTGGTCTGGGCCGAGGAGCTTTACGGGATCGACTGGGACGAGACGCATGTCGACGACGCGGCGCGGCTGGTCGAGATCAGGAAGCCCGATGGCACGGCGGATGCGCTGCAGCTGATCCGCCACGGCGCGCGGCAGCTCCTCGCGCAGTATAAGGTACTCGGCCATGCCATCGTCGGGATCATCGATCCGACCTTGCAGCAATATACCCACCTCGGCGACGCCGGCTCGCAGACCGACGGGCACGTCTATGACGCGGCGCTGAGTGCCAACACGATTGCGGGCGACCGCTCCGGCGTGCCGGACGACCGCTGGGCCTTCACCACGCAGTTCCCGGCCAACGATCTCGCCATTGCGAGCGGCCTTGCGGCTGCGAGCCGGGCGCTTGGCTCGCTCGATCCGGCGCTCTCCGCTGAAGCGCTGGCGGCGGCCAAGGCACTGTGGGAAAACCAGAAAAACGCCAGCGGCAACAGCAGCGATGGCCGCGACGATGGCGGGTTCGATCCGGGCCTGCTCGATGCGGCCAAGGTCTCCGCCGTGGTCGAGCTGCTCATCACCAGCAAGGGCGATCCGGCCTTTCAGGCGGCCTTGCGCGCGTTGCTGCCCGCCATCGAGGCGCGCTTCGAGCGGATGAGCGGCCCCGCCCTGCGCGCGCTGCCCTTCATGGACGCAGGCTATGCCAAGCGCATCCGGGCCAAGGCGGCGGGGATGAAGGCCAAGGTCGATGGCTGGCTGGCGGGCAATCCCTTCGGCGTGCCGGTGAGCATGGGCGGCTGGGCAGGATCGGGCCTCGTCGCTTCGTTCGGCAGCGACATGTATATGCTGCACAAAGCTTTTCCCGATCTGATCGGCCCGGAATACACCTTGCGCGCGCTCGATTACCTGCTTGGGCGGCACCCGGCGAACAATCTCTCGTTCGTCTCGGGCGTGGGCGGCAGGTCGAAGCTCATGGGCTATGGCCACAACCGCGCGGACTCCGGCTTCATCGCGGGCGGCATGGTGCCGGGGGTACGGGTGATTCAGCCCGACTATCCCGAACACATGACCGACTGGCCGTTCCTGTGGTTCGAAAACGAATACACCGTGAGCACGACCGCAAGCTACATCCTAGCCGCGCGGGCAGCGGGGGCGGCAAGCGGGGAGAAGCCCTAACCGGGCCGCTCCTCACCCGGCCGCCGTCCGGTCATGCGCAAATAGAAGCGGGAGAAGTACGAGGGATCGTCGAAGCCCAGTTCGGCGGCCACCTGCGTGGCGGTGGCATTGGTGTAGCGCAGCAGGCGCTGCGCTTCCAGGGCGAGGCGGCGGTGGATCAGGTCCATCGGCGAGCAGCCGAGCTGTGCTGCGGTGAGGCGCGAGAGCGTGCGGCGGGTGAGGCCGAGTGCGCCCGCGTAGAAATCGAGATCGCGGTGCTGGCGGTAGTGCAGCTCGACCAGCTGGCGGAAGCGGGTGAGCCGCTGATCGTCACGCACCGGAGCGTCCGCGTCAGCCTCGTCCTTCCCAAGCGTGCGGATCAGGCTCTCGGCCAGCGCGAGGAACAGCGGATCCTGCTGCTGCCAGTCCTGCTGGAGCACCAGCATCTCGCGCGCCAGCCACAGCGCGCGGGTGGCCGCTTCGGCAGACAGCACCGCGATCCCGCCGCGCGCCAGCATCGCGAGCAGCGGATCGCTCGACCCGACTGCCCGTGTGGAAAAGTCGGTGGACAAGGTGAGGACAAATCCGCGCGTGCCCTGACGGAAGCGGAAGCCGTGGACGGCGGCGGCGGGGACGATGACCCTGCCCGGCCCTTCCAGCCCGGTCGTCTCACCCTCCAGCGTCACGCTGGCATGTCCTTCCTCTACCAGCAGCACCTGCACGAAATGATCGTGGCGGTGGATGCCGATTTCCCAGTCATGCAGCGCGCTGCGCTCGGCAATCGTCTCGATATGGGCAAAGCCGCCGGGGGCAGCAGAATGGCCTTCGCCGTAAAGTGCGTAGCGGGGGATCGCCTCTGTCATGTCCCGAAAGTACCATGCGTTTGTCTTGCTCCTGCATTCCGTCCAATCGCCGTCCCTGTCAAATGACGAAACATGACCCGCGCGCTGCGGGCGCGTTCGGGAGATGTCATCATGCACACGCAAGTCGCGATCATCGGCGCTGGCCCGGCGGGCTTGCTGCTGGGCCACCTGCTCAAGGCCGAGGGCATCGACTGCGTGGTGATCGAGCGCCAGGCGCCGGACTACATTCTGGGCCGCATCCGCGCCGGGGTGCTCGAACAGGTCACTGTCGGGCTGATGGAACGGCTGGGGCTCGATGCGCGGCTCAAGGCCGAAGGGCTGGTCGAGCAGGGTTTCAACCTTGCCGATGGCGAGCGGCTGATCCGCATCGATGTCGCGAAGTTCACCGGCAAGACAGTCACCGTCTACGGCCAGACCGAGATCACCCGCGACCTGATGGACGCAGCGCCCGAGCGCGGCCTTGAAGTGATCTATGGCGCCGAGGACGTGGCGCTCAACGATATCGAAAGCGATGCGCCTTCCGTCACCTTCCGCCGCGATGGCCGCGAGGAACGGGTGACGGCGCGGTTCATCGCCGGGTGCGACGGGTTCCACGGCCCCTCGCGCAAGGCGATCCCCGCTGCGGTGGGCCGCGAGTACGAGCGGGTCTATCCGTTCGGCTGGCTGGGCATTCTGGCCGATGTGCCGCCGTGCAATCCCGAACTGATCTACGCCAACCACGAACGCGGCTTCGCCCTCGCCTCGATGCGCAGCCACACGCGCAGCCGCTATTACATCGATGTGCCGCTGACCGAGAAGATCGAGGACTGGAGCGACGACCGCCTGTGGGACGAACTCGCCGTGCGGCTCGGGCCGGAAGCGGCGGCGAACATGACGCGCGGGGCCTCCATCGAGAAGTCGATTGCGCCGCTCAGGTCCTATGTGTTCGAACCGATGCGCCATGGCAGCCTGCTGCTTTGCGGCGATGCGGCGCATATCGTGCCGCCGACCGGCGCCAAGGGGCTGAACCTGGCCGCGAGCGACGTGCACTATGCCGCCGAAGCGCTCTGCGGCTATTTCAGGCGAGGCGATAACGAGGCCATCGCGGCCTATTCGCAGCGCGCGCTGGCCCGCGTGTGGAAATGCGAGCGCTTCAGCTGGACGCTGACCAAGCTGATGCACCGCTTCCCCGACGACGGCCCGTTCGAACGCGCGATGCAGGTGGCCGAACTGGACTACATCGCATCGAGCGATGCGGCGCAGGCGAGCATTGCGGAGAATTATGTGGGGCTGCCCGTCTAGGCTGGCCCACCCCCACACTGTCATATCGTCACAGAGCCGTCATAGTCAGGCGACAAAGAGCCGTTCGTAACACCGGGTCCGATGCCAGATGAATTGGCGCGGAATCCGGGTGGGGGAACCGGCTTCGATGCGGCAGATCGATATTCTTCTCACGGAGCCGCTTCGCGGCGGACAGGACAGCTTCGTCCACGGCGACTTGCGCGTGGTGTTCCACGGGTGGAACTGGTCCGCGCCGCTGCCGCTGCTCGATGGCAGCCCCTGGGCGTTCGTGGACTGGCTGCTGCCGGAGCTTTCGGGGCTGGAACTGTGCCGCCGCCTGCGCTGCGATACCCAGACCGAGGCCGCGCATATCACGATGGTGCTCGAGGAGGACGACGCCGACGCCAAGCGCCGCGCGCTGCGCGCCGGGGCGGATGACTACATCATCGGCCCGATTGACCGCGCCGCGGTGCTCGACCGGGTGCTGTCGGTGCAACTGCCCGAGCGCGAGGCCCCGGCCCGCGCGCTCAAGCTCGGCGATCTCGCGCTCGATCTGACGGCGCTGCAGGTGCGCTGGCAGGGCAAGCCGGTGCCGCTGATGCCCAACGAACTGCGCCTGCTGCGCTATCTGATGGAGCAGCCCGGCCACGTGTTCAGCCGCGCGCAGCTGATCGCGGCGCTGGGCAAGAAGGAACAGCCCATCGACGAACGCACCGTCGATGCATGGGTCAGCCGCCTGCGCCGCGCGCTGCGCGAAGCGGGCGCCGGCTATCCGCTGCGCACCGTCCGTTCGCTGGGGTATGTGCTGGATCGGCCGTAGGGCTGCGGGATTGAAGTTCGGTTCGGTGTTCAAACAGCATTCTTCGGCCCGTGCTTGACACGGGCCTTGGCTTTTGTCGGTGGCAAAGACCAGCCAAGCCCCGTGTCAAGCACGGGGCGACGGAGTGATTTTTTGCTGATTTGAAGGCCGGAGAAGCCCCCTCCCCTGAACGGGAGAGGGCCTCACTGGTTCTGCCGTGCCTTACAGATCGTGGCCGAGCTTGATGCCGAACACCTGCGGCTTGATCGGATAGAAGCGCCGGCCGGCACCGCAGATCGACGGGGTGCAGACCGTGTTGATGCTGAGGATGCCGCGCTTGTCGAAGGCGTTCTCGATGAACGCCGAGACATCGAAGCCCGAGACCTTGGCGCCAAGCGAGAAGTCGAACGTTTCGAAGCCCTTGGTGCGGCCAAGCAGGTTCGCTTCGTTGGTCGTGAGGTACGAGCGGGTGCCCGACTGGTGGTTGAGCGTGCCCTGGATGAACGCGCGGGCCTTGCCCATGTCGAACTCGTAGCGCGCGGTCATGTTGCCCTTGAACTTGGGCTGGATCGGCAGCGGCGTGCCCTTTGCCGCGGCGACCACGCCGAGCGTGCAATCCGGATTGCCGTTGGTATCGAACGAGCAAAAGTCGGTGGTCAGCTTGCCGTCGATCAGCGCGCCGGAACCCGAGAGGTTCAGCCCGCCGAGCCGCAGGTTGAAGTCCATTTCCGCACCGTACACGCGCGCATCGCCCGCGTTGTAGATGTTGGTCACGCCGAACGAGCCGACCGGGCTGAGGCCGTACTGCAGCTTGTTCCACTTTTCATAGAACAAGGCGCCGTTGAGGCGCAGCTTGCGATCGAACCACGCGGTCTTGAAGCCGAACTCGTAGTTGTTGAGCGTATCGGCGACATAGGGGTTCACGTTCGGACGGCGGTTGTTGCCGCCCGGGCGATAGCCGGTCGAGTAGGTCGCGTAGACGAGGTGGTCCGGATCGAACTTGTACGTCAGGTTGACGCGGTGCGTCTCACCGGTCTGCCGCGCGCGGCGGTCGAAGTTGTTGCAGACGCGGTCGTCCGCCACCACCGGCACGCAATTGCCTGCGGTGATGCCCGACTTGAAGCCGGAGAAGCCGACGAAGGTGTTGTTGACCTTGAACACGCGGATGCCGCCCGCCAGCGTCAGCTTCGAGGTGATGTCGAACGAGCCATCGACGAAGGCGGCATAGTCGCGGTCGACGCGGTAGGCGCGCGTGGCGAACAAGTCGTCGCCCGCCTTGGGCACGGCTGGCGAATTGGGAATGCCGGCAAGGCCGTTGATGTAGTAATCCGCAACGATGCGGTCCGTCTGGCGCTGGTAGAACAGGCCGGCCGTCAGCTTGTAGCGCTCACCGGCAGGCGACGAGATGCGCAGTTCGTGGCTCTGCTTGGTGTAATCGTCGTGGTTGTGAACCTGCTGGGTCGGATCGAGGAAGCTGCCGTCAGCCGCCTGGAAATAGGTGTAGAACCCGCCCTGAATCTGGTCGTAGGCAACCGAGTATTCTGAATAGTCAGCGAGGTTCTCGACCCGGCGGTCGAAGTAGCCACCAGCATAGGTCAGGTCCCAGTTGCCGATCTTGCCGTTGATCGTCAGCGTCGCCAGCGCCCAGGCATCACGGTTGTATGAGGGGCCGAAGTCGGTGACCTTGAGATCGCCGTAGCGCGGATCGAACAGGAACGAGCCGCGCGTGGTCTGGTGCTGGTAGAGGACCGAGGGCTGGATCGTCCAGTTGTCGTCAAGATCGACCTTCAGCGCGGCGCGGCCACCCACCGTATCGGTCTTGTTGACGTTGTCCTTAACGTACTTGGCATTATTGACCGTGACGTTGGTGGCCGGATTGTCATCACCCAGCGTGAAGGTGCGCGAACCCGGAATGCTGTCGATATAGCCGCCGTCGTGCTGGTAGAACGCCATCACGCGCAGCGCCGCGCGGTCGCTCAGCGGGATGTTGACGAAGCCTTCGGCGCTGCCGCCGCCGGTGCCCTTGCCGACCTTGTTGCCCGAAACGTCGATGCGGCCCGAAAATTCCTTGGTGTCCGGCTTGTTGGGGATGATGCGTAGCGTACCGGCGAGCGAGCTCGAACCGAACAGCGTGCCCTGCGGACCCGACAGCGCCTCGACGCGGGCGATGTCATAGACGTGGAGGTCGACCGCGCCCGCGATCGTGGTGACGGGCACTTCATCGAGATAGAGCGCCGCGGTGGGCTGCGAACCGCCGTGGAGGCCGTCGCCGCCGCTGGTGATACCGCGGAACGAAAGCTGCGTCTGGCCCGGACCGAACGACTGGAAGCTGACGCTGGGCAGCGCCTTGGCGTAGTCATCGAAGCTGGCAATGTTGAGCTGCTCGAGCTTCTGGGTGCCCAGCGCCTGAATCGAGATCGGCACATTCTGCAGGTTTTCGCTGCGCTTCTGCGCGGTCACGATAATCTCGGTGCCATCGGTCGCTGCGGGGGTATCGGCTGCGGCCTGTGGAGCGGTCTGCGCGAAGGCTGTTGGTGCAAGGGCTGCAGGGGCAGCGAACGCAGCGGTCGCCATGAGAATGCTGCGCGAAACGCGCGAGTACGCCGTCTTCATATTATTTTCCCACCTTCTTGGTCCCCCAGGACGGCAGAGACCGTGGTCCGACTTGGTGAAGATTTCAACCGTGTTTCAGCACGATGTCAGCTTGCATTCCGATGCGTGGCGGAATTGCAACGTAATATTGCGCAGGATGCTTACCAGCCGGAGGGCGCGGCAGGATAGGCGGC
Organism: uncultured Novosphingobium sp.; assembly: GCA_964413325.1. Classification (GTDB taxonomy): domain Bacteria; phylum Pseudomonadota; class Alphaproteobacteria; order Sphingomonadales; family Sphingomonadaceae; genus Novosphingobium. The sequence goes on along the minus strand of CAYPRK010000006.1, from coordinate 49,319 downwards.
AAGCACGTTGCCAAGCGCGGACTTCAGCGGATCGAGGAAAGGCTCGAACGGCTTCCAGCCTTGCGTGCCCTCGCGGAAAATGGGCTGCCGGACTTGTTCGGAGCTCGGCGTGCGAACCGCCCGCTCGGTCTCGTAGAACGCGAGGCAGGCGGGCTCGAACGGCAGGCCGCAGGCATCCAGCAGCGCGCGGACTTCGGCTTCGGTATCCTCGACCATCCGTTCGTAGATCACGCGGTGGACGGCGCCGGGGATCACGCGGTCGAGGTGCGCCATCAGGCGCACATAGTCGCGGTAATAGGCGCCCATGTCCTCCAGCGAATAGGAGAAGCCCTGCCCGCGCGCGAAGTGCTGCTTGAAGTTGGAAAAGCAGCACGAAAGCGGGTGGCGGCGCGCATCGATGATCCTGGCGTTCGGCAGGATCAGCCGGATGAACGGCACGTAGAGCCAGTTGTTGGGCAGCTTGTCGATGAACAGCGGACGGCCGGTGTGGCGCTGCACGCGGGTGCGCTCAAGGTATTGCTCGCCCAGATCGCGCAAGGCTTGCGGCTCGATGGCGGCAAGGTCTTGCGGGTAATTCTCCAGCGTGCGGCTCAGGATGCCGATGTCCGGCAACTCGGTGGTGCCTTCGACCTGGCTGTGGCTGGAGAGGATCTGCTCGACCAGCGTGGAGCCCGCGCGCGGCATGCCGAGCACGAAAATCGGGTCCGGCGCGGGGCAGCCAGCCCCCGCATACCGCGCGAACAATTCCGGCGTGGCGACCGCAATGGCCGCATCGACGGCCGCCGTGGTATCCGCCACCTTGTAGGGGAGGCGCTTTTTCCTGAGGGCATTGCCCGCGGCATAGTGCGCAAACGCGGCCTCGGCTTCGCGCCGGTCTTCGTGCGCCTTGCCGAGCGCGAAATCGAGGTGCCAGCGGTCTTCGGGCGCGACGTTTTCATCCGCCAGCGCGGCGCGCATGGCCGCCATGTCCTCATCCGAAAAGCGCACGGTCTTGAGGTTGGCAAGGCTCCACCACACCTCGCCCAGCCCCGGCTGGATCGCCAGCGCACGACGATAAGCGGCCACGCCTTCCTCCAGCCGGCCTACCGTCTTGAGCAAATGGCCGTAGCTCATCCATACCTTCGGCTGGTTCGGCGCGTCCTTCAGCACGCGGGCATAGAGCGCCAGCGCCTCGTCAAATTCGCCGATGCGGCCATAGGCGGCGGCCTGCAGATTGGCATTGCCGAGGTTGTCCGGGTCTTCCACGGTGACGCGGGCAAGTTCCTCCAGCGCCTCGGTCACCCGCTCGGTGCGGTAGAGCACGAGCGCGAGATTGGCGCGCGCCGGGGTGAACTCGGGCGCGAGTTCAATGGCGCGGCGCAGCAGGTTTTCGGCATCCTGATAGCGCCCGATGCGGCCCGCAAGCTCCGCAAACAGCCGGATCGCGCGCACATCAAACGGGTTTTCCTTGAGCAGCGCGCGCAGCAAGGGTTCGGCCACGTGCAGCACGTTTTCGTTCATCGCGATCGCGGCGCGGACGAGGCGGGGATCGTAGTTCGGAGCGGTAACGGTCTGGCTGGCCATGGCGGCGGACAAGAAACACGGTGACGCGGCGCGATCAAGCGCTAGTCTGTGCGGACAAGGGGATACCCCCAAGTCCGTTCGTGTCGAGCGAAGTCGAGACACCGCGCGCAAGTGTCTCGACTTCGCTCGACACGAACGGGGGGGGGAGTGAGAGTGGAGAATTGATGAACCAGCAGCCGCGCGGCCTCAATTTCTGGATGGTGCTCGCGCTGTGCGTTGGCAACATGGTCGGCTCCGGCATCTATCTGCTGCCTTCGACCCTCGCGCCGCTGGGCACCAACCAGCTGCTCGGCTGGATGGTCACCATTGCCGGGGCGACCGCGCTTGCCGCTGCCTTTGCGCGGATGGGCGCGCGGCTGCCGGGATCGGGCGGGCCTTATGCCTATGTGCAGGCCGCGTTCGGGCCGTTTGCCGGGTTCGTCGCGGCGTGGAGCTATTGGGTGCTGCTGTGGAGCGGCAACGGGGCCATTGCCGTCGCCGTGGTCAGCAATCTCAGCCTTGTCGTGCCGTGGATCGGCAAGACCCCCGGCGTCCCGGCCATCCTCGCGGTCAGCTGCGTCTGGCTGATGACGCTGATCAACATTCGCGGCGTGCGCGCGGCGGGCGCGTTTTCGGTGGTGACGACCGCGCTCAAGCTGATGCCGCTGGTGCTGCTGATCGTGCTGGCGCTGTGGTTTGCCGCCAGCGGAACGCCGCGCGTGGTGCAGCCGCCGGTGTCCATCGCGCCGGGTGCCATCGCGGCGGCGGCGGGCCTCACCTTCTGGGGCTTCCTCGGCCTTGAATCCGCGACCGTTCCGGCAGGCCGGGTGGAGAACGCGGCGCGCGTGGTGCCGCTCGCCACGATCATCGGCGTGCTGCTGACGGGCGCGGTCTATTTCGGGATCAGCCTCGCGTTCTGGGCCTATATGCCCGCCGATCAGGCCGCCGCCTCCCCCGCCCCGGTCGCCGATTTCCTCGGCCGCACCTTTGGCGGCAACATGGCCTCCGTCGTCGCGGTGTTCGCTGCGATCAGCGCGTTCGGGACGCTCAACGGCTTCATCCTGCTGCAGGGCGAAATGCCGCAGGCGATGGCGCGCGGCGGCGTCTTCCCCACATGGTTCGCCAAGGACGGTGCGCGCGGCACGCCGGTGCGGGCGCACGTCGTCTCCTCGCTGCTGCTGAGCGCGGTGACCTTGCTCAATTATGGACGCGGGCTTGGCGACTTGTTCCAGTTCATCGCCTCGGTGAGCCTTGCTGCGGGCATGCTCGCCTATTTCATGAGCATGCTGGCCGCCATCCGGCTGCTCCCTGAAGAACGAGGGCTGATCGTGCTCGCCATCGGCGGCGCGGCGTTCATCGGCTGGGCGACATGGGGGCTGGGCGCGAGCGCGGTGGGCTATGGCCTCGCCCTCGTGGCGCTGGGGGTGCCGGTATATCTTGCGGTGCGGCGCAGGCAGGAAGCGGCGCTCGCATGAAGGCGCGGTGGTGGAAACGGCTGTGGCTGCGCTATCTCTACTATTTCAAGCAGCACTGGATCATCGCCGGCACGATCACGCTCTGGGCGCTGTGGGTGATCCTGCAGATCGGGTGGCAATTGCTGCCGCTGCTGCTGGAGTTCCTTGTCAGCGCGGTCTGAAACCCGCCCAAGCCGAACGCGCCATGACCAGCGCCGCGTAATAGACCACGCCGATCACCAGCCAGCGCAGTATGGCGACATCCATGTTCTTGACGACAAAGGCGGCAACCAGCACCGCCGGAATGCCGCCGAGGATGATGCCGGTCACCACGCGCAGGTTGACCTCGCCGATGCGGATGTGGCGGATGCTCGCCCCAGCGCCGGCGATCCCCGCGCTGCCCGCCATGACCGGGAAGGCATAGCGCGGGTCCATCCCCATCAGGCTGAACATGATCAGCGTGGGCGCGTAGTTGCCGATGCCGAAATTGACGAGCACGCCGAGCGTGAAATTGACCACCATGGCAACAAGCGTCCACGGCAGCGGCAGCGAGGCGGCGGTCCCGCCGCCGGGCATCAGGTGCAGGTTTATGAGCACGAAGATCGACGCCGCGATCACCAGCCCCAGCGCGACCACCGCCTGCACCAGCCAGACCTGCGCCCGCGCCACCAGCGGCGCGCCGATCAAGGCACCCGCCAGCAGCGCGGCAATGCAGCCGACGAGAAGGACCGGATCGACCTCGACGCCGAGCAGGATCATGAAGATGATCGCCTGCATGATAGCGGGGCCGGAGTGGCCGACCAGCATCGTGCTGGGGATCAGCCGATCAGGCACCATGTGGCGGAACTTCATCCACGCCGCCGTCGGCGCCATCGAGCCGATGCCGAGCGTATCGAAGAAATTGGTGACCGCGCCGAGCAGCATGGCTTCGGGATCGGGCACCGTGCGCTGCCGGATCGCGGCGTGCAGCACGGCCCCGAAATAGAGCAGTACGGCAATCCCCAGCGGTATCAGCAGCGCTATCAGCATGAACGTCCCCCCAGGCCCCGGATGCTGGAGGCTAGAGGAAACCGTTCAAGCTGCAACGGATTTACCGTCCGCGGTGGAGCACCTTCCACAGCGTGCCGCGATCGCGGATGATTTCCGCAGCCGCATTGTGGCCCGGCGCACCGGTGACGCCGCCGCCCGGGTGAGTGCCGCTGCCGCACATGTAGAGGCCCTTGATCGGCGAGCGATAATCGCCGTGGCCGAGCACGGGGCGCGCGGCCCAGAGCTGATCGAGCCCCATGTTGCCGTGGAAGATATCGCCGCCGATGAGGCCGAACTTGCGCTCGAGATCGAGCGGCGAGTGGATCTGGCGCGCGATGACCGCGTCCTTGAAGTTGGGGGCGTGGTCGTTGACCGTATCGATGATGAGATCCGCCACCTTCTCGCGGTGCGTGTCCCAATCGACCTTGGGATCGAACTGCTGGCAGAACAGGCTGGCGATATGCATGCCCGGAGGGGCGAGGCTGTCGTCGATAGTGGTGGGCAGCTTGATCTCGATGATCGGCTTCTTCGACCAGCCATGCTGCTGCGCATCGATGAAGGCCTGATCCATGTAGTCCATGCCCGGCGCAATGATGATGCCAGCGGTGTGGTGTTCGGCCTTTTCCTTGCCGGGGAGCACGGTGAAGTCCGGCAGTTCGGACAACGCGACGTTCATGCGGAACGTGCCCGAGCCGGTCTTGTAGTTCTTGATGCGGCGGTTGAAGTCTGCGTCCAGGTCACTTGAATCGACAAGCTGGCGATAGAGCAGCGCCGGGCCGACGTTGGCAGCGATGGTGGGTGCATAGAGCTCCTCGCCGCTTTCAAGCTTCACGCCCTCTGCCTTGCCATTGTTGACGAGGACCTTGGAAACAGGGGCTTCGAGGCTGATCTCGACGCCTTCTTCGGCGCAGGCGCGGGCCATGGCCTGCGTGATCGCGCCCATGCCGCCGACCGAGTGCCCCCACGCGCCGAACTTGCCGTTCACTTCGCCAAACACATGGTGGAGCAGCACATAGGCCGAACCGGGGGTGGAGACGCCCGCGTAGTTGCCGACAACGGCGTCGAAGCCGAACGCGGTGCGCACGTAATCATGCTCGAACCAGCCTTCGAGGAAATCGCGCGCGGACTTGGTGAAAATGTCGAGAAGATCGCGCTGCACATCGAGGCCAAGGCCCGCAATCGGCCAGCCCTGCTGCGCGGCAGCGAGCAGCGAGCGGACACCGCCGCCGACATTGGGCGGGCACTTCAGCGCGATATCGCGCAGCACTTGCGCGACCTTTTCGAGCGCCGCGTCGTAGTGCTTGTAGGTGCCTGCATCCTTCTGGCTGAAGCGCGCGAATTCCGCCTCGGTGCGCCCGGCCCCGCCGCCCAGCTTGAGGTAATCATTCTCGAACGGGAAGAAGTTGCTGATCGTGCGCTCGATGATGCGGAAGCCGCGCTCATGCAGCTTCATGTCCGCGATCACCTTGGGGCGCAGCAGGCTGACGGTGTAGCTCGCGGTCGAATTGCGGAAACCGGGATGGAATTCCTCGGTGACGCAGGCCCCGCCGACAATGTCGCGCCGCTCCAGCACGCGGACCTTCATCCCGGCGCGGGCGAGATAGAAAGCGCAAGTGAGGCCATTGTGGCCGCCGCCGATGATGATCGCGTCGTAACGGTTCGACATGTGATTGCTCCCGATATTCAATGTTCTGCTCTCTCCCCTTCAGGGGAGAGATACGCAGGCTTGCGAGCTTGCTCGCTAGCCGGAGTTGAGAGGGGATCGGGGTGCATGTTCCCCTCTCCCAACCCTCTCCCCTCAAGGGGAGAGGGCTTTACGTCTTGCTCCACCCCGCCGGCGGAGCCTTGTGCAGCCTCGCCTCGGGGGTCAGCGCGCGGATCTTGCGGGCGAAGCTGCGCAGGCAGACCTCGCTCTTGCCGATGGGACCGGCGCCGTAGGTTTCTGAGGCCATGCCCTGCTGCACGCGTTCGATCAGCCAGGTATCCTCGCGGTTGACCACGCGGTTGATGCGCCAGTTGGCATAGCGGACGAGCTTCATCGTCCTGCTGTCATCCGGCAGCGCATAGGCCATTTCGCGCAGGATGCATGTCGTCGGGCTGATCGGCAGCCACTGCATGAAATCGATCTGGTCGGCGTAGATATCGAAGGCCATGTTCGGCCAGAGCTTGAAATAGAGCCAGCGGCGGCGGTTTTCTTCCGGCAGTTCCTCCACCGTGGGGAGGTGCGCCTGATAGAAGCGCTCCCAGAAGTTGGCACTCGGCTTGTCGACGAGATCGCCCTTGAGGCGGTCGACCCAGTCATCGGCGGCAATCTCGTAGGACTTGCCGAAGATGCGCGTGAGGCCATCGTGCGCCACCGGAATGTGGAGGTTGTCCGAATAGTTGTCGCCGACGTTTTTCCAGTTCACGTCGCGCGGGCGCAGGCGCATCGTGCCCATCGGCTGCATGTCCTCGAACCGGTAGGGCGCAATCTCCGCCTCATGCGGGGCCATCATTTCGCTCACGGTGGGGAACACGCCGGGCTTGAGGCAGACCCAGACGAAGCCGCGCCACACTTCGAGCGCGACGGGAGCAAGGCCGTTTTCCTCCAGCTTCAGAGCGGGATAGTCGCTCTTCATCGGAACCCCGGTGAGGCGGCCGTCGGTTTCATAGACCCACGCGTGGTAGGGGCAGACGAGCTTCTTGGCGCAGCCCGCGGTGCCTTCCACCAGCCGCATCGCGCGGTGGCGGCAGACGTTGGTGAAGGCGCGCACCTCGCCATCATCGCCGCGCAACACGATCACGCTTTCGCCGATGTAGTCGATCGTGCGCCAGTCACCCGCGTTCGGAATCTCGTTCACATGGCAGACGATCTGCCACGAAGGACGGATCACCCGCTCCATTTCGAGCGCATGGTATTCGGGATCGGTGTAGAGCCAGCCGGGCAGGCTCCAGTCCGCATCCGGATCCTGCTCCGATGCGGAACAGGCCGCGATGGCAGATTGGTGGCCCATACCGAATCTCCGGATTGAAAAAGCTTGTTGGACGATCGTACAACAACGAATAGGATGTGCAAGATGAAACCGCCCGCACCACATCAGCCAGCCTTCCGGCGTCAGGAGCCGGACGCGCGGCGCCTCGCGCTGATCGAGGCCTGTGCGCGGGTGCTGGCGCGGCTCGGCGCGGCGGGCGCGAGCGTGCGCGCGATTGCGGTGGAGGCAGGTGTCTCGCCGGGGCTGGTCAGCCACTATTTCAGCGGAATCGAAGCGCTTGTCGCGGCAACTTACGCCCACGTCGAAGACAAGGTGAACGAGACGCTTGATGATGCGGTCAACGCAGCGGGGCCGAACCCGCGCGCGCGGCTCGATGCCTTCGTGACGGCCAGCTTCGCGCCCGCCATCGCCGACCCGCAACTGCTCGCCACTTGGATCGCATTCTGGAGCCTCGTCACCGCGCGGCCCGCCATCGCCGCGCAGCATGACGAGCAGTATTCCGGCTCGCGCGCGCGGCTCGAAGCCTTGCTGGGCGATTGCGGCGTACCGCCAGAGCGCCAGCGCCGCGATGCCATCGCGGTTTCGGCGCTGGTCGACGGGCTGTGGCTGGAACTCTGCCTCTCGCCCGGCTGCTTCAGCGCCGAGGAAGCGGGCGCCATCGCGCGCCGCTTCCTCGACACTCTTATTTAGACAGATCGGTGAGCAGGCTGACGTAGTACGTCACGCCGGGGCGGATGTTTTCCAGCCGCACGCGCTCGTTGAGGCCGTGCGAGAATTCCTCGCTGTCCTTGGTGAACACCGGGCTTGCGCCATAGGCGGGGATGCCGAGGCGGCGGTAGTACATGCTGTCTGACGCGCCGGAGCTCTGCGAAGGCACGACGGCGATGTCCTTGCCCCACGCCTTGCGGATCGCCTTGGTCGAGGCAGCGACGAAATCGGGGCGCATTGGCGAGGCCTCGGTCTCGAACGAGCCTTCGGTCACGTCGGTGATCTTCACTTCGCTCTGGCCGATCACCTTGGCGAGCTGGTCCATGATCTCTGCGCGGCTGTGGCCGGGGAAGATGCGGCAGTTGATATAGGCATCCGCGCGCTGCGGCAGGGCATTGAGCGCGTGGCCCGCGTCCGCCATCGTCGGCACGCAAGTGGTGCCGACCTTGCCGACCATCGACGGATTGGCGCGCAGCACCGCAATCGCGTCCGCATCCGCCGGATTGGCAGCGAAGGCTCGCATCGCGGCGGCGGTCTTCGGGTCAGCCTCGAACGGTGCGGCCTGCGTGAAATAGGCCTTGGTCAGCGCGTTCTGCTCGGCCGGGAAGTGATAGGCGCCCAGCTTCACCAGCGCGGACGACAGCTGGACGATAGCGTTTTCGGGGCGCGGCGCAGAGCTGTGACCACCCGGATTGGTCACTTCCAGCTTGAAATCGCCGTAGGTCTTCTCGGCGCCGTCCCACACCCAGTAGAGCGGCTTGCCCGCCGCTTCATCGAACTTGCCGCCGCCGGCATCGGCATTGATCACCAGTTCGGCGTTCTTGAGCTTGTCCGCGATAAGCCCGGTGGTCTTCATCACCGTTTCCTCGTCGCCCGAAAACTCGATGACGATGGTCCGGCGCGGCTTGTAGCCGGACTTGCGCAGCTCGATCAGCGAGGACAGCGCCAGCGCGCCGCCGAACTTCATGTCGGTCGCGCCGCGGCCATAGAGGATGCCGTCTTCCACCACCGGCGTGAAAGGATCGCGCTTCCAGTCCGAAGGCTTGGCCTCGACCACGTCCATATGGCCCGAAATCACCAGCGGCTTCAGCTTGGCATCGCTGCCGGCCCAGGTGGCGATGATGTAGGCGGTGTCGTCGACCGGGGTGATTTCGATATCGCCTTCGGACCAGCCGCCTGCCAGCAGCGCCTGCTTGTAGAGCTTGGCCACATCGATCGTGCGGTTGTTCTCGCCGCGCACCGAGCGGATGGCGATGGCCTTGGTGGCGAGATCGAGCGCCTGGGCTTCGGCAGCCGGATAGCCGGCGGGTGCGGCGGCGAGCACGGGAAGCGGGGCCAGCGCGAGAACGGTGAGGGCGGCAATACGGAATGGGGACATGGCGTTACGGGACTCCTGATGTCCCTCGACGCTGGCGGGCTATGCTGCGGCGCGCAAGATGTTTTCTTGATAACCCGCGCGAGGTGGAGCGGCGCCGCGTGCCCGCCCCAAACCCTTCTTGCCTGCGGGAGACTTATCCCATTCATCGTCATTGCGAGCGTAGCGAAGCAATCCAGAGTGTTTACGCGTGCCGCTCTGGATTGCTTCGCTGCGCTCGCAATGACGAAAGTTGGGCTAATGACAGGGCCTGCACCGGCTTTCCCCCCTCCCGCCTGCGGGAGGGGTCGGGGTGGGCCGCCTCAGCGCTCCACCTTGCTCGCGTCGAACGTGCCGAGGCCCGGCTTGAAGCTCTTCTCGTCGAGGAACTGACGCGTCGCTTCCTTGCGCGCCGCAGCGCCGCCGAAGCTGTGCAGTGCTTCCTGCGCGCGGATCTGGTATTCGAGGCCGTTGTCATAGGTCATGTCGACCATGCGGCGCATCGTCCACTTCGTCGCCCGCAGCGCGTGCGTGTCCTTCTTCTTGAGCACGTTGGCGATTTCGAGCACGCGCTCCTTGAGCTTGTCCGCCGGCACGGCTTCGGTGACGAGGCCCTGCTCTTCAGCCTGCTTGCCGGTAAGGTTCTCGCCCATCATCGCGTGGTACATCGCCTTGCGGAACGGCATGAGTTCCTGCGCGACCTTCGATGCACCGCCGCCGGGGAGGATGCCCCAGTTGATTTCGGACAGGCCGAACTGCGCGTCCTCGCTGGCAATCGCGATGTCGCAGCCGAACAGCGGGCCATAGCCGCCGCCGAAGCACCAGCCGTTGATCATCGCGATGGTCGGCTTTTCATACCAGCGCAGCCGCTCGAACCAACCATAGCTTTCGCGCTGCGACTTGCGGATCGCGCCGAGGCCCTGCGCTTCGGTTTCGCGGAAGTATTCCTTGAGGTCCATGCCGGCGGTCCAGGCCTCGCCCTCGCCCGTCAGCACGAGCACGCGCACGTCGTCGCGGAACTCGAGCTCTTCCAGCACCGCCTTCATGCGGCGGTTGAGCTTGGGGCTCATGCAATTGCGCTTCTCCGGCCGGTTGAAGGCGACCCAGGCGATGCCGTCGTCGACGCAGAAGGCAACGGTGTCCTCCTCTGCACGCTCAGGCTTTGGGGCGATCGGGGTCTGGTCGGTCACAGTGCGTCCTCTCGGATGAAACAGGCTTATGGGTTATGCTGTATAACACTTCCTGAGTCGGTGCAACTTTGTGCCTGAGGGACATGATGCGGCGTGAAATCGGACCCGAAAGGTGGTTTCAACCGTAACGGACGCAAAACCTGCACCAAAGGACAGGATGATTGCAGAAAGCCCTGTGAACGATCACCGCATACGAATGCAGCATTTGATAATAATGCAAAATTCACTCTGTTAAATCGCTTGAAACGGCACTTTTTCGCGCGTGAATTGCATTAAATGCAATTGCTGCACCACGTTTCGCACTTGCGAAGACTCGGGGTGCGGCGCACTAAGAACAGGCCTTTCAGGCATCCTCTCCCAAACTTTCAAGGGCCATCCGGCAACGGGTGGCCCCTTTTTTTGGTCGTGTTCCGGGAGCTTCTGCAGCGCCTGCGCCCACCCACGGCCATGCCGCTGAAGCCTACCCGTGCGGCAGGATCACCGTGCGCCCGATCACGCGGCGTTCGCGCATGGCGAGGTATGCCTCGCGCCAGTCGGCCAGCGGGACAGCGGAATGGACGTGGGGCCGGATGCGCCCTTCCCCGGCAAGGCGCATGATCGCCGCGATGTCCTCGCGCCCGCGTTCCGGAAAGCGGCGGCCATATTCGCCCGCGCGCACGCCGACGACCGAGAAGCCCTTGATCAGCGGAATGTTGGTACGCACTTCGGCGATGCGCCCGCTGGCAAAGCCCACCACCAGCAACCGGCCCCCGAAGGCAGTGTAACGGCAGGCCTCGTCGAACACATCGCCGCCAACGGGATCATAGACGAGGTCCGCCCCGCGCCCACCGGTCAGTTCGAGAATCTGCTCTCTCAGGCCAGTGGGTCCGGCGAGGATATGGTCCGGCGCATAGAGCCGCGCGATCGCCGCGCGCTTTTCCTCCGTTGAGGCGACCGCGATGACGGTGAGGCCCAGCGCCTTGCCGAGATCGACCGCCGCAAGGCCGACCCCGCCCGCCGCGCCGTGCACCACCAGCGTCTCGCCCGCTTCCGCGCGGCCGATGCGCGCAATGGCGGTGTAGGCGGTGATATAGGCCGCGCGCAGCGCAGCGCCTTCGGCAAACGAGAGCGATGCGGGCAGCGCGGTCAGGGCCGCATCGGCGAACACGCCGTACTGCGCCGCCGCGCCGGTCAATGTGGCGACGATCACCTTGTCGCCCGCCTGCCAGCGGCTCCCCTCGCCCGCCGCGACAACTTCGCCAGCGGCCTCGAAGCCTGGCACGAAGGGCAGCGGGGGCTTGGCCTGATAGAGCCCCTCGGTCATCAGCAAGTCCGGAAAGCCGAGCGCCGCCGCTTCGATCCGCACCAGCGCCTGCCCTGCCCCTGGCTGCGGCATGGGCCGCTCCGCCAAGCCGACCCCGGCAAGATCGGGCGCGAGTTCGGACACTTCGAGGACGTGCATAGACGTTGGCATAGGCGCTGGCAGCTTGGTCATCGGCGGCAATTCTCCCACCGCTGCGATGCCCGAGCCTGTCCGCGCCGTCCAGCCTTACGCGGCTGATGCCCGCTGGTGCAGGCGGGTAATCGCATCGAGCGCCGAGAGCAGCGCGCCTTCCTGCCAGCAGCCGTAATACGAGCAATGTTCGCCCGCGAGGACGATGCGCCCGTCCATCGCCACGAGGTCCTGATAGTGTGCCGCCCGGCTTTCCTCGGTCCAGGTCGCGCAGCAGCCAAGAATCCACGGCATCCGGCTCCACGCCAGCGAGGCGCCGGTCAGGAATTCGGACTTGTAGTGCGCCGGGTGGAACACAGAGCCTTGTTCCAGCGCGGCGGCAATGCGCTTTTCGGGCGTCATTCCGGCCAGAATGTAGGAGCCGACACCGAACGGATAGGCGCCCAGCAGCACCGCCGGACCATCGCTGAAACAGCCGTGGCTGGGATAGCTGACCAGCCCGATCGCCGCATCGGTGAACGAACTGCCGCCGTAGATCGCGTCTTCACTTTCCCAGAAGCGGCGCTTCATCTCGAGCCCGATCTTGACCGAATTGCCGTAGGGCAGCGCCTTGATCGCGGCCTTCTTGGCGTCAGAGACCTGCAAGTCGATCTGGCCAAGGATCGTGGCGGGGATCGTGCAGACCATCCAGTCGGCGCGGGTCTCCCCGGCCGCGCCGGTCTTCGCGTCGGTCCAGCTGGCCGTGACGCCGCGCTCGTCCTGCGCGATCTTGCTGACGCGCGTGCCGTAGCGGATCAGCTTGCCGACCCGCGCCTGAAACGCCTTGCCGATATGGTCCATGCCGCCCTTGGGCTGGAACATCGAGGTCTGCATCACGTGTTCGGCAAAGAAGCCGAGCTGGTCCCAGATCCGGCTGTCCAATGTATCGGAGAGACTGAAGGGATCGTTAGGGATCGGCGCCCCGTTGACGCCCCCGCCGGGCGGGCGCTCCCACCCGCGCTGCTCGCCCACCTTGTCGCTTTTCGTGTAGGCCATGTTCTTGTCGAGCACGCCCCAGCTTCGCAGCGCCTCAAGCAGGACGTCCTTGTCCTCCTTCGTCACCGCCTGATCGAGCGCACCGGCATTGAGCGCCTTGCCGAGCAGTTCGGAGACATGGCCCTTCCAGTCGATGGTAAGGTCGCGAAAGCGCTGCGGCTTGCCGCCGAACGCCGCCTTGCGGTGGACGAAGGCGTTGTGGTTGCTCTGGAGGAAGGGTTCGAGTTCGACACCGAACTGCTTGCAATAATGCAGCACGGTGCGGTGGTGATAGGGAATGCGCCAGGGGCCGGGGTTGAGATAGTTGCCCGGGGAGAAGCCGACCTTCTGGACCGAGCCCAGTTCGCTGACCGTATCACCGCCGCGCAGGGTCATGTTGCGGCCACCCGCGCGGGCCTGCACTTCAAGGATCTGGACCTTGTAGCCGGCCTTGGTCAGCTCATAGGCAGAAAGCATGCCCGCGAGCCCCGCACCCAGCACGAGCACCGAAGAGCCCGGCTTTACGCCCGAAAGCTGCGGCAGCCCGGTGAACTGCGATTCCGCCGCATGCCCCATCACCGTCATCGCCTGATAGAGCGCCGCGCCGCCGCCGACTTTCCCGATCAACGCGAGCAGGTCGCGGCGCGTTTGCGGCAGGATCGAGTTGGTCATGCGGGGGAGCACCTTGTCTGATCGGAGGCCGTCTGGTCGGAGTTCAGTGCCCGCAGTTGCAATCGGGAACCGGAGGATTGGCGGTGGTGATGCGGTCCAGATCGGCGACAGTCACCGGATCGGGATAGGCATTGAAGTGGCCGCGCACGTAGTTGATCACCGCCGCGATCTGCGGCCGGGTGAGCATGCCTGAAAACCACGGCATGCCGCCGCGTCCTTTCAGCAATATGATGCTGGCATAATCGTGATCGGCAAGGCGCGGATTGGCGGCGAGCGAGGGGAACATCGCGCCGGGCACCCCGCCGCCCTTGGCATCCGCCATGTGGCAGGATTGGCAAATCTGCTCGTAGATCTCGCGGCCCTCGTCCGCCACCGCGACCGAAGAACCGCCGCCGCGATCCTGCGCGAAGCTGGGGCTGCCGACCGCAAGTGCGAAGGCCAGCGCGAGGCATGCGGCGAACAAGGCGGTTCTTCGATATCCCGGCAAGGTCGTGTCCCCACTCCTGCTACCGTCGGCTAAGTGGTTCATGCTATGCTGCGCTGCAGCGCCGTCAATGCAAATTGTTGCCGGATCGGTGAAGCGGTGCCCTCCCCTTGGGGTAGGCGGCGTCTGCTGCGGCAGGCAGATCGCGCCGATACGGTGCTTGTCCGCCGCGAATTGTCGCTTAAGCTCCGGTCTGGCACCCGCATTCGTCGGCGGTCACGCTCAAGGGGAAAACACTTATGCGCTTCACGCTCCTGTCCGCCCTCGCTCCCACACTCGTGGGCGCCGCTCTCGCCGCAGCGACGCCAGCCCAAGCGCAAGTGACGCGGGTGCAGAGCAACCCGCAGGCGCTGATCCTCGATGGGGCGGACGTGAAGGCGGGCACCGACCTGTTCTACCTCTCCGGCCAGCTCGCCTCGCCGATCGATCCCGCGAAAAGCTTCGCCGATGTGAAGTCGATCGAGGATCTGGGCGATACCAGGACGCAGACAATCAGCGCGCTGAAGCGGATCAAGGCAATCCTCGAAAGCCGCGGCTACGCGATGTCGGACGTGATCAAGCTGACGCTGTTCGTAGCTGCGGACCCCAAGCTCGGCAAGATGGATTTTGCCGGTGCGAACGAAGGCTTCAAGCAGTTCTTCAAGACGGCAGACAATCCCAACACAGTCGCCCGCTCGACATTTCAGGTGGCGGCGCTGGCGGGGCCCTATTTCCTGATCGAGATCGAAGCCATCGCCGCGAAGAAGCGGTGAATACGGCAGGGCGGTTGGGCTCTCGAAACGATTGCAATCGTATTCCCTTGGACTCCTGTCCCGCTTCGGTCCCATGGCCGGGTCGTGGTGTCTTGCGGTCCGCGTGCTCCCTCGCCTAGTCTGGCAAGCGAAGCACCCGGGGGAGGCCGGACACCATCAGGACGCCAAGGCGAGGGCCGCCAGAAGCCCGTGCCGAGCCGCGTCCGATCAGGGGGAGTTACCATCCGTGCGCCTCGACCAGAGTGAACAGACCGCCACCAGCGCCCCGCGCGCCGAAGCGAGCGACATGCAGGCCCATATCCTCGACGTGCTGCGCCACCGCGTCGGCAAGGACGTCCATTCCGCCACCCCGCACGACTGGTTCACCGCCACGGTCCTCGCGCTGCGCGACAAGGTGATCGACCAGTGGATGGAATCGACCCACCGCACGTATGAAGCGGGCGGCAAGCGCGTCTATTACCTCAGCCTCGAATTCCTGATCGGCCGCCTGCTGCGCGATGCGCTGTCCAACATGGGCCTCACGCGCGAGATGGAAAAGGCGCTGCGTTCCTATGGCTTCGACCTTTCGACCATCGAGGATCTGGAACCCGATGCGGCGCTCGGCAACGGGGGCCTCGGCCGCCTCGCCGCGTGCTTCATGGAAAGCCTCGCGAGCCTTGATATCCCGGCCTACGGCTACGGCATCCGCTATGTGAACGGCATGTTCCGCCAGCGGCTCGACGATGGCTGGCAGGTCGAACTGCCCGAAACCTGGCTGAGCCACGGCAATCCCTGGGAATTCGACCGGCGTGAGAGCGCTTACCGCATCGGCTTCGGCGGCGAAGTGGTGGACAAGGGCGACCGGGTCGAGTGGATTCCGGCCGAGCAGGTCGAAGCCTCGGCGGTCGATACGCCGGTGGTCGGCTGGCGCGGCAAGCGGGTCAACACGCTGCGGCTGTGGACCGCGAGCGCGCTCGATCCGATCCGCCTCGATGCCTTCAATGCGGGCGACTATGCCGGGGCGCTCGCCGAGGAAGTGCGCGCCGAGACCTTGGTGCGCGTGCTCTACCCGGCGGATTCCAGCCCGGCGGGCCAGGAACTGCGGCTGCGGCAGGAGTATTTCTTCACCTCCGCCTCGATGCAGGACATCCTGCGCCGCCACGTGCAGACCCACGGCGACATTTCCAGCCTGCCCGACAAGGCGGCGATCCAGCTCAATGACACGCACCCGGCCGTCGCCGTGGCCGAATTGATGCGGCTGCTGGTCGATGTCCACGGGCTCGATTTTGGCGAGGCCTGGGACGTCACCCGCGGCACCATCGCCTATACCAACCACACCCTGCTGCCCGAGGCGCTGGAAAGCTGGCCGCTGCCGCTGTTCGAACGGCTGCTGCCGCGCCACATGCAGATCATCTACGCGATCAACAGCCGCGTATTGCGCGAGGCGAGGAAGAGCGGGCTGGACGACCGCGCCATCGCCGCGATCAGCCTGATCGACGAAGCGGGCGAGCGCCGCGTGCGCATGGCGAACCTTGCCTTCGTCGGCGCGCACAGCGTCAACGGCGTGGCCGCGCTCCATACCGATCTCATGAAGTCGACGGTCTTCTCCGACCTTCACGCGCTCTACCCCACGCGGATCAACAACAAGACCAACGGCGTCACCCCGCGCCGCTGGCTGCAGCAATGCAATCCGGGGCTGACCAGCGTGATCACCGATGCCATCGGCCCGGCATTTCTGGACGATGCGGAGAAGCTCACGGACCTCAATGCCATGGCCGGTGATGCCCAGCTCGGTGAGCGGATTGCCGAAGTAAAGCGCGCCAACAAGGTCGCGCTGGCGAATTATGTCCGCCAGACGATGGGCCTGCGGCTCGATCCCGATGCGCTGTTCGATGTGCAGATCAAGCGCATCCACGAATACAAGCGCCAGCTGCTCAACCTCATCGAGACTGTCGCGCTCTACGACCAGATCCGCAGCCACCCGGAGCGCGACTGGGTGCCGCGCGTGAAGATCTTCGGCGGCAAGGCGGCATCGAGCTATCACAACGCCAAGCTCATCATCAAACTCGCCAGCGACATCGCGCGGCGCGTGAATGCGGACCCCTCCGTCGGCGGGCTGCTCAAGGTGGTGTTCCTGCCCAACTACAACGTTTCCAAGGCCGAGCGGCTGATCCCGGCGGCAGACCTTTCGGAACAGATCAGCACGGCGGGCATGGAAGCCTCGGGCACCGGCAACATGAAGTTCGCGCTCAATGGCGCGCTCACCATTGGCACGCTCGATGGCGCGAATGTCGAGATCAAGGACCGCGTTGGCGACGACAACATCGTCATCTTCGGCCTCACCGCCGAGGAAGTCGCCGAGAAGCGCGCCGGGGGCTACAACCCGCGCGACGTGATCGAGGCGAGCCGCGAGCTGCAGCAGGCGGTTTCCGCCATCGCGACCGGCGTGTTCTCGCCCGATGATCCCACCCGCTATGCCGGGCTGATGGGCGGGATCTACGACCACGACTGGTTCATGGTCGCCGCCGATTTCGACAGCTACCACGCCGCGCAGCGCCGGGTGGACCGCTTGTGGGAAGACCAGATCGGCTGGCGCGCCAAGGCGATCCGCAACATCGCCAATGTCGGCTGGTTCTCCTCCGATCGCACCATCGCCGAATATGCGCGCGATATCTGGGGCGTTGGCACCGCCTCATGAAGCCCTCCCCCGCCGCGCTCGAAGCCCTGCTGAACGGAACCCATGCCGATCCGTTCGCCTTGCTGGGCATTCACGAGGGCCCGGGCGGCGCCTTCGCCCGCGCCGTGCTGCCGGGGGCGGAAACGGCGCAGGCGCATTCGCTCGGCGGCGAAGCGCTGGGCGACCTCAAGCGCATTGACGATCGCGGGCTGTTCGAAGGCCACGTTTCCGGCACGCGTCAGCCGGTGAAGTATCGCTGCACTGCCGGCAGCCACGAATGGTGGGTGACCGATGCCTATTCGTTCGGCCCGGTGCTGGGGCCGACCGACGATTTCCTGATGGGCGAAGGCACCCACCTCAGGCTGTTCGACAAGCTTGGCGCGCATGTCATTGAACACGAAGGCGCGCGCGGCGTCCACTTCGCGGTCTGGGCGCCCAATGCCGAACTGGTCTCGGTTGTTGGCGATTTCAACGACTGGGACGGTCGCCGCCATCCGATGCGGCGGCGCGCCGATATCGGCGTGTGGGAAGTGTTCCTGCCCGATATCGAGGCCGGACGCGCCTACAAGTACCGCGTGGTCGGCCCCGGCGGCGCGGTGCAGCCCCTGAAGGCCGATCCCTTCGCCTTCCGCTCGGAACTCAGGCCCGCCACCGCCAGCGTCATCGCCGCACCCGATGCGCACAAATGGGGCGATGCCGCGCACCGCGCGAACTGGGCCAGCATCGATCCGCGCCGGGTGCCGATCTCGATCTACGAAGTCCACCCCGGCTCATGGCAAAAACCGGGCGATGGCCGCGAGTTCTACAGCTGGGACGAACTGGCCGACCGGCTGATCCCCTACGTGATCGAAATGGGCTTCACCCATATCGAGTTCCTGCCCGTCTCCGAGCATCCGTTCGATCCCAGCTGGGGCTATCAGACCACTGGCCTGTTCGCCCCCTCCGCCCGCTTCGGCGAGCCGGAAGGCTTCGCCCGCTTTGTCGACGGTGCGCACCGCGCCGGGGTTGGCGTCCTGATCGATTGGGTGCCCGCGCACTTCCCGGTCGATGCGCATGGGCTCGCCAAGTTCGACGGGACCGAGCTTTACGAACACGCCGATCCGCGCCTCGGCTTCCATCCCGATTGGCAGACCGCGATCTACAATTTCGGGCGGCGCGAGGTGCTGAGCTTCCTCGTCAACAACGCGCTCTACTGGGCCGAGCGCTACCACGTCGATGGCTTGCGCGTCGATGCGGTCGCCTCGATGCTCTACCGCGATTACAGCCGCAAGGACGGCGAGTGGATCGCCAACGCCGAAGGCGGCCGCGAGAACTGGGAAGCAGTGGCCTTCCTGCAAGCCATGAACCGCGCGGTCTATGCCAGCCACGCCGGGTTCCTGACGGTGGCCGAGGAATCGACCAGCTGGCCGGGCGTCACCCAGCCGACCGACGCAGCGGGGCCTCCGCGTGGCGGTCTCGGCTTCGGGTTCAAGTGGAACATGGGCTTCATGCACGACACGCTCGCCTACATGGCGCGCGATTCCGTGCACCGGCGCTATCACCACGACGAGATCACCTTCGGGCTGATGTACGCCTTCAGCGAGAACTTCGTGCTGCCCTTGAGCCATGACGAAGTGGTCCACGGCAAGGGCTCGCTGCTCGGCAAGATGAGCGGGGCGGATGCCTGGCAGAAGTTCGCCAACTTGCGCGCCTATTACGGGCTGATGTGGGGCTATCCCGGCAAGAAGCTGCTGTTCATGGGGCAGGAGTTTGCGCAAGGCCGCGAATGGAGCGAGGCCCGCCAGCTCGATTGGGAGCAGCTCGACATTCCCGAACACGCCGGGGTGCAGCGCTGGGTCAAGGACCTCAATCACGCCTACCGCACCCTGCCCGCGCTCCATGCACGCGATTGCGAGGGAGAAGGCTTCGAGTGGCTGGTGGTGGACGATGCCGCCGCTTCGGTCTTCGCCTGGGCGCGGAAGGCACCCGGTGCGCCGACCGTGGTCGTCGTCAGCAACATGACGCCCGCGCTCCACGGCCACTACCGCCTGCCCTTCCCGCAGGATGGCACGTGGCGCGAGGCGCTCAACAGCGACGCCGCGATCTATGGCGGATCGGGCCAGGGCAATCTCGGCGCCGTCAGGGCGGAACATGGCGCGGCGCTTGTCGTGCTGCCGCCACTTTCAACAATCATGTTCGTGTTCGAAGCATGATCACTTTGAGCGTCAGGTTCGTATTCGAGGGATAAGCCGAAAGGCATGAGGCCGAGGGGCACGAGGAGGGAGATGGGTCATGCGTGATACTTATGGGCAGCCGCTGGCGCGTGACGCCATGGCCTATGTGCTGGCGGGCGGGCGCGGCAGCCGCCTCTACGATCTCACCGACAACCGCGCCAAGCCGGCGGTCTATTTCGGCGGGGTCAGCCGGATCATCGATTTCGCGCTTTCCAACGCGATCAATTCGGGCATCCGCCGCATCGGCGTCGCCACGCAGTACAAGGCGCACTCGCTGATCCGCCACATGCAGCGCGCGTGGAACTTCATGCGGCCCGAGCGTAACGAGAGCTTCGACATCCTCCCCGCCTCGCAGCGCATTTCCGAGCACGCGTGGTACGAAGGGACGGCCGACGCGGTCTACCAGAACCTCGACATCATCGCGAGCCACGCGCCCAAGTACATGGTCATCCTTGCGGGCGATCACATCTACAAGATGGACTACGAGATCATGCTGCAGCAGCATGTCGCGACCGGCGCGGACGTGACGATCGGCTGCCTCGTGGTAAAGCGCGAGGAAGCCAAGGGCTTTGGCGTGATGGCGGTGGATGCGGCAAGCGTGATCACCGATTTCGTCGAAAAGCCCGAAGATCCGCCCGCGATCCCCGGCGATCCCGAACACTCGCTGGCCTCGATGGGCATCTACGTGTTCGACACGAAGTTCCTGTTCGAAGCGCTGCGCCGCGATGCCGATGATCCCAATTCCAGCCGCGATTTCGGCAAGGACATCATTCCCGATATCGTCAAGAACGGGAAGGCCGTGGCCCACCGCTTCACCGACAGCTGCATCCGCGCGGCGGAGGAAATCGGCGAATACTGGCGCGATGTCGGCACGCTGGATGCCTATTTCGAAGCCAACCTCGACCTGACGGACGTGGTGCCCAAGCTCAACATGTATGACCGCGAGTGGCCGATCTGGACAGACCAGGTCGTCGCCGCGCCCGCCAAGTTCGTCCACGATCAGGATGGGCGGCGCGGCATGGCGATTTCCTCGCTGATCTCGCAGGATTGCATCGTCTCGGGCGCG
This sequence comes from uncultured Novosphingobium sp., assembly GCA_964413325.1. Lineage (GTDB taxonomy): Bacteria > Pseudomonadota > Alphaproteobacteria > Sphingomonadales > Sphingomonadaceae > Novosphingobium. The sequence continues at coordinate 28,781 of CAYPRK010000006.1, read as the reverse complement.
ATTGCCCGCCGCTCGCTGCTGTTTACCGGCGTGAAGATGGGCTCGTTCTCCAGCGTCGATGAAGGCGTGATCCTGCCCTATTGCAACATTGGCCGCGGCGCGCGGCTCAGCCGCGTGATCCTCGATTCCGGCGTGCGCATCCCCGAAGGCCTTGTCGTGGGCGAAGACCCGGAACTCGACGCCCGGCGCTTCCGCCGCACCGAAGGCGGCGTGTGCCTGATCAACAAGGCGATGATCGAGCGGCTGAAGTGAGCGGGCTGCGTATGTGGCAGCCCACCCCAAACCCCTCCCGCAAGCGGGAGGGGCTTTCTGCGCAGCGCTTTCTGCTCCCCTCCCGCTTGCGGGAGGGGTTGGGGGTGGGCCAGCCATGACCAACGTCCTCTCCGTCGCCTCCGAAGCGGTCCCGCTGATCAAGACCGGCGGCCTCGCCGATGTCGTCGGCGCCCTGCCCGAAGCGCTGGCACCGCATGGCGTGGCGATGACCACGCTGCTCCCCGGCTATCCCGCCGTCCTTGCAACGCTCGGCAAGAAGCCCAAGGCGCTGCACGTGTGGGACAGCCTGCTGGGCGAACCAGCGCGGCTGCTGGCGGGCAAGATCGGCGCATATCCGCTGCTGGTGCTCGATGCGCCGGGGCTCTTCGCACGGGAAGGCGGCCCCTATGTCGACGCCACCGGGCGGGACTGGGCGGACAATGCGAAGCGCTTCGCCGCCTTCGGGCGCGCCGCTGCCGATGTGGCAGGCGGCGCCGTCAAGGGCCTCGCCTTCGATCTCATCCACGCGCACGATTGGCAGGCGGGCATGGCGCTCGCCTATCAGCGCTTTGCCCCCGTTGGCCCGCAATTGCCCTCGGTCATCACCATCCACAACATGGCGTTTCAAGGCCACTACGGCGCGGACCTGTTCCCCGCGCTCGGCCTGCCGCCGCAGGCCATGGCGATTGACGGAATCGAGTATCACGGCGGCATCAGTTTCCTCAAAGCCGGGCTCGCCGCCGCCAGCCGCATCACCACCGTCAGCCCGACATACGCGCGCGAGATCCGCGAACCCGGCTTCGGCATGGGCCTCGAAGGCCTGATCCGCGCGCGCGAAAGCGAGGTCAGCGGCATCGTCAACGGGATCGATCCAGCGGTGTGGAACCCGGCGAGCGATGCCGCGCTCAAGGCCGCCTACAGCGCCAAGGCGCTGGGCAAGCGCACCGCCAACAAGCGCGCGCTTGAAGCGGAGTTCGGCCTTGAGAAAGGCGACGGCCCGCTCTTCATCGTCATCAGCCGCCTCACCTGGCAAAAGGGCATGGACGTGCTGCTCGAAGCCGCCGACCACCTCGTCAGCATCGGCGGGCGGCTCGCGCTGCTCGGCTCGGGCGATGCGGCGCTCGAAAGCGGCTTTCACGCTGCCGCCGCGCGCCATCCGGGGCGGATCGGCGTGCGCATCGGCTATGACGAGGCGCTGTCGCACCGCATGCTGGCGGGCGGCGATGCGATCCTCGTGCCGAGCCGGTTCGAGCCTTGCGGCCTCACCCAGCTCTATGGCCTCGCCTATGGCTGCGTGCCGGTGGTCAGCCGCACCGGCGGCCTTGCCGATACGGTGATCGACGCCAACCTCGCCGCGCGGGCTGCCGGTGTGGCGACCGGCGTGCAGTTCGACGGCGTACGCTGGCAGACGCTTGCCGATGCCCTCACCCGCACGGTCAACCTGTTCCGCGATCCCGCCGCCTGGCGCAGCCTCCAACGCGCCGGGATGGGCGCCGATTTCTCCTGGCGCGGCAGCGGCGAGGCCTATGCCGATCTCTACAAGAGCCTTACGGTAACCCCATGATCCAGACGATTCCTTCGACGCCGTTCGCCGACCAGAAGCCGGGCACTTCGGGCCTGCGCAAGAAAGTGCGCGTGTTCGCCCAGCCGAACTACGCGGAAAACTTCATCCAGTCGGTGTTTGATGCTGTGCAGCCAGAAGCGGGCTCAACGCTCGTGATCGGCGGCGACGGGCGCTATCACAACCGGACAGTGATCCAGGCCGCGATCCGCATCGCGGCGGCAAACGGCTATGGCCGCGTGCTGGTCGGGCAAGGCGGCATCCTCTCGACCCCAGCCGCCAGCCACGTGATCCGCAAATATGGCGCGAGCGGCGGCCTGATCCTTTCCGCCAGCCACAACCCCGGCGGGCCGGACGAAGACTTCGGCATCAAGTACAACATCGCCAACGGCGGCCCCGCGCCCGAGGCGATCACGGACGCGATCTTCGCGCGGACCAAGGTGATCGACCGCTGGCTGACGGTAGACGCGCCGGACGTCGATCTCGATGCGCTCGGCGTGCAGACCGTGGCGGGCATGGCCGTCGAAGTGATCGACAGCGTGGCCGATTGGGCGGACCTCATGGAAACGCTGTTCGATTTCCCCGCGATCCGCGCGGCGGTGGCAAGCGACCTCACCATGGCCTTCGACGCGATGCACGCCGTCACCGGCCCCTATGCCATTGAGGTACTGGAAAAGCGCCTCGGTTTCCGCCCCGGCACTGTGCACAACGGCGTGCCGCTGGAAGACTTCGGCGGGCACCATCCCGATCCCAATCGCGTTCATGCCAAAGTGCTGTTCGACCTGATGTTCTCGCCCGATGCCCCCGCGTTCGGCGCGGCTTCAGATGGCGACGGCGACCGCAACCTGATCGTCGGCAAGGGCATCTTCATCACCCCGTCTGACAGCCTCGCGATGCTTGCCGCCAATGCGCACCTTGCGCCCGGCTATGCGGGGGGCCTCTCCGGGATCGCCCGCTCGATGCCAACGAGCGCGGCGGCGGACCGCGTGGCCGAGGCGCTCGGGATTCCGGCCTTCGAGACGCCGACTGGCTGGAAATTCTTCGGCACCCTGCTCGATGCCGGCAAGGCGACGATCTGCGGCGAGGAAAGCGCTGGGACCGGCTCTGACCATGTGCGCGAGAAGGACGGGCTCTGGGCCGTGCTGCTCTGGCTCAACATTCTGGCCGCGCGCGGCGAGAGCATGGAGGCCATCGCCCGCCAGCACTGGGCGAAATACGGCCGCAATTACTACGCACGGCATGACTATGAAGCGCTGCCCAAGGACGTGGCAGAAGCGCTGATGGCCGCGCTCGAAGCTTCGTTCCCCGCGCTCCCCGGCAAGACCTTCGGCCCGCTGACGGTCGAGACGGCGGACAGCTTTGCCTATACCGACCCGGTCGATGGCTCGTTCAGCGCCAACCAGGGCCTGCGCGTGCTCTTCGTCGGCGGATCGCGCATCGTGCTGCGCCTGTCCGGCACCGGCACCGAAGGCGCGACCTTGCGGCTCTATCTGGAGCGCTACGAACCGCCAAGCGGCACGCTCGATGCCGATACCGATGCGATGCTGTCCGATCTCATCGCCGCCGCCGAAGCCATCGCCGGGATCGCCGCGCGGACCGGTCGCACCGCGCCTGACGTGATCACATGACCCAGCTTTCGGTGCGCGCCCCGCGCGCCGAGGCGGTCACGCTGTGCCTGTTCGAAGGCGAAACTGAAACCCGCGTGCCGATGGTGCGCGCCGGAAACGAGTGGCTGGCTCCCGCCCCTAGGCCCGGTACCCGCTACGGCCTGCGCGCCCACGGCGAATGGGCGCCGCAGCGCGGGGCATGGTTCGATCCCGCCAAGCTGCTGGTCGATCCGCGGGCGGTCGAACTGGATCGGCCCTTCACTTACAGCCCGGCGCTCTCCGAACATGGCGTCGATACCGCCCCGCTGGTGCCCCGCGCGGTCATGCCGGGCGCCTTGCCGGAGGTGCCGCTCCAGCCCCCACACTTCAAGCGCGGCGGGCTGATCTACGAAGTCAATGTGCGCGGCCTCACCATGCTGCACCCCGATGTGCCGGAAGCGCAGCGCGGCACGGTGGCGGCGCTCGCGCATCCCGCCGTGCTGGCGCATCTGGAAAAACTGCATGTCAGCGCGGTGGAGCTCATGCCGATCACCGCGTGGATCGACGAGCGCCACTTGCCCCCGCTCGGCCTCCGCAATGCCTGGGGCTACAACCCCGTCGTGCCAATGGCGCTCGATCCGCGCCTCTGCCCTGGTGGCGTCAACGAACTGCGCGAAACGGTCGCGGCGCTCCACGCGCGCGGGATCGGCGTGATCCTCGATCTCGTGTTCAACCACACCGGCGAGAGCGACGTACTCGGCCCGGTCCTGAGCTTTCGCGGGCTCGACAATGCAGTCTATGCCCATGCGCCGGATGGCACGCTGATCAACGACACTGGCTGCGGCAACACGCTCGATTTCGCGAACCCGGCGGTGCGCGCGCTGGTGGTCGATAGCTTGCGCCATTTCGTGCGCCACTGCGGCGTCGACGGGTTCCGCTTCGACCTGGCGACGATCATGGCGCGCGGGCCGGGCTTTGCCGCCGACGCGCCGATCTTCGCCGAAATAGCCGTCGATCCGTGGCTCGCAGACCGCGTGATGATTGCCGAGCCGTGGGACATCGGCCCGGGTGGCTACCAGCTCGGGCGCTTCCCCGCGCACTGGCTCGAATGGAACGACCGCTACCGTGATGATGTGCGCCGCTTCTGGCGCGGCGATGCGGGCCTTGGCCTATTGGCGACACGCATCGCCGGCTGCTCCGACATTTTCGGCAAGGACTGCCGCGCGGTGAACTACCTCGCCGCGCATGATGGCTTCACGCTGGCCGATACGCTCGCCTACGAACACCGCCACAACCACGCCAACGGCGAGGACAATCGCGACGGGCATGGCGAGAACTTCAGCTGGAACAACGGCGCCGAAGGGGCGAGCGATGATCCGGACATCCGCGCCCGCCGCGCCGCCTTCGCCCGCGCCATGCTCGGCACGCTGTTCGCCTCCACGGGCACGATCATGCTGACGGCAGGCGACGAGTTTGGCCGCAGCCAGCAGGGCAACAACAACGCCTATGCGCAGGACAACGCCGTCACCTGGGTCGATTGGGAACACCGCGACCGCGCGCTGGAGGACCATGTCGCGGCCCTCGCCGCATGGCGCGCAGAGCGGGACTTCGCACAGTTCCCCGAAGGCGGGGCATGGCTGGCGCTCGATGGCGCACCGATGGACGCGGCGCGCTGGGAAGACCCGGCCACAGCAGGCTTTAGCTGGGAGGGCTTCAACTGGAACGCAAAAAACGAGGCGGTGCGATCGACGGGATTGGGGATCGATCGCACCGCCCCTTGGGCCGGGCCTCTGGGAGGGATGGAGGCCCGATAAGGGATCAGGCGCGCTGCCAGACAAACGCCGGATCGAATTCATCCCGCGTCCCGGGCAAGGCGCGCGGCGTTTCCTGCACCACCGGCAAGGGCTGCGGCAGCAGGGTGTTGAGCAGCAGGCGGCCGAATGCCCAGTCGCCAAGGCCCGACGCCGCGTTGATGTGCCCTGCCTCCCCCGCATCGGCGAGGCGCGAACCCCAGCGGCGGGCAAGGCCGCGCGCCTGCGCCATCGTCAGATAGGGATCGTTGCGGCTGGCGACGAGCACCGACGGAAACGGCAAGGCGGCTTCCGGCACCGGCGCAAAGCGCGTCAGCCGCCGGTCGAGCGGGCGATCCTCGACATCGGGCGGCGCGACCAGCAGCGCGCCGATCACCTTGCCGCCCTCGACCGGGCCACCCGGTTGCTCATATTCCGCCCACCACGCCACGGCGAGGCAGCCAAGGCTGTGCGCGGCGAGCACCACCGGCCCTTCGGCGCGCTGGATCGCGAGGTTGAGCTTGTTGACCCAGGTGTTGCGGTGGGGATCGTCCCACAGCCCCAGATCGACCCGGCGGCAGCGCGGCAGGCGCGCTTCCCACTCCGTCTGCCAGTGGCCGGGGCCGCTGTTGCACAGGCCCGGCACGGTCAGGATAACGGGCGCAGGATTGTCATTCAGAGCATTGATTTGAGGACTGAAATCAGGGGCCATGTCATGTCTCCAAGAGAGCAACTGGCCGGTCGACTCGGTGTACGTCCCGACAGCACCCACGATAACTCAACATGAAAGGTAGACAATAGCCTCGCGACGAAGCGCGCGGGGATTTCGCCGGTCTGCACGGCGCTCCCGGCCACCTTGCGGAATGCGGGTGCGATTGCCATGTCCTCGCCGCAGTTGGCGTGCACAAGCGGCCACGCAGGCCGGACCAGTTCACGCGCGAGGTGCCCTACGCATGACGACAAAAGATGGCGGGATGCGGCAGCGCCTTGCGGCAGTGCAGCATGTGGTGATACCGGCGCGCGCATGAACAGCCCCGCGCCCTCCTCCCCTGTTTCCGCGCGGCGGCTGCCAAAGAAACGTCTGGTGGTTTCGATCCACGACGTCTCGCCGCGGTTCGAGCGCCAAGTCGATGCGCTGGCGGAGCGGCTGGCGCGCCATGTGGGTGAGGCGCAGTTCGCCATGCTGGTGATCCCGGACCACTGGCGCGGCGCACCGATTGCCGGAAACGCCGCCTTTGGCGCGCGCCTGCGCGGCTGGGCCGATCAGGGCATCGAGATGTTCCTCCACGGCTGGAGCCATAAGGACGAGACGCCCGCCACCGCAGGGCTTGCCGCGATCAAGGGCAAGCACATGACTGCAGGCGAAGGCGAGTTCCTCAACCTGCCCCATGCCGAAGCGCTGAGCCGCATGCGCGATGGCCGCGCGCTGGTGGAAGACGTGATCGGCCGACCGGTCGCGGGCTTCATCGCGCCCGCGTGGCTCTATGGCGAAGGCGCGCATGCCGCACTCGGCGAACTGGGCTTTGCCCTTGCCGAGGATCACATGAAGGTCTGGCGCCCGGCAAGCGGTGAAGTGCTGGCAAAAGGCCCGGTGATCACCTGGGCCAGCCGCAGCAAGGCCCGCATCGCCAGTTCGCTGTTTGCCGCCTCGCTCGGCCGCATCGCGCTGCCCTTCACCGAGACGATCCGCGTCGCGGTCCATCCGGGTGACACCACCGTGCCCGCGCTGCTCAACAGCATCGACAAGACCCTCGCACGGTTCGTGCGCACGCATCAGCCTTCGCGCTATGCCTCGCTCGGCGGGGCGCAATGAACGCGGCTCTGGCGGCCATGTCGCGGGATCTTCCCGCGCGTGCGCAGCCGCTGCGCATCCTGACGTTCCTGCACAGCTTCGAGCCCGGCGGGGTCGAGCGGGTCGCGCTGCGGCTGCACGAAGCGTGGCGCGCTCAGGGGCTTGATGCGCGGCTGGTCATGGGGCGCACTGCGGGCGCGATGAAGCGCGAGTGGCCCGCACTGGATCTCGAAGTTCTGGGACCGGAAGCGATTCCCAGCGCGGCTTGGGAAACGCTGTGGATGATCTTCCTGCTGCCGCGCGCGATCCGGCGGATCAAGCCGGACGTGCTGTTCTGCGCAGGCAATTCCTACACCATCGTCGCCGTGGCCATGCGGCTGCTGCTGGGCAAGGCCTGCCCGCCGGTCGTCGCCAAGATCAGCAATGACCTCACCCGCAACGATCTGCCTGCCCCCGCGCGGCCATTCTACCGGCTGTGGCTGCGCATTCAGGGGCGCATGCTGCAGCGGCTCGTCGGCATGGCGCCGCCGATGCGGCAGGAGATCGGCACGCTGATGCGCGCACCGGACGCGCACATCGCGGTGATCGATGATCCCTCGCTGGCCGAAGCCGATATCCAGCGTCTGAAAGCGGCCCGCGCAGCCGCCAAAGCCGCGCCGCGCCCACCTGAACAGAGCAGGCCCGGCAGGCGCTTCCTTGCCATCGGACGGCTTGCCGCGCAGAAAAATTTCGGTCTGCTCATCGATGCCTTTTCGCGCATCGCAGGCCCGGATGACCGATTGGCCATCATTGGCGAAGGCGCCGCGCGCCGCACGCTGGAAGCGCAGATTGCGCGGCTGGGGCTTGGCGGAAAGGTCCGCCTGCCCGGCCATGTCAGCCCCCTCGATGCCGAACTGGCCGCAGCCGATGCGCTGGTACTTTCCTCGGATTATGAAGGGGTTCCGGCAGTAGTTGCAGAAGCGCTCGCAGCCGGTCTGCCGGTGGTCACCACCCGCTGCAGCGTGAGCATGGAGGACATGCTCGGCGGCGGCCGCTTCGGGCTGCTGGTGCCGGTTGGCGATGCCGCCGCGCTGGCGCAGGCCATGGAAGACATTGCCAAGTTGAAATTTGACGAAACCGCCGCGCGCGATCAATCACGCCGGTTCACGGTGGAGATAGCTTCGCATGGCTATCGCGCGCTGATGGAGGGCCTCGCCTGTGCTTAACCCCGATGGCGAGGCGGGCTCCTCGAAGGATATGTCACCCATGGTTCCCCCAAATGCGATGGCCGAAGCGCTGACCGAGACCCTGCCCCCAGTGCTGCCTACCGCGCTGCCCCCGGTGCTGCCTACCGCACTGCCGAACTCCGGCTCGCTGGAGCGCAATCTGCGCAAGTGGAGTGGCTGGATCGGGCCGGTGATTTCGCTCGCCATTCTGGCGGCCGTGCTGTGGCAGCTGCGCAAGATCGATTGGTCGCAGGTCTGGTCGATCGTGCCCACCTCGCCGCTGATCTGGCTGGTGCTGGCGGCCAGCTACTTCGCGGGTCCGGTGGCGGACTGGGTGATTTTCCGCAAGCTCTGGGGCATTCCCGTTTCGGGCATTTTCCCGCTGCTCAAGAAGCTGATCGGCAACGAACTGCTGCTGGGCTATGTCGGTGAAGTCTATTTCTACGATTGGGCGCGCCGCCATGTGAAGATGGAAGGCTCGCCCTTCGGCGCGGTCAAGGACGTCGCGATCCTTTCCGCGCTCGCGGGCAATATCATGACCGTCCTGCTGCTCATCGTCACCTGGCCGATCATCAGCCAGCTTGGCCTTGATGGCGCGGGTTCCGCCAACGGTCACGTGCTCGCCACCTCGATCGGGGTGGTGCTCGTCACCAGCCTCGTGATCATGTTCTTCCGCAACGGGCTGCTCAGCCTGCCCAAGGCTGATCTCGCGTTCGTCTTCGTCGTCCACACCCTGCGTATCGTTGCCAATACCGGCCTGTCCGCGCTCGCCTGGCATCTCATCCTGCCCGGCGTCGGTATCGGTTCGTGGCTCATGTTTGCAACTGTCCGGCTCCTCTTGTCCCGCCTGCCGCTCATTCCCAATAAAGACATCGCTTTCGCTGGTATCTCGACTCTGCTCGTCGGAAGTCAGGTTCAGACTAGCGACATGATTGCCATGATATCGCTCCTGATCGTGGCAACGCATGTGGTGTTGTTCATTGGTTTGATGCTGCTTGATCTGGTGCAGCGGGAGAAGAATGCTTGAAACGTTTCGTTTTTCTTGGTGGTGCACTTGCGCTGCTGACGGCAGCGGGACCGATCCCTTCGACACCTGACCTCGGCAAGGCCGAGGGCCAGTGCCGTCCGGGTGAAAGCGGGCCTGCCTTCCTCGTCGATCTGATGGGCCTCAAGGACCGCGCCGGCCGCGTGAAGGTCGAGGTCTATCCCGCCAACGACACCGATTTCCTGGCGGATGACAACGTGCTGGTCATGGCCGGCAAGACCTTCCGCCGCGTCGAGGTAGCGGTGCCCGCCGAGCCTGTCCCTCGCATCTGTATCCGCCTCCCCGGCCCCGGCACCTATGCCGTCACGGTGCTGCATGATCGCAATGCGGACCGCAAGTTCAGCCTCAGTCACGATGGCATCGGCTTTTCCGGCAATCCCAAGTTGGGCTGGTCGAAGCCCAAGGCGGCAGCCGTGGCTGTCAATGCGAACGGCGGCTTAACCACATTGCGTGTAGTCATGAATTACCGTACCGGCCTGTTCTCGTTCGGGCCGCTCAAGCGCTCCTAGAGGTTCTTTTCATGAAGCTTGTTGATGTTTGCGCCTTCTACGCGCCCAAGGGCGGCGGTGTGCGCACATATGTTGACCGCAAGCTCAAGGCTGGTGCGGCGATGGGCCACGAAGTGGTCGTCATCGCGCCGGGCGAGGAAAACCGCGTCGAGGAACGCGGGCCGAACGCGCGCATCGTCTGGCTCAAGAGCACGGTGTTCCCGCTCGATTTCAACTATCGCTACTTCAGCGACGTGTCCGCGCTCTACCAGGCGCTGGACCGCGAAGCGCCGGACATGGTCGAAGCGTCCTCGCCGTGGCGCAGCGCCAGCCTCGTCGGCGAATGGCACGGAAATGCGCCACGCGCGCTGATCATGCACGCCGATCCGCTCTCCGCCTATGCCTATCGCTGGTTCGATGGCGTCGCCCCGCGCCCGGTGATCGACAAGGCGTTCGACCGCTACTGGCGCCACTTGCGCCGGCTCGACACGCAGTTCGACATGATCGTGAGCGCGAGCCAGGGCCTGTCGGACCGGCTCACGAACGGCGGCCTCACCGGCGTCGTCACCAATCCGATGGGCGTCGATCCCGGCGTGTTTGCGCCCTCGCACCGCGATGCGCGCCTGCGCAAGGGGCTGCTCGAACTGTGCGAACTGCCGGAAGACGCCACGCTGCTGATCGGCGTCGGTCGTTTCGCGCCCGAAAAGCGCTGGCCGATGCTGGTCGATGCCGTCACCGCCGCAGGCACGCGCCGTCCGGTGGGTATGGTCCTGGCCGGGCAAGGCCGCGATCTCAAGGCCATCGAAAAACGCATCGCAGGCAATCCGCATATCCGCATTCTCGAGCCGATCACCAACCGCGCCGAACTCGCCCGTGTGATGGCGAGCGCCGATGCGCTGGTCCACGGCTGCGAGGCCGAGACCTTCTGCATGGTCGCCGCCGAAGCGCGCGCGAGCGGGCTGCCGCTGATCGCCCCCGATGAAGGCGGCGCAGCGGATCAGGCGCGGGCCTCAGACGGGTGGATCTACGAATCCGCCAATGCCGCAGCGGCTGCCGAAACCATCGTGGAATACTGCATCGCGCGCGAAAGCGGGATCGACGGCCCGCGCGCCAGCATCCCCGCCCCCCGCGTGATGGACGACCACTTCGCCGAACTGTTCGCCAGCTACGAACGCCTCGTCCGCGATGCCAGCCGCGAAGTGGGACCGCGCCGCGCGGCATAAGCCGCCCCGCCGCAGCCTTTCCATTTTATCGAACGAATGAAACGATATTATCCGGATTTTCCGGATGATCGGTCACGTCTATTCCGTTTGCAACAGGACCGGACGGCTCCTCGCCCGGCAAGAACTGCAAAGGATCACGCCATGACCACCACCACTGCAAACCTCGCCACTGCCCAAGCTTCCGCTCCGGCTACCGGTCACATCCTCGCCGCCACCGGCCGCGTGCTGATCGCCGCGATCTTCATCCTCAGCGGCCTTAACAAGATCGCAAATCCCGACGCCACCATTGGCTACATCGTCAGCGCCGGGCTGCCCTTTGCCCCCGCAGCGCTGATCGCAGCGGCGCTGGTCGAGGTCGGCGGCGGACTTGCGCTGATTGCCGGCTTTCGCACCCGCGCGGTCGCGCTGACGCTGGCGGGCTTCAGCGTGCTAACCGCGCTGGCCTTCCACGCCAACCTCGGCGACCAGAACCAGTTCATCCACTTCTTCAAGAACCTCGCCATGGCGGGCGGCCTGCTCCAGGTCGCAGCCTTCGGTTCGGGCAAGATCGGTTTTGACAAGAACTGAGCCACCCTTGACCCAAACGAAAAACGGCGGCCGGATCGCTCCGGCCGCCGTCTTTTCGTGTCCGGCTCGCGCCGCGATCAGAACTTGATCGAAGCGTCGAAACCGAAGGTGCGCGGCATGTTGAAGTTGCCGTAGTCACCGAGGATATTGTTGTTGTTGCCGATCACCACCACGTTGGTGCCCGCCGGGCCGCTGGTCTGCACAGCGGGAAGGCTGTTCGACGGATCGCGGCGGTAGACATACTGGTGGTTGAACAGGTTGCGGCTCCACAGACCGATGTTGAGCTTGTTCTCACCAACCCCGATGTCGAGCAGCGACAGGCGGGCGTTGACGATGAAGCTCTTGTCAGCCTTCGTCGCGAACTGGTCGAAGCTCTGCGTCGCCTGGGCGTAGTTGGCGTCGACGTGGATCTTGGGGCGGGCACCGCCAAGGATCTCGGGCAGGTCGTAGTCAATCGACGCGCTCGCCGCATTGCGCGGCGTGTAGACGATGTAGAACTTCTGGTTCACCGTCGTGCTGAACAGCGCAGTGCCCGTGCTGTTGAACTGCGTGTACGTCACCGGCACCAGCGGAATGTCGGTGTAGGTATAGGCATACGAGAGGTTCATCGTCAGGCGGCTGACCGGCTTCACCGTCAGGTCGGCTTCGATACCGCGGATCTTCGTGGTGCCCGGGGCATTGAAGGTCACGAGGTTGTTGAAGTTGCCGGTCGCGGTGGGCTGGATCGTCGAAAGATCGACCTGGCTGCCGGTGCGGTCCATGATGTAGCCCGCAAGGTTCAGACGGGCGCGGCGGCCGAACAGGTCAGCCTTCACGCCCACTTCGTAGCTCTTGACGTCTTCCGGGTTGAACGCGCGGTAGTCCGAGGTGCGCGAGCTGGCACCGCCGGCGCGGTAGCCGGTCGCGTACTTGGCATAGGCGTGGACGTCGTTGCTGACGTCGTAGGCAATCGTGACCAGCGGGTTGAACCGGCGCCACTTCTTGTCGAGCGGCACATAACCGTTCTGCGCAGCGATCGTCGGATTGGTCCGATAGTCGATGTTGCGCGACCAGTTCAGCTGGCCCTGCTTTTCGTCCCAGGTGTAGCGGCCACCAGCCGTGATGTGGAGCTTCTCGGTCGCGTTCCAGGTGGCCTGACCGAAGATCGCATAGCTCTTGGAGCTGACCTGCGAAGCGCGGTCGATCGAGCAACCGTTCACGGCCTTGCCGACGAACTCAGGCGTATCGGCGGTGCAGAACGTGGTGGGCACATAGGTCGCCTGCGTCGGCGTGTTGTAGATCACGCGCATCGAGTTCGGCGTGGCGGCCGTGTCGCTCACGTGTTCGTTGAAGTAGTAGAGGCCGGCGACGTAATCGACCGGACCGATAGAACCGACAGCCTGCAGTTCCTGGCTGAACTGGCGCTGGCGCAAGTCGGCAAGGCTGTAGCGGCTGAAGGTGCAGCTCGCCGGGCCATTGACGGTGCAGGCCGGGGTGTAGTTGACGACCGGCACGCGGTGGGCGCCGCCCGAGTTATCCCACTGCTGCACGTCCACACCGCGCCATGCGGTGATCGAGCGCAGTTCGATTTCCGGCGAAATCTTCCACTTGAGCACGTTGGTGAAGCCATGCGTCTCGTCGAAGCTGCGGCGCTGCGGCACGCCGATATCGGCGGTGCGCATCAGGGTATCGCCATTGACCACGACGCCCGGAAGCAGCGGCTTGACCGTGCCTTGGGTGCCGACAAAGGCCGTGCCGGGGGTGGTGCAGGTGCTGCCGGCGGGGATCGCCAGCGGCGAGCTGTTCGAACCGCCGCTCTGGCAGTTGTTGGGGTTGTAGTTCAGCAGCTGGCTGTAAAACGGCGTGTTCTCGTCGCGCGCGATGTCGAACGTGAAGTCGTTGGTCACGCCATCGACCGGCTTCCAGCGCACGGCGGCGCGGAAGCCCTTGCGATCGAACAGGCCCCAGCCTTCCTGGTTGGGCATCGGGTTCTTGGTGATCGGATCCTGGTGCTGGTAGACACCATCCAGCTTGATCGAGAAGCCGATCACTTCGGGCAGGTTCAGGTGGATCGCGCCGCTGCGCGAACCGATGTTGCCGAGGCTGCCATCGATGCTGCCGCCGAATTCACCGGTGGGCGCCTTCGAGACGAGCGAGAGCGCGCCGCCTTCGGTGTTGCGGCCAAACAGGGTGCCCTGCGGACCCTTGAGCACTTCGACGCGCTCGATATCGAACAGGCCGGTGTTGAGGCCATGCTGGCGGCCGAGGTAGACGCCGTCGATATAGATGCCGACGCCCTGCTCGCGAGCGGGCTGGTTGGCGTCGAGCGGAACGATGCCGCGGATACCGATGGTCAGCGCCGACTGGCGCGCTTCGAAGGTGGCGACGCGAAGGCTCGGCACACCGCCGTCGGCGAGGTCGAGCAGGCTCTGCACGCGGCGCTCGCGGATGGTTTCGGCATTGACGACCGAGATCGAGATCGGGGTCTTCTGGAGGTTGGTCTCGCGCTTGGTCGCGGTGACCACGATTTCCTCGATCGGCACGCCGTTGGGCAGGTCGACGCCCGGTGCGGGCGCGGGTGCGGCTTCGGCAGCTGTCGGCTCTGCGGCCTCAGCGGCGAAGGCGGGAATGGCGATAAGCGCAAGTGCTCCCGCTCCGGCCAGCAGGCCGGCGCGAACGGTATTTTCGAATGTCATGATAAACCTCTGCTAGACAGGTCTGGGCCCCGAATGAGGGCGCTCTAGGCAGGTTTCGTGACAGTTTTCTGACAATCTTACGGCAATCTGTAACCAAAAAATGGCGGATTTGCTTGAGTTTCAGGTCAGTGTGACACCTTGATCACGCAGCAAATTTATTGCCAATCGACAGTTTGTCGCAATTTCGTAACTTTATGTTTCTCACTTTTATAACGTTAGATATTTAACCTACGATCTATAGTTATGAAAATGCGTCCCGTACGCTTCGTTCGGCTTTCCGATCCGCCATCCCAGCCCCTATGTCAGACCCGAATCTGCCTTGTCATCGCGCCCGCAAGGGATTCGCAGCGGCCCGCCGTGCAACGGTCAGTGGCGCAGGAGCCACGCTTCGTCGCAAGGTCAAGGCGCAAGGGGTTGGATCATCAACCTTTGCGTGGCCTTAGTCGAGGCGGGATCGCCAACGCGTTCAGGACCGACTGGGACAATGACAATCAACCGGCGCCACTTTCTCGGCGCCCTTGCCGGAACCGCCGCATCGCTCGCGCTGCCGCGCCAGACCCTGCAGGCGCAGGAAGCCGAACTGCCGGGCGGCACGTTCTGGGGCACCGTGCCCGTCGCGGACGCCGATGCGCCGATGGTTCAGGGCGAGCCGGTGGCCATCGCGCGCTCGGGCATTCTCCCCCTGATTCCCCGCGCACTGGCCGCGCTGGACCAGCACGGCAGCATCATTGCGGTGCGTGACAAGATCGGCATTGTCGATTTTTCGCAGCCCTCGCGGCAGGCCCGCTTCCATATCGTCGATCTCGTCGGCGGCACGGTCTCCACGCCGCTGCTCGTCGCGCACGGCAAGGGCTCTGACCCGGCGAATCGCGGCATTGCCGAGCATTTCTCCAACCAGCTCGGCTCCGACGCGTCCTCGCGCGGCAGCTATGTCACTGGCGACATCTATTACGGCAAGCACGGCCGCTCGCGGCGGCTGGTCGGGCTCGATCCGGAAAACGACCGCGCGATGGAGCGCGGCATCGTGATCCACGCAGCGAGCTATGTCACGCCCGCCGTTGTCGCCGCGCAAGGCCGCGTCGGCCGCAGCCAGGGCTGCTTCGCGGTGAACCCGCGCGAAATCACCCAGGTGCTCGAAACACTCGGCCCCGGCCGCCTGCTCTTCGCGACGAGCTAGGCAACAACACTTTCGCCTAAACCCTGAAGTCCCTACCCTAACCGCTCGTGCTGAGCTTGTCGAAGCACTGCACGCGACGGTTGCACGAACCCCCTTCGACAATCTGAGGGTAAGCTGGGACCGGGATTAAGGTTCAGCCCGGCCTCTTCGCCAGCAGCGCCATCCTGAGGCAGCGGCACACCACTTCATTGCGCTGGTTGAGCGCCTCGTGCGCAAACGTCACGATCCCGGCATCGGGGCGCGACTTGCTCTCCCGCAATTCCACCACTTCGCTGGTGGCGCGCAAGGTATCGCCCAGAAACACCGGCTTCGGCATCACCAGCTTGTCGTAACCCAGATTGGCGACGAGCGTGCCCACGGTCGTATCGCCGACCGACAGCCCCACCATCAGCGCGAAGGTGAAAGTGCCGTTGACAAGGATCTGGCCAAACTCGCTGGCCCGCGCGGCTTCGGCATCGATATGCAGCGGCTGCGGATTGTGCGTCATCACCGAAAACAGCAGGTTGTCCGTCTCGGTCACGGTGCGGCGGATTTCGTGGGTGAGCTTGTCGCCCACCTGCCATTCATCGAAGTAACGGCCTGCCATTCATATCCTCCAGAAACCCCGCCGTTCGTGTCGAGCGAAGTCGAGACACCGCGCACTGTGTCTCGACTTCGCTCGACACGAACGGGATTTGTTATTCCGCAGCTTCCACCCGCACCAACAGGGCTTCCACCTGCACTTGCGAACCAGCCGTCACAGTGAGTTCGGCGACGACGCCATCAAACGGCGCAGTAAGCGCGTGTTCCATCTTCATCGCTTCGAGGACGAGCAGCTTCTGGCCC
Source organism: uncultured Novosphingobium sp. (assembly GCA_964413325.1). Taxonomy (GTDB): domain Bacteria; phylum Pseudomonadota; class Alphaproteobacteria; order Sphingomonadales; family Sphingomonadaceae; genus Novosphingobium. The sequence goes on along the minus strand of CAYPRK010000006.1, from coordinate 12,595 downwards.
TTGGTGACGGTATCGCCCGCCGCAACGTCCACCGCGATGACCTTGCCGGGCATGGGGGCGAGGATGGCGCCGTCACCGGCGTGGTGGGTGTTCGTGCCCCGGGATTGGCGGACGGTAATGCGATGGGTCCGACCCACTCCAGACGCGTAGACGGCATCGTCCACCAGCTCTGATGGAAAGTAGATGTCATGCATCTCGGGTAGCTCATAAGCCACATCGCCTTCGACAGGCTTTCCATCGGCATCGAGGTAAACGCGGCTTTCGCGCCGTGCGTTCAGGCGGAAACCTTGAAGGCGCGATGGCACATCGCACGAAACAAGCATTTCAGCCGCTCTGGTCAGCGCGTACTGGCCCGGCCCTTCATCTTCGTACACCGCATTCGGGTGCTCTTCGATAAAGGCGGTGGATAGCCGAGCCTTATAGAAATCCGGTTCTACAAGCAGGCCATGAAGCATCGACGCATTGGTTTTGACAGGCCAGCAGCGAACGTCGCCCGCCGCATTCATGAGTCCTAGCGTTGCATTCAAGCGATCCGGCGCATGGGCAATCAGCTTGGCGACCATGGGATCATAGAATGGCGAGATTTCATCGCCTTCCTCATAGCCGGTATCGATGCGCAAGCGGGCATCATGCTCCTTCCAATGCCAGCAGTTATCGACACCGCGGTACTCGTAGGGTTCAAGCTTCCTCGGCAACCGGAAGTAATCCAGCTTCCCGATGCTGGGCAGCGAGCCTTTGGCCGGGTCCTCAGCATAGAGGCGCGCCTCGATGGCGTGGCCGTCGATCCGCAGTTGATCCTGCCGCTTGGGCAGTTGCTCCCCGCTCGCCACGCGTAGCTGCCACTCCACCAGATCGACCCCTGTGATCATCTCCGTCACCGGATGCTCCACCTGCAGGCGCGTGTTCATTTCCATGAACCAGATGCGGTCGGCCCGCAGGCCCTCGCTGGCGTCGGCAATGAATTCGATCGTCCCCGCGCCGACATAATCGACCGCCTTCGCCGCCTTCACCGCCGCCGCGCAGAGCGCCTCGCGCGTCGCTTCGTCCATCCCCGGCGCGGGGGCTTCCTCGATCACTTTTTGGTGCCGCCGCTGGAGCGAGCAATCGCGTTCGAACAAGTGGACGACATTGCCGTGGCTGTCGCCAAACACTTGCACTTCGATGTGGCGGGGGGAGAGGATGTACTTCTCGATCAGCACGCGGTCGTCGCCGAAGCTGGCGGCAGCCTCACGCCGGCACGAAGCCAGCGCCTCGGCAAAATCGGCGGCGGCCTCGACGCGGCGCATGCCCTTCCCGCCTCCGCCCGCGACCGCCTTGATCAGCACCGGATAGCCGATGGCATCCGCCTCGGCCTGCAGCCGCGCTTCGGACTGGTCCTCGCCGAGATAGCCCGGCGTCACCGGCACCCCCGCCGCGATCATCCGCGCCTTGGCCGCGTCCTTGAGGCCCATCGCGGTGATTGAGGCAGGCTTGGGGCCGACCCAGATCAGCCCCGCGTCCAGCACGGCCTGCGCAAACTCGGCGTTCTCCGAGAGAAAACCGTAGCCGGGGTGGATCGCCTCCGCCCCGGTCGCCTTGGCCGCAGCGATGATCTTTTCGCCGACGAGGTAGCTCTCGCGCGCAGGCGAAGGGCCGATATGCACCGCCTCATCCGCCGAACGGACATGCAGCGCCTTGGCATCGGCATCGGAATAGACCGCCACCGTGCGGATACCCATCCGGCGCGCGGTGCGGATCACGCGGCAGGCAATCTCGCCGCGATTGGCAATCAGGAGAGACCGGATCATGCGCCGCACCCTTCCGTGCGTGAGGAGAACGTGAGGTTCATCACCTTCCACGTGCCGTTTTCCCGGACGAGATCGAAGTGATCGATGCCGCAGCTGACACGCTTGCCGCCCATCTGGATCGTGAACGATGCCCAGACCATGGCGACATCGCCGTCCTGCTCGATCACGGGATTGGTGATGCGTTCGATGAAGCCAGATCCGGGCGTCATGCGCGCAGCATATTCGGTGAAGCTGCGGCTGCGCAGGCCGCTCGCGCCGCCGACAAACGTCCCGCGCCCGGTGACGCGGCCTTCGGGGTAGACGAGCCCCAGCAGCGCCGGGGCATCACCGGTTTCGAGGGTGGCGAGGAGCGCTTCGACGGTAGCGAGCACTTCCTTGTCGCCGAAATCCGGCGGCGGCAGGCGCTCGGCCTGCGGGAGCGGAGCGGCGGCGAGCGCGGCGGCTGACAGGATCGAAAACATGGCCATCACATCCGGAACACCCCGAACCGGGGCGCCTCCGAAACCGGGTTCTCCAAGCAAACCCCAAGCGCCAGCCCCAGCACATCGCGCGTCTGCACCGGATCGATCACGCCATCATCCCACAGGCGGGCGGTGGCGTAATAGGGATTGCCCTCGTCCTCATACTTCTGGCGGATCGGCGCCTTGAACGCCTCGGCTTCCTCCGGCGTCCACGTGGCGGCGTCACGGTGGACCGTCGCCAGCACCGAAGCCGCCTGCTCGCCGCCCATCACGCTGATGCGGGCGTTGGGCCAGGTGAACAGGAAGCGCGGATCATAGGCCCTGCCGCACATGCCATAATTGCCCGCGCCAAAACTGCCGCCGATCAGCAAGGTGATCTTGGGCACTTGCGCCGTCGCAACCGCCGTCACCAGCTTTGCGCCATGTTTGGCAATGCCTTCCGCCTCATACTTGCCGCCGACCATGAAGCCCGAGATGTTCTGCAGGAACAGCAGCGGAATGCGGCGCTGGCAGGCGAGTTCGATGAAATGCGCACCCTTCACCGCGCTTTCGCTGAAGAGCACGCCGTTGTTGGCAAGGATCGCGACGTCCATGCCCCAGATGCGCGCAAAGCCGCAGACGAGCGTGGTGCCGTAATGCGCCTTGAATTCGTGGAACTCGCTGCCGTCAACGATCCGGGCGATGACTTCGTGGACGTCGTAGGGCGCGCGCACGTCCTCCGGCACGATGCTGTAAAGCTCCTCCGGATCGTACTTCGGCGGGCGCGGGGCTTCAAAAATAGGGACTGTCCCTATTTTTGGGCCGAGATGGCTGACAATATCGCGCACGATCGTCAGCGCATGTTCGTCATTGTCCGCCAGATGATCGACCACACCGGACTTGCGCGCATGCAAGTCGCCGCCGCCCAGATCCTCGGCACTGATTTCCTCGCCCGTCGCGGCTTTCACCAGCGGCGGCCCCGCGAGGAAGATCGTGCCCTGCTCGCGCACGATCACGCTTTCGTCGCTCATCGCGGGCACATAGGCGCCGCCTGCGGTGCAGCTGCCCATCACGCTGGCGATCTGGGGGATGCCCGCCGCGCTCATCTGCGCCTGATTATAGAAGAACCGGCCGAAGTGGTCGCGGTCCGGGAAAACTTCGGCCTGATTGGGCAGGTTCGCCCCGCCGCTGTCGACGAGGTAGACGCACGGCAGCCGGTTCGCCGCAGCGATTTCCTGCGCGCGGATGTGCTTCTTCACCGTCATCGGGAAGTAGGTGCCGCCCTTCACCGTCGCGTCGTTGGCAAAGATCATGCACTGGCGGCCCGAAACCCGCCCGATCCCGGTGATGATCCCCGCACCGGGAACCTCGTCGCCATACATCCCGTTCGCCGCAAGCTGGCCCACTTCAAGAAAGGGCGAGCCCGGATCGAGCAGTCGCTCCACCCGCTCACGCGGCAGCAGCTTGCCCCGCGCCACATGCCGCGCGCGCGACTTCTCGTCGCCGCCGAGCGCCGCCTTGGCCACCCGCGCGCGCAAGTCCGCCGCCAGCGCCCGGTTATGCGCCGCGCGGGCCTGCGCCTCCGGGCTGGAAAGGTCGAGATTGGAGGAGAGGACGGGGGCGCTCATGCGCAAGGCTCCAGATCAGTCACGCGGCAACTCGCGGATTTCGACAGTACCGCCCGCTTCATAGACGGGATTGCCGGCAAGGAAGGTTTCGGCTTCGGCAAGGCTTTCGGCGCGGATGCGGATGAAGCCGACCAGCGGGAGCGCGGCAGGGCCATCCGCGGCACCCTTGCGATAGCGCGCGCCCGGCCCGATCGAGCTCCCGCCATCGAACTGCCCCGAGGCATGGAGCCGCGCAAAGTAAGCGTCCCACAGCGCCTCGTCTTCAGGCGAGATCGCATCATCGTGCAGGAAGAGGATGAAATCCTTCACCCTCACGCCCCCTGCATCGAGAGCGACTGCGCCGACTGGACCATTTCCCAGGTGTTCCATTCCTCGACGATCTGCCCGCCCCGGACCACCGCAAGGTTGATGCCGATCATCGCCATCGCCTCGCCGGTTTCGCGGCTGCGGACATGGGCGGTCATGCGCGTCGCCACCTTGTCGCCGTCAACGAACTGGTCCTCAATGATGAAGGCATCGGGTCCGTAATCGAAGATCGCATGGAAGTTCAGGATGCTCTGGCGAAATCCAGCCCAATCGCGGTCCCCTACCGAAGTGTGGCCCGCGTAGCCGGGCGCGATCAGCGCTTCCATGGTGTCCACATCCGCACGAGCGTAACAATCGATCAAGCGCCGGAACACGGCCATCTTGTCTTCAGCAGTCTCGGCAGCCATCGCACGTCCCCTTACCCCGCCGCGCCAATAAGTTCGCGCCCGATCAGCATGCGCCGGATTTCGTTCGTCCCCGCGCCGATATCGAGCAGCTTGGCATCGCGCAGATAGCGTTCGACTGGCCAGTCCTTGGTATAGCCTGCGCCGCCCAGTGCCTGCACCGCCTCGCCTGCGACGCGGAAAGCCGCTTCGCTGCCCAGCAGGATGACGCCCGCCGCATCGAAGCGCGTCGTCTGCCCGGCATCGGCAGCGCGCGCGACGGCATAAGTATAGGCCCGCGCCGATTGCAGCGCGACATACATGTCCGCCACCTTGCCCTGCATCAGCTGGAACGCGCCGATCGGCTTGCCGAACTGCTTGCGCTCCCGCACATAGGGAATGACCGTATCGAGGCAGGCCTGCATCAGGCCGAGCTGGATGCCCGCCAGCACCACGCGCTCGTAATCAAGGCCGCTCATCAGCACGCCGACGCCGCCATGCAGCGGGCCCATCACGTTCTCTTCCGGCACGAAGCAATCGTTGAACACCAGCTCTGCCGTGGGCGAACCGCGCATGCCCATCTTGTCGATCTTCTGGCCGATGCTGAAGCCCGGCATGTCCTTCTCGATCAGGAACGCCGTGATGCCCCGGCTCGCGGCTTCGGGTGCAGTCTTCGCGTAGACGACGAGGGTATCCGCGTAAGTGGCGTTGGTGATCCAGAATTTCGTGCCGTTGAGCACGAACCCGCCCGGCACCGCATCGGCCTTCAGCTTCATCGAGACAACGTCCGATCCCGCCCCCGCTTCCGACATCGCAAGGCTGCCCAGATGCTCGCCGGAAATCAGCTTCGGCAGATACCTGGCCTTCTGCTCGTCATTCCCCCAGCGGCGGATCTGGTTGACGCAGAGGTTGGAATGCGCGCCATAGCTTAGGCCGACCGAAGCCGAAGCGCGGCTCACTTCCTCGACCGCGATCACGTGGTCGAGATAGCCAAGGCCCAGCCCGCCCCATTCCTCTTCCACGGTGATGCCATGGAGGCCGAGTTCGCCCATCGCGGGCCACAGATCGCGCGGAAACCAGTCCTCCGCATCGACCTTGGCGGCGAGCGGGGCGATCTTCTCGTCGGCAAAGCGGCCCGCCGCCTCGCGGATCATCAGGGCGCTTTCAGGCAGGGCGAAATCAAGCTCGGGCGTGGCACGCATTTCAGTTCAGACTCCTCACTCCGCTGGGCAGTCTATGGCAAACCGCAGCTTCGGAAAAATTGAATTTTCGCGAGAAGCAGTATAGGAAAAACCTATGCTAAGCCGCCGCCACCTGCGCCAGTTTCTCGCTCTCGTCGATACCGGCTCGTTCACCGCAGCGGCGAACCAGCTCCATGTTGCGCAGCCCACGCTGTCTGCCGGGATTGCCGAGCTGGAGCGCGAACTTGGCACTGCCGTCATCCTGCGCGAACGCCGCGCGCTGCGGCTCACCGAGGCGGGCAATCGCCTCCTCGTCCACGCCCGCATGATCGAGCGCGAGTTCGGCCTAGCCGAGCGCGGTGTGCTGCCCTCGCCCACCCCCGCACCGCCGCTGCGCCTTGGCGTGATCGCCTCGCTCGCCACCCGCATGGTTGCCGCCGTGGCCGCGCGGTTCGAGCCGGGCCGGCTGACCCTCACCGAAGCGCCGGACGCAGACCTGCGCCGCCGCCTCGCCGAACACCGCCTCGATGCGCTGCTTACCACGCTGCACGGCGCCGAAGCAGGCGCGCAAGTCCTGCTCGAGGAAGGCTACGCCATGCTCCTCCCCGCCGCGCACCGCTTTGCCGCGCGCGCGATGCTGTTGCCGGAGGAACTGGCGGGCGAGACGATGATCGCCCGGCGCTCCTGCGAAATCCTCGCCGAAACAAGCCGCTTCTTCACCTCGCGCGGGGTGCGCCCGCACTTTGCCTTTCGCGGCGCGAACGATGATCGCTGCCTCGCCCTCGTCGCCGCCGGCGCTGGGGTGACCACCGCGCCGGTCTCGCTCGCGGGGGCGGGCACCGTCGCCGTCCCCCTGCAAGGCTATGACTATCGCCGCCGGATCGGGCTGATCGTGGCGAGCGGGCAGGAAGACCGGATCACCGCCAGCGGCCTGCCTGCCATCCTGCGCGAGGTGCTGGCCGAGGCCGACTGATCCGCTCGATTCCGGGTCTATCCGCGCTTGCTGGCGGGCCGGAGGGCATGACACCCCTCCCCACATGACCACAGCCGCACCCCCGTCCCCGGCGCGCCGGATCGCGCTGCTCAATGTGAAGTACAGCCCCAATCTGGGCGACGGGCTGCTGTCCGAATGCCTTGAGGCGGAACTGGCGCGCACCTTCCAGACGATCGCGCCGGGCACCGAAGTGTTCTCGATCGATCTCGCCGGGCGCTGTGCCTATCCCGCCATCGCGCCCAGCCGCCGCGCCGCCATGATCGGCGTGCTCGAAGCCTTGCCCGCCGCGCTGCGCAGCCTCGCCACCCGCGCAGCGCTCACCGCGCTTGTGCGGCTGCGGCTCCGTCGGCACGTGCGCGCGCGGCTGGCGGGGTGCGATGCGGTGGTGCTCGGCGGCGGCAACCTGCTCACCGATGCCGATCTCAACTTCCCGATGAAGATCGCGGGCGCGCTCACGCAGGCTGTGCGGTTGCGGCTCCCGGTCGCCGTCTACGGCGTCGGCGCCAACCGGCAGTGGTCGGCCGCGGGCAAGCGCCTGTTCGGCCGCGCGCTGCAATCGGCCAAACTCGCCTATGCCGCCGTGCGCGATGCGCGCAGCCAGGCGGCATGGCGCGATCTGCTGGTGCCGCAAGGCGTCCGCCCCGCCGCGCTCAGCGGCGATCCCGGTCTCCTCGCCAGCTGCCACTTCCCGCGCCCGCCGCTCCCGTTCGACGCCCCGCTCGCGGGCCTCTGCGTCACCGCGCCGATGGCGCTGCGCTATCACGCCACCGGTCCGGAAGCCGGCACTGCGGCAGACGCGCGCCCCGCACTCGATGCATGGTACGCCGCCGCCGCCCGCGCACTGGTCGATGCCGGTTTCCGCGTCGCCTTGTTCACCAACGGCAGCCCGGAAGACCGCGACTATCTCGCCGCGATGGGCCCGGCCTGGATTCTCGCGGCCAAGGGCCCGGTCACGATGACCAATCCTTTCGCGGACCCGGCCGAAATGATCCACTTCATCGCCGGCTGCCAGCTGATCGTCGCGCACCGCATGCACGCCTGCATTGCCGCGCATTCCTTCGCCGTTCCCACCATCGGCCTGCGCTGGGACGTGAAGCTCGACAGCTTCTTCGCGCTGGCGGGCCGGGGCGCCTTCATCGCCGATACCGCCTCGCTCGATGGCCCGGCACTGACCGCGCTGGCCCGCAAGGCGGTGGCCGAGGGCGTCGACCGCGCCGCGCTGGAAGACCTCATATCCGGCACGCGCAGCGATATCGCCCGCATGGCCGCCGCACTGGCGAGAGCGATGCAGCCAGCAAAGGAAGCCGCATGAATCCTGCGCTGGACCGCATCGTCGTCATCAACGATCTCTCGCACCCGATGGGCGGGGCCAGCGCGCTCGCGGTCAGCTCCGCGCGCCGCTTTGCCGAGCGCGGCTACCGCGTCACCCTGCTCTCCGGAGACGCGCCCGATCCGGCCTTGGCAGAGGCCGGGATTGCCGCCACGGGCCTCGGCCAGTCCCGCCTGCTCGGGCGCAGCGGCGCCTTGCTCGATGGCTTGTGGAACCGCGCCGCCGCCCGCATGATCCGCCGCTGGATCACCGCAAACGACACGCCCCGCACGGTCTACCACCTCCACGGCTGGTCGCAGATCCTCTCGCCCTCGGTCTTCGCCGCGTTTGCCCCGGTGCGGCAGCGGCTGGTGATTTCCGCGCACGATTTCTTCCTCGCCTGCCCCAACGGCGCGTTCACCCAGTTCAGGACCGGCGCGCTGTGCCCCCACACCGCGCTCTCCCGCGCCTGCCTTGCCGAAGCGTGCGACCGGCGCGGGCAGGCGCACAAGCTGTGGCGCGTCGCCCGCTACGCCCTCCAGCGCTTCGCCTACCAGCCGCAAAGCTCGCCGCCGGTGCTGGCGATCCACGCCGCGATGCGCCCGATGCTCGCCCGCGCCGGCATTCCGCCCGAAGTGATCCACCCGCTGCCCAATCCGGTCGTCCCCTTCCGCCAAACCCGCATCCCCGCCGAGCGCAACGACGCAGTGCTGTTCGTCGGCCGGATCGAGGCGACCAAGGGTGCCGATCTTGCCCTCGCCGCCGCGCGGCGCGCTTCGCTGCCGATCATCCTCGTCGGTGACGGGGCAGACCGCGCCCGCCTCGCTGCCGAATATCCCGAAGCGCACTTCGCCGGGCGGCTCGCTCCCGAAGCGATCGGCGCTCTCGCCGCCACCGCCCGCCTGCTCGTGATGCCCAGCCGCTATCCCGAACCTTATGGCCTCGTCGCGATGGAAGCTGCGCTGGCGGGCCTGCCGGTGGTCCTGCCGCCCACCGCGCTGCTCGCCGCCGATCTCGTCGCGGCGGGCGCTGCCGCCATGGTCTATCCGCAGGATATCGCCGCGCACGCCGCAGTCCTCGCCGCGCTGGCGCAGGATGATGCGCGCGTTGAGGCAATGAGCCGCGCCGGTTTCACCGCAACGCGCCACCTCGCCCTGTCACCCAAAGAATGGATCGACCGCCTGCTCGCGCACTATGCCGCGCGGCTGGAGCCCGGTCAGGCCCCCGCCGCCGCCAGATCCGCATCCGGATCGAAGCTGATCACCGCAGGCGCGTAGGGCGTTGTGGGCTCCGGCACGACCGTCCTCACGCGCCGGTCCAGTTCACCCATTGGCCGATAGGGATTGCTGCGCGCCAGCTGCCGCAAGTGCTGCACCTTGATCGGCACGATCACCAGGCTGAGCGTCGCCAGCACCACGGCCCAGCGCCACAAGTCGAAACGTCCGCTTTGGATGGCGGCCATGAACTCGGCATAGGTCAGCCAGATCGCCAGCGCGCCGAGCAGCTCCGAACTGCGCTGGTTGGGCAGTGCCAGCAGCGTGAGCACGGCAAGGAACAGCGAACCGACCCCCGCCATCTCCAGCGTCAGACGGTCGGTCACATAGCCCGCCGTCAGCGCAAAGGCGATCAGCAGCGCGCCGATGCGGGCGAACCGGGCAACATGGCCGGGCGTGAGGCGGGCAAACAAAGCATCCATGGGCAGACCATGCCCCATCCTGCTCAAGGAACGCTTTCCCCCATTGGTTAACGCCGCGCCAATGAAAGGCTCCGCATTGGGCCCGGCTAAAAAAGCCCGGAGTCCCGGCTCGAAAGCCGTCTCCAAGGGCCGATCACTAAGGGAGATTGCTCAGATACGGGGCTAATTGCGCGAAGGAGCGGGGGGAAAGAATGGTACCCCGGGCCATGGGACCCGCACGACACAGGCTCTGGCTCAGCCTCGGCCTCAGGGGCAGAATCAGGGATCGGGCGATGGCTTTCACACAGCCGCGGCAATCGTGGGCGATTTTGCTCGGCCTGCTCTGCCTGCTCGGCCTCATCGCGCCGTTAGCCGATGCCCGCGCGCAGACCACGGTCGATACGCGGATGGAGCGCGATACGGTCGGCGCCCGCTCGCGGCTTGAGGTGGAGACGGCGGGCGCCAAGCTGGGTGCGCTGCTCATCTCGCCCAGCTTCGAGATCGAGGCAGATGCAACGGACAACGTCTACGCCCGCAGTGATGTGAAGCGCGGCGATGTGGCGGTTGCCATCCTCCCCGCGCTGGCGGTGCGCTCGCGGTGGTCCCGCCACGCGCTCGGCATTTCGGCGGAGGGCTCGATCAAGCGCTACGCCCGGCGCACGACCGAGAATGTCGAGACTTATGCCGTCACGCTCGATGGCCGGCTCGATTTGTCCGGCGATACGCAGATTTCCGGCGATATCAGCACCGCGCGGCGGATCGAGGCGCGCGGCACTACCGGCGATACGCTGTTCGGCGCCGCGCCGATTGCCTACACGCTCCTTTCCGGCGGGGGTGAGGTTGAACAGACTTTCGCCCGCGCCCGCATCACGCTCGCCGGGCGCTACGAACGCTATCGCTACGCGGACCGCGAGCTGGGCGGCACCGTGATCGATCTGTCCCAACGCGATTACGAGGCGCTCACCGGTTCCTTCCGTGCCGCGCTCGGTATCGGCCCGGGCGTCGCGGCGTTCGCCAGCGTGGCCTGCAATCGCAACCGCTACCTCGCTCCGTCCATCGGGCCGAGCCGCGATTCGCACGGCTTCACGGTCCTCACCGGCGTCGCTTTCGGGCTCAACCGGCTGCTGCAGGGCGAACTGGGCGTGGGCTGGGTCCGGCAGGACTTCGCCGCCACGATCTTCCCCCGCATCAGCGGCCTTGCCTATAGCGCGCAATTGCGCTGGAGTCCGACGCGGCTGACCACGGTGCGCCTCTCCAGCGGGCGCACGTTCCAGCGCTCGCCGATCATCGGCGTCGCCGGGATTCAGCAGCACGTCGTCACTCTTTCGGTGGAGCATGAATTGCTGCGCACGCTGATCCTGCGCCCCTCGCTGCGCTATCTCGTCGCCGATTTCCAGGTGCCGAGCCGCACCGCGCGGCGGCAGGAGCGCTACTTCACCGGCGCATTCGGCGTGACCTGGCGGCTGACCCAGCATTTCGAAGTCGCGGCGGACTATGCGCACAGCCTCGGGCGCGGTTCCGGCGCGGTCGATCCGGGCCGCGCCTATGATCGCAACCGTGCGATGCTCTCACTGCGCTGGCGGCTCTAGCAGCCATGGCCAGCCTGCCCCGCAAGGACCGCTTCGATGCGGACTTGCCGCCGCCGCGCCCCGAGTGGGTGGCCCGGCCCCGCCTGTTTTCGCGCCTGCCCGCGCCTTCCCCGGTGGTCCTGCGGTTGCTGGTCGCGCTGCTCTTTCTCGCCAGCTTCGGCACCGCGCTCACGCTGTTCGCCCCGCCGCCCGCCCGGCCGCAAGTGCGCTTCGCCTTGCCGCCGCCGCTGCCCGATCCCGCCGCGCTCCTGCCCTACCAGCCCGATACGGCGCGCGCCGCCAACGCGGCCATGCCGATCGAGCCGCCCCGCGCCGCCGCGCCAGCCTTCCGGCTCGGCACGGCAGACGCGCTGCCGCAGACCCGCGCGCTCGATTGCCTCGCCGCCGCCGTCTGGTACGAAGCGGGTGACGATCCCTCCGGGCAGCGCGCGGTCGCGCAAGTCGTGCTCAACCGCGCGCGCCACCCCGCCTTCCCCGCCAGCGTCTGCGGCGTCGTGTTCCAGGGCTCTGAGCGCAGCACCGGTTGCCAGTTCAGCTTTACTTGCGACGGCTCGATGCAATCGCGCCACCCCGGCCCCGCTGCCTGGGCCCGGGCCCGCGCGGTCGCAGCCGCCGCGCTCGCAGGCGCCGTCGATCCGCGCGTCGGCCTCGCCACGCATTACCATGCAGACTACGTCGTCCCCGTCTGGCGCAGCGGCCTCGTCAAGCTCGCGCAAGTGGGCCTCCACTTGTTCTACCGCTGGCCGGGGGACTGGGGCTCGCGCGCCATACTGCGCGGCAGGTCCGCCAGCGAGGAACCGCGCATGGCCGCCATGGCCACGCTCTCGCCAGCCCACGGCGGCGCAGAGGGGGCGCCTGGCGCTGCCGTTTCGCTCGCCGATGTCCCGCTGGACGAGGCCGAGAGCCCCTCCCTGCGCGCCGCCATGCTCGCAGCCGCACCAGCGGCGGGCCAAACCTCCGCCGCCCGCATCGTCCTCACACTCGATCCAGCCGCCTTCCCCGGTACATACGCCATGCGCGCCCTCGCCGCCTGTGCCGAGAGCGAGCGCTGCGCCGTGGTCGGCGAACTCCTCGGCGCAGTCCCCGGCCAAGGCCCCGGCTTCGTCTACGTGCGCGACCGCCGGACGGGCGCGGAAGGTGCCTGGTGGGACTGCACCGCCCTCCCCCGCGCCAACCCCTCGCGCTGTCTGCCCAAAGGCACCGCACTGGCGCGGCTGCTGGCGGAGTGGCGGTGAAACGAGCTGCAACACCACCCTTGACAAAACGAACCAATTAGGTTATACGCCTCGCCCAGATCGGGAGC
>CAYPRK010000005.1:241054-334488 GCA_964413325.1 uncultured Novosphingobium sp. | reverse complement strand
TCCCCGCAGCATCTGTGCAGGTGCCGCACCGGTCGCGCGATCACCCCTCCCTGCCCAAACAGCGCACCGCCGCGCCGCCAAATCCAACAGCCTCGAATACCCTCACCCCAGCCCCAGCGCCCCCAGCACCGGGCGAAACCCCGTCCCCTCTCGCAGCACCCGCGCAGCGTGGTTTCCGCCAAAGTGAGCCGGCACCAGCAGCGCCTCGCGGCTGGCGGCAAGGTCCAGCACCATGCGCCGCGTCTCGCGCGCCTGATCGGGCGCTTCGCAGAACACGCTGTTCCATTCGGGCCGGTAGATCTGCGCCGGGTGGTGGACCACATCGCCCACGAACAGCGCATTATCGTCCTTCCCCGTCACTTCGAGCATCATGCTGCCCGGCGTGTGGCCTGGGCAGGCGTGGAGCGTCAGCCCCTCGGCCACCTCGAACCCCGGTTCGGCCCACTCCGCCCGCCCCGCGGCCACGATCGGCGCCACGCTGTCCTCATACATCCCCGCATTCACCGCCGCGCCGACACCGTCCGGCCCCGCCGCACCATCCTCCGGATCCCAATAGGCACGGTCCGCCAGCGGGAGGACATAGCGCGCATTGCGGAACGTCGGCTCCCACCGGCCCTCCACCAGCCGCGTGTTCCAGCCGACATGATCGATGTGGATGTGCGAGCAGACCACCACGTCGATATCCTCCGGCTGAAACCCGGCCCGCGCCAGATTACCGAGGAAATCGGTCTGCAGATGGCTGAAAATGGGGATGTTCGGCCGGTCCTTGTCGTTCCCAGCGCCGGTATCGAACAGGATGCGCTCCTTGCCCGTATCGAGCACCCAGCTCTGCAGGAACGCATAGAGCTGGCCAGTCGCGGGATCGAAGTATTCCGGCGCGAATTCCTCCGCATGCGGGTCCCAGCCCTCCGGCGTATAGCCCTGAAACAGATAGGACGGCGGCGCGAACGTACCCTGCCATTCCTCGATGCGGTAGACGGTGACGTGGCCGATGTTGAAGCGGTCCATTGCTCTCTCCCCGCCGGGCGGTTCCCCGGCGGCAGGGAGAGTGCAACAACCCGGGCCGCTTCACAACGGGCGGCGGACGCGGACCCGGTAAGCGTCATACGCCGCACCGAAGCGGGCGGACATGGCGCGTTCCTCGGGCAGGATCTGGAAGCGCTCGGTATAGAGTGCAAAGGCCAGTGGTCCGATCAGCAACCACGCATTGCCGAGCGAAAAGGCCAGCGCGCCCAGCAGCGCGGTGAGCGCGACATACATCGGATTGCGGCTGCGCGCATAGATTCCGCTGGTCACCAGCGTGCTCGCCTGATCGATCACGACTGGATTGATCGTTGTCTTGGCGGCGAGGAAGGCGGCAATGGCTGGCCGGCCAAACCCGCCCGCCAGCACAAACGTCGCGGCAAACCCGCCCAGCCGCAAGGCCAGCGGCAGCGGCGCCGCCGGGATCGCCGCGCCCGCTGCCGCCATGGCAAGGCCGGTCAGCACGGTCATCACCGGCGGCGGAATGCGGTTGTCGAGCAGCGTCCGGCGCGCCGTAGCAACGGGGGCGATGGGTTCGGCCATGGCTCAGCCCTCCCGCTTCGCGGCGACAGCCTCGAGCCCGGCGATGCGCTGTTCGAGCTGCGCAATCCGCACGTCCGGCGCGGCCAAGTGATCGCCGTCAAGCGCTTCAAGGAACGCGCCGATCCGGGCGAAGAAGTCCTGCCGCGCAGGAACAAGCTTGGCAGCGAGAGCAGATGCGGAACTTGCCATGGAACTGACCTCCTAAATAAGATTACGTTCATAATCTTATTTTTTAGATGACACCTATCACCCTAATTGGCAAGGGGGCTCCCGGAGAAAAATCCATGCGCCAATCCCGCGAAGCAAAAGCCGAGACTCATCAAGCGATTATCGCTGCAGCAGCGCGCCAGTTCCGCGAGCACGGGGTCGAAGGGACGAGTGTCGGCGACGTCATGCAGGCCGCGAATCGCACGCATGGCGGTTTCTATCGGCACTTCGCATCGAAAGAGGATCTCCTCGTCGCTGCCCTCGGCCGCGCCTTCGAAGAGATGCTCGATGTGCTGGATCGCGGCCTTGCCGCAGTGCCGCCAGAACGCGCGCTGGCTGGCTTCGTGCGCAGCTACACAGATCCCGGACGCGTGGAGGATGTTGCCGGTGGCTGCCCGGTCGCAGCACTCTCGAACGACATCCTGCGCAGCACCGAGGCGGTGCAGGCCGAGTTCGGGAACGGGGTGCGAGACATGATTGGCGCGCTGGCCAGCCATCTCGATGGCCCGGAAGCAGAGCGCGAGGCGCGCGCCGCCCGCACATTTGCCATGGCAGCCGGGGCGGTAATGATGGCCCGAGCGTGCGATCCTGCGACGGCTGATCTCATCCTGCGCGCCGTCCGCGAGGATGCGGCGCCGCCGGCTACCACGCTCGCCATGCCAGCCACATGACATCGCGAACCAATGCGGCACTCGCGATCCTTGCTCTCACCCTGCTCATCCTGCAGGCGCTGATCCTTGCCTCGTGGATCGCGGGGCTCGCGCTGATGCTGCCATCGTGGGCATCGAGCACCGCGCTGATCTTGGGCTGCCGCGAGGTTCCCGCCGCCCGGCCCCGTGCCGTCAGCTTCGGCCATCTGATCTGCGGCGCGACCGGCATTGCGGTGTTTGCTCTGGCCGGGCCTGCCGCCCATCCGTGGGCCTTATGGCTCGCCGCGCCGGCTGTCGCCATCGGCGTCACGCTGATGTGGGTGCTGCGCTGCTATCACCCGCCGGCTGCGGCCAACGCTGCCATTCCCCTGTTCATCGCCGCGACAATGCCCGTCTACGCCTGCACCGTCGCGCTGGGTGCAGTGCTGCTCTATGGCGCCGCCTTCGCGCTTGACCGCGCGGATGGAGCGGGCCGCGCCTAGAAGTAGCGCTCACCAATCCGGATCGTATCCCCCGGCAAAACCGCCACTTGCGCCGTGCGCAGCGAAACCGCGCTTTCGGTTTTGCCCGTCTGCCGCCGCAGGAACACCGTCTTCTCGTTCGCGCGGTAGGTGAACCCACCAGCCCGGGCGATCGCCTGCTCCACCGTCATCCCGGACGCATAGGAATATTCACCAGGACGGTTAACTTCGCCCAGGATGTAGAACGGCCGGTAGTTGAGCACCTCCACGCTCACGCGCGGGTCGTTGACATACCCTTCCGCCAGCTTTGCCGTCAGCTCCTGCTGCACCGCGTCGATCGTCCGGCCTCCCGCCGCCACCACGCCGATCAGCGGGAACGCCAGCGCGCCGCCGGGGGTGATGTTGTACTCGCCGGTCAGTGTCGGCTCGTTGAAAACGGTCACGCGGACGCGGTCCCCCGCGCCGAGGTGGTAGGTTTCGAGCCCTGCCGCGACATCCGCAGTCGAGATCGGCGGCGCGCCTGCACCGGCGCAACCGCCAAGCATCAGCACGGCTGCGCCGACCACGGCGAGCGCCAGGTGGCGGTGCGCGCGGCGGCCGCCATCGTGCTTGCTGTCCATGCAAATTCTCCAATGCTTCCGGGTAGTTTTGTTCGATGCCCCCAAGTCTATGCGGCGCTCGGGAAAGCGCAATCACCCAGCCCCTTGCCGAATCCTCCACCTTGGAGATGTTCCGGCGGCAGCCCCTGGCAGGTTGGCCAAGGCACGCGTCGCCGCCCTTGCGGACTCTCATCACAGCCCGGCCCAGCCGCATATGGTGCATAAATCCTTAAGCATTCACCCGGATTTGCCCCCGATCCGGCGATGCGGGATGCAGCATCGCACGAAGCTTCGGACTGCACCCGCGAAGGCGCGCAGCGATCCTGCGGTGATGATCGGGGTGCACAATGCGTCCGGTTTGCCTCCGCGGCGGATACGCTTCGCCTTCCCCGTCGCGGCCCCTTGCCTAGTCTTGCAACACGACGGGAAGGGAGCCGTTCTCCCTGATCGGATAATTTTTACCATATAGGTTTCCCCCGCCGCTCTTGCGGTAGGGCGAGCCTTTCGATCGAGGGAAACAGGGGTGAACACGGCAGTCGGCCTCTATCGCAATGCGGGGGGTGTGCCAGGCATGGCACCGGCCCTCGCCTTCGAGCCTCGAGTCCCGCCCCCGGCAGCTGACCGGGTGGACTTGCGGCTGCTCCTCGCAGTGTTCCGCCGCCGCCTCGGCGTGTTCCTCGCCGTCCTGTTCGCGGTGCTCGCCGCCGGCCTGCTGCTCACGGCCCTCCAGCCGCGTACCTATACCGCGCGCGCCGAAGTCGCGCTCAACAGCCGCCCGCAAGCCGTCGCACCGACAAGCACGAACGACGGTCCGCAGCAGGCCGCAATCCCCAGCGAAGGCTATGTCGATACGCAAGTCGCCGTGGTCACGTCGGAAGCCAATCTCGGCGCCGTGGCAGACAGCCTCGGCCTCGCGAAGGAAGAGCGTTTTGCGAAGTCAGCTCTCGGCGCCCGCACTGCCGCAATGGCATGGCTGCGCAAGGGCGTGGTCGCCGCGCGCATCGGCACGACCTATGGCATCGCGATCAGCTTCGAGGATACCGATCCCGCCCTCGCCGCGCGCGTCGCCAACACTTTCGCCCAGCAATATACGGTCGGCGCGCTCGACGCGAAGCGGATCAGCGCCAGGGCGACGACGACCGCCATTGCCGAACGGCTCGAACAGCTGCGCCAGCAGGCGCTGGGCGATACGGCGGCGGTGCAGCGCTACCGGATCGCCAACAACCTGCTCTCGACCACGATGGGCACGCTGACCGAGCAGGAAATCTCCAGCTACAACCAGGCCGTCACCACCGCGCGCGCGCAAGCGAGCGAGGACGGCGCGCGGCTCGATGCAGCGCGGCGGCAGCTTGCGCTTGGCGTCAGCGCCGGCGGCGTCGGCGAAGTGGCCGTTTCGCCCGCCATCGGTTCGCTGCGCGCGCAGCAGGCGACGGCGGCGACCGAGCTGGCCTCGCTCACCGCGCGGTATGGCCCGCGCCACCCCGATGTGCTGCGCGCCAAGGCCGCGCTCGGCGCGATCGACGCGCGTATTGCGGACGAAACGCAGCGCGTGATCTCCAGCCTCGACGCGCGCGCACGGGTCTCGCAGCAACGGCTCGCCTCGCTGACCGGATCGCTGCAGCAATCACGCGGCACCCTTGTGCAGAACAACGCTGCGATGGTCGGGCTGCAGGATCTCGAAAAGCGCGCGGAAACCTCGAACGCGCTCTACGAAAGCTACCTCAACCGCTTCAAGGAACTGACCGCGCGCGAAGGCACCGAACAGGCGGACGCAGACCTTCTGCACCCCGCCTCTGTGCCGCTGCGGCCGACGAGCCCGAACGTCGCGCTCAATCTCGTGCTGTCGGTGGCGCTCGGGCTCGGGCTCGGCATCGCGGCGGCCTTCGCGGCGGAAATGACCTTCAGCGGGCTCACCACTGGCGATGATATCGAACAACGACTGGGCGTGCGCTATCTCGGTTCGATCCCCACGCTCGGCTCAGTCTGGCGCGGGGAGGAGAAAGTGCCGATGGCGGCGCTGCTGGAGGACCCGCGTTCGGCCTTTGCCGAAAGCTTCCGCTCGCTGCGCGCCTCGATCGCGATGAACACCACGCAGGCGCGGATCATCGCGCTGACGTCCGCGCTGCCCGACGAGGGCAAGACGACGACCTCGATCTGCCTCGCCCGCTCCATGGCGCTTTCGGGAGACCGCGTGCTGCTGATCGACGGAGATTTGCGCCGCCAGGGCGTCAGCCGCTTCCTGCGCGGTGACGCCGGAACGCCCGGCCTGATGGACGTGCTCGGCGGCACGGCAACGCTCGAAGCCGCGCTGGTGGTGGACCCGGCCACCGGCCTCAACATCCTCCCGCTCGCCGAAGGCAGCGACAAGGCGCCCGAGCTGCTCACCGGCATCGAAATGGACCGCATGCTCGATGCCGCGCGGGAGATGTTCGATGCGATCATCATCGATACCGCCCCCGTGCTGCCCATCGCCGACGCGCGGCTGATGCTGCGCAAGGCCGATGCCTCGGTCTTCGTGGTGCGCTGGCGCAAGACGCCGGAGGCCGCGCTGAGGTCCGCGCTGCGGCTGCTGCCGGACGACCAGGTGCAGCTCGCCGGCGTCGCCCTCACCCGCGTCGACATGCGCAAGCAGTCCCGCTTCGGCTATGGCGACGATGCGTTCTACCACTCGTACAAGCGCTACTATGCCTGAGGCCGCGCCCCCTCCGGAGGCACCTTCGCCGGCAGCCGAAAACGGCTTCCTCCTGCAACGCGCCGAGTTCGCTAGCCCCGCTCCGATCCTTGAGAGGCCGCACCTTGCGGCGCTGATCCGCCCCGGCGCCGTCCTCCCCGCCGATCCGCGCCGCCGCTTCAAGCGCGTCGCGATCATCCACTACTGGCTCGTCACCATGCGCGGCGGCGAACGCGTGCTGGAGCGGCTGCTGGAGCTGTTTCCTGAGGCCGACATTTTCACCCATGTCTACGATCCCGCCGCGATGTCGGCCACGATCCGGGCGCACAGGGTGCGGACCAGTTTCATCCAGAAGCTGCCGGGCGCGAAGAAGCACTACCAGGCCTATCTCCCGCTCATGCCGATGGCGCTCGAGCAGCTGGACCTGCGCGGCTACGATCTCGTCATCTCCAGCGAAAGCGGCCCCGCCAAGGGCGTGATCACCGCGCCCGATGCGCTCCACCTGTGCTACGTCCACTCGCCGATGCGCTACTTGTGGGATCACTACCACGATTACCGCGACGAGGCAGGCTGGCTGAAGCGCGCCGTCATGCCCGTGCTCTGTCACGGCCTGCGCCAGTGGGACACCAGCTCGGCCGCGCGGGTGGACCGGGTACTCGCAAACTCGCGCTTCATCCGCCATCGCATCGCCAAGGCCTGGCGGCGAGAGGCGGAAGTCGTCCATCCCCCCGTCGATCCTGCGCTGTTCACCCAGTCTGACGATGTTGGACCCGGCTACCTCTGGGTCGGCCAACTCGTGCCCTACAAGCGCGCGGACCTCGCCATCGATGCGTTCAACGCGCTCGGCCTGCCGCTCACCGTGGTGGGCGATGGGCCGCAGGCCGCGATGCTGAAAAAGCGCGCCGGGCCAACCATCCGCATGATCCCCCGCCTCGGTTTCGACGAGCTGCGCCGCGCCTATGCCCGCTGCCGCGCGCTGGTATGCACGGGAGAGGAGGACTTCGGCATCGTCGCGGTCGAAGTCATGGCCTCGGGCCGCCCGGTGATCGCCTATGGCCGGGGCGGCGCGCTCGATAGCGTGGTTGAAAGCCGCACCGGCCTGTTCTTCCCCGAACAGACCACCGAAGCACTGATCGCCGCCGTCCAGCAGCTGGAGCGCTGGCTCCCCCACTTCGATCCCGCCGCCGCCACCGCCCGCGCCCGCGATTTCGCCCCCGAACGCTTCGATGCCGGCGTGCTGGAGGCGCTGGCTTGAAGCTGCAGCCGCTCAACCGCCTGCGCACCCTGCTCACCGTGCTGCGCCTGCGCTTGCGCGGCGAGGCGCCCGGCTCGCGCTTCTTCGTCCACAGCGGCTTCCCCCGCATCGAAGGTCGCGGCCGCATCGCCATTGCCGAGCGCGTCAACTGGAGCTGCCACGGCGCGCCCGTCGCGGTCGAAGTCGGCCCGGGCGCGCTGCTCGAAATCGGCGCCCGCGCGTTCCTCAACGCAGGCGTGGAGATCGTCTGCCACCAGTGGGTGCGCATTGGCGAACATTGCCGCATCGGCCCGCGCTGCGTCCTCGCCGATACGAACCACCACCCGGTGCACGAAGGCCAGAGCGTGCGCGTCGCGCCGGTCAAGCTTGGCCGCAACGTCTGGCTGGGGCGCGGCGTCACCGTGCTCCCCGGCGTCACGATCGGCGATCATGCCGTCATTGCCGCCGGGTCGGTGGTGTTCTGCGATGTCCCGGCGCGCGAAGTCTGGCGCGGCAACCCCGCTGCTTTCGTCAAGCCAGTGCGCGCCGCAGACGGGTTTATCCGGCCATGAACCGGGCAGCCATCTGGGCAGCCATCTGGGCAGCCATCTGGGCAGGGGCACAGCCATGGAGCTGACCTTCATCGGCGCCGTGCAAGTCCTGATCGGGCTCACCTTGTTCGTCGCGGGCTCGGTCGAGGCGATGTTCGCCTTCGCGCTCGTGTCCGCCATATTCGGCGGGTCCGCAGCGCTCCAGCTGCCGGTGCTCGGCAATTCGTCGATCCCGCCGATCCAGTTCGCCCTGTTGTTTGTCGCCATGCGCCTGCTCGTGCCGGGCGCCGGGCAGATGGCCGCCGTCGGCCGCGCGCTGCGCGCCAATGGCTGGCTGGTCGGCTTCGTGATCTACGGCCTCGCCCTCGCCTTCATCGCACCGCGCCTGTTTGCCGGCCAGATGGAAGTCACTCCCCTGCGCGGCCGTGTGGAGGCGCGCTACGTCTCCACTTTCGCCTATGTCTACGCGGTGCGCCCCTTGGTGCCGAGCCCGCAGAACCTCACCACCGCCGCCTACCTTGTCGGCACGCTGATCGCCGGCATCGTCAGCTTCGTTGCCTGCGGGCGCGAGCGCGGCCGCGCCGTGCTTGTGCGCACGCTGGCGGCGGTCGGCATCGCCCATGCGCTGATCGGCTTCGCTTCGGTCGTGATCCGCGGCACCCCTGCCGAAGTGGTGCTCGCCGTGTTCCGCAACGCGTCCTATGCCCAGCTCGATCAGTCCTACAACGGCTTCGTGCGGATGACGGGGCTCATGCCGGAGGCATCGAATTTCGCCAGCTATGGCCTCGTCCTGTTCGTGTTCTCGTTCGAATGCTGGCTGCGGCGGATCGATCCGCGCTGGACGGGCCCCGCCGCCGCACTCCTCGCCGCCGCTCTCGCGCTCAGCACATCGAGCAGCGCCTATGTCGGGCTGCCCGCCTATGCCGCCATCGTGGCGGTGCGCTCGCTGATCTTCCCCGGCGCGCTTCCGGCAGACCGCGCCCTGTGGATCGGCGGCGCGCTCCTCGTTCTCGTTTCCGTTTGCTGCGCGGTGATGATCTGGCAGCCCCACTTCGCCGATTCCTTTGCCGGCATGATCCGCCACATGACCATCGAAAAGAGCGAGACGCTCTCCGCGCAGCAGCGCCGCTTCTGGGCATGGCAGGGCCTCTACGCCTTCGTCGAAAGCGGCGGCATCGGCATCGGCCCCGGCAGCTTCCGCTCCTCCAGCCTTGCGACCGCAGTGCTCGGCTGCACCGGCGTAATCGGCGCGATCACGCTCCTGATGCACATTCTCTCCGCCTTCAGCCCGCTGCGCCATTCGACCTGGGCCCCCGTCGAGGACAAGGCACTATCGACTGCCGCCGCCGCCAGCTGGGCGATGGTCATGGGCGTCGCTATTGCCTCCATCTCTTCTCCCACTTGCGACCCGGGCACCGATTTCGCGATCATGAGCGGCGCTGCCCTTGCGCTGCGCCGGATGCAGACCGCAGCCCGCCCGGCACAGGCCCCCGCCCCGGTCGCCGAACCACCCGGCCAGCCCGGCAGCGCGCCGGAGCCGTTCCTCCTCGCCACCCCGGCCACCCCGCGCGGCTTCATCCTCACCGAACCCCTCGTTCTCAGCAGCGCGCGGGAACCGGCGTGACCTCGGAGCCAGCGTCAAAGCGATAGCCGCCGCCAAGCAGAAACGCGCGAATGGCGGGATCGGCGCTGAGGCCGGCGGCGGTGGCCGCAGCAGCGGCAGCGCCGCCATGATCCCCGGCAAGCCACGAAACGCGGGCGAGCGCGGCCCACCACGGCTGGTACGTTTCGGTTCCGGCCATGGCACGCAGCTGCGTTAGTGCTGCCTGCTGCGCCCCGTTCTCCGCATGGGCCACCGCGCGGGCGACCATCACGCCGGTGGTCGGCGCGAAACCGGCGAGCACATCGTAGAGCCGGGCAAGCGGCGCGGTGAAGCGCTCCCCCGTCATGCGCTGGTGGGCGTGGAGCGACTGGATCGCCGCTTCGGTCTGGAACCGCCCGGGCGCGGCAAGGCTTGCCGCCCGGCGCAGCGCCGTCTCGGCCTCCAGCGCCATGTCTTGCAACCACAAGCGCGGGTCCTGCGCATGCAGCGGCACGAACGAACCATCCGCCGCGCGCCGGGCCGGCTGGCGCGCTTCGCAGTGGAGGATCAGCGAGAGCAGCCCCAGCGCTTCGGGCTGATCCGGCATCAGTTCGGCAATCAGCCGCGCCAGAAACAGCGCCTCGCCGCGCAGGCCGGCCAGCCGGGAATCCGCGCCCAGAGTATCGTCCCAAGCCGTCCCATAGGCAGCATAAATGGCCGACAGCACGCCGGCGAGCCGCTGCGGGGCGTCTTCCCGATCCGGCACGGCAAACGCGATCCTGGCATCCCTGATCTTGCGCTTGGCGCGCACCAGCCGCTGCCCCATCGTCGCGCCGCTGACCAGAAACGCAGCGGCGATGCGGGCGGCATCAAGCCCCAGCACGGTCTGCAGCATCAGCGGCGCCTGCGCATCGGGATCGATTGCCGGATGCGCGCAGACGAACAGCAGCGCCAGGCGTTCGTCGCCAAAGGGATTGCCGGAGGCTTCTTCCCGCTCCTCGGCCAGCAGCGCCAGCACATCGCCCGCGCGCTGAGCCGTTGCCGCCCGCGCGCGGTGATGCCCCGCCGCGCGCCGCGCCACTGTCAGCAGCCAGGCCTCCGGATTGGCGGGCACGCCTTGCTCTCCCCATTGCGCCAGCGCGGCGGCAAAGGCCTCGGCCAGCGCATCCTCCGCCGCAGCGATATCGCGCGTCCGCGCCGAGACGAGCGCCAGCAGCCGACCGTAGGACGCGCGCGCCGCCTGCTCTGCGGCAGCCGAAGACAAGCGGCGCGCGCCCTCCATCCGGGTCAGCCGGCGGGCGCCGACGGCATCACCGGCCGGATTTCTACCGAACCGGCCACGGCGCACGGCGCCCGCGCCGCCCATTCCAGTGCCGTATCGAGATCGGGAACCTCGATCACCGCATAGCCGCCAAACGCTTCCTTGGTATCGGCAAACGGGCCATCGACGACATGGCGCGTGCCATTCTCGATGCGCAGGGTCGTCGCCGTTTCAGGTCCGTCCAGCGCGTTGCCGCCCTGCAGCACCCCGGCCTGCGACATCGCACCCATATAAGCGATCCAGCCGCCCCAATAGGCTGGCGCCGTCTCCGGATCATGGCCCTTCGCGCGCTCTTCGGGGGTTTCCAGGTAGAGGAGGACATACTGCATCGATCGGTTCCTTCATCGGCATGAGCCGGATCATCCGGCAAGCAGCAGGGGCTGCCTGAAACGATGTGCGGCAAGGGCACGCAATTTCGACAAGGCACAGTAAATAATTGGCGCCTCGATTTCCCCCTCATTCTGCCACGAGCCTGACGAATGGCGGCGGGTCAGGGGCATCATCTCACCCCACAAACCATTTTCCTACAAACCCCGCCTTGAGGCATCCTACCCTGCCCGCTTTTGACTGCGCAAAGGTTGATGCCATGACTGCCGCTTTGCCCCCCGCGCTTTTTCTGACACGCGTGTCTGTTATTCCGGCATGGCGATTCAGGGCGCTTTGCGATTATGCCTTTATTTCAACGGATAGGCCGCTTGGGCCGGGGCGACAGTTTTGCCTCTGGACTGTGTCAACCGTGTCAACTTGCTCGCAGGCGGGCTCGGCTTGACCCTGCCCGGCGCGAGTGCTGGACTGCCGGAGCAAGCCAGCGACAGGAGGCAACATGATCACGGTTACACGCATCGATCCGGCGGGCACGGCGCACCGCATTGCCGTGCGCGGGCACGAGTTCGTCACGGACATGACCCCCGCGGCGGGCGCGGACAACGAGGGGCCCGATCCGCACGAGATCTACGATGCGGCGCTCGGTGCGTGCAAGGCGCTGACAGTGCTCTGGCTGGCGCAGCGCAAGGGGATGGCGCTGGAGGATATCGAAGTTGTCGTGACGCGCGATGCCAGCCGGGAACGCGAGGGGGTCTACAAGTTGCGGACCGCGCTCATGCTGAACGGCGATCTCAGCCGCGAGGAGCGCGATACGCTGTTTGCCGCGGCCAGCAAATGCCCGGTGCACAAGCTGATGACCGAAGTGACCACCGAGATCGAAACGGTGCTGGTCGAACTCTAGGCCGTCTGCGCGCGGGCCAGCCGGCGCATCGCCTGGGGGGGCTGGCCGAACGCGCGCAGGAAGGCGCGGCGCATGCGTTCAGGATCGTGGAAGCCGAGCGCGGCGGCAATCTGCTCGATTGGCTGGGCGCTGCTTTCGACCCGCTCGCGGGCCACTTCAAGGCGCAAGCGCTCCACCACCCGCGCCGGGCTGACGCCCATTTCACGCACGAAAGCGCGGGAAAAGTTGCGCGGGCTCATCGCGCAGCGCTCGGCGAGGACCTCGACCGTGAGGCGCTGATCGAGGTTGCCGCGAATCCATTCGAGCAGCGGCGCGAACGGGGTCTGCTGCCCGCCCAGATCAGCAAGCGCGGAAAACTGCGATTGCCCACCGGGGCGCCGATAGTAAACCACCATTTCCTGCGCGACGCGGCGCGCGGTATCCTCGCCCAGGTCCTCGGCGATCAACGCCAGTGCAAGGTCGATCCCGGCGGTGATGCCCGCAGAAGTCCAGACATGGCCGTCGCGGATGTGGATGCGGTCCGGCTCCACCGCGACGTGGGGGAACAGCCGCGCCAGCTGCGCCGCGCGGCGCCAGTGCGTCGTGGCGCGGCGGCCATCGAGCAGCCCAGCCGCCGCAAGCAGAAAGGCGCCCGAGCACACGCTGCACAGCCGGCGCACGGCCGCGGCGCAGAGCCATGCGTTCGTGGCGGCCTCATGCATCGCCGTCCGGCTGCCATCCCCGCCCGAAACGATCAGCGTATCGAGCGCCGGGGCCTCTGCCATGGCCACGGTTCCCAGCGGGACCCCCGCCGAACTGCGCACCGCACCGCCCTCGGCGGAGAGCAGAACCGTGCTGTAGGCGCCGGGGACAAACCGCTCCGCCACTTCGAAACACGTGAGCGGGCCGACCACGTCAAGGATCTGGAAGTCGGAAAACAGGAAGAGGCCGATGGTGCGAGGCATGGCTTGAAATGAGGGATCATTGGCATTTCGTCAATCGGGCCCATGCGCGATGAGGAGGCGACCGAGGAAGGAGATTGCCATGACCGAGACGCCATTCCGCATCGTTTTCGCCGTGTATCCGGGGATGACCCAGCTCGATTTCACCGGGCCGCACCAGTTCCTCTCCCGCGTGCCGGGCAGCGAAACGCTGGTCGCCAGCCGCGATGGCGGCGAAGTGCCGGCGGAGGGGCTGGTGTTTGCCGGAACGCGCGTACTGGCCGAAATCGAGGCCTGCGACCTGATCTGCGTGCCGGGCGGCGTGAACGCCAGCGAGGCGGCGCTCGATGCGGCGTTCGTGGGCGAAGTGCGGCGACTGGCGCTGGGCGCGCGCTACGTGACCTCGGTCTGCACCGGATCGCTGATCCTCGGCGCGGCGGGGCTGCTGACAGGCAAGCGCGCGGCGTGCCATTGGGCGTGGCGGCATTTGCTGCCGCTGTTCGGCGCGGTGCCGGATGAAGGGCGCGTGGTGCGCGATGGCAATGTCATCACCGGCGGCGGCGTGACGGCCGGGATCGACTTTGCGCTGGTGGTGCTGGCCGAAATCGGCGGCGATGCGCTGGCACAGACGCTGCAACTGGGCCTCGAGTATGCCCCCGCCCCGCCGTTCAATGCTGGACGCCCGGAGACGGCACCAGCGGCGATCCTTGCCGCCTATCGCGACCGCATGGATCCGCTCATGCCGCTGCGCGAAGCGCAGGCGCGGGAGGCAGCGGCGCGGCTGGGGCTTGCGGCTGCCCGACAGCCATAACTTTCGTTTGCGAAGCCCTTGCAATTTGCTGCAGTGCAGCCAAGGGGCGAAGGATGACCACTCGCCCGCTCGATCGTCTGCTCCATCCGGTGATCGGCCCGACAGCGCGCGGGCGCCTTGCGGCGATTCTCGGCGCCGCGCTGCTCAGCCTTGTCGCGATTGCGTTCGCGGCGGCGGGCGAGCAGGCGCAGCGGGCGTTCGGCAAGCTGGCAAGTGCGGTGTGGTGGGCGCCCCTGCTGGTCACGCCGCTGACCTTTGCCGGGATCGTGGCGCTGACCCGCGCGCACTGGCCGGAAGCGAAAGGGTCAGGCATTCCGCAAGTGATGGCGGCGGGCCGGGCACCGGCGGCGGCATCGTCGGTGCGGCTGATCGCGCTGCCGGTGGCGGCTGCCAAGTTCGCCTTCACGATCCTGATGCTGCTGGCCGGAGCGCCTGCGGGGCGAGAGGGACCGACAGTGCAGATCAGCGCCGCCGTCATGGCCGCGGTGCACCGCTGGATGCGCGTGCCGGTGACGACGGGCGTGGTGATCGCAGGCGGCGCGGCAGGCGTGGCGGCAGCCTTCAACACGCCGCTCGCCGGGGTCGCCTTCGCCATCGAGGAACTGGCCTCCGCCTTCGAGCAGCGCATGGCGGCGCTGGTGATGGTGACGGTCATGGTCTCAGGCCTGATCAGCCTCGGCGTGGCAGGCGACTACGTCTATTTCGGCGCGATGTCGCAGCAATTGCCGCTGCGCGCGATGATCATCGCCGCGCCGCTGGCCGGGGCTGCCGGGGGCTTGCTGGGCGGGCTGTTTGCCAAGGCGCTGATCGCGATGGCGTGGTCTCGGCACCGGGCATTCACGGCGATCCGTGCGCGGCCGGTGGGCTGGGCTTTCACCTGCGGGCTCATCGTCGCGGTGATCGGGGTGGCGACCGGCGGGCTTTCATGGGGCACCGGCTACGATGCAACGCGCAGCCTGCTGGGCGGTGAGGCCCATCCGCTGCTGTTCGGCCCGGCGCGCTTCGTCGCGACGCTGGCGACTGCGCTGAGCGGCGCGCCCGGCGGGATATTCGCGCCCACGCTGTCAGTCGGCGCAGGGCTGGGGCAATTGCTGGCGCAAGTGTTCCCGCGCGATGAAGCGGGGGCGATCGTGCTGCTCGGCCTGATCGGCTATTTCGCGGGCGTGGTGCGTGCGCCGCTGACGGCGGTGATTATCGTTTCGGAAATGACGGCGGACCGCTCGATGATCCTGCCGCTGTTCGCCACCGCGCTGATCGCGGATCAGGTGAGCGCGATGGTCTGCCCGCAGAAGCTCTACCATGCGCTGGCGCGGCAGTTTGCCCCGCCCCGCCGTAGAGCCAGATGACGTTAGATTGCACCACCGTGATTGCCATTTGAGGCTCTTCGGCAAGGAGCGCCGTGCAGGACGGACTGGTAGTCCGTTCAAGCGGCGCGACGCAGTCCGAAGGGCCTCAAATGGCAACCCCTCCGGGGCGGGCTGCTTTTGGCCCAGTGCAGCGTTGCTCGTCAGTCACGATGGACAAGCATCGCTCCGTCCTCGCGCCTCGCCCTGGGCCAAAATCAGCTCCGTCACGGCGGTGCAATCTAACGTCATCTGGCTCTAGGCACCCTTCTTCGCGGTGAGTGCATCCCACTTGGCCCACGGGATGTCTCGACCCGGCCAGGCGACCTTCTTGAACGGCCACTTCTTCGCGATCCAGCGGTGGGCCCAGATTTCTAGCTCCTTGTCGAAGCCCTTGTCGTACTCGGCCTTTGTCACCCAGATACGGACGACCGCGTCGTACGCGGCCACGGGGCTTGGCGCGACGTAGATGCAGCCGCGCTCGCGCTTTCCGTCCGGCGTCAGCACCGAATAGGCGAAGCTTTCGCGGCGCTGGAACCGGCCGGCTTCGGTCTGCATGTCGACCATTGCGTCCGCATCGCTGATCCCGGCATGGGGCCATTCCGGGCTGCGCGTGAAGGTCTGCTGGAGATGCTCGACCGAGGACATGTAGGCATCGAAATCGATCTTCACGAGATCGGGGCCGAGCGGCTGGAGGCGGAAGCCGGGGCCGATGGCGCTGGTGGGCACGGCGAACGTGGGCGCCACGAGCGGAGCAGCCGCCTGCGCCGGAAGCGCGGCAAACAGGATGGCAGCAGCGGCGGCGCCAAAGGCGGCTGTGGTGAGGCGCTTCATCGGTTCGGGTCCCCCTTGTTGCGCTTGCGAAGGTTCCACGCGGAAACGCCCGGGGCAAGCGGCATTTGGGGTCAGGCAGGCCTTGGCGGGGACGACAGCAAGGCGGCAGCGCGGCGCAAGGACGGGACGACAGGCCAGGCGGCAAGTAGCCAGCCAGCGGCGGCGCAGGCGAGTGGAAGCGCGAGCGCGGCAAGCGGTGCGGAGGCGCCGAACAGGCGGTCTGCCGCGAAGGCCGCGCCAAAGGCACCGGCAAGTGGCAATGCCACGAGGTGGGCGGCTTCGGCCAGCGCAGGTCGATCGCGGCGCTGGAGCGCGGTGAGCGCCAACACTCCGGCAGCGAGCAGGGCCACCAGCGTAGCAACGCAGGCGGCGCCGAGTGCACCGTAGGGCGCGGCGAGAATGGTGAGTGCCGCAGTCGCGGTGGCGGCGACGGTCTGGACCGCGAGCACCTTGCCCTGCCGGTCCGTCACGATCAGTTCCGCTGTGGCGACCGCCGTAACCAGCGCGGCCATCCGCGCCACGCAAAACACCGCGACGACGGGTGCCGCAGCGGCCCACGCCGGGCCCAGCGCGAGCGGCACGACGCGGTGCGCGAAAAGCGCGAGGAGCGCCAGCGCAGGCCAGCCCAGCACGGCGAACAACCCCGCGAGCTGCGGCCATGTACCGGGGCGGCCGTCCCCTTCGCCGCGCGCACGCTCTGCGGCCAGTGTGGTCAGCGCCAGCATGCCGGCGGGCTGGACGAACATGTCCGCCAGCGCGGTGACCATGCGGTTGGCCGCGCGGTAGAGCCCGGACGCGGCGGGCGAGAGGACCACGCCGAGGACGAGATCGCCGCTGTAGTTGGCGAGGAAGGTGACGAGCACCGATCCGAAGCGGCTGGCGGACCAGCGCAGCACTTCAGCCACCAGCGCGCGCGGCGGCAGGGCAAGCGCGAGCGGCGACCCCAGCGCGCCGAGGGCAAGCGCCATGAGCAGCGTGCGCGCGTAGATCTGCAGGACAAGCGCCCACAGGCCCCAGCCCGCCACCAGCAAGGCAATCGCGGCAAGGCCAGCACCGACTTCGGCAAGGACGGTGATCGCATAGTAGCGCCGCACCGCGCCCGAGCGCAGCATCAGCGATTCGGCAAAGGCCGCGAGCGCGCCAAGCAGCACCGAGGGCGCCAGCGCGAGGATGACCGGCGCGACACCGCCGCCCTTGAACACGAACGGAGCGGCCAGCCCGAGCACGAGCAGCAGCGCAATCCAGCCCAGCGCGACGAGGACCGTCGCCGCGAGGCAGGCGCCCGCACCACTCGGTTGATCGGAATCGCGCGGCAGCTTGAGCAAGTACTCGAACGGGCCGGTATAAAGCATTGTTCGCGCAAGCATGACGAGCGCACCGGCGATCGCGAAGACGCCGAAATCAGCCGGCCCGAGGTGCCGGGTCGCGACCAGCGTGACCGCGACCATCGCGAATTGCCCGCTGACCCGCGCAGCCATGGCTATGACTGCCGTGCCGCCCCCGGCGCGGGCAAAGCGGAGCAGGCGGGCTTTCATGCCGCGCCCGTCACGAAGAACGCGCCAGTTCGCGCAAGGACGACAGCAGCATCCGCCCGGCCCGCGCCCACGTATAGCGCGCAGCCCGGGCATGGCCTGCGCCGACCAGCGCTTCACGCGGCAGGCGGGTGATCGCCCGCCGCCACGACCTGGGATCATCGGGATCGGCGTACAGCGCCGCATCGCCGCAAACCTCCGGCACGGCCCCGCAGGGGGCGGCGATCACCGGGCAACCGCAAAGCATCGCTTCGACCGGCGGCAGGCCGAAGCCTTCGGTGCGGGAGGGAAACAGCAGCGCCGCTGCGCCTTCGTACAGCGCGCGCAGGGCGGCATCGTCGCAGGGACCGGCGAACACGGCATCGGGCGGAGGGGCAAGCCCGGCAGCTTCCAGCGCGGCGCGCGGCGGGCCGATCACCACGAGGCGCAGGGGAGCCAAGGCGCCATCGGCGAAGGCCGCGAAGACGACGGCGTTGTTCTTGTAGGCCTTGGGGCTGCCGAACATCAGCGCATACCTGCGCGGCTCAAGGCCGAGCCGGGCCAGCGCGGCAGGATCGGGCACCGCCTCAAGGATATGATCCGCGCCGTTGTGGAGCACTTCCGCGCCCGCCTTGCCGGTAACGCCGCCGCGCGCGAGTTCATCCGCGGAGAAGGCCGAAACCGTCAGCACCCGGGCGCTTGAGCGGGCCATCAGCGGCGTCAGCAGGCGATACCCCATACGCTGGCGCCAGGGGTAGGAGCTGTCCGCCCGCAGGAACTGCGCATCATGCAGCAGCGTGAGCTTTGGGCGGTGCGCAACGGGCGCGAGATTGGCGAGGTTGACGAGGAGGCCGCCCGCGGCGAGCCGGGGCAGGCGCAGTTGCTCCCACACCTGCGAGGCGGGCTGATCATCCTCGATCAGCTGGATGGCGGAGAGTGGCAGGCCTTCCGCGCAGCCCTTGGGCACGATCAGCGCGCAGGGCGGATCATCAGGCGCGGGGGCGGTGGCGAGCAGATCGTCCACCTCCGCGATCAGCCGCGCGGCGACGCGGTGGACGCCGTTCAGCCCCCCGGCGCGGAACTTTCCGTTGAAGACAACGCGGCGCATCCGCCCCCTCACATCCGCTCGATCTTGCGGGGATCGATCCGCCCGGTGGCGAGATCGGCCAGCGCACGGAGGTTTCCGGCGAGGCGGCCGGCGCGATCGATATGCGGTTCGGGGAACGGCGCGCGGAGCAGGTTGGCGGCAAGGTTCCGCCAGAACAGCCGATTGGCAAGCCAGCGCGGAATGGTGCCTTTGCGCAGCAGGTAGACGATATTGGCGACCTGCGAATAGCCGAGCCGCCGACCCGACGTGCGCCCGCCACGCACGCCGAGATGGACGCCGGTGACGCGGCCCGACGACACCAGCCGCCCCCGCCGGGCGAGCTGCATGGTGAGATCGATATCTTCCTGCCAGCCATAAAGCGGCAGCGCCTCATCAAAGCGCAGGCCGCGCATCAGTGACATCCGGAGCGCCATGTTGCAGCCATAGAGCGCCGCACGCGGGATCACCGCAGGATCCAGCCCCGGTGCATCGCGCTCGATCAGCGCCAGCGCCTGCTCAGCCGTGAAGCCGCCGTGACGCACGCCATCGGCCACGAGGTTGCCGGTGATCCCGGCTATCCCCGGATCGGAGGTAAACAGCGCTTCGATCGCGGCG
Organism: uncultured Novosphingobium sp.; assembly: GCA_964413325.1. Taxonomy (GTDB): domain Bacteria; phylum Pseudomonadota; class Alphaproteobacteria; order Sphingomonadales; family Sphingomonadaceae; genus Novosphingobium. Next base: position 315,300 of record CAYPRK010000005.1, on the reverse strand, counting down.
CAGTAGTCCGGCGCCATGACGAAATCATCGTCGATAAAAAGGACAACGTCCGCCCGCCCCTCGAGCACTTCGAGCGCGCGGTTGCGCTGGCGGCACAGGCCCTTGGGCGAGAGTAGGAGTTCGGGGCGCATCGCGCTTTCGCCCGCATTGCCGAAATCCGCCTGCGAGGGCGCGACGATCACCACACCGTCGGGCGCGCGGGTTTGCCGTGCGATGAGATCGACCGTCTCCCGCAGCAGCGCGGGGCGGCCAACCGTGGCGATTGCAATATGGATACGCAGCATCTGCGGCTTGCCCCGAGGCTTGCACCACTCCATCGCGAATGGCCCAGCCGGTTTAGTCGCCGCCCTGCCCCTCGCCCACGAAGGTTGTCTCCGAACCCGACCCGTTAGCGGGCGCGGGAGAGGCGGGTGCGGTGGTAGGACAGGGGCATCCCAAAAGCAGGATCGCGCGCGCGCATGAACCAGCCGACTTCCAGCCGCCCCGAGATCGTCATCAACGGCCGCTTTCTGATGCAGCCCGTCACGGGCGTGCAGCGCGTGGCGCGCGAACTGACCCGCGCGCTGGATCGGCTCGTGGCGGACAACGACTTGCCGGTTGCGCTGCGGCTGGTGTGCGAACCGGGCGCAGAGGTCGATGATCTGGCGCTGCGCGTCACTACTGTGGAGCGCGCGGGCAGCCGGTGGGGCGGCCACGCGTGGGAGCAGCTGGTGCTGCCGGGCCGGGTGCGCGGCGGGCATCTGCTGTGCCTTGGCAATACCGCACCGTTCGCCTCGCTGCACGCCGGGCAAGGTGTGACGGTGATGATCCACGACTTGTCGTACCGGCAATTCCCCGGCGCCTACCGGCTGCACTACCGGCTGGGGCACCGCATCATGCTGCCATCGCTGCTGCGCCGGGCGCGGACGATCCTAACCGTTTCGGAGCGGGAGAAGGCGATGCTGGCAGCGCTCCGGCCAGAAGCACGCGGGCGCATCCGCGTGGCGCAGAACGGGGGCTGGGGCGCAGACGGTGCGGGCGCGGCGGGCGCTGCAACCGGTGATGGCGCGCCTAAGCCGGGCTACATGCTGTTTGTCGGGTCGCTCTCGGGGCGCAAGAACATCCACGGCGTGCTCGCCGTCGCCATACGGCTGGCGCGCGAGGACGGGCTCGCCACGCTGATCGTTGGCGGCGGGAGCGACATCCTCTCACCCATCGCGGGGGAAATCCCGGCGGATGTGGCGCATCTGGTGCGCTTTACCGGGCCGGTGACCGAACTCGATGCGCTGGGGCGGCTCTACCGGGATGCCGGGTGCCTGCTGTTCCCCTCGTTTTACGAAGCCAGTCCGCTGCCGCCGGTCGAGGCGATGCATTTCGGCTGTCCGGTCGTGGTCTCCGCGATCCCGGCGATGACCGAGCGCTGCGGCACGGCGGCCGTCTATTGCGATCCGCACGATGTGGACGACATGGTGGCGGCGGTGCGGCGCGTGCTGGCGGACCCGGCCCCGCTCGCCGCCAAGGGGCAGATCCATGCCGCGCACTGGACCTGGCGCGATCAGGCCGCGCGGGTGCTGGATGCGGTTCTCGGCGGCGGACACGAAAATGCCCGCCGGAGCGCTATGGGCGATCCGGCGGGCGAGGCACCAGGGGGAGACAGCTTTATGCTGGCAGACGCCGCTCAGCAGGCGCCCTGCCCGCGCAGCACCGATGGCACGGTGAGCACGAGGATCGCGAAGTTGAGCGCCAGCGAACGCGAGCGGGCATAGGCGAGATCGAAGGCAACGCGGCGGCGATAGCTCGTCGCGTCCTGCCGCTTGACCTGCCACAGGCCGGTGATTCCGGGCTTGAGGCTGCAATAGACCGGGAAGTGGCGCCCATAGCGCACTGCTTCTGCCGCCGTGATCGGACGCGGGCCGACGAGGCTCATGTCCCCGCGCAGCACGTTGACGAGCTGCGGCAGCTCATCAAGGCAGCTGCGGCGCAGAAAGCGGCCGATGGGCGTGATGCGCGGATCGCTGCGCAGCTTGTGCGTTTCCTCCCATTCGGCGCGCGCCTCAGGGTCCGCCTCCAGCAGGCGGGCGAGGCGGACGTCGGCATCCACTGTCATCGAGCGGAACTTGAGGCAGCGGAACGCGCGCCCACCTTGCCCCAGCCGCTGATGCCCGAACAGGAGCGGGCCGGGATCCAGCAGTTTGATGGCAAGTGCAACCGCCAGCAGCACCGGCACGAGCAGCAGGAGCGCTGCTCCAGCGATCACGATGTCGAGCGCGCGAATGGCCCGCATGTGCCGCGTCACCGGCACCACGCGGCGCGGCGGCAGCAAGGGCTCCGGCGGCAACAATGGCTCCCGCGGCAGGGGCACCGCGGCAAGCACGCGCGGGGGTGGACCGGGCCGCGCGGCAGGAACGAACGCGGTTTGGGCGGCTTCGGATGCCCAGGGCTCGGCCTGGGCTGGCATGACGCTGTTCACTGCTCCGGTCTCCATCGAGGCCCGCACGCCGGAAGGGGGCGGCAGTGACGTCATGATGGTGTGCAGCGCAGCACCCGTCAGGCGAGGATGCCCCCGGGACGGTTGGATAAGACTTCAGTGAAACGCTTGACGGAAGCCGCTCAGGCCAAGCGGCTGGCACCCCACAGGATCGCCGCCCAGAGCAGTGCGGAGCTGGCGATCGGGAAGGCAAGGCGGAACCAGCCGGGGTAGAGTTCCTCGGTCGGGCTCTCTTCCGGCATGGTCAGCTGGAGCAGTTCGGCCTGCAGCTTGTGCACTGGCGAACGCGCAGGAAACGCCAGTTCATCGGCAAGTCGGGCGGCCGGTGAGGCGGAGACAGGCGCGCGAAGCGCTTCCGGCGCAGCCGCCGGCGCCTGCGTCGAAGCAGCAGGAACAGCGCTTTCGGGGCGCGGCTGGGCAGCGGGCATGAAGTACCTCCGCGCGCCAGACTAGTGCTGCAGAGTGAAGCGAGACTTTCGCGAATCTATGTATTTTTACTTAAGTGTATGCAGCGCAACGAAATATCCGTTGCACTGCACAATCATCTCCATCTCGGAGCAGTCTATGCGCGGTCCGCCTGGTCGAGCGGTTCGCCGTCGACCGGGTAGCCGGCATCGGAGGGAATCACGAGCCAGCGTGTCCCATCGCGCAGTTCGATCCGCGGGGTGACGGTGACGATGGGCGTGGCCAGCGCATGCTCCCGCGCGGCGCTGAAATGGCTGAACTGCGCCAGCCGTTCGAGGTTGCGCCGGGTGGGGAAGATGATCTTGATCGCCTTCTCGTCGGCAAGGCGCAGCGCCTCGGCCGCGCTGGCCCAGAACAGGTGGCGATTCTCCGTGGTGTCAGCCGTCACTTCCACCGCGCCGGTGCCCAGATCGGCCAGATAGAAGCGCGTATCGAACACGCGCATGTTGCGGTGCCGGGGCCACCACCGCGCGAACGGCACGAGGGCTTCGAAATCGAGTTCCCATTCGAAGGCTTCGAGCACGTCGGCAAGGCGCCCGGTATCGAGCAACAGGCGGCGCGCTGCAGCGGCCCGCTCTGCATCGATCGCACCAACGAGGCCAACGGCCAGGCCGGTTTCCTCCAGCGTTTCGCGCACGGCGGTGATGCGCCCGGCGGCATCGGCAGGATCAAGCACGAGCCCGCTGCGGGCCATGAAGGCTTCGGCAAGGTCACGGTCAGCCGGATCGACCTTGCCACCGGGAAACACGGTCGCCCCGCCAGCAAAGGCAAGGCTGCCCGAGCGCTCCACCATCAGGATATGGGCGGGTCCGCCATCAGGGTCATTCCGGAACACCACGAGGGTGGCAGCCGGAGTGGCGGGGGCAGCGTCCGCGTGTTCGCCCATGTCATCGAGTTCGTCCATGGCGCAACCATGCTACACCCTGCCGGGGCTTGCCAAGCGCCTCGGCACACCTTTGCAGTATTCTCCCCCAAAGTAAGAGGGACCCTGTCGGCAGACTTTACAGGGGGTGGGTGCCAACCAGACTGGTTCAGGGCGGTTCCATCGATTTTTTGGGGCATTCGTGAGTTTGGCACGGCCCATGCATAGTTCCATATGTCCTGAGAGTGTCTTCCCAGAGGCGGAACCGTTCCCCCCGGTCTCCCGGTTCCGCCTCTCCAGGCCCCACCGCCTGACAAGCCCCGCGCGCGGATCCACCCCCCACCCGCGCGCGGGGCCGGACGGCCCCCCATCCCCACGCCAGCTTCCGACATACAAAAACGCGGCCCCGCTTGTGGCGGAGCCGCGTTTTGCGTTTCAGACGGACTGAAGAATCAGGCCATCAAGATGAAGCCAGAGCAACCTGCGCGTCTACCATCAACTGCTGAAGCTCGCCGGCCTGGTACATTTCCATCATGATATCCGAACCGCCGACGAATTCGCCCTTCACGTAAAGCTGCGGGATCGTCGGCCATTCGGAGAAGCTCTTGATTCCCTGACGGATTTCCATGTCCTGCAGCACATCGACCGAGGCATATTCGACACCGAGGTGATCGAGGATGGCGACCGCCTTGCTCGAGAAACCGCACTGCGGGAACAGCGGCGTCCCCTTCATGAACAGGACAACGTCGTTGGTGCCGACGATTTCAGCGATGCGTTCATTGGTGGACATGGGCTTCTTTCCGGATCTTGCGTGGCTTGTAGTTGAAAATCAGGTGGGGACGCCGGTGGTCACTTGCAAGGCATGGAGCACCCCGCCCATCCGCTCACCGAGAGCGCCATAGACCGCCTTGTGGCGGGCAACGCGGCTGAGGCCGGCAAACGAGGCTGCGACGACATGCGCGGCGTAGTGATCGCCATCGCCGGCGAGATCGGTGATCGTGACTTCTGCATCGGGAATCGCGGCGCGGATCAGCGCCTCGATCTCGCCCGCGGGCATCGGCATCAGTTGTCACCCACGATCTGGCGGCGCGCTTCGATAGCCTGCTCGGCCAGCGCGGCGCGGATTTCGGCTTCGTCGATCTCGACCTTGGCCATCGTCAGATCGCCGAGCAGCTTGCGCACGACGTCCTCGTCACCGGCTTCCTCGAACTCGGCCTGCACCACGGCGCGGGCATAGGCCTCGGTCTCGGCAGCATCGAGGCCCATGCGCTGCGCCGCCCAGTGGCCGAGCAGCTTGTTGCGGCGGGCCTGGATGCGGAACAGGGTATCTTCGTCGTGAGCGAACTTGGCTTCCTCGGCGCGTTCACGGTCCTGGAACGAGGTCATATCTGGTCTTTCCTGTGGCTTGCGCCCGCCTTTGCAGCGGGCAGCTTCACCGATGTGGGATAGTGGCGACGGCGGACGGCTGCAAGGGCGAGCCGCGCTAAATCAGCACGCTACTGCAGCGCGAGACCTGTCCATTTGGCGAGGAAGGCCAGCACGTCAGCGCCGCTGGCGATCACTTTGTCGATCGGCTTGCCGGTTCCGTGGCCGGCCTGCGCCTCGACCCGCAGCAGATGCGGGCGATTGCCCAGATCGGCCGCCTGCAGCGCCGCGACATACTTGAAGCTATGCGCGGGAACCACGCGGTCATCCGTATCGGCGGTGGTGACGAGGATTGCGGGGTAGTCCGCGCGGGGGCGGATGTTGTGATAGGGCGAATAGGCCCGAAGGACGCGCCAATCCGCCTCGCGCGAGGGGCTGCCGTAATCATCCACCCAGAACCGGCCGGAGGTGAAGCGGTCGAAGCGCAGCATGTCCATCACGCCGACATCGGGATTGGCGGCGGCGAAGAGATCGGGGCGCTGGTTGATCACTGCGGCGACGAGCATGCCGCCGTTGGAGCCGCCCTGGATGGCGAGCCCGCCCTTGGCCGCGATGCCTTCCTTGAGGAGATATTCGCCCGCCGCGATGAAATCGTCGAAACTGTTCTGCTTGTTGGCGAGGCGCCCCGCATCGTACCACGCGCGGCCAAACTCGCCGCCACCGCGGATATTGGCGAGGGCGAAGACGCCGCCCGCCTCGAGCCACGCCATGCGCACGGCCGAATAGCCCGGCGTGAGCGCGACATCGAAGCCGCCGTAGCCATAGAGCAGCGTGGGCGCCGCCGTGTTCGATGCGGCAAGGCTGCGCTTGCGCACGACGTACATCGGGACTCGGGTGCCGTCCTTCGAGGGGAACGTGCGCTGCTCGACCACATAGTCGTCCGGATTGAACGGCAGGCGCGGCACGGCAAACGGAGTGGCCGCGCCAGTGCGCATATCGAGCCGAAAGATCGAGGACGGCTGGTTGAAGCTGGAGAACTGGTAGAACGTCTCCGGATCGCCGGGGCGCCCGCCGAACCCGCTGGCCGCGCCAATCGCGCCCACCGTGATGGCGCGCTTGGGCCGGCCCTTGAGATCAGTGACGACAGCGTAGCTGGAGCCGTGCTGGAGATAGGACAGGATCAGCCGGTTACCGACGATGCGCCCGGCATCGAGCGTATCACCCGTCTCACCGATCACCACATTGATCGACGGGGCGCTCTTCCCGCTGCGATCGAGATCGACGCGGACGAGGCGGTAATGCGGCGCGCCAGCATTGGTAATGAACCACAAGTGATCGCCGAGGCCTTCGACGAACTTCCAGTCGTCGGTCATCTCCGCCGCGATGGGCGTTGCCGTCCAATCCTGCGCCTTGCCTCGCTCCAGCGGGATCACGCGAACGGTGCGGCGCGGCAGCGTGCTGGCGGAGGAGAGAATGATCGCCCAGCGGCCATCTGACGAGACGTTGATGCGGTGGTTCCAGTCGCGGTGCTCCGGCGTCGCGAAAACCTTGATATCCGCGCTCTGCGGGGTGCCCACGCGGTGGAACCAGATCGCCTTGTCGAAGACCTGCGCGCGGTAGGCCTCGCCCGCGGGCGGCTCAGGATAGCGGGCATAGAGAAAGCCCGCATCGCCGACCCAGCCGATCATCGTATCATTGGCCCATTCGAGCCTGTCGTCGAGCATTCGGCCGCTAGCGACATCGACGACGCGCACCGTGCGCCAATCGCTGCCATCAAGCTGCTGGGTCAGCGCGAGGAGGTTGCCGCTCGGCGAGGGAACCCAGGCATCGAGTGCGCGCAGGCCCTTGTTCTGGCCGGTTCCGGCGTCCGTATCCCACGTGTTGGGATCGACGAGTGTACGGCCTTCGCCCTCAAGCCCTTCGCGCACTTGCAGCACGGCCTGATTCTGCAGCCCGCTGTTGCGCGTGTAGAAGTAGCGCCCGCCGGCCTTGCGCGGCAGACTGAAGCGTTCGTAGGCGAAGAGGCTGCGGATCTTGTCACGCAGCGCATCGCGGCCGGGCAGCTCGGCGAGATAGGCCGAGCTTGCGGCGTTCTGCTGTGCCACCCACCCGGCGACTTCGGGGCTTGAGCGCACATCGGCCTCAAGCCAGCGATAGGGATCGGCGAGATCCTCACCGAACTGGCGCTCGATCAGCGAGTCGCGGCGCGTGGGCGGATAGTGCGGCGCGGAGAAGGCGGTGATGCCAAGGACATCAGGCGTGCGCTCCGGGCTGCGCTCGGTTGCCGATGGCTGGACGGACGGGGTGCCGGAATAGCTCGACGGGCCGCGAACCGGCGCTGCCAGCGCCTCGGCCTCCTCACGAGCCATGGCCGCTGGCGCTGGCATCAGGATTGCCAGAACCAGGACCGCCCTTCCGATCCTTCCCGCGATTTTCATCTTTATGCGAGGGGTTTAGCACCACAGGGGGGCAGTGGGCGAGAGCGAAATCGCACGTGCCGCGAGGTAAGGGATCGGCAGGAATTCGGGGGGATTTGCGGGGGCCAGCGCGTGTTGTGCAGTGCGGCTCCACACAAGGCGTGCGCCGTAATACCGGGCAAATGAAAAGGGCGGAGCCTTGCGGCCCCGCCCCAGTGTGTCCCTTGCCTGTTACGGCGCGGGATCCGGCAGCCTTAGGCCGCTTCGTATTCGTCTTCGTCCGCGGTCATCACCGGGCCCGAATCCAGACCCTTGGCGCTGGTGTCACGGTCGACCAGCTCGATCACGGCCATCGGAGCGGCGTCCGAGGCGCGGTAACCGGCCTTGATGATGCGGGTGTAGCCACCGGTGCGGGCGGCATAACGCTCGGCCAGCGTGGTGAAGAGCTTGGCGAGCTGCGCGTCGTCCAGCAGGCGGGCGTGCGCGAGGCGGCGGTTCGAAAGGCCGCCATGCTTGCCCAGCGTGATCAGCTTTTCGATGTAGGGGCGCAGTTCACGCGCCTTGGGCAGCGTGGTGGTGATCTGCTCGTGCTTGATGAGCGCAGCCGCCATGTTGCGCATCAGCGCGCGGCGGTGCGAGGACGTACGACCCAGCTTGCGCTGGCCCAGCTTGTGACGCATCGGTCTTCTCCGTTCGTTAGGGGCCCGTATCAGGTAGCCCGTACCAGGCGGTTTTTAGGGTGTCCGCCAAGCCACCTTTGCCCCTGCGAAGAGGCGAAACCTGTTTTGCGGCCAGACCGTCACGGGAATGAATCCCGTGACGTCAGACGGCCCTCTCGGGCCGCTGGCCGAGCTGACCGCTATTCCGTCCTCAAGCTACCATTTTGCTGCGCAAAATGTCGCTTGCGGACGGGCGGTACAGCTTAGCCCAGCAGTTCCTGCTCGAGCTTCTTGGCCATCTCTTCGATGTTCTCAGGCGGCCAGCCCGGGATGTCCATGCCGAGGCGCAGACCCATCGAGGAAAGCACTTCCTTGATTTCGTTGAGCGACTTGCGGCCGAAGTTCGGCGTGCGCAGCATCTCCGCTTCGGTCTTCTGCACGAGATCGCCGATGTAGATGATGTTGTCGTTCTTGAGGCAGTTGGCCGAACGGACCGACAGCTCGAGTTCGTCCACCTTCTTGAGCAGGTAGCGGTTGAGCTGGTTGGCGTCGCTTTCCTCGGGCGTGTGGACGGCCATGCCGCCACCCATCGCCGGCACGTGGCCGGTGGGCAGCTGGTCGTCGAAGTGCACGAAGAGCGAGAGCTGGTCCTGCAGGATGCGCGCGGCATAAGCGACCGCGTCTTCCGGCGTGACGGTGCCGTCGGTTTCGACCGTGAGGCTCAGCTTGTCGTAGTCAAGCTCCTGGCCGATGCGGGCGTTGTCGATCTTGTACGAGACCTGACGGACCGGCGAGTAGAGCGAATCAACCGGGATCAGCCCGATCGGCGCATCGACCGGACGGTTCGACACGGCGGGGACATAGCCCTTGCCGGTGTCGGCAGTCAGTTCCATGTTGAACGTCGCGCCCTCGTCGAGGTTGCAGATCACGAGGTCCTTGTTCATGACCTCGATGTCGCCGCTCACCGCGATGTCGCCCGCCTTCACTTCGCCCGGGCCGGTGGCCGAGAGCTGAAGCCGCTTCGGGCCTTCACCCTGCATGCGGATGGCGATCTGCTTCACGTTGAGCACGATGTCGGTCACGTCCTCGCGCACGCCGGCAAGCGAGGAGAATTCATGCAGCACGTTCTCGATCTTGATCGAGGTAACCGCTGCGCCCTGCAGCGAGGACAGCAGCACGCGGCGCAGCGCGTTGCCGAGGGTGAGACCGAAGCCACGCTCCAGCGGCTCGGCGACGAACGTCGCGCGGCGCTTGGCATCGTTGCCGGACTTGATCTCGAGGGAGTTGGGCTTCTTCAGTTCCTGCCAGTTCTTGATGTTGACAGTCATGGAATTCCCCTAGGGTTTATCGGAGGAGACCGGCAATTGGCGAAGGTGCCAATGCCGGTCAGAATATCGGGCGGGCGTGAAACGCGGGACGCGCCCCGCGCTACCGCCCGCCAAAAGCAGGATCAGACGCGGCGACGCTTCGACGGGCGAACGCCGTTGTGCGGAATCGGCGTCACGTCGCGGATCGCGGTGATCGTGAAGCCAACCGCCTGCAGCGCGCGCAGCGCGCTTTCGCGGCCCGAACCGGGGCCCTTCACTTCGACTTCGAGCGTGCGGACGCCGTGTTCGGCAGCCTTCTTGCCCGCGTCGTCAGCCGCAACCTGCGCGGCATAGGGCGTCGACTTGCGGCTGCCCTTGAAGCCCATCATGCCGGCCGACGACCACGAAATGGCGTTGCCCTGTGCATCGGTGATGGTGATCATGGTGTTGTTGAAGCTGGCGTTGACGTGCGCGACACCACTGGTGATGTTCTTGCGCTCGCGCCGCTTAATACGCTGAGGTTCCCGGGCCATTGTACTGAAATCCTGTCGAGAAATTGTGCTGCGAAGTCGGGGCTAACTAGCCGCCTTACTTCTTCTTGCCGGCGATCGCCTTGGCCTTGCCCTTGCGGGTGCGGGCGTTGGTGTGGGTGCGCTGGCCGCGAACGGGCAGACCCTTGCGGTGACGGAGGCCGCGGTAGCAGGCCAGGTCCATCAGGCGCTTGATGTTCATCGCGGTCTCGCGACGAAGATCGCCTTCCACGGTGTGCTCAGCGTCGATCGTCTCGCGGATCTGGAGCACTTCGGCGTCCGACAGATCCTGCACGCGGCGGGTGTGATCGATCCCGAGCTTGTCGGCGATCTGCTTGGCCTTGTGCGCACCGATACCGTGAATGTAGGTCAGCGCAATGATAACGCGCTTGTTGGTGGGGATATTGACCCCGGCAATACGAGCCACTTGTTTCTCCATGCTCCACAGGGTGATGACGGCAGCGCTTCACTGCGCCGGGCCAGACCCCATCTCATCGCGATTCGCTCGATCCACGAAGGCTGCATCGCCAGAAGGAACCCTGCAAAAACGGGGATTCCCAACCGACGCTATTACCCCTGTCGTATCGAGTGAATGGCGCGCTTAGGACGATTCGAATGGTGCGTCAACCGTTAACGCGCGCCAAAGCGAGGCCTTCGTGCCTTGGGGGCACGGCCGCTTTGGATGGTGTGCGGATTATACCGTATCAGCGCGCGAAGGTCAAAGGTCGCGTCGTAACGGAGCATTTCCCGCAGGTCGGCGCGCTTGTCGTTTTGCCGTGCCCTGCTAGCGTCGGCATGGGGAATAACGGGGGCATGCGCGCATGGCGACAGGGGTGAACGAGCGCGCGCTGGTGCGCAAATTGGCCTGGCGCACGCTTCCGCTGATCCTGCTGAGCTATTTCGTCGCGGTCATCGATCGCGGCAACATCAGCTTTGCCGCCGCGACCATGAATGCTGACCTCGGCTTCAGCGAAACGATCTACGGGTTCGGTGCCTCTGCATTCTTCCTCGGCTATTCGCTGCTGGAAGTGCCGTCCAACCTGCTCCTTGCGCGGTTCGGGGCGCGGGTGTGGCTCGCGCGGATCATGCTGACCTGGGGGGTCATCTCGATCCTCACCGCGTTCGTCCACACGCCATGGCAGTTCTATGCAATGCGCTTTGCGCTCGGCGTGGCCGAAGCAGGCTTCTACCCGGGCGCGATCCTCTACCTTTCGAGCTGGTTTCCGGGCGAACACCGCGCCTGGGCGATCAGTCGGTTCTATATCTCCTTGCCGCTTTCGTATGTGGTGATGGGCAGCATCGCCGCGCCGCTGCTCGGCATGCATGGCCTCGCTGGATTGCACGGCTGGCAGTGGCTGCTGATCGTGGAGGGCGTACCCTCGGTGCTGCTCGCGCTGGTGCTGATCGCCGCCCTGCCCGACCGGCCGGCCACCGCGCGCTGGCTCAGCGTGGCGGAGCGCAGCTGGCTGGAAGGCACGCTGGCGCGCGAGGCCGCGGAGGCGGGCGCGCCATCGCACAATCTGTTGCGCGCGCTGGCCAATCCCTTCGTGCTGATGCTGGGCATGGCCAATGCCCTCAATTACGTGGCCATCAATGCGATCGCGTTCTCCGCTCCGAAGCTGCTGGCAGCCGGCACTGGCTACGACGTTGCTGGCGTTGGGCGGGTGGTCTCGACGGCCGGCTTCACGATTGCGCTGGGCCTGCTTGTCGTCAGTTCGCTGGCAGGCAAGACCATCGCGCGTACGCTGATGACCTACTCCGGCTTCATGGTGGTGGCCGCTGCGGGCCTCGCCGTCCTCTGGCTCGGCGGAAGCCCGATCTCCACGATCGCGGGCTATATCCTGTTCTTCGCCGCAGCCCAGACGGCGGGGATGCTGCCGCTCGCCGTGGTAAGCCGGCTGATCCCCGAAGGCGACCGGCCGGGCGGTCTCGCCATGGCGAACACGATCTCGCAAGGCGGCGCCTTTTTCGGCCCGATCACCTGGGGCGCGCTGGCGGATGCAACGGGGAGCTACCAGCTCGGCGTCGCGCTGCTGATTCCGCTCTCGCTGGGCGCGGCGATGATGGCGCAGCTGGTGCGGCTGCGCGCACAGCGCTTGCCCGTGGCAGGCTGAGGGGAGCGCAGCACGGCACTCCCCTCCCCTTGATCACACCACGCCGAAGGCCAGCATCGCGTCGGCCACTTTCTTGAAGCCGGCGATGTTCGCGCCCTTGACGTAGTCGGTGTAGCCGCCGCCCTGATCGCCATATTCCAGGCAGGACTGGTGGATGCCCAGCATGATGTCCTTGAGCATCTGCTGGAGTTCCTCTTCCTTCCACGAGCGGCGTTCCGAGTTCTGGCTCATTTCGAGGCCGGAGACCGCAACGCCGCCGGCGTTGCTCGCCTTGCCCGGGGCGTAGAGGATCTTGGCGGCCTTGAAGATGTGCACGCCGTCCAGATCGGTCGGCATGTTGGCGCCTTCGGCCACGGCCTTGCAGCCGTTTGCCACCAGCACCTTCGCGTCCTCGCCCAGCAGTTCGTTCTGCGTGGCGCAAGGCAGCGCGACATCGCAGGGGACGCCCCACGGGGTCTTGCCGGCAACGAAGGTCGCATTCGGATAGGCGGCGACATAGTCCTCGATCCGGCCGCGGCGCACGGTCTTGTGCGCCTTGACCCAGTCGATCTTCTCCTGGTCGATGCCGTCCGGATCGTGGATGAAGCCGCCGGAATCGGAGAGCGTGAGCACCTTGCCGCCAAGCTGGACGATCTTTTCCGCCGCGTGCGTGGCAACGTTGCCCGAGCCCGAAATCACCGCCGTCTTGCCGACAAGGTCCTCGCCCTTGGTCGCCAGCATGTTGGCGAGGAAATAGACCGCGCCGTAGCCGGTCGCCTCGGTGCGGATCAGCGAGCCGCCCCATTCGAGGCCCTTGCCGGTGAGCACGCCGGTGAACTGGTTGGTGATGCGCTTGTACTGGCCGAACATGTAGCCGATCTCGCGCCCGCCCACGCCGATGTCGCCTGCCGGCACGTCGACGTCGGCGCCGATGTGGCGGTAGAGCTCGGTCATGAACGACTGGCAGAAGCGCATGATCTCGCGCACGCTCTTGCCCTTGGGATTGAAGTTGGAGCCGCCTTTGCCGCCGCCCATCGGCAGGCCGGTCAGTGCGTTCTTGAAGGTCTGCTCGAAGGCAAGGAACTTGAGTACGCTTTCGGTGACGCTGGGATGGAAGCGGATGCCGCCCTTGTAGGGCCCGATCGCGTTGTTGTTCTGGACGCGCCAGCCGCGCTGGACGCGGATGTTGCCGGCATCGTCTTCCCAGCACACGCGGAAGGACACGACACGGTCAGGCTCGGCGATGCGGCGCAGAATCTGCTGCGCGTGATATTGCTCCTTGTCTGCCATGAAATCGAAGATGTCTTCGGCAACTTCCTGCACCGCCTGGACGAACTCCGGCTGGTACGGATTGCGCTTCTTCACACCTTCCATGAAGGTTGGCAGGTCGACGTGATCGGATACGGCCACAGCATTCTCCCCCTCTGGCGAAGCCGGACATCGGCTTCGGGATAGCGTGCGACCCATGTCAGGACAGTTCGCCCGCCCGGTCTTGCCCGGCGAGTCGCGTATGTCCTGTTCGATGTTCTAACCGGTTTTGTTACCGGCGTCAGTGCGCCTCAGCACAGGGCGCAAGATCATTGGTTGGGGTTGGGGTTGGGGTTGGGTTTGGGATCGGGCTGGGCGCCGAGCGCTGCATCGAACGCGGCATTGGCATCGCGGTGGGCATCGGCGTCCGGATCGGGGGCCTTGGGCGCGGGCTTCTTGGCCGACTTTGCGGCGGGCTTTGCAGGTGCCTTGGCGGGCGCCTTCGCCGGGGTGACGGCAGCGGGCTTGGACGGCGCCATATAGGCGGCCTTGATCGGCGCCCTCGCGGCCGGTGCTGGTGCTGGCGCTGGCGCTGTAGTCGTCTTCGCCGCATCGGGCTTGGGCGCCGGTTCAGGCTTGGCCTCAGGCTTGGGCTTCGCCGCAGCCTTGGGCGCGGATTTGCCGCCCTTGGGCGGCAGATTGAAGCTTTCGGCGCCCTTCAGCGGCGCGACCGGCGGCGCGGCTTCGTCTTTCGGAGCGGCGGCATCCCCTTCCGGCACTGGCTTTGCCTCGGGTTCGGCAACCCGCCCGAGCTTTCCGGCAAGGCTGTCCAGCTGCGCTGTCAGCATGCGGTCCACAGCAGGCGCGATTTCGTCGACCTTATAGCGCATGAAGCCGCCGACGACATATTCGAACAGGATGCGCGAGCCCGTCCCGGTCGGCTTGACGGTGATCGTCATCGTCGCGGCGAGCGCTTCGCTCTGCAATGGTCCGAGCGCGCCCGAGAGCCGCATCGCCCGAGGCGGTTCGATGTAGATCACCCGCATGTGCTGCACGCCGCCGGGCTTCTGCGTGGCGGGCGCACCATCGGGGCGCGGCAGCACTTCGCAAAAGCAGCCGCCCACTTGGGGATCAAGCGTGAGATTGGCCGCATCGCCCGAGAACGTGTGCTGGCTTTGCCACCACTGCGCGGGCGTCAGGATGGTCTTCCACGCCTCAGCCGGGGGCGCAGTGACTTCGCTGGCAAGGCGAACCACGAAACCCGTTTCGCTCCGGGTCACCACTTCGGCCTGCGCGGGAACGGACGTCAGGGCAAGCGTTGCTATGCCGAGGCCCACGCCCCACAGCCCACGCCCGAAATCCCGCATGTCTAGACCCCCGCCTGCGCACCCGACCAAGTGCCCCGAGCTGAGTCCTTATATGAGAATGGCCTCGATGGCACCCGTCACGGCGTCCATATCCGCCATTCCGTCAACGCGGGTGACGATTCCGCGCGCCTCGTAGATCGGGAGGATCGGCGCCGTCTTGGCGCGGTATTCGGCCATGCGCGTGCGCACGGTTTCCTCGTTGTCGTCCGGGCGGCGCTTGAACTCGTGCCCGCCGCACTTGTCGCAGGTGCCTTCGACAGCCGGCTTCTCGAACGTGTCGTGATAGCCCTTGCCGCAGGTGGCGCAGGTGTAGCGGCCCGTGATGCGCTCCACGAGAGCGTCTTCGTCAACCTCGAGCTCGATCACGTGATCAAGCGCGCGGCCGCGCGAGGCAAGAATGGCATCGAGGGATTCGGCCTGCGGAGCCGTGCGCGGGTAGCCGTCGAAGATCGCGCCCATGCCTGCGGGCATGGCATCGAGCTCATCGCCGATCAGCGCCGAGACGATCTCGTCCGAAACGAGCTCGCCCGCTTCCATCACGGCTTTCGCTTTCAGGCCGACAGGCGTGCCGGCCTTGACCGCGGCGCGCAGCATGTCGCCGGTCGAGAGCTGCTTCATGCCGCGGCGCTCAACGAGCCGCTGCGCCTGGGTGCCCTTGCCGGCTCCCGGCGGTCCCAACAGGATGATGTTCACGCCTGCAATCCCCTCATAACCCGCCAGCTGTCTTTCTGCTGACTCGCCCGACCCCCGGGCGAGCCGCTCAGCGCATGCGGCCTTTCAATTTGGCCTTCTTGATAAGGTCACCATACTGGTGCGCCAGCAGGTGCGACTGGATCTGCGTGATGGTATCCACCGTCACGTTGACCACGATGAGCAGGCTGGTGCCGCCGAAGAACAGCGAACCCATGCCGGTTTCGGCCATGATCGCCTCGGGGACCACGCAGACCACGGTGATATAGGCAGCGCCCAGCACGGTGATGCGCGTCAGCACGTAATCGAGATACTTCTCGGTGTTCTTGCCGGGGCGGATGCCCGGGATGAACCCGCCGTTGCGCTTGAGGTTGTCCGCCGTCTCTTCCGGATTGAACACGATCGCGGTGTAGAAGAAGCTGAAGAACAGGATCCCGAGCGCATAGAGGATCATGTAGACCGGCTTGCCGTGGCCGAGGTACTGGTTCAGCCCGACGATGACCTGGCCCATCGTGCTGTCCGGCGAGACCGAACGCCCGGCGAACTGCGTGATAGTCAGCGGCAGCAGCAGCAGCGACGAGGCGAAGATCGGCGGGATCACGCCTGCGGTGTTGAGCTTCAGCGGCAGGTGGCTGCGGTCTGCCGCCATCATCCCGCGCTGGGTCACGCGCTTGGGATACTGGATCAGCAGTCGGCGCGAGGCGCGCTCGAAGAAGCAGATGCCGATGACAACGGCGACGAGCAGCAGGACGATGCCGCCGATGAGCAGCGGGCTCGTCGCGCCGGTGCGGCCCTGCTCGAAGAGGTTGCCGAAGAACGTCGGCATCTGGGCGACGATGCCGGCCATGATGATCAGCGAGGTGCCGTTGCCGATGCCGCGGCTGGTGATCTGCTCACCCAGCCACAGCAGGAACATGGTCCCGCCGATAAGGCTGATGACCGCGCCGATGCGGAACACGTAGCCCGGATCGACCACGGCCTGCAGACCGCTCGATGCGCTGAACGCCTCAAGCCCCACGGCAAGGAAATAGCCCTGAATCGCGGTGAGGAACACCGCGCCATAGCGGGTGTACTGATTGAGCTTCTTGCGCCCGCTTTCGCCTTCCTTCTTGAGCGCAGCGAGCGCCGGATGGAGCGATGAGGCCAGCTGCACCACGATCGAGGCGGTGATGTAAGGCATCACGCCGAGCGCAATCAGGCTCATGCGCTGCAGCGAACCGCCAGAGAACGCGTTGAAGATATCGAGCACGCCGCCCTGGGTGCGCTTGTAAAGCTCGGCCAGGATCATCGGATTGACGCCGGGCAGCGGCACGAAGCTCATGAAGCGGAACACGACAAGCGCGCCCACCGTGAACCAGATGCGCGACTTGAGTTCGGTCGCCTTCGAGAAATTGGCCAGATTGAGCGTGCTGGCGATGTTGTCGGCGCGGGATGCCATATTCGGGTTTCAAGCCTTGCTGCTGGGCTGACTGCGCACCGATCAGAGAACCTGATGGCCGCAATGCCTATGTGGCTAGCCCATATAGGGAGGGTTCGGCAATGTCGAACCCCCGGCCTGCGAATTAACGGGGGTCAAGCAGGCAGCAGACGCAAACGGGGGGCGATTATCCACCAGCCCCCCGCGCGCTGATCCTTACTTGGCCGCCTTGTTCGCTTCGCGGCGGGCCGTCTTCTTCTCGTGCTCGGTGGGCTGCGCTTCGGGCAGCGTGACCGAACCGCCGATCGCTTCGACCGC
Source organism: uncultured Novosphingobium sp. (assembly GCA_964413325.1). Taxonomy (GTDB): domain Bacteria; phylum Pseudomonadota; class Alphaproteobacteria; order Sphingomonadales; family Sphingomonadaceae; genus Novosphingobium. The sequence continues at coordinate 298,095 of CAYPRK010000005.1, read as the reverse complement.
AGCGCGCGCACCGGCGCTGACGCCGGCGACGTGGAAGCTGACCTTGGTGGTGAGTTCACCCTTGGCGAGGAGGCGCACGCCATCCTTGCCGCCGCGGGCGAGGCCAGCGGCCTGCAGCGCAGCGTGGTCGATCACGCCATCGGTGGCGAGCTTGCCGCTGTCGATCGCCTTCTGGATCATGCCGAGGTTCACTTCGGCGTAGTCCTTGGCGAAGATGTTGTTGAAGCCGCGCTTCGGGATGCGCATGTGGAGCGGCATCTGGCCGCCTTCGAAGCCGTTCACCGACACGCCCGAGCGCGCCTTGGCACCCTTCTGGCCACGGCCAGCGGTCTTGCCCTTGCCGGAGCCGATGCCGCGGCCCACGCGCATGCGGCCCTTGCGGGCGCCATAGTTGTCGGAGAGTTCGTTAAGCTTGGTCATGGTGGAGCACTCGCTTTCGCTTTGAGTCGCGCTTGATAGGAGGGGCGCCCTTAGGCGAAGCGGGCGGGAATGTCACGCCCTTCCCCGCTTCATCCTTTTGCGCCGGGAGATCGGTTCAGCAATGGGCAAGGCCCCATCGCTGAACATGACGCATCAGGCGGCGGCCGCAGAGCATTCTTGATGTGCTGGCCGTTACCGTGAAAGATGACCGGAAGCCAGCTGACAGGCCCGGCAAAGTGGGGGGACAGAAGATGCTCAGAAGTCTGCAGACAAGCCTTTTGGCGCTCGGTTTGACCGCTGCGCTCCCCTTCCCTGCTGCAGCTCAGAGCACAGCGCCCACCGGATCGGCGCAGGGCGACGTTTCGCTCACCATCTATAACAACAACCTCGCGCTGGTGCAGGACAAGCGGCAGATCACCCTGCCGAGAGGCACGAGCCGGCAGGAATTCCCCGACGTCTCTGCAATGATCCGGCCGGAAACCGTCACGCTCAGCAGCGGAAATGCCGGGATCGTCGAGCAGAACTTCGACTATGACCTGCTCTCGCCGGACAAGCTGCTCGACAAGGCGGTCGGGCAGACGGTGACGCTGGTGCGCACCAATCCGGCAACCGGCGTGGAAACGCGCGAGGAAGCCACGGTCCTCGCCAACAATGGCGGCACCATCGTGCGGATCGGCGACCGGATCGAAGTGCTCGAGCAATATGGCGCGCGGATCCTGTTTTCCGGCCTGCCGCCAAGCCTGCGCGCGCGGCCCACGTTGTCGATCACTCTGAATGCCGCAGCGGCCGGCCCGCGCCCGGTGACGTTGAGCTATCTTTCGACCGGCTTCGGGTGGAAGGCAGACTATGTCGCGCTGTTCGACGAAGCGGCCGGCAAGATGGACCTGCAGGGCTGGATCACGCTGACGAACAACACCGGCACCAGCTTTCCCGATGCCCGCGTGCTGCTGGTGGCGGGAAGCCCGGGGCAGGAAGTGAACCAGTATGGCGGCGGCCGCATGGTGCCGCGCCAGATCGGCTATGTGCCGGGCACGGAAAGCACGAACCGCGAGCGGCTGGGGGACTATTACGTCTATCCCATCGCGGCGCGCACCACGGTCGCCAATGCGCAGCAGAAGCAGGTGAGCTTCCTCGATGTGGCGGGCGCACCGGCCAGCAAGGGCTATTACTTCCGCAACGCGTGGCTGGGCGCATCGGACGAAGCGCAGAGCTTCGCCACCGTGCTCAAGCTTTCGACCGCGAAGGAAAGCGGCGTGGGCGATGCGCTCCCGGCGGGAACGGTGCGCGTCTACATGCGCGATGCGCGCGGGCAGCCCCAGTTCATCGGGGAAAAGGGGATCGACCACACGCCGATGGGTTCGACGCTTTCGCTGAAGACCGGCGATGCGTTCGATGTGAAAGTCCAGCCCACCGTGCAGAAGCGCGAGCGGATCACCTCCGACGAATGGGAGCGGACCGGACGCTGGCGGATCACCGTCAATGGCAAGACCGACGACGTTACCGTGGACCACCAGAAGGTCTACTGGCGCACGACGATGTCCTACAAGGTGACCAACGCGCGGCCCGCTCCGGTAAAGGTCGAGTTGGTGCAGGCCGGGCTCGACAACTGGTGGAGCGATACGCGGGTCCCGTCCGAAAGCGTCACCGGCACGCAGCGCACGCTGGATGAGCGGGTCTGGACGCTCGACGTGCCTGCCAATGGCGAGACGACCCTCACCGTCCAGTTCGACACGCGGTACTGATCGCCGAAGCGGTGCGGCGCGCACGTCCCCTGATCGCCTTCATGGCGCTGCTGCCGGGCGCGGTGGCGGCGGGTGAGCCCGTGGTGCCCTCGCCCGCGCCCGATGCGGTGTCCGTCACGATCTACCGCGCGCCGGACCGCGATCCGGGTGCGGCGATGGAACTGGGTTGGCTGCAAGGCTATGCGCTCGTCACCGAAACGCGCACCGTCGATATCCCGGCGGGCGCGGCGACGATCCGCTTCGAGGGCGTGGCGGGCGGGATGCTGCCCGAATCCGCGCTGGTGACCGGCCTCCCTGCGGGGGTCAGCGAAAAGAACCTCGATGCCGATCTGCTCTCGGCGCGCAATCTCTATGCGCGCGCGTTTGGCCGTCCGGTGATCCTGCGCCGCCACCGGGGCAAGGATGGCAAGGGCACGGTGACAGAAGAGCGCGCGGTGATCCGCTCCGGCGCTGACGGCGCGGCCATCGTACAGACCAAGGACGGGTTTGAAGTCGCCAATTGCGGGCGCGGGATCGAGGATGCGCTGGTCTATCAGGAGATGCCGGAAGGACTGAGCGCCAAGCCCACGCTTTCCGTGCGCACCACCAGTGCCGCCCCGCAGCACGCGACGATCACGCTATCTTATCTGTCCTGGGGGTTCGACTGGCAGACCAACTATGTCGTGCGACTCAACCCCGCTACGGGCAAGGCGGACCTGACGGCATGGGTAACGCTGGCGAGCAGCGATCCCACGAGTTTTGTAAATGCAGGCGCGGCGGTGGTCGGCGGCAAGCTGGACCGCGAGGACAGGGCCGAGGCGCCGCAGGGTCAGGACGGCGATCTGGTGCTGCATTGCTATCTGGGCGGGCGGGCAATGCCACCGCCCATGGTGGCTGCGCCCGCGCCTGCACCGATGATGATGGGGATGATGGAAGCGGCGGATATCGTCGTCACGGCGCAGCGCAGCGCCGCGCCGATGATGGCCGCTCCCGTCAAGGTCACCGAAGAAGGCCTCGGCGACTTGAAGCTCTACCGCGTGCCGATGCCGACCACGATTGCGTCCAACGCGCAGAAGCAGGTCGCGATGCACGACCTCACGGGCGTGCGGTTCAAGACATGGCACACCGCCGATCTCGCGGAAGACACCGACGCCTACGCCGCGATCAAGCTGCGCGCGCGCAACCAGAAGGAGGATGGGCTGGGCGTGGCCCTGCCGGGCGGCCCGGTCGCGGTGTTCGAACCGCACGGCGCCGATCTCCTGCTGGTCGGCGAGGGCACCATGCGCGACTATGCGGTGAAGGAAGATGTCGAGATTGCGCTAGGCATGTCGCCGCAAGTTCATGTCGCGGTGAGGAAGACAGCCCATGCCTCGCGGTGGACCGACTACGAGGCCAAGGTCAGCAATGCGAACCCCTGGCCGATCGCGTTCGAAGGCTCGCTGCGCCTGAATGACGGCGAGACCGTCGAGCGGCCGTCGCGCAGTCTCACACGCAAGAATGGCCGCCCGACCTGGACGATGACCGTGCCCGCCAATGGCGAGGCGACCTTGCGCTACCGGGTGACCGACCCGGACTGAGCGGAGAGCGCAGTCCAGGTCGGTTCCGATGGTTTAACGTGATCAGAAGCCGACCACGAGCGTCCCGCTGATCGTGCGCGGGGCGCCGATCTGGGCAAAGTAGGTCGCCGTGTGCAGCAGCGTTCCGCCAACACCGCCGACCGAGAACTCGTCGAACAGGTTGTAGACGTTGAGCTGGAGATAGCTGCCGCGGCCGATGCCCTTGAGGTTGAAGCGCGCATCGAGGTTCACGAAGGTATAAGCCGGGATCTTCGCCGGATAGACTTCGGTCGTGCCCACGACGACGGGGAGGTTCTCGTCGTTGTAGAAGCGCGGCCCCGTGCGCTTCGCCGTCACGCCAAGGTCGAACGGCCCGACCGAACCACGCACCGAACCGCCGAACGAATAGGTCGGGATGCCGGATTCGCGCTTGCCCGCAGTCGCGGCAAACGTGGTGGCATTGACCTGCACGTCGTTCTGGATCTCGGACTTGATCGCGCTGGCGAAGGCATAGAAGCTCAGCGCCGGGATCGGCTGGTACGAAACGTAGCCGTCGAAGCCATACTTCTTCACATCGCCGAGGTTGCGATAGACCGTGGTGTCGAGCTCGGGATCATAGGCGCTCGCAAGACGGTTCTTGAACTTGTTGTAGTAGCCCGAGATTTCGCCCTGCACCTTGCCCGTGCGATAACGCACGCCCGCATCGAAGTTGTCCGTCGTCTCCGGCTTGGGCAGCGCCTGATCGGTGCCGAGCGGGAACACGAAAGCGTTGTAGAGGCTGTCCGTACCGGGGACCGACAGGCCCTTCGAGTAGTTGGCGAACAGGCTCACGCCGCCGCCCAGCTTGTAGACGAAGCCGACGTTGGGCAGCACCTTGTTGAAGTTGAACACCCGCTGCTGCGGCGCGGCGTAGCCGGTGAACTTGTTGGTCGCGGCGTTGAACGAATAGGGGTTCGCCGCAGCATAGGCGGCGCCCAGCGTTGCGTCCTGGCCGAAGCAATCGACGTTGCCGCTGGCCGAGGTGGCGAAGCAGTAGTTCGTCAGGTTGCGCTTGAAGAACGGCGCGCGCACGCCGGCGTTGATCACGAGATTGCCGCCGAAGAATTCGCCGCGATACTCGCCGGCCACCTGGTGGAGGATGGCATAGGACAGGCGGTCACGCTTCTCGACCACCACGCCATTAGAGGCCTTGAGCGGGTTGTTGATCGGGAACACGTCGGTCGGCTCACCATTGACCTGCAGCGTACCGACTTCACCCGTCTGGCGGTGACGCGCACCGTCATAGGTATAGGCGAGGCGAACGGTGTTCTCGGGGTTGATGTCCCACCGGAGGCTGGCGATCAGGCCATAGCGGCGCGTCTGGGTGTGGCTGGGCGCGAGTAGTGTGACCGAATCCAGCTTGTCGCCATCGCCGTTGAGATCGGTGCCGAAGTAGTACTTGCCGCCGACGAAGCCGGTGTAGGCGGTGCCGGCAATGGTGCGCGTGCTTTCAAGGCCGGTCACCGTGCCGCCGCCGTTGGCCTTGACCCACTGGTAGCTCGGATCGACCGTCAGGACGAGGTGGTCGGCCAGCGTGAAGCGCGAGGAAATGCGCACGTTGCCGGTATTAGAGGGGTTGTAGCGGCGATCGAATTCGGTGCCGCAAGTGCTCGCCGCGTCCGCCGTGCCCGCCACACCGGGGGCAATCGTGCAGGGCGAGTTCACGAGATAGCCGCGCTCATCTGAATTCGCCGGGAAGCGATTGGCCGAGCCCGAACCGACCGTGCGGCTGGGATCGTTGCGCAGCGGCAGCGAGCCGAAGAAGTTGTTGCGGTTCTGGTTGTAGTGCGCCGCCACCGAGATGAAATCGTCACCCGCGAGCGGCTGATAGATCTTCCCGTTGTACTGCTGCTTGTTGACCTTGCCGTAGTTGTTGAACGGGTTGTCGTTCTTGGCCGTGCTGGCAGAGAACCACGCGCGGGTCCCGCTGGCGGTCAGATCGCCGGTCTCCACCTTCACGAAGCCGCGGCGGAAATTGTAATCGCCGACCGAGCCCGAAACGAGCATGCCAAGCTGATGGTCGGGGGTCTTGCTGCGGTAATTCACCGTGCCGCCAACGGCCGAGGCGGTGGGGCTGTCGACGTCGGTCGTGCCGAGGTTGACGTTGACCTCCGAAATGATCTCCGGATCAAGCTGCTGGTTCGAATAGATCGCGTAGTTGCCCGAATCGTTGAGCGGAACGCCGTCGAAAGTCAGGCTGATGCGGCTCGAATCGAAGCCGCGGATGCTGAGCGTACCGCCCGCCGAACCATAGGCGTCGTTGTTCTGGAAGCTTACGCCCGGAATGAGGTTGATCGTATCGAGGATGGTCTGGCCGGGGTTCTGGCGTTGGATGGTCTCCTGCGTCAACACCGCCTTGGCCTTGGGCGTATCGGGCGAGGCCACGCCAGCAACCTGCTGGATGCCGCGCGTACCAGTCACCACGATAGCGTTGTCGAAGTCGACCGAACCGGTCGACTGGGCGTGAGCAGCCGAGCAGAGCGCCGTCGCGCAGATCGCGATCGGGCTGGCCGCGGCAAGAAACTTGGTGGGGAAGCGCATGATGTGTGGTCTCCGATTGGGGATCGACTGATCCGGCGCGGAGAAAGGCACCCACCAAGTGGCCACCACAAAGGGTGGCGTGGGCGAAACGTCAGCCTCCGCGCGTGGTCGCCCCAAAGCACGGAAAAATGACAGTAAGACTACGAAAGATATGTATAAAAAGTGCAATTATGCAGCAACTGCATATATCAATTGATACTAGCCAACCCCGCGAGCACCGGACAAAGAAAAGCCCCGGCATCGCTGCCGGGGCCTTCTTACAGGTTGATGACCCGTCCGAACCGGACAGGCCCATGATCAGTCGACCACGGCCACCATGTGCGGGAGCTTGGCGATGGCACCGCGCACTTCGGCGGTGTCTTCCAGCTCGACGACGCGGTGCATCTTGCCGAGGCCCAGACCGATCAGGATCTTCTTCTGGCTCTCGGGGCGACGGATCGGCGAGCCGATCTGCTTGAGCTTGATCTTGGCCATATCGATTACTCCACGATGGCCGCGGCGTCAGCCTCGGCCTCAGCAGCGCCCGCACCACCACGACCGAGCAGGTCAGCAATCTTCTTGCCACGACGCTGCGCAACCGACTTGGGGCTGGTCTGATCGGTGAGCGCGTCGAACGTCGCGCGGATCATGTTGTACGGGTTCGAGGTGCCGACCGACTTGGTCACCACGTCGGCAACGCCGAGGCTCTCGAACACGGCGCGCATCGGACCACCGGCGATGATGCCGGTACCGGCAGGCGCCGAACGCACGTTGACCTTGCCGGCGCCGAAACGGCCCTTGCCGTCATGGTGCAGGGTGCGGCCTTCCTTGAGCGGAACGCGGACCATGGTCTTCTTGGCCGAAGCAGTCGCCTTGGTGATCGCTTCCGGCACTTCGCGGGCCTTGCCGTGGCCGAAGCCAACGCGGCCCTTGCCATCGCCGACCACGACGAGCGCGGCGAAACCGAAGCGCTTGCCGCCCTTGACGGTCTTGGAGACGCGGTTGATGTGTACGAGCTTTTCGATCAGCTCTTCGCCGCCGTCCTCGTCACGGCCACCACGGCCATTGCGGTCGTCACGGCGGCCACGGCCACCGCGCTCACCGCCACGGTCGTTGCCGCCACGGCCACGGCCACCGCCGCGATCGTTGCGCGGACCACGGCCCTCACGGGGAGCCTCGGTGCCGGCAGCTGCATCGGCGACGGGTGCGCCTTCCAGGTTGGTTTCATCAGCCATCGTTTAGAACTCCAGCCCGTTTTCGCGGGCAGCGTCGGCCAGCGCCTTGACGCGACCGTGGAACAGGAAGCCGCCGCGATCGAACACGACGGTGGTGATGCCGGCAGCCTTGGCGCGTTCGGCAATGTCCTTGCCCACCTGCGCAGCGGCATCAACCGTGGCGCCGATCGCCTTCTGGCCCTTCACAAGGCTGGAAGCGGCGGCGAGCGTCTTGCCCGCAGCGTCGTCGATGATCTGCGCGTAGATGTGACGGCCGGAGCGGTGCACCGACAGCCGAGGACGGCCACCGGAACGGGCCTTGAGCGCGGTACGGACGCGCTGGCGGCGGCGATCGAAGAGCGAGAGCTTGGCCATTACTTCTTCTTCCCTTCCTTGCGGAAGATGAACTCGCCGGCGTACTTGATACCCTTGCCCTTGTAGGGTTCGGGCTTGCGCCAGCGACGGATCTCGGCGGCCACCTGGCCGACCTTCTGCTTGTCGATGCCCGAGATCAACACCGTGGTGTTGTCCGGGGTCTTGATCTCGATACCTTCCGGGATCGCGAAATCGACATCGTGGCTGTAGCCGAGCTGCAGCTTCAGGTTCTTGCCCTGCGAGTTGGCACGATAGCCAACGCCGGTGATGTTGAGGGTCTTGGTGTAGCCCTCAGTCACGCCGACAACCAGGTTGTCGACCAGCGTGCGCTGCATGCCCCAGAACGCGCGAGCGGCCTTGGTATCATTTGCAGGCTTCACGATGATGGCATTGCCATCGACGGTGTAGCTGATCTCTTCGCGCATGTTCAGCGTGAGCGTGCCCTTGGGGCCCTTCACGGTGATTACGCCGTTCGCGATATCCGCGGTGACGCCGCTCGGGATCGTCACCGGCTTCTTGCCGATGCGGCTCATCAGAACACCTCCGCCAGCACTTCGCCGCCGACGTTCGCAGCGCGTGCTTCGGCATCCGAGAGCACGCCCTTCGGCGTCGAGACGATGGTGATGCCAAGGCCGTTGCGGACCACCGGGAGTTCCTTGGAACCCGAGTAGACGCGGCGGCCCGGCTTCGAGACACGGGCCACGTGCTTGATCGCAGGCTGGCCTTCGAAATACTTCAGCTCGATGCGCAGCTGCGGGTGCTGGCCGGTCGCGTCTTCGCTGAAGCCGCGGATGTAGCCTTCGCGCTGGAGCACTTCGAGCACATGGAGACGCAGCTTCGAAGCGGGCGAAAGGACCGAGTCCTTCTTCGCCTGCTGGCCGTTGCGGATGCGGGTGAGCATATCACCCAGGGGATCGGTCAATGCCATTTCGTGATCCTTACCAGCTCGACTTGGTCACGCCGGGGATCATCCCCTTGTTGGCGAGATCGCGCAGTTCGATGCGGCAGAGGCCGAACTTGCGGTAGTAGCCGCGCGGACGACCGGTGGTGTTGCAGCGGTTGCGAACGCGAGTCGGGTTCGCATTGCGCGGCAGCTCGGCCATCTTGAGGCGGGCGATGAGGCGCTCGGTTTCATCGAGCTTCTCGTCGCCAGCAACGGCCTTCAGCGCAGCGTACTTCGCCGCGTACTTCTGAACGAGCTTCTTGCGGCGCTCATTCTTGTTGATGGAACTCAGTTTCGCCATGGACTTAAGCTCTCTTCTTCAAAACCTTGGCGAGCCGCCCTCATCAGGGTGACGGCTCGAGCCGGAAAGATCCAGGTTGTTTGGTTCTCAGGCGGCCTGCTGCTCTTCAGCAGCTTCGCGCGGGAACGGGAAACCGAACAGGCGGAGCAGCTCGCGCGCTTCGTCGTCGGTCTTGGCGGTGGTGGTGACGATGATGTCCATGCCGCGCACCTTCTCGATCTGGTCGTAGCTGATCTCCGGGAAGATGATCTGCTCCTTCAGACCCATCGCGTAGTTGCCGCGCCCGTCGAACGACTTCGGGTTCAGGCCCCGGAAGTCGCGGATGCGGGGCATCGCGATGGTGATGAGACGGTCGAGGAATTCGTACATGCGTTCGCGGCGCAGGGTCACCTTGCAACCGATCGGCATGCCTTCACGTAGCTTGAACTGCGCGATCGACTTCTTCGCCTTTGTGATCACCGGCTTCTGGCCCGAGATGAGTTCCATCTCGGCAGCAGCGGTCGTCACCTTCTTCTTGTCCTGGCTCGCCTCGCCCACGCCCATGTTGAGCGTGATCTTCTCGATGCGCGGAATTTCCATGTGGTTCGCGTAGCCGAACTTCGCCTGCATCGCGGCTGCGACCTCGGCGTCGTACTTGGCCTTCATGCGGGGCACGTACTTATCAGCCATCGATCGTCTCCCCGGTCTTGACGGCCACGCGGACCTTCTTGCCGTCCTTCGTTTCGAAGCGCACGCGGGTCGGCTTGCCGTCCTTGCCGGCAAGGCCCACCTTCGAGATGTGCATCGGAGCCTCGCGGCGGTCGATGCCGCCCTGCGGGTTCTCCTGGGTCGGCTTGCGGTGGCGCGCGGCGATGTTCACGCCGGCCACGACAACCTTGTCTTCCTTGGGCATGACCTGCAGCACCGTGCCGGTGCGGCCCTTGTCCTTGCCCGAGCGGACGACGACGCTGTCACCCTTCTTGATCTTCGCGGCACCCATCACAGCACCTCCGGCGCAAGGCTGATGATCTTCATGAACCCACGGGCGCGCAGTTCGCGAACTACGGGGCCAAAGATACGCGTGCCGATGGGCTCTTCGTTCTTGCCGACGAGCACGGCTGCATTGGTGTCGAAGCGGATCACGCTGCCATCGGCGCGGCGCACATCCTTGCGGGTACGCACGATCACCGCACGGTGAACGTCGCCCTTCTTGACGCGGGCACGCGGCTGCGCTTCCTTGATCGACACGACGATCACATCGCCGACGCTGGCGAAACGACGCTTCGACCCGCCCAGCACCTTGATGCACTGGACGCGCTTCGCGCCGCTGTTGTCAGCGACTTCGAGATTGGACTGCATCTGGATCATTGATCCGGTTCCTTCTCACTGGCTTGCCGGAACCAGTCCGGCAGTTCCAAAACTGGAGTCTCGGTCCCTTGGGGGACTTAAACGTCGGCTTCGATCGCAGCGGTCTTGCCGGCCTGCACGCGGTCGATGACCTTCCACGTCTTCAGCTTGGAGATCGGCGCGGTCTCTTCGATGCGCACGGTCTCACCAGCCTTGAACGAGTTGCTCTCGTCGTGGGCGTGGTACTTCTTCGAGCGGCGGATGATCTTCCCGTAGAGCGGGTGCTTCACCTTGCGCTCGACCTTGACCACCACGGTCTTGTCGGTCTTGTCCGAGACGATCGTCCCGATCAGAATACGCTTGGGCATAGTCTTTTCCTTACGCCTTGGCCGACTGAGAACGCTCAGTCTGCAGCGTCTTGATACGGGCGATGTCGCGGCGGACTTCGCGGATGCGAGCCGGACGCTCGAGCTGGTTGGTCGCAGCCTGGAAGCGCAGGTTGAATGCCTCGCGCTTCAGCTCGGCGAGATCCGCCTGAAGCTGATCGTCGGACTTGACGCGCATGTCTTCAAACTTGGCCATCATTCGCCTCCGAGGTGCGAGGTGTCGCCGAGGCGGGCAACAACCTTGGTCTTGATCGGCAGCTTCATCGCAGCGCGGCTGAACGCTTCGGCCGCGAGCGGACCGGCAACGCCGTCGAGCTCGAACAGGATGCGACCCGGCTTCACGCGGGCTGCCCAGTATTCGATCGAACCCTTGCCCTTGCCCTGACGGACTTCGGCAGGCTTCTTCGACACCGGCACATCCGGGAACACGCGGATCCAGAGACGACCCTGGCGCTTGATGTGGCGCGTGATCGCACGGCGGGCCGCTTCGATCTGGCGGGCGGTAACCCGCTCAGGCTCGAGCGCCTTGAGGCCGTACGAACCGAAGTTCAGGTCCGTGCCACCCTTGGCGTCGCCCTTGATCCGGCCCTTGAAGGCCTTGCGGAACTTGGTCTTTTTCGGTTGCAACATGGTTCTGTACCTACCTTAGCGCGGCATCTTAGCGAGCTGGCCGGACGCCGGAGGTTTGAGCCTCCATCATCAGCCGGTCCTGCGCCATGGGATCGTGACCAAGGATTTCGCCCTTGAAGATCCAGGTCTTGATGCCGATCACGCCATAGGCGGTGTGCGCCACGGCTTCGGCATAATCGATGTTCGCACGCAGCGTGTGAAGCGGCACGCGGCCCTCACGGTACCACTCGACGCGGGCGATTTCCGCACCACCGAGACGGCCACCGCACGTGATCTTGATGCCTTCGGCACCAAGACGGAGCGCCGACTGCACTGCGCGCTTCATCGCACGGCGGAAAGCCACGCGGCGAACGAGCTGGTCGGCAATGCCCTGCGCAACGAGCTTGGAATCGATTTCCGGCTTGCGGATCTCGACGATGTTCAGCTTCACGTCGCTCGCCGTCATCTTGGCCAGCTGGCTACGCAGCTTTTCGATGTCCGCGCCCTTCTTGCCGATGATGACGCCCGGACGAGCGGCATAGATCGAAACGCGGCACAGCTTGGCCGGACGCTCGATCACGACCTTAGAGATCGCGGCCTGCGGCAGGTGCTCCATGATGAACTTGCGCATGGCAAGGTCTTCGCGAAGCAGGTTCTGATAGCTGCGGCCTTCCGCGTACCAGCGGCTGTCCCAGGTGCGGTTGATCTGCAGGCGCAGACCGATGGGGTTCGACTTGTGACCCATGATCAGGCCTCCTCACCAGTGGCTTCGCGAACCACGATCCGCAGGCGCGAGATCGGCTTCAGGATGCGGGTGGACTTGCCGCGACCACGCGTGTGGAAGCGCTTCATCGTGATCGACTTGCCGACCGACGCCTCGGCGACGACGAGCGCGTCGACGTCGAGGTTGTGGTTGTTCTCGGCGTTGGCAATGGCCGAAGCCAGCACCTTGCGCGCATCGACAGCCATGGCCTTCTTCGAGAAAGCGAGGATGTTCATCGCGTCTTCGGCGCGCTTGCCGCGGATCAGGCCGGCAACGAGGTTCAGCTTCTGAGCCGAACCGCGAATCTGCGTGCCGACCGAGAGCGCTTCGTTGTCAGCAACGCGGCGCGGGGACTTGGGCTTACCCATTAGCGCTTGCCCTTCTTGTCAGCGGCGTGGCCGGGGAACGTGCGCGTCGGCGCGAATTCACCAAGCTTGTGGCCGACCATCTCTTCGTTGACCGAGACGGGGATGAACTTGTGCCCGTTGTAGACGTTGAACGTCAGACCAACGAACTGCGGCAAAATGGTCGAACGACGCGACCAGGTCTTGATCGGACCTGCACGCGAACCGACGTCCTGGGCCACTTCGGCCTTCTTCAGGAGGTGCAGGTCGACGAAGGGTCCCTTCCAGACGGAACGTGCCATGGGGTGTTACCTCTTCTTCTTCGCGTGACGCGAACGGATGATCATCTTGTCCGTCTGCTTGTTGTGACGGGTACGGGCGCCCTTGGTCGGCTTGCCCCACGGCGTGACCGGATGACGGCCACCCGAGGTGCGGCCTTCACCACCACCGTGCGGGTGATCGACCGGGTTCTTGGCGACACCACGGGTGAGCGGGCGACGACCGAGCCAGCGGCCGCGACCGGCCTTGGCAAGGTTCTGGTTCGAGTTGTCGGGGTTCGAGACCGCGCCAACCGTGCCCATGCAATCGCCGCGCAGGTAGCGCTGCTCGCCCGAGTTCAGGCGGACGATGACCATGCCGCGGTCACGACCGACGAGCTGGACATAAGTGCCTGCCGAACGAGCGATCTGGCCGCCCTTGCCCGGCTTCATCTCCACGTTGTGGATGATGGTGCCGACCGGCATTTGGCTGAGCAGCATTGCGTTGCCCGGCTTCACGTCGGTCTTCTCGCCAGCGACGACCTGATCGCCGACCGCGAGACGCTGCGGTGCGAGGATGTAGGTCTGCTCACCGTCCTCGTACTTGACGAGCGCGATGAACGCGGTGCGGTTGGGGTCATACTCCAAACGCTCGACGGTCGCGGGCATGTCCCACTTGCGGCGCTTGAAGTCGATGAACCGGTAGCGCTGCTTGTGGCCGCCCGCGATACCGCGGCTGGTCACGTGGCCCTTGTTGTTGCGGCCGCCGGTCTTGCTCTTGCCCTCGGTCAGCGCCTTGACGGGCTTGCCCTTCCACAGCGACGACTTGTCGACGAGGATCAGGCCGCGCCGGGCGGGGCTGGTCGGGTTATAGTTCTTGAGTGCCATGGTCTATGCGCCTCAGATACCGCTGGTGACGTCGATCGACTGGCCCGGAGCCAGCGTCACGACCGCCTTCTTGAAGTCCGAACGCTTGTAGGGAGCACCCTTCCAGCGCTTGGTCTTGCCGTCCTGGTTCAGCGTGTTCACCTTGGTGACCTTCACGTCGAACAGGGCTTCAACTGCTGCCTTGATCTCCGGCTTGGTGGCCTTGCCGGCAACCTTGAAGACCACGGCGTTGTGCTCGCTGAGCAGCGTCGCCTTCTCGGTGATGTGGGGAGCCACGATCACGTCGTAGTGACGCGTGTCGATTGCGTCCTTAGCCATTGAAACGCGCCTCCAGCTTTTCGACCGCAGCGCGCGTCAGCACCAGCGTATCATGCTTCAGGATGTCGTAGACGTTGGCGCCGATCGCCGGGAGCACGTTGACCCCGATGATGTTGCGAGCGGCACGAGCGAAGTTGTCGTTCACCGCTTCGCCGTCGATCACCAGCACCTTCTTGCCGAGGCCTGCCTTGGCAAGCGTCGCGGCGAGCGTGGCGGTCTTGCCGTCGGTGTCGAGCGTATCGACCACGACGAGACCCTTGCCTTCAGCCAGCGCCTTGGTCGAGAGCGCCATCTTCAGACCGAGCGCGCGCAGCTTCTTGTTGAGCGAGGGGTCGAAGTCACGGACGCGGGGACCGTGGGCCTTGCCACCGCCGATGAAGATCGGAGCAGCGCGATCGCCGTGACGAGCACCGCCGCCGCCCTTCTGGTTGCCCAGCTTCTTGCCGGTGCGGGCCACTTCCGAACGCTCGCGGGCAGCGCGGGCCGTGCCGCGGCGCTTCTCGAGCTGCCAGGTGACAACGCGGTGGAGGATGTCGGCGCGCGGAGCGACACCGAACACGGCATCCGAGAGCTCGGCTTCGCCGGCTGCGGTGCCATCGAGATTGAGGACCTGAACCTTCACGACTTAGCCCTCCTGACCATCGACGGTGGTGCTGGCAGCCGCGGTGTCTTCCGCGGGGGTGTCGGCAGCCGCCCCGATGACGTTGTTGTCGTCGTTGCTGTTGGCAGCCTGCTTGAGGCCGGCCGGATACGGCGCTTCAGCGTGACGATCGAGCTTCACCGCGTCACGGACGAGCAACCAGCCGTTCTTCGAACCGGGGACCGAGCCCTTGACGAAGATCAGGCCGCGCTCATCGTCGGTGCGGACGATCTCGAGGTTCTGCTGGGTGCGCTGACGGTCGCCCATGTGGCCGGCCATCTTCTTGTTCTTGAACACGCGGCCCGGATCCTGGCGGTTACCCGTCGAACCGTGGGCACGGTGGGTGATCGACACACCGTGGGTGGCGCGCATACCGCCGAAGCCCCAACGCTTCATGGCGCCAGCGAAGCCCTTGCCCTGCGTGTGACCGGTGATGTCGACATACTGGCCGGGCACGAAGTGCGAGGCGGCGATGGTCGAGCCGACTTCGAGCAGCGCGTCTTCAGCGACGCGGAACTCGGCGACTTCCATCTTCAGTTCGACTTCAGCCTTGGCGAAGTGCTCACGCTGCGGCTTGGCAACGTTCTTCTGCTTGGCCTGACCGGCACCGAGCTGAACCGCGACGTAGCCGTCACGTTCTTCGGTGCGGACCGAGACCACCTGGCAATTTTCAAGCGCCAGAACGGTAACCGGCACGTGCCGTCCGTCGTCCTGGAACACTCGGGTCATCCCGAGCTTCTTAACGATCACGCCGGTGCGCATGACCATACTCCTTACAGAGGCCTTGCGAGGACCATCCCCGCGAGGCGTGTTCAGCCCGTATGTGAAACGCGCCCCGTCCGGGCTGAGTGCTTCTGCCCGGAGGGCGGAAGCGAACGGGGGACGCTTGCCCGGCTAAGTGCTCCCTAAGAGAGCGGCGCCGGAGGTATCCCATTGTCCGGGAGGCTCGTTGCCTCCAAAACTCTGGTGCTTCTGCCTTGCGGCAGGAGCGAATTCTTACGCGACCCCCGCCTTCGCGGGGGCTACGAGGCAATCTCGCTTACGCGAGCTTGATCTCGACGTTGACGCCAGCGGCGAGGTCGAGCTTCATGAGCGCGTCCACGGTGGCGGCGTTGGGCTGCACGATGTCGAGCAGCCGCTTGTAGGTGCGAACCTCGAACTGCTCGCGCGACTTCTTGTCGACGTGCGGACCGCGGTTGACGCAGAACTTCTCGATGCGCGTCGGAAGCGGAATGGGGCCCCGGATCAGCGCGCCGGTGCGGCGAGCGGTGTCAGCGATTTCGCCAGTGGCCTGATCGAGCACGCGGTGATCAAAAGCCTTGAGACGAATGCGGATATTCTGGGCGTCCATGTCCGTTTACCGATGCGAAAGAGCTAAAACAAAAAGACCAGCCGCTCCACCCTCTCACCCTGCCCCAGCTGTTGAAGCGAGGAGAAAGCGGGCCGCTGATCCGTAAAAACCGGACCGGCGGGAGAGCGAATCTCCCGCCGGTGCGCGGCCTATATTACTTCGTGATCTTGCTGACAACCCCCGAACCGACGGTACGGCCACCTTCGCGGATCGCGAAGCGCAGACCTTCGTCCATCGCGATCGGCGCGATGAGACGGACCGACAGGGTCAGGTTGTCGCCGGGCATCACCATCTCGGTGCCCTCGGGAAGGATCACTTCGCCGGTGACGTCGGTGGTGCGGAAGTAGAACTGCGGGCGGTAGTTGGCGAAGAACGGCGTGTGACGGCCACCTTCGTCCTTCGACAGCACGTAGACCTCAGCCGAGAACTCGGTGTGCGGCGTAACCGAACCCGGCTTGGCGAGAACCTGGCCACGCTCCACGTCTTCACGCTTCACACCGCGAACCAGCGCGCCGATGTTGTCGCCGGCTTCACCCTGGTCGAGCAGCTTGCGGAACATTTCAACGCCGGTGACGACGGTCTTGGCGGTGTCCTTAAGGCCGACGATTTCGACTTCTTCACCAACCTTGACGATGCCGGTCTCGACGCGGCCGGTCACAACCGTACCACGACCCGAGATCGAGAACACGTCTTCGACGGGCATCAGGAAGGGCTTGTCGGTCGGACGGGGCGGCTGCGGGATGTAGCTGTCGACAGCGGCCATGAGCTCGTTGATCGAGTTCTTGCCGATGTTGTCGTCGCGGCCTTCGAGAGCGGCCAGAGCCGAACCCTTGACGATCGGAATATCGTCGCCCGGGAAGTCGTACGACGAAAGGAGCTCGCGCACTTCCAGCTCGACGAGCTCGAGGATTTCCTCGTCGTCAACCTGGTCGACCTTGTTCATGTACACGACCAGAGCCGGCACGCCGACCTGGCGGGCGAGCAGGATGTGCTCGCGGGTCTGCGGCATCGGACCGTCAGCGGCGTTCACGACCAGGATCGCGCCGTCCATCTGGGCAGCACCGGTGATCATGTTCTTCACGTAGTCGGCGTGACCTGGGCAGTCGACGTGCGCGTAGTGGCGGTTGGCGGTCTCGTACTCGACGTGGGCCGTCGAGATGGTGATGCCGCGCTCGCGCTCTTCCGGGGCCTTGTCGATGTTCGCGTAGTCGGTGAACGTCGCGCCGCCGGTCTCGGCGAGCACCTTGGTGATCGCCGCCGTCAGGGTGGTCTTGCCATGGTCGACGTGACCGATGGTGCCGATGTTGCAGTGCGGCTTGGTCCGCTCAAACTTAGCCTTGGCCATTGCTCAAACCTTCTTCTTTTAAAAAAATGCAGAATCTGCGGGAAAAGACGGCACCCGCTGAATCAGGCGCCGCCCCTAGATTGATCCGCTTGCTTATGCAAGCCCGCCGTTCCCCGGTATTTCGCGCGGAGGCGCGAAGTGCCGGAAAACGCCGCTTACGCCATCTTCGCCTTGATCTCGGTCGCGACGTTCGGCGGGACCTCGTCGTAGTGATCGAAGAACATCGAGTAGTTCGCACGTCCCTGCGTGAACGAGCGAAGCTGGTTCACGTAGCCGAACATGTTCGCCAGCGGAACCATGGCAACCACAGTCTGGGCATTGCCCCGGCTGTCGGTGCCCTGGATCTGTCCGCGCCGCGAGTTGATGTCGCCGATCACGTCGCCAAGGTATTCCTCCGGCGTGATCACTTCGACCTTCATGATCGGCTCGAGCAGCTTGATCCCCGACTTCTGAGCCACTTCGCGCATTGCGGCGCGGGCGCAGATTTCGAAGGCCAGTGCCGACGAGTCGACGTCGTGGTAGGCGCCGTCGTAGAGCAGGACTTCGAAGTCGATGATCGGGAAGCCGATCAGCGAGCCGGTCTCGGCGGTTTCACGGAAACCCTTCTCAATGGCGGGGATGTATTCCTTCGGAATGTTACCGCCCTTGATTTCGTCCTTGAAGATGAAGCCCGAACCGCGCTCGCCCGGCGTGACCTTGACCTTCACGCGGCCGAACTGACCCGTACCACCCGACTGCTTCTTGTGGGTGTAGTCCACATCCACCGGCTTGCCGAGGTATTCGCGGTAGGCCACCTGCGGCGCGCCGACGTTGGCTTCAACCTTGAATTCGCGCTTCATGCGATCGACGATGATGTCGAGGTGCAGTTCGCCCATGCCCTTGATGATCGTCTGGCCCGATTCATGGTCGGTCGAGACGCGGAACGAGGGATCCTCGGCCGAGAGACGGTTGAGCGCGATGCCCATCTTCTCCTGGTCGGCCTTGGTCTTGGGCTCCACCGAAAGCTCGATGACGGGCTCGGGGAATTCCATCCGCTCGAGCACGATCGGGAAACGTTCGGCGCACAGCGTGTCACCGGTGGTGGTTTCCTTCATGCCCGCCAGAGCAACGATGTCGCCTGCGAAGGCTTCGTCGATGTCCTTGCGGTCATTGGCGTGCATTTCGAGAATGCGGCCGACCTTCTCCTTCTTGTCCTTCACCGAGTTCAGGTAGGTGCCCTTGGTGAGCGAACCCGAATAGATGCGGATGAAGGTGAGGCTGCCGACGAACGGATCGTTCATCACCTTGAACGCGAGCGCCGAGAACGGTGCGTCGTCCTTGGCCGGACGGCTGTCCTTCTCGTCGCTGTCCATCTTGACGCCCTGGACGTCTTCGATGTCGAGCGGCGAAGGCAGATAGTCGACCACGGCGTCGAGCAGGGGCTGGACGCCCTTGTTCTTGAACGCCGAACCGCAGACCACCGGCACGAAGGCATGGCCCAGCGTGCCCTTGCGGATGCAGGCCTTCAGCGTCGCGACGTCGGGCTCGGTGCCTTCGAGGTAGGCTTCCATCGCCTCGTCGTCCTGCTCGACCGCGAGCTCGATCAGTTCCTGACGATAGATCGCGGCTTCATCAGCCAGATCAGCCGGAATGTCCTCGTAGAAGAACTCGGCGCCGAGCGATTCGTCCTTCCAGATGATCGCACGGTTGTGAACGAGGTCGACCAGACCGCGCAGGTCCGATTCCATGCCGATCGGAATGTAGAGCACGGCAGGCTTGGCACCGAGGCGGTCGATGATCGACTGCACGCAGTACTTGAAGTTCGCACCGGTGCGATCGAGCTTGTTGATGAAGCACATGCGCGGCACGCCGTACTTGTCGGCCTGGCGCCACACCGTTTCCGACTGCGGCTCAACGCCGGCAACGCCGTCAAAGCAGGCCACCGCGCCGTCGAGCACGCGCAGCGAGCGCTCGACTTCAATGGTGAAGTCGACGTGCCCGGGGGTGTCGATGATGTTGATGCGGTATTCCTGGCCCTTGCCGCTGTCCGCCTTCCAGAAGCAGGTGGTGGCGGCCGACGTGATCGTGATGCCGCGCTCCTGCTCCTGCTCCATCCAGTCCATCGTCGCGGCGCCGTCGTGGACTTCGCCGATCTTGTAGGACTTGCCGGTGTAGTAGAGGATGCGCTCTGTCGTCGTGGTCTTGCCGGCGTCGATGTGCGCCATGATGCCGATGTTGCGATAGAGCTCGAGCGGATGGCTGCGGGCCATGGGAGGTTCCTTGGGTTCGGGAGGGGCCGGATGGTTCCGGCCCGCCCCATAGAGTGCTTAGCGTGACCTTTTCAAGACGGTCGCCTGATCATCATGTGACTGACGGACCAGTGACCCTCTTGGGCACCATACCTTACCAGCGGTAGTGGCTGAAGGCGCGGTTGGCGTCGGCCATGCGGTGGGTGTCTTCGCGCTTCTTGACCGCGTTGCCGCGGTTGTTGGCAGCGTCGAGCAGTTCGGCCGAAAGGCGCGCCGACATGGTGGTCTCGCTGCGGTTGCGCGCAGCAGTGATCAGCCAGCGGATCGCGAGGGCCTGGGCACGCTCGGCGCGCACTTCGACGGGGACCTGGTAGGTCGCACCACCGACGCGGCGGCTGCGGACTTCGATCTGCGGCTTCACGTTGTTCAGCGCATCGTGGAACAGCTGCAGCGGATCGGCCTTGGCGCGGGTCTGCATGGTTTCCATGGCACCGTAGACGATGCTTTCCGCGACCGACTTCTTCCCATCGAGCATGAGGTTGTTCATGAACTTCGAGAGGATCTGATCGTTGAACTTCGGATCAGGCAGGATTTCCCGCTTCTCGGGACGACGACGACGAGACATATTCTGTACTCCTTCGGAGCGAGGCGCCCCTCACGGGATGCGCCCTGCAGCTCCGACCCAGATGAGACTTACTTCGGACGCTTGGCGCCGTACTTCGAACGCGACTGCTTGCGATCCTTGACACCCTGGGTGTCGAGCACGCCGCGCAGCACGTGGTAGCGCACGCCCGGAAGGTCGCGCACACGGCCGCCGCGGATGAGCACAACCGAGTGCTCCTGCAGGTTGTGGCCTTCGCCCGGGATGTACGAGATGACTTCGCGGCTGTTGGTCAGGCGGATCTTGGCCACCTTGCGCAGCGCCGAGTTCGGCTTCTTCGGGGTCGTCGTGTAGACGCGGGTGCAAACACCGCGCTTCTGCGGGTTCTGCTCCATCGCAGGGACCTTGGACTTGGTCTTCTGCGGTTCGCGGCCCTTGCGGACCAGCTGGTTGATCGTAGGCATGAAGGACTCTTCACCTTGGTTGCGGGCGCGGCAGGAACCAGGTGAAGGCTTGCGGAATATCTCATCCAGCGGCGGGCAAGGCACGGAGCCTCGCGCCGAAGCGCTGCATGAGCCGAAAACGCTCCACCCGGGGCAAGTCGCCACCGGGTTACTTTGACGGCTGACGACGATTGCCTGATCCCTGCCCCCGATTCGGAAGACTGGACCAAACACAAGAGGGACCCGCGAATGGCAGCAAAACCGCCTTCGAGGCCCCACTTGCCGCGCACCGGCAATGTTCAGCTCTGTTGAACCGATTGGCCGGAAGCCGTTCGGGACGTGGCGCCCTTATGCCGGAACCGCCCGCCGGTCAAGCTTCAAGCCACCGGCGGGCCAAAGGTCCCGGCCAAAGATCCGGCCTATTCCGCCGCCTCGGCAAGTGGCGGAGTCGTGCGCCGCAGGATCGATCCCACCGCGTGGTCCAGCGTTGCAAGCGCCACGTGGAGCCAATCGTCCATTGCCGCCAGTCCCCGCTGCGAGAGGCGGACAAATGTCCGGCGCCCGTCACGACCATCTTCCTCGCGTTCGACCAGCCCGCGCGTCTCCAGAATGCGGAGCCAGCGCAGCGCGGTCGTCGGCGGGACATTGGCCCCGATGCAGGCGCTGGTGGTGGGCACAGGCCGACCTTCCCGCGTGGCCACATAGAGATCGAGCAGAATGTCCCACGTCGGCTCGCCGAACAGGTCGCCGGGCAGATGGCGATCGCGGCGGCGGCGGACGGCGTAAGTCTCCCGCGCAAAGGCCAGCAGCGCTTCCGGCGTGATCCGGGCTGAGGCTGCGTGAAGCCCCGCGACGACCGCGTTGGTCACGTCCGGGACGGCAGCGGGGCCGACCTCGCCAATCTGGCCCTGACCCGCGCCAGCGTCGGTCAGAGCAGCAGGCTTGGCGCGGCGCAGCGCGGCGCGGCGACGGCCACGATCATGGCGACCGATGATCCGCGCGCTCATGCGAGCCGCCACGAGTGATAGCGGCCGATGCGGCGCTGGCGCTCGACGTGCGTCCAGGTGCCGGCGGCGAGCACGATCAATTGGAACAGGAATGGCATTTGCGTCATCGTCCAATAGGCTCGGCGGACCATGTCCACTTCCCAGAGCTTTGCGACATGACCGAGCACGACGAGGACCTGTGAGGCCGAAACCCACAGCGGTCAGCCGCGATTGGCATAGAGCGCCACCCAGAGCAGAGTGAAGAAAGCCCAGGTATCGATCACCAGGTGTCCCGGGTTGACCGTGTACCAGGCCGGATCGCCGAACAGCATGTGATTGCCCACATCCAGTACGAATGTGGAAAGCAGCACCGTCGCCACCAGCTGTTCAGGTTCGTCTCCCTTGCGGGCCGCGAACAGCACAGTGGCGATCAGCACTATGCGAAGGATCCAGAGCCATATCATGGCGGGTCAGGATCTCCGGTCAGTGGTCCGGGCTGGCATTACGCCGCCATGGCCACAGCGGCTACCTCCGCATCTGCAAGGCCGGCGCCTTCGAGCAGCGCGGCCGGCGGGCAGGCATCGTTGCCGCCGCAGGTCTCTACCGAGATGGTGCTGAGCCGGCTATGGACGCGGGCGAGTTCGCCGCCGGCATCAAGCATGGCCTGCTGGCTCTTGAGCAGGCGCATCAGCGCGTCCTGTCCGAGGAAGGGGGAAACGCCGGTCTCGCGGCGGGCGCCGACCATGGTCTGCAGAAGCTGTGCCTGGCGCACGAGCGCTTCATCGAGCGCGGCTTCGGCCTGATGCAGATCGCGTGCGATCCGCAGCTGCGCCACATCAAGCGGCATCTGAGGTGTCATCTGGGTAGCAAATGCGGTCATCTCTGTCTCTCCATGGCTGGAGCCCTCCCCAGGGCCCATGTCTACCTACAAGGAGAAGAGGTTCGCGCCGGATCAGTGCGCGATGATCTGCGATAACTGCGCAAACATCGCGAGACCGCCCATGACGATCAGGATCAGGAACATAGCGAAGACCGCAATGGTCCCAAGCCGGATATAGGTCCCGTAAGGCCCGTCGAACATCTCCGGGAGGACATGATGGTAGGGCTCGGCCAATGCCTCGTCGCTGATAAGCACTTGCCCTTGCAGTGCATCCCGGCGGCTCAGCGGGCTGTTGGTCCAGTCCGTCCTGTCATCCCGCTCTGGTTCTTGCAGGGCATCGACGGGCGGCGCGACGTCGGAAAAGTCATATACGGATCGTTCGTATATGGATGAAGCAGGTGCCGTATTGGCGACAAGCCGGCGATAGGCCTGTGCCACTTCACCGCGCGTGGCAACGCCCAGCTTGGCGCGGGCCAGCATGATGCGCTGATCGACGGTGTGGTGGGATATCCCGAGAATGCGGGAAATCTCTTTCGAGGTTCTGTGTTCGATCAGGAGATCGAGAACCGCACGCTGCTTGTCAGTCAGGGTTGTCAGTATGTCGTCAAAATCACCGGAGCTGACCGAATCGGAACGCATGGTGCCATCGCGGTCTGAGGCTGCACGGGCAGCCACATCGCTGCCCGACCCGCGGGAAACCGGCGATGCGAGGCTATGTTCCGACTTGCCCATGCTTTGCTGTCACGACCCTGACATCACCAAACCGGCGGTAAAAATGGATTAATACCGCCTTGACCGCAAGTAGAACTAGGCTCCTAATACAAGCCCGCAGGCTGACATCGGAGGCCGTCATTGCAGACGGTCACAAAACATCATACCTTCCCCTAACATACGATAAAGCTCTTATTAACCCGGGGGAAAGGACGAAATGAGGCCGCGGATGTTCGCACGGCGAACCGGAAAGGTTCTCGCGGCGAGCCGTGCTGCGATGGCACTTGTATTCCTTGTGGCGCTGTTGCTCGACCCATCCGCGCCCGGCACGGGTGGTGGCTTCGTCTATCTCATCCTGGCGTCCTACCTCGCCGGCGCGGCGGTAATGATCATGATCGCCTGGCGCAGCTGGTGGTGGGAGTTCCGTCTCGCCCCCTGGGTCCATGGGGTCGATACACTGGCATTCGTGATCGCCGTCTATTTCTCCGAAGTCGGCAAGTCGGATTTCAACAGCCCGTTCATGGCGCTCACCGCGTTCCTGCTGATCAGCGCCACCTTGCGCTGGGGGTGGCATGCGGTGGCATGGACTTCGCTCGCCCTGATCGGCCTCAATCTCCTGATCGGTGTGAACCTGTTTGTGTTTGGGCTGCCGATCGACCCCTACCGCTACGGACGGCGGCTGATGTACCTCGGCGTACTGTCGATGATGATGGTCTGGCTGAGCGGAGAGCAGCGCGGCCCCCGCTCCGCGCCAATGCCGCGCACCCCCGGCACTCCCGGTGAACGGCGCAACGCCATTCTCGTCGATACGCTGACGTTCGCGCGTGTTGCCCTTCAGGCGCGTGGCGCGGCAATCGCAGTGCCGCACGGTGAGGAACCCTGGACCGAGCTGCTGCGCGATTCCGGCTATGCAGTGATCGTCGACCGGCTCGGACCCGAAGTGCTCGACGGCAGCTTCGGTGAACCTGATCGCGCCGCCCTGATCGACCGCACGCGGGGGCGCCGCATCATCAGCCGTGCCAGCTCCTATCCGGTTGCCATATCCGGCCCCGTCAATGCGCCGCTCGCCGCGCATTGCGGGGTCAAGGAAGGCATGATCGTCACGTTCGAGACCGCAGCCGGCCCCGGGCAGCTGCTGATCTGGGGCATCCCGGACATGTGCGTCGACGATCTGCCGCTGGTCGAGACGATCGGCCGCCATCTCAGCAGCGAAATCGACCGCGAGGATCTGGCCGAGCTGGCGCAGGCTGCCTCCGCCGCCGCGCTGCGCGATGCGCTGGCGCGCGACCTGCATGACAGCGTGGCGCAGTTCCTTGCCGGCACCCTGTTCCGCCTCGAAGCATTGTCGCGCTGGATCCGCGAGGGACAGGACCCGACCGAGGAAATCAACGATCTCAAATCGGCCCTCCGGCGCGAGCAGGGCGAGCTGCGCGCCATGATCCAGCGGCTCCGGCGCGGCGAGGAAGGCGACCGGCGCACCGACCTTGTCGAAGAGCTCGAGACGCTGCTCGGCGAGATGAGCCACCACTGGCACATTGCGGTGAAGCTGGACGCGCAGCACCGGCCGATGCCGGTCTCGATCAGCCTCGCACACGAACTGCGGCAGGTCATGCGCGAAGCCGTGGCGAACGCCGCGCGCCATGGCGGCTGCAGCGAAGTCGACGTCGCCTTGAACACCGGCGGACCCGGCCTGACCCTGCGGATTGCCGATGACGGCAATGGCTTCCCCGACGACAGCGCGATCCCTCGCCCGCGTTCGATCAGCGAACGGGTAGAGGCTCTGGGCGGAACGCTTTCGATCTGTCATAACCATCCGGGGGCATTGCTCGAAATCGCCCTGCCCAATAGGATTGCCTGATGATTCCCGTTCTTGTTGCTGATGATCACGGCTTCATTCGCGCCGGTGTAGAAGCCGTGCTTCGTGGCAGCCGCTTCCAGGTCGTTGCGGGTACCGCGAGCGGCGAGGAAACGCTGGCCGCGATCAACACGCACGATCCCGCGATTGTCCTTCTTGATATCAACATGCCGGGCATGAACGGGGTGCAGGCGCTCGAAGAGCTGCGCGCCCGGGGCGACAAGCGCGCGGTCGTGCTGCTGACCGCCGGGATCAACGATCGGCAGCTCCTCGCCGTGATGCGCGCCGGGGTCGAAGGGATCGTGCAGAAGGACGGCGCCGAAGGCGGCCTCGTCGAAGTGCTGGAAAAGGTCCATTCGGGCGGCAAGGCGATCGAGCCGGCACTGCTCCAGCGCGCGCTCGACCTTTCGCTGAGCGTGGACAACGGCGGCCCGCTCGAGCGGCTCAACCAGCGTGAACGGCGGATCGCCCGGCTTGTCGCGCGCGGCATGCGCAACCGCGATATCGGCGCGGAGCTTGGCATCGGCGAAGGCACGGTGAAGGTGTACCTCCACGCGATGTACCAGAAGCTGGGCATCGAGAACCGCACCGAACTCGCGCTGCTGGCCGTCAACGACCCGGGCGAGTAACCCTCCGGCTCAGGCCGGTTCGAGCACCACCGTTGCCGCTGCCGTATTGCTGATCGGCAGGTGATAGTTGCGCATCACCATGGCCTGCGGCGCATCGCCCAGTGCCCCGCGCGCGGCGATCCAGTTGAGGATTTCCACGCCCTGCGTCCCGGCGAGCTCCGCCACCTGCTCGGCCGTGTGCCCGGTCAGCGCGGCGGGATCGTCGGCAAGGTGATCGAGGCAGAAGCGGTCATAATCCGGATTCATGAACCCGGCCCGCGCGCCTTCAAGCTGGTGCGAGAGGCCGCCGGTGCCCACGACGACGATCCGCTCATCCCCCTTCCAGCTGCGCAGCGCGCGGCCGACCGCCTGCCCCAGCGCAAGGCAGCGCTTCGGCGAAGGCAGCGGGAACTGCACGGTATTGATCGCGATCGGCACCAGCTTCACCGGCCACGCCTCGGCATCGGGCCAGGCCAGCTCGAACGGGATCGACAACGCGTGGTCGACCTTCATCTTCTGGCAGGTCGTCACGTCGAACTCGGCCTCCACCAGCGTCTCGATGAGATGCCACGAGAGATTGGGGTGGCCCGCGAAGCTCTTGTAGACCGGCAGGCCCCAGCCTTCGTCCGCGTTGTCATAGCGGGCCGCTGCGCCAACCGCGAAGGTTGGCATGGCATCGAGGAAGAAGTTGAGCCCGTGGTCGTTGTAGAACACCACCGCCACATCCGGAGCGACATCGGCAAGCCACTGGCGGACGGGCGGAAACCCGTCGAAGAAGGGCTTCCAGTAGTCCGCCTGCTGGTCCCCGCGCTGGATCGCGCCGCCGATCGCGGGAACGTGACTAGTGAAATAGCCGCCGACAACCTCTGCCATCACGCTGTCTCCTGTTGGCGGGCCGAGGCGGAAGACCGCGGCCCCAGATGCAAGCCGCCGAGACCGGGATCCACCCCGGCACGCGCGGCGACCAGCAACGCCTTGAACTCGGCCACGCTGCGCCCGGTCTGGAGCGCGCCTAGGTCCTGCACATTAAGGCCCAGAATGCCGGCCAGCTTGGCGAGGTAGTAGACGTTGCCGCCCGCCGCGAGCATGGCCGGCACATCGCGCGCGGCAACTGCGGCGCGCTGCTCGTCGGTCAGGCCATATTGGGCGCAATAGGCCTCCTCGTCCGCGACAAACGCCGCGCGGTTGGCCGCGTCGTTGAACGAGAAGCACATGGCGTTGAGCGCAAACCCGCGGACCGCGAGGTCCCCGTCAAACAGCGCCGTGCCGGGAATGGAGCGCCGCAAGGCGCGCGGATCGGCGGCTGAAGCGGCACTGCCTTCGGGAATGGTGCGGGGTGCAGCAGACATGGTGGTGGCACTTCTCTCGCAGTGAGGCCGGAATATCCCGGCATCTCTGCATAGCCACCCCGGCGCGACGAGGAATTGACCAAGGTCAATCGCGCCGCGTCGATTGTGAAACGCCGAGATCTAGGCATAGTTACGTAACGAACAATGCGGATTGCGCGGTTCCAGAGGGAGCGCCAAACCGCCTGTCATGGCCCTGTCCAACGCCGAGCGGCAGCGCCGCTACCGTCAGAAGCTGAAATTGCGTGCTTCGCCGGATGGCGTCGGCGATCATGCACGCGTCGCGGTCGAGCGCGCGGTACAGGCGCTCTGGGCCTTTCACCAGCGACCGGGTCCGGGCGGAATCGACTGGGCCGCGATCGACGGGTGCCACACGCTGGCCGAGTATCGATCCGAACTGGAGCGGAGCCCGGGCAATCTGATTCAGGCTGCGCGCGCGTTTCTGCCCGATTTCAGTGGCCTCACGCCCGAAGAAGCACGCGCTGTCGCCGTGGTCATCGAGATATCCGACGCGCTGCGGCTCGCCCCGCCGCGGAATTACGACGTGCCCGCCGAAAGCTGATCCCGGCTTCGCGGCGACGTTAACCTTCCGCCATTCCCCAAAAGTAACATGGGGTTACTGGCGTTTCTTGTCTCACGCACCACCTTCGCGCGTCCCTTCACGGCCTAAGGCTGAGGTGTCCCATCCCGAACCGACAAGGGAGGAACTTGGCCGATGTCATTATTTTCCTTTGCCTAGACCGACTACAGTAACGCATGATCACTAGGCGGGTCCGTGCCAATGAGGATGCAAGTGCGCTTGCATGGTGTAGATGTGATAGGTTAGCCGCAAGTCGGCAGGGGGACTATGAGCGTAGACCGTCAACTTATGCGGCTTTTTGCCGCACGCTATCGCAGCGGCCTAGTTCTGGTGGCCGTGGCCAGTGTCATGCTCAACGTGCTGGTCTTCGCCGGCTCGGCCTACATGCTGCTCGTTTACGATTCCGTTTTGCCAAGCCGCAGCGTGCCGACTCTGATTGGCCTGTTCGGCATGCTGGTGCTCGTCTACGCGTTCCAATCGGTGTTCGAAGCGATCCGCGGTGAAGCACTGCTCGGCATTGCCAACGGCGTGCACGACGATCTGTTCGAAGCGGTGCACTATGCCACCGTCACCCGTCCCCTGCGCGGCGGTGCGGACAAAGGTGACGGCCTGCAGTTCACCCGCGATCTCGATTCCATCCACACCTTCCTCGCCGGACAAGGCCCTGTCGCACTGATCGACCTGCCGTGGGTGATCATGTTCATGATCGTGCTGTTCGCGCTCCACTGGTGGCTGGGCGTGACGGCGCTGGCGGGCGTTTTCGTCATGGCATGGATCGCGATTGTCTCCAATCGCCGGACCAGCGCGGGCTCGCGCGAGCTTTCCAACATCACTGGTCGCCGTTCTGCTGCGGCGCTTTCCGAAATCCGCTTTGCCGAAAGCGCCTTCGCGATGGGCATGCAGGAGCGGCTCGTCGCGCGCACGGCCAGCTGGGAAACCAATTTCATCGAAGCGCAGTCCTACCTCTCGCGCACGGTCAGCCGGCTCGGCGGAGCCAGCAAGGCGTTCCGCATGCTGCTGCAATCGCTGATCCTGTCGGTCGGCGCGATGCTGGTGATCGACGGCAAGGCTAGCGGCGGCGTGATCCTCGCCTCCTCGGTGCTGTCCGGCCGCGCACTCGCGCCGGTCGATCAGGCCATCGCCAACTGGAAGGGCCTTGTCGCCGCGCGCACCGGCTGGAGCCGCATCGCGCAGGCCGTGGCCACGTTCCGCAAGCCCGCCGCACGCGGCGTGTTGCTGGATCGCCCTTCAAGCGAGCTTTCCGTGCGCGACATCTGGGTGGCGCCGCCGGGCACGCAGCGGTTCACGCTTTCGGGGGTCTCCTTCACCCTCACCCCGGGGCAAGTCCTTGCCGTGGTCGGGCCGAGCGCGGCGGGCAAGACGACGCTGGTCCGCGCGATCCTCGGCATCTGGAAACCCAATCGCGGCGAAGTGCGGCTCGATGGTGCTACGCTAGACCAGTGGGATCCCGAAACGCTGGGCAGCTACTTCGGCTATGTGCCGCAGACGGTCGACCTTGTGGACGGCACGATCGGCCAGAACATCGCACGCTTCGATCCCGAGGCGACCTCCGAAGGGATCATCGCCGCAGCGCGCGCGGCAGGGATGCACGAAGTGATCCTTGCCCTGCCCGACGGCTATGAAACGCCCGTCTCGGCCGGCGCGGTGGAGCTGTCCGCCGGCCAGCGGCAGCGCATTGGCCTCGCCCGCGCGCTCTATGGCGATCCGTTCCTCCTCGTGCTCGACGAGGCCAATTCCAATCTCGATACGGCGGGTGACGCGGCGCTGGCCAATGCGATTGCCGGCATGCGGGCGCGTGGCGGCATCGTCATCATGATCACCCACCGGCCGGCGACGCTGGGCCCCGCGACGCATCTCGCGGTCGTCAACACCGGACGGCTGGTGGACTTCGGCCCGCGCGACGAAGTGCTGCAACGCATGCAGGCACAAAGCGCGCAAGGTCAGGTCCCGCACGCAGAAGGCCCCGAAGGCAGCAGCAACCCGGCCAAGGAAGCCACCGCATGAACATGCCCGCGACCATTCCCGATCCCGCGCGCCAGCTGCTTCCGGCGTTTGCCGACGACGGGGCGGACAAGGCGCAGGCGCCGGTCCTGCTCAAGCGGCTGCTCTACACCATCGGCGGCCTGCTCATCGTGTTGTTCCTGCTCGCCGCGCTGATACCGATGGGTGGCGCGGTGATCGGCGGCGGCTCGGTCGGCGTGGAATCGCGGGTGAAGCGCATCGCCCACCCCACCGGCGGCGTGATCAAGGCGATCTATGTGCACAATGGCGAGCACGTCATGCAGGGCCAGCTGCTTATGCGGCTCGACGACCGGGTGACCGGCGCTGACGCGACGTATTCCAACCTCACGGTCGAACAGCTGCTCGCGCAGAAGGCCAGGCTCGAAGCAGAACGGCTCGGTTCGGGCCGGCTAGTGTTCCCGCCGGAGCTGACCGGTTCGAAGAACCCCAGCGCAGCCAAGGCAATGGCCGACGAGACGCGGCTCTTCGCGATCCGCCAGACGGAGGAAGCAGGCCTGCGCGCCCAGCTCGCCGCGCGGGTCCAGCAATACAACGAGGAGATCCGGGGCCTTGAATCGCAGATCGCGGCGCTCAAGCAGCAGCGCAAGCTGATCGAGCCCGAGCGTCAGGGCGTGAAGGACCTGTGGGACAGGCAGCTCGTCACGATCAACCGCCTCAACCAGCTCGAACGCACGGCGGTCGATCTCGACGGCAATGTCGGCTCGCTCCAGGCGCAGATCGCCCAGGCCCGCGCCAAGATCACCGAAGCGCAGGAGCAATCGATCCAGCTGTCGCAGACGCGTCGGGTGCAGGCAGGCACCGACCTCGCACAAGTCAACACCGCGCTCAACCAGCAGCAGCTGCGCAGCGTCGCCGCGTCTGACCAGCAGGACCGCAGCGAAATTCGCGCGCCCTATACCGGCGTGATCGAAAAGATCGCCTTCGCCGCGATCGGCGACGTGGTGCGCCCGGCCGAGCCGATCATGGAAATCGTGCCCGACCGCGACACGTTCGTGGTGGAGGCGATGGTCAGCCCGACGGATATCGACCAGACGATGAAAGGCCAGAAGGCGCGGGTGCTGTTCACCGCGTTCAACCGGCCGACTACGCCCGAAATCCCTGGCAAGGTGATCTATGTCGCGACGGACCGCAGCGAGAACCCGGATACCAAGCAAGCTTTCTATATGGTGCGGATCGAAGTCGATCTGGCGGCGGTGAAGAAGGAAGGTCTCGCGCTGCGCAGCGGCATGCCCGCGGAAGTCTTCATCGAGACCGGCCACCGCTCGATGCTGTCCTACCTCACGAAGCCGTTCATGGACCAGTTCATGCGCGCCTTCCGCGACAACTGAGCCCCAACGATGGTGATGCACCCTTCCCTTCGCACGGCGCTGCTTGCCGCCTCGGCAGGCTGGGCCATGCTGACACCGGCGCTTGCGCAGCAACTGCCCGCTGCTTCCGCCCCGATGCAAGGCCCGCCCGATACCGCAGCGCCCGCAGGCAGCTACGGCACCGAAGATCCGGACAGCGGGCGCGACCCCGGCGATTTCCGTGCCGACGCGGATGACGGCACTACCGGCGAAGCGGGCCGCATCGCCGTGCGCCCCGAGCTGCCTGAAGGCACGCCCGCCGAGGTCGTGGAACTCGCGGCATCCGGCGCGCCGGTCACCTCGCTCACCGATGCGCTGCGGCTGGCTTACTGGACCTCGCCAACACTGCTTGCCCAGCGGTCGACGGTGCACAGCTACGACTACCGCATCGCGCAAGCGCGCGCGAACTACGGGCCGAAACTCAACTACAACCTGTCGACCACGTTCCAGAGCGACCGCTTCGATCAGCGCCGCGGCGCACCGCTGAACTTGTCCGGCTGGACCGCGACGGCGTCCGCCGTGCTCACCCAGCCGCTGTTCACCTTCGGCCGCAATGCCGCGCAGGAGCGCTCATCGCGGGCGCAGCTTGATTTCCAGCGGCAGGTCCTGCGCTCGACCGAGCAGCAGGCCCTGCTCGATGCCATCGCCAGCTACATCAGCGTGCTGCGTGACCGGGCTGCGGTGACCATCGCCAAGGACAACCTCGCCGCGCTGCAGCGCCAGCTTGATGACAACAAGGCTCGGCTCGCGGTGCGCGAAGTGACGTCGACCGACGTGGAGCAGATTTCCACCCGCGTCGCCTTGGGCCAGGCGCAGGTCTATTCGGCGCAGCGCGATGCCGCCTCAAGCGAAGCAGCTTTCCTGCGCATGGTCGGCGTTCCGGCCGGCGAACTGGTGCCGCCCAATCCGCTCCAGCTGCCGGTCCTCCAGCTGGAGGAAGCCTATGCCTATGCGGAGATGCACAGCCCGGTGGTGCTCGCGGCACAAGCCCGCGAGAAAGTCTCGCGCGCCAGCCTCGCGGCGGCCAAGGCCGATCTCATGCCGCGCGTCGATTTTCAGGGCAGCGCCAGCTACGGTGCGCAGACCGCTTATTCCAACGATCTCAGGCAGCGCGATCTGCGCGCGCAGTTCATCTTTTCCGGTCCGATCTTCGAAAGCGGCTTGCGCAAGGCGCGGGTAAGCGAGGCGATGGCTGCCAACGATGCCGACTGGCGCCTGCTCGACGCGTCGCTGCGCGAAAACCGCGCGACGCTCGCCTCGGCCTGGAACGACTGGCAGGCACAGCAAGCCGCCATCGCCAGCTACCGCTCCGCCGAGAATTCCGCGCGCAAGGCCTATGAAGGCGCGGTGCTCCAGCAGCGCGCGGGTCTCATCACCACGCTCGACGTGCTCGATCTGGCGCGCGAGCTGCTGCTGGCGCGGAGCAATTCCAATGCCGCCATCGCCAACGCCTATGTCGCCAAGGCGCGCGTGCTCGCGGCGACGGGTGCGCTCGAGCAGGCGTGGCTGATGCCGGACGCCGCGCGCTATGATGCGGAGCGGCACTTGCGCAAGGTGAAGCACAACGGCGACGTGCCGCTCGCCACCCCGATCCTGCGCGCGGTGGAGAACGCGGGCGCGATCGGCAGCACGGCCACCCGGCCGGTGCGCGACCCGACCGGAACCCGCACCGCCGCGCCGGTTGTGATCGTCCCGGCGGACAAGCTGGTCGCCCCCGCCGCCTTGCCCGCCGATGCGCCAAAGTAGCCAGCCCGCGCCGACACCTGCGGGCGGCCACAAAATAGTTCTCGCAAGGAACCTTCGGCAGGAGTAGCGGCGCGCCGATGGACCGAAACGCGACTCAGGATGGCGTGCCGCCGGACAGCACAGTCACGGACCAAATCCCTGATTCCGGAACAGAAGCGGCCGCAGCCCCTTCCCCCGAAGCCCACGACGCGGGGCACGGTCACCAGAAGGAAGGCCTCGCCACGCTCGCGATCGGCGCGATTGGCGTGGTGTTCGGCGATATCGGCACGTCGCCGCTCTATTCGCTCAAGGAAAGCTTCATCGGCCACCATCCGCTGAAGGTCGATTCCGAACATATCTTCGGCGTGCTCAGCCTCGTGTTCTGGACGATGATCCTGATCGTCACGGTCAAGTACGTGTTCATGATCCTGCGCGCGGACAACAAGGGCGAAGGCGGCAGCCTCGCGCTGCTGGCGCTGGTCAGCCGCTGCATGGCCGATGCGCGCTGGACCTACGTGATGGTCATGCTGGGGCTGACTGCGACGGCGCTGTTCTTCGGCGATGCGATCATCACCCCGGCGGTCTCCGTGCTTTCGGCGGTGGAGGGCCTCACCGTCGTCCACCCCGCCTTCGAGCAGCTGGTCCTGCCGATCTCGATCGCCATCCTGATCGGCCTTTTCGCGATCCAGTCGCGCGGGACGGCCGCCGTGGGCAAGCTGTTCGGGCCGGTGATGGTGATCTACTTCCTTACCATCGCCGTGCTCGGCGTGACCGGGATCATGCAGGCGCCGGAAATCCTGTGGGCGCTCAATCCGTCCCACGCCGTGCACTTCTTTGCGCTCGATCCGATGCTGGCCTTCCTCGCGCTGGGTTCGATCGTGCTGGCTGTCACGGGCGCCGAGGCGCTCTATGCGGACATGGGCCACTTCGGGCGCCGCGCGATCACGGTCGCCTGGCTCGGCATGGCGTTCCCGTGCCTGCTGATCAACTACCTCGGCCAATCGGCAATGATGCTGCGCCATCCCGAAACGGTCGAGAACCCCTTCTTCCTCCTCGCCCCGGAAGCGCTGCGCCTGCCGCTCGTGCTGCTGGCAACGATGGCGACCGTGATCGCCAGCCAGGCGGTCATCTCGGGCGCGTTCTCGGTTTCGCAGCAGGCGGTGCAGCTGGGCTACCTGCCACGCATCCGCATCCGCCACACCAGCGCGAGCGCCGCGGGCCAGATCTATGTGCCGATGGTCAACTGGGCGCTGCTCGTGCTGGTCGTGTTGCTCGTGCTCAGCTTCCGCACTTCGGGCAACCTCGCCTCGGCCTATGGCATCGCGGTGACGGGCACCATGTTCATCACCGCCTGCATGTTCGGCGTGCTGGCCTTCATGGTCTGGCGCTGGCCGCCGCTGGTCGCCGGCTTCTTCACCGGGCTGTTCCTGCTGGTGGACGGGGCATACTTCGCCTCGAACGTCACCAAGATCCCGGATGGCGGCTGGTTCCCGCTGGTGGTCGCCGCCGCCGCCTTCACCATGCTGTCCACCTGGGCGACCGGGCGGCGCATCGTGCGCGACCGCTTGGCCGAGGATTCGATGCCGTTCGACATCTTCCTCGGTTCGGTCTGCCAGAAGGTGCGCCGCGTGGCCGGAACCTCGGTGTTCCTCGCCTCCAACGTGGAGGGCATTCCCCCCGCGCTGCTCCACAACCTCAAGCACAACCACATCCTGCATGACCGGGTGATCGTGCTCACCGTGGAAACGCAGAACGTGCCCCACGTGCCGCCCGAAAAGCGGCGCGAAGTGGAAGACCTCGGCCACGGCTTCTACCGCATGATCATCCGCATCGGCTTCATGGACGAAGCCAACGTGCCCGCCGAACTCGGTGCGGAAACCCGTGCGGGCGGGCCGTTCAAGCCGATGGAGACGAGCTACTTCCTCGCCCGCCAGACGCTGATCGCCTCCAAGCGCCCGGGCATGGCGATCTGGCGCGAAAAGCTCTTCGCGTGGATGGTGCGCAATGCGGAAAGCGCGATGGTGTTCTTCCGCCTGCCGACCAACCGCGTGATCGAACTGGGCAGCCAGCTGGAGATTTAGAGCCTGATGACATGGGTTTGACCCACCTTGACGGAGCCGATTTTGGCCCAGCGCAAGGAGCGAGGAGCAGCGCGATGCGGGACATCGTGCGCGACGAGCGACGCAGTGATGGGCCAAAAGCGGCCCGCCCCGCAGGGGTTGGCCATGGAAGGGCGTTGGACAGCGTTGCGCTGCTTGCAGGGGCTACCAGCCCCTGCTGCGCACCGCGCCTTGCCAGCGCCCTTCCATGGCCAATCAAGGTGGATCAAACCCATGTCATCAGGCTCTAGGATGTCAGCTCCACCACCGTATCCGCCAGCCGCGCCACGTCGGCGCGGTCGTGGCTCACCAGCAGGATCGGCAGCGCCAGCTCGGCCCGGATGCGCAGGATCACCGCGATGATCGCCTCGCGCCGCGCGTCATCAAGCGCCGTCAGCGGTTCGTCCATCAGCAGGAAGCGCGGGCCTGAGAGCAGCGCCCGCCCGATCGCGACGCGCTGGGCCTCGCCGCCAGACAAAGTGCGCGGGCGGCGGGCCAGCAGCGGCGCGATGTCGAGAAACGCGGCGGCTTCCTCAAGCCCCATGAAGCGGCGTTCGGGCGGCGCAAGATTGTAGCCATAGAGCAGGTTGCCCTGCACCCGGCGGTGGGGAAACAGGCGCAAGTCCTGAAACACCATGCCGCAGGCGCGGCGCTCGGGCGGCAGATTTATGCCTGCGGAGCCGTCAAACAGCACTTCGCCGCCGACCACGATCCGGCCCGCCTCAGGCCGAAGCAGTCCGGCCATCGCCTCCAGCACGCTCGATTTGCCCGCGCCTGATGGCCCGACCAGCGCGGTGATCCCGGCCGGCGCGGTGAAGCGGCAGGCAATCGTGCGCTCGCCGCGCCGCAGGGTCAGGTCGATGTCAAAGGACATGGCCGCCCCTGCCGTTGCCGGACGCGCGGCTCAGCGCCTCGGACGCCATCAGCGCCGCCAGCGAGAGCGCGACCGCCATCAGCGCCAGCCGCCACACGGTGGTATCGCCGCCGGGCAACTGAAGCGCGGCATAGATCGCCAGCGGCAGCGTGCGGGTCTCCTCCGGAATGTTGGAGACGAACGTGATTGTCGCCCCGAACTCACCCAGCGAGCGCGCGAAGCCCAGCACCGCACCCGCCAGCACGCCGGGAGCAGCCAGCGGCAGCGTGACCGTCGCGAAAGTGCGCCAAGGCCCCGCGCCCAGCGTGCGCGCCGCCTGCTCCAGCCGGGGATCGACCGCTTCGAGGCTCAGCCGGATCGCGCGGACCATCAGCGGAAGCGCCATCACGGCGGCAGCGATGGCAGCGCCCGTCCAGCGAAACAGCACGCTCACCCCGAACGCGGCGAGCAGCCGCCCACCCGGTCCTTCCGGCGCAAAAGCGATCAGCAGCAGCCAGCCGATCACCACCGGCGGCAGCACCAGCGGCAAATGGACCAGGCCATCGAGCAGGATCTTGCCCGGAAACCGCAGCCGCGCGAGCACCCAGGCAAGTACGAACGCCACCGGCAGCGCGCCGGCAATCGCAGCAAGGCTCACCTGCAGCGAAAGCAGGACGATGCCCCATTCCTCGCCGGTCATCCCCATGCCGCAGCCCCCGGCGCGATCAGCGCGTGCCGAAGCCGTAGCGGCGGAAAATGCCCTTGCCTTCCGCCGAAACGAGGAAGCGGCGGAAGCCCTCCGCTTCCGGGTTAGACGAGGCAGCGAGGCGCGCGAGCGGGTAGACGATCGGCGAGTGGCTGTTGGCCGGAATCCAGCCCGCCACGCGCACGGCGCTTTCGGCGCGCGCGTCGGTGGCATAGACGATGCCCAGCGGCGCGGCCCCGCGCGCAACCAGCGCCAGCGCCGCCCGCACGTTTTCAGCACGCGCGATATTGCCTTCCACGCTCGGCCAGACCTTGAGCTTGGTCAGCGCTGTCTTGGCATAGCGGCCCGCCGGCACCGCATCGGGATCGGCCAGCGCCAGCCGACCGCCGCCAAGCGCCTGGGCGAGCGGGAAGCCGGGCCGCACCAGCAGGCTCACCCGGCTGCGCACCGGCGCGACGATCACAAGGCGGTTGGTCAGGAGATCAACGCGGGTGGCCGAAACCACCAGATTGCGCGCGGCGAGATAGTCCATCCACTCCTGATCGGCGGAAAAGAACAAGTCCGCCGGGGCCTTCGCCGCGATCTGGCGGGCCAGCGCGGAGGATGCCGCGAACGACAGCACGGGGCGCGGATGCCCCTTCCTTGCCCAGCTGTCCGCCGCCGTCGTCAGCGCTTCCTGCAGGCTGGCCGCCGCCAGCACGAGCGGCCCGCGCGTCTCGGCATGGGCCGGAACCGCCAGCGCGGCGAGCAGCATGAGGCAGAGGGCGAGACCGCGCCGGACAAGGTGAAACAGAGGCAGCAAGGCAGGCTCCAGACAGCTATATCTCGGGATATACAGTGGCGGACCAAATTGCCTAGAGCGAATTGGCGGCTTATGCTGCTGGCGATCGGCGCTCCTTACGCTGTCATACCCCTGCCACCGTTTCAGCCGAAGGCCCGCCGATGCAGCTTCTCCGCCCAGCCCTTCTCCGTTACGCCCTTATCCGCCCGCTCCTCGCGGGCGCCGCGCTCGCCATGCTGGCCGCCTCGCCCGCTGCCGCCGCTTCTGATGGCGGATCGATCTGGCACGGCGCCGGGGCGGTCACTCCGGTCGATGCCTCGCGTGAGCCGGTCTATGGCCAGCCGGCCAGCGATTTCAGCGTGATCGTGTGGCTCGATCCCGAATGCCCTTATTGCAAGATGCTGGGGCGCACGCCGGAGAAAGTGGTCGACGCCAGCGGCGGCCGGGTCAACCTTGCAGTGCGCCTGCTGCCCCTGCCGATGCACGGCCGGCCGGCAATCATCGCGTCAGCCACCGCGCTCTGCATCAGTCGGCTGACTTCGGCCAAGGGCTACTACCGCTTCCTCGACCGCTACATGGAACTGACGCGGACGAACGGCGCCGGTCTGCCCGAGACACCCGGAACCACCGTGGAAGCACTGGCGAAGGACGCCGGGGTCAGCGATCCTGCCGCGCTTGATGCCTGCGTCCATGCGCCAGAGACGGTGCAGGCGCTGGGGGAGGAATACAACGCGGCCTCTGTCGCCGGGGTCACCGGCACACCCGCCATCGTGGTACGCGACAATCGCACCGGTCAACTGGCGATGACCGAGGGCGCGATCCCGGAGGAGGAATTCAACCGCGTCATCCGCGCGCTCGGCGCGCAAGGGGCGGATTGAAAAACGACGGCGGAAGCCGGAGCCACCGCCGCCAGTCTCAAGGGAGAGCAACGCTCACCTGACGCCAGGCAAATGTTACATTGGCTCGATAACACTGCCGCCCTGAATTTATGGTTAATGCGGCCACCGGGAATGTCGCAAGCGCAAGGCAACCCACGCGCCATGCGCCCCGATCAATGACGACATCTTGACACCTGTGTTGCGCCGAGGCGCATGGCCCGCAGTTCCGCGTGTTGCGGAACGGCGCGTTTTCGGCCAAGTTTCATGATAATGCAGCGCATTGCATGGGCTAGGGGGGATGCGTGTTGGGGATGAGACTTGTCAAACCATGCGCATAGACGCTGCTTCCGCAGGCCTGCCCGCCGTGGACCGAGCGCTGCGCCGCGCCTGATGCGATCTTGATGGGTTCCCCAGCCAATCCTTTTGCGGACCCGGCCGATTTCCTCGCGATCCTGCGGCACGAAGCCGCCATGCCTGAGGAAGCGCTGGCCCGCGCAAGGCTGGTCGAAGCTGAAACCGGCGAGACGCTCGACAAGATCGTGACCCGGCTCGGCCTGATCTCGGAAGAAGCGCTGGCAGGCGCGCTCGCCCGCGCGCTGGGCCTGCCGCTGGTGGAGAGTAGCAGCTTTCCGGCGGAAACTGCCCCCATTCCCGAGCTGTCGGCCCCGTTCCTGCGCGATCGCCGCGCACTGCCGCTCGCCATCGAGGGCGGCGCGGTCGTCGTCGCGATGGCCAACCCGCTCGACCGTGAAGCGGTGGACGGTATCGCCTTCGCCACCGGCCGCCGCGTCGAACCGCGCGTCGCACGCGGGGGCGATATCGACGCCGCGATCGACCGGCTCTACCGCACCGATGCCGCTCCCGCCGAAGTGGAAGACGAAGTCGACGAGGGTGATCTCGAGCGGCTCAAGGACCTCGTCAGCGACGCGCCCGTCATCCGTGCAGTCAACCGCCTGATCGCCGATGCGGTCGATGCGCGCGCTTCCGATATCCACCTCGAGCCGACCGAAGACCGGCTCGCCGTGCGCTTCCGCATCGACGGCCTGCTGCGCGACATGCCGGCAAAACCGCCTGCGATGCGCGCGCCCGTCGTCAGCCGCATCAAGGTCATGGCCGGGCTCAACATCGCCGAGCGCCGCCTGCCGCAGGATGGCCGCTTGCGCCTGACGGTTCGCGGCCACGAGATCGACTTGCGCGTCGCCACCGCGCCCTCGATCCACGGCGAGAGCGTGGTCATGCGCATCCTCGACCGCGCCAACCTCGCGCTCGATCCGGCGGCGCTGGGCTTTGACACCGATCTTGCCGCGCAGTTCCTTGCCGCGCTGGCCCAGCCCCACGGCATCATGCTTGTCACCGGCCCGACCGGCTCGGGCAAGACCACCACGCTCTATGCCGCGCTTGCCCATCTCAACGCGCGCGAACGCAAGCTGATGACGATCGAGGACCCGATCGAATACCGCCTCCCCGGCGTCGTGCAGAGCCAGATCAACCCCGCCATCGGCTACAGCTTCTCCTCCGCGCTGCGCTCGTTCCTGCGGCAGGACCCGGACGTGATGATGGTCGGCGAGATCCGCGACACCGAGACCGCGCAGATCGCGGTGCAGGCTGCGCTCACCGGCCACATGATCCTCTCCACCCTCCACACCAACACGGCGGCGGGCGCGGTGACCCGCCTGCTTGACATGGGGGTCGAGCCGTTCCTGCTCTCCTCGGTGCTGACCGGCGTCCTCGCGCAGCGCCTCGTGCGGCGGCTCTGCCCGCATTGCCGGGAGCCCTATGAGGCAGACGGGGCTCTGCTCGACCGGCTCGGCATTGCGGCCCGGGCCGGTGAGCGCCACACCTTCTACCACCCCGCCGGCTGCCCGCACTGCCAGGGTTCGGGCTATTCCGGGCGCATGGCGGTGTTCGAATTCATCCGCATCGACCGCGAACTCGCCGCGCTGATCCTCGGCCGCGCCAACACCCGCGCCATCGCCGATGCTGCCGCGCGCGCCGGCTTCGGCACCTTGCGCGCAGACGGCATCGCCAAGGCCCGCCTCGGCCTCACCGCGCTTGAGGAAGTCCTGCGCGTGGCGAGCGAGGACTGAGCGCAGTGGCAACCTTCCAGTACCGCGCGCTCGCGGCAAACGGCGCGGCTGTTTCCGGCCAGATCGAAGCATCAGGGCGCGCCGATGCCATCGCAGCCTTGCGCAAGTCCGGCATGCGCCCGATCGAACTCGCCGAGCCGAAGGCCGGCACCACCCGCATGCGCCGGGGCAAGACGCCCGCGCGGCTCGTCACCAATGTCTTTGCGGATCTCGGCGTGCTGCTGCAAGCGGGCCTCCCGCTCGACCGCGCGCTGGCCATCGCGGTGGAGAACGTGCGCCATCCCCCGCTCCGCGCCCGCCTCGCCGATGTGCTGGCCGCCGTGCGCGAGGGCAAGCCGCTCTCCGCCGCGCTCGCCGCCCACCCCGATCTCTTCCCCGGTCTCGCCCCCGCGATGACCGAAGCGGGCGAGGCCAACGGCAAGCTGGGCGAAGCGCTCACCCGGCTCGCCGACATGCTCGAACAGGCCGACGAGCAGCGCCGCCAGATCGCCGCGGCGATGACCTACCCCGCCGTCCTGTGCGTGATCGCTGTCGGCGTGATCCTGCTCATGCTGCTGTTCGTCGTGCCGCAGTTCGAGGGGCTGTTCGCCTCCGCCCCGCCCGGCAAGCTCCCCGCCGCCTCGCTCGTGGTAATGGGCGCCAGCCGGTTTGTGCGCGCGCACGGCCTCGTCATCCTCGCCGCGCTCGCCGCCGCCGCCCTCGCCGCACGCGCTTCCCTCGCCCGCCCCGGCGGCAAGGCCTGGCTTGACCGGGTGATCCTCGATGTCCCGCAGATCGGCGCGCTCATCCGCAATATCGAAGCGGTGCGCTTTGCCCGCAGCCTCGGCGCGCTGATCGATGGCGGCGTCCCGCTGCCCAGTGCCCTCGCGCTCGCCCGCCGCGCGGTCGGCAACCGCCACATGCACGCCGGCCTCGGCGAAGTGACCGACGTCGTGCGGCAAGGCGGCGGCCTCGCCGCGCCGCTGGCGCAGCGGCGCGTGCTGCCCGCCATGGCGCTCAGCTTCATCCGCACCGGCGAGGAAACCTCGCAGCTCGGCCCCATGCTGGCGCGGCTCGGCACCGTGCTCGACCGCGAGGTGAAAGTGCAGCTGGAGCGGGTGATCGCGGTGGCCACGCCGGTCGTGGTCGTCTCGCTCGGTGTGCTGGTCGCCGCGATGGTCGCCTCGATCCTTTCGGCAATTCTCGGTTTCAACGATCTGGCGGTGGCCCAATGAAAATCCGCAAAAGCGTCCCCACCCGCAACGGGTTCACCCTGCTCGAACTGCTGGTCGTGCTCGCCATTCTCGGCCTGCTCTATGCGATCGTCGGGCCGCAGGTGATCAAGTACCTGTCGAGCTCGCGGAGCGAGACCGCATCCGTTCAGGTCAAGAACGTCGATGCCGCGCTCAAGCTGCTGCGGCTCGATGCCGGGCGCTACCCATCGGCGCAGGAAGGGCTGCAGGCGCTCGTCACCCAGCCCCCGGGCATGACCGATTGGCGCGGGCCTTACTTGCCGAACGCGGCGGCGCTCACCGATCCCTGGGGCAATCCCTATCGCTATGCCGTGCCCGGCAAGCACGGCGAGGTCGATGTCTTCACCCTGGGATCGGACAATGCCGAAGGCGGCAGCGGTGAGGCCAAGGACCTCGGCAACTGGTAAGCCATGCCCCGCGCCGCCGCCCTTCCCTCCTCCAGTGATCGTGAGCGCGGCTTCACGCTGCTCGAAATGCTCGTGGTGCTGGCGATCACCGGGCTGATCGCCGGGCTGCTCTACCCGCAGATCGAGACGGCGCGCTTCGCCGTGCGGCAGCGTCTGGTGCGCGAGCAAGTGGCGGCGGGGATCGCGGCGGCGCGTTCCGCCGCCATGCGCAGCGGCGCACCTGTCGCGCTGAGCGCAGACACCCATGCGCTGGTGATCGCCGGTTCGCGCCGCATCGTCGTCACGTCCACCGATCCGCTGTCCATCCGGCCGCAGACCATCCTGTTCTATCCCGATGGCAGCACGACCGGCGGGCGGCTGACTCTCGGCACCGGGCGCAGCCAGACCGCCATTGCCATCGCGCGCGTCGGCGCCGGAAACGGGGGCTGAGCGATGCGGCCGCCCCCCCGCGAGCGCGGTTTCCTGATGGTCGAGGCGCTCGTCGCGCTGGCCATCGCCGCGTTGATGGCGGCGCTGGTGTTCGACACCGTCTGGCAGATGGGCCGC
Organism: uncultured Novosphingobium sp.; assembly: GCA_964413325.1. GTDB lineage: Bacteria > Pseudomonadota > Alphaproteobacteria > Sphingomonadales > Sphingomonadaceae > Novosphingobium. Next base: position 255,838 of record CAYPRK010000005.1, on the reverse strand, counting down.
ACCGCCACCTTTGCCAGCCAGCAGCGGCAGGCGCTTCTGCTCGCACGCTCGGTGCTGGCGGCGGCCAGCGTGCCCGGCCCCGGCTATGGCTCCGGCTCGCCGATCCCCGCGCGCGGCAGCGATGGCAAGCTGGCGTGGCGCATCGCCAGCGAAGCCTATGCGGGCGATGCGACAGACGGCCTCGCGCTGCAAACCGTGCGCGTCGAAGTGAGCGATGCCGCCACGGGCCGCCCGCTCGCTCGGCTCACTTCGCTCAAGGCGCAGCAATGAGCGCGGCCGCCCTTCCCTGCAGCGCCCACCGCGAGAAGGGCTTCACGCTCGCTGAAATGCTGGTGGCGCTGGCGCTGTTCGCGATGATCTCGGCGCTGATCGCCGGTGTGGTGAACTTGATCGCCCGCCTCGACGGCTCGGCGCAGCGGCAGTCTGCTGCGCTGGACCAGGTCGTTTCCGCGCAGACCGTGCTGCGCGCGCGCCTTGAACAGATGCGCACCCTGGTCGAACCGCGCGGCGCTGGCGATACGATCGCGCTGATCGGCCGCGCCGACGAGCTGACCTTCACTGCTCCCGGCTTTGCCGCCAATGGCGCGCACCAGCTGCAGGCGCTGCGCCTGCGCCGCACCCCGCGCGGCGAGCTCGTGCTCTACTCTGTGCCGCTGCTGGCAGGCCCTGATCTTGCCGCCTCTTCCGTCGAGGGCTGGAACGCGGCCCCGCTCCTCGCAGGGGTCGAGCGGCTCGACATCGCCTACTACGGGACGGACCCGGCCACCGGGCGCGATCTGTGGCAGGACCGCTGGCAGGGCCGCGCCCAGCCGCCCAAACTGGTGCGCATCCGCCTCGCGTTTGCCGCAGGCGATCCGCGCCCATGGCCGGTATTGATGGTGCGGCCGATGAGCGGCGTGCGCCTCGGCTGTGAGGATGGTCGCCGCAGCGTGGATTGCGGGGAGGCGCCATGACCCTCTCCGACCTGCTCAATTCCGACATGACCACCCTGGCGCGGATGGCGCGGAGCGGGTTCGACTGGTGGCTGCGCGAGCTGGAAGACCTGCTGCCCGCAGCGCTGGTCCGGGGGAGCCGCCTCACGGCATGGCACCGCTACGAACAGGGCGCGGTGATCGCGGCGAGCCGGACGGGCGCCGACACGCTGGTGATCCCGGACGAACTCTGCCTCGTCCGCACGCTCACTCTGCCGCGCCTGCCGCAGGCCGATCTCGCCGCGCTGATCGCACTCGATGCCGACCGCATCATGCCGGTGCCGGCGGACAGCATCGTGCTCGGCATCCGCGTGCTTGGCCCGGCGGAAGGGTCCGACATGGTCCGCGTGGAAGTCGGCGCGCTGCCCATCATCCGAGCCCGCGAAATCGCCGAGGCGGCGCACGCGGCGGGCGTTGTCCCCGCGCAAGTCGGACCGCTCGATGCGGGCGGCGAACGGCTCGATTTCGATCTGGCCCCGGCCATGCGCGAAGCTGGCCTGCTCCCCCCGCGCCCCGCCGTCGCGCGGTTCTGGTGGGCCGTGGTCGCGGTGCTGGTGCTTGCCAACATCGGCACGGCAGTGCTGCGCGATCAGCAGCAGGTCAGCCGCCTGCAAGCCCTCGTCGATGCGCAGGCCCCCGGCCTCATGGCCGTGCGGCGGATCGAGGACCGGGTGATCGGCAACGGGCGGATCGTGAAGGCGCTCAATGCCAAGCGCACCGCGCAGCAGCCACTGCAGCTGATGGCGGTGGTGGGCCGCCTGCTGCCGGAACGGGCGTGGGTCCAGCGCTTCGAATGGGACGGCAAAGTCCTTCGCCTCTCGGGCTATGCCGCGCCGGGGGTGAACGTCGTCTCGGCGCTCAAGGCTTCGGGCCTGTTCGCCAGCGTGCGCGCCGGCCGCGCCGAAGCGGCTTCAGAAAGCGCGACCGGGCGGCCCTTCGACCTCATGCTTATCCCGCGCAGGAGGGACGGCGAATGAGGCCGCTGTCGCCCCGCGAGCGCAAGCTCGTCGCTGTGCTGATCCTGGTGCTGGCGGTGGCGCTGGTGCTGACCCTCGTGATCGGCCCGCTGGTTTCGGGGTTCTCCGCTCGTGCTGCGCGGCGCGATGCGCTGGTCCAGACGTTCCATGCCAACGAGCAGCGCATAAGCGCCCTGAATGCCCTGCAGGCCGAGGCCGAACGCCAGATCGGGGAAATGCGCGTGCTGTTCATGGCCGCCCCCGATGCCGAGGACGCGGGCGAGACCTTGCGCGAACGGATCGAGACCGCCGCGCTGGAGGCTGGCGCAGACGTGAGGGCCTCCGAAGCTCTGCCCGCCGAGCAGGGCTGGGCACGCGCCGCGCTCGATGTGCGGCTCAACCACCAGCAGCTAGCGAGCCTGCTCGCCCGCCTCAACACGATGAAACCCGCGCTTGCGGTCGATGGCCTGACGGTGATCGCCGAAGATGCCCTGACCAATCCCAAATCGGATCTGCTCGATGTCAGACTTGAAGCAACGGCTCCTTTCGTACCGGCCCGATAGGGCGAACGGTGCGCTGCTGCCTGCGGGCCTCGCGCTGGTGCTGCTGGCGGGCGCGGCGTTGCAGCTTGGCCTGCCGCAAGGCGCAGCCATGCCGCCCGCGCTTGGCGTCTGGCGCGCGCCGGACCGGCGCTTGCCCCCGATCGAAGATGTCGCGGCTCCGGACCTTGCCGGCCAAGGCTCGCTGTTCTCCCCGCTGCGGGCCGTGAGCTTGCAGGCGGGAGCGCTGGATACACCCGCAGCCCTGCGCGCAGTCGGCCAGCTCGATGGCACCTACGTCCTCGGCAGCGTGCAAGTCGGCCGGGCAAAGGCACTGCTGCTGCGCGACGAAAGCGGCCGCGTGCTGCGCATGGCACCCGGCACCAGCTACCGCGGCTGGTATTTGCTGCGGATCGAGGCGGACGGCGCCCGGTTCCGCAGGAACGGCATACCCTTCCGCATTGGCTTCGGCGCCAGCGCATCAGCCACCAGCGAGAGCGAGACCATCCGTGATTAAGCCCAGGACAATCCCCATGGCCGCCCTCTCGGCCCTCGCGCTCGTCGCCACGGGAGGCTGCGCACCAAAGGCGGCGGTCCAACCGGTCGAGCGCGGCTTGCCCGCCGCGCCGCCCGCGCCCACCCCGCGTCCCGAAGGCGTGACCACCGCGCTCGTCGGCGGCAGCGAGCCTGCGCCCGCACTGCCCGGCGGCGAGAGCACGCGCAGCGCGCCCAAGGGCAACATCGAATTCACCATCCCCAGCGCCGACGTCCGCACGCTCGCCCAGATCGTGCTGCGCGATACGCTGCGCATTCCCTACACCGTCAGCGTCGACGGCGATGTCGATGTGGGCCTGACAACCGCCGGCCCGGTCGGCCGCCAGCAGCTGCTCGATCTGTTCGAGGCCTCGCTCCGGAAAGCCGGGCTCGCGATGGTGTGGGAAGGCACCGGCTACCGCATCATGACGGTGGACGCCGCCAAGGCGCGCGGCACCGAGTTCGTCGCCGATCGCGGTTTCGGCAGCGAGACGGTGCGGCTGCAATTCGTGAGCGCCGACGAGCTGCGGCGCCTGCTCGATACCGTGGTCCCGGGTGCGGTGCAGTCGCTCGATACCACCCAGAACGCACTGGTGATCGTGGGCACCGAAGCGCAGCGCAAGGCGGTGCACAAGGTGATCGACCAGTTCGACGTCAACTGGCTGCGGGCGATGTCCTTCGCACTCTACGTGCCGCAGCACCTCGACAGCCGGCTGATTGTGCCCGAGCTCGACAAGCTGATCAACGCGCCGGACGCGCCGACGCGGGGCCTCGTGCGGCTGATCGGGATGGACAAGATCAACGGCGTGATCGCGATCAGTGCGCAGAAGCAGTACCTTGAGGACGTGCGCCGCTGGGTCGAGGTGCTCGACCGCGAGGGGACCAGCAACGAGGCGCGGCTCTATGTCTACCGCGTCCAGAACAGCCGGGCGCGCGATCTGGTCAAGACGATCAACACCACATTCGGTATCGGCGGCGCGACCGGCATGGCCGACAACCCCGATCCGTTCGCCATCGATCAGCGCAGCAACGGACCGGACAGCGGACCGGGCCAGTCTGGACCGAGCCGTCAGCCGCCCCTCCCCCCGCCGCCACCGGCCAGCAACTTGCCGGACAGTGGCGGCGGCGGCGGCCTCAAGGTCCGCATCTCGGCGGACGAGATCAACAACGCGGTCGTCGTCTACGGCTCGGCGCATGACTACGCGATCCTTGAGGACGCGCTGCGCAAGCTCGATGTGCCGCCGGTGCAAGTGATGATCGAGGCGGCGATCACCGAAGTCGGGCTCAACGACGGGCTGCGGTACGGGGTGCAGTGGAACTTCCAGACGGGCCAATCGAACTTCGCGCTGAGCGAGGGGACGACGGGCGAGGCGGTGCGCAACTTCCCCGGCTTCTCCTATTTCTACTCCAACAACAACGACATCAGCGCGACACTGAACGCGCTTGAACAGCGCACGACGGTGAAGGTCGTGTCCGCGCCGAAGCTGATGGTGCTCAACAACCAGACCGCCGCGCTGCAGGTGGGTGATCAGGTGCCGGTGCTTTCGCAGCAAGTTACGCCGCTGGGGGGCGGGAGCAGCACGGGCAACCTGCTTTCGGCGAACACCGTGGAGTACCGCGATACCGGCGTGATCCTCAAGATCACCCCCCGCGTCAATGCCAGCGGGGCGGTGCTGCTCGATGTCAGCCAGGAAGTGAGCGATGTGCAGCCGACCAAGAGCGGCGTCACCAACTCCCCCACCATCACCACCCGCCGCGTCGCCACTACCGTTTCGGTGCAGGACGGACAAGTCATCGCGCTGGGCGGACTGTTCCGCGACAGCAAGAGCTTCGGCAAGAACGGCCTGCCGATCCTGTCCCGCGTGCCGGTGCTGGGCGGGCTCCTGTTCGGCAACAACGACAATTCGCAGAAGCGCACCGAGCTGATCATCCTGATCAAGCCGCATGTGCTGCGCACGCCTGACGACCTCACCGCGATCACCGAGGAACTGCGCGCCAAGATCCAGTCGGTCGAGCCGTTCAAGACGAAGGGCAAGATCCCGTGACCAAACTGCCGCCCCGGCAGAGCGAACGCGGCTACGCGATGCTGGCCGTCGTCGCCGGGATCGGCGTGATGGCGGCCGTGGCGGCAGGGGCGGCAGCGGCGACTTCGGCGCGGCTCGATACGCTGGAGGCGGAGACCACGGCGGCGCGCCTCACGGCTGCGGCAGATGCGGGCGTGGCCATCGCGCTTGCCCAGCTTACTCGCCCGGGCCTTGCAGAGCGGTGGGCGATTGATGGGCGGACCTATACCGAGACATTCAACGCGGTGCCCGTTGCCATCCGGATCGAGGACGAGGCGGGCAAGATCATGATCAACCGCATCGACGGCGAGAACGTGGGCTGGCTGGGGACCGCGCTGGGCCTGCCGCAAGCCCAAGTCAACACGCTGCGCGACAGCTTCGACGACTGGATCGACCAGGACGACGCGCCGCGCGCCGCCGGGGCCGAGACGGGGGCCTACCGCGCCCTCGGCTATGCCGCCCGCAACGGGCCGCCGCAAAGCGTGGAGGAACTGGGCGACATCCGCGGCTTCACCCCCGCCCTCGTCGACCGCATCGCCTGCATCGCCACGGTCGAAGTGAACGGCGCGCCGTTCGACAAGCGATACGCCGATCCGCTGGCGATCCAGGTGATGAACGACGGCGACGGCAGCGCGCCCGACGTGATCGAGCGGCGGCGCGAGATCGCCGGGCAGCGGCCCGCGCTGGCCATCAATGACCCGGCGGACTGGACCGGCCGCGTGCTAACGGTGATCGCCGTGGCGCGCGGACCCGGCGGCGCGCAGGCGCAGCGGCGGGTGGTGGTGCAGATCACCGGCAAGCCGCGCCAGCCCTATGTGCTGCGCTGGGGGGCCTGAACACCGCACGGTTGACGGGGTTGACACGGTTCAAGGGAAACCACGGGCGGGACTTCACTTCGTAGGGGGGTTCTGCGGGGATTACCCCTCCACCACCCGCTTCGCGGGCGGTCCCCCTCCCCATTTGTCCCTTCGACAAGCTCAGGGAAAAATGGAGAGGATCATCAGCAGCTTTGGCCATTTGTCCCTTCGACAAGCTCAGGGAAAAATGGAGAGGATCTTCGGGCGGCATGTCTGCGAAGAGGACATCGAGCGCGGCGAGGCGGGCTTCGGCTTCATCGTCCCATGCCTCCGCCGCGGCGGTTTCGGCGGCAGACTGGGCTTCGGCGAGGGCGGCGTCGAGCACGTCTTCGGGATCGGTTTCGGCCAGATCGAGATCGGCCAGGGCTTCGGGGGGCAAGTCCTCCACGCTTGCGGGGAAATCGTGGAGCACATCCTCCCGCGCGGCGCGCAAGGCCTCGGCACGGGTCGGCGTGGCCGGGGCCCATTGCGGGGGCATGTCGAATTCGTCGATCGGCGGCTCGAACACCGGGTCCCAGCCGGTCTCAGCGGCATCGAGCAGTTCGGCAAGGTAATCGTCGAAGCGGGCGGCAATGCCCGGCGCGGGAGCGCGCTCCGCCTCGGTGCGCGCGGCATGGGCATCGAGCCGGGCGAGATGGGCGAGGAGCAGGCGCGCATCGAAGCGCGTGCGGCTGCCGACCGCCTCCCCCCGGTAGAAGATCGTCTCATGCGTCCCCTGCAGCGCGCGCTCTGCCAGCACTTCCTCCGCCGCATCGCGCGCGAGGATCAGCGCGGCATCCCACCCCGCCGCAAACGCTGCATCGCGCCGCTTGTGGACATAGGCGGACTGCGGCGAGACGCCGACCATATGGCACGCGCGGCGGACATTGCCGGCGGTGGCAAGGATATGCAGAAAGCGCACGCGGCGTTCGGGCGTGAAAGGCTGCGCCATGCAAAGCGCCTCCCGCACGCGGGAGGGGTTGGGGTGGGCATCCGCATACGCCGCGCTTCCTTCAAACCCACCCGCATAGTGGTGGTCCTCTGGCCCTCCCGCAGGCGGGAGGGGAGAAGCAAGGTGTTCCTCACCCGGCAGACCGATATCCCGATCCCCGGGAATCCATCCGCGACCGAAACTGCTGGTGGTGTGGTGGGACATGACCATGCGACTCCCGTTTGGAACAAAAGGGGATCATTATGGCATGGGTGGGGGATTGTAGGACAGGGGGGAAGGCTATCAGGCTTCCATGTCGATGATGGAGGGTGGCAACCCGATCAGAAGCAATGGGCAAGGGTTTCCAACGCCGCGATCAACCCGACTTTGCAGTTTCGCCCAATGGGTTGTTGCCGCACCAAACTTGTCAGCCGTGAACTTGCGTGCCCATGCGGTTGCGAAGGGTGTTCCGCGTGCGACATCACCATCAATTTGCTGACGCTGTGCTCTCGTTGGGGAACCCGCGTCAAACCGTTCGAGGTCAGCGTAGCCTGCAATTCCGCGCTGTTCGGCAAAATGCTGGACCCTCTCGCGCATCGTGGCCTGCATTTCCGAACCGCGGGTCACGATTGCACCTGCGCTAATGGCCCCTTCGGCGTGCAGGCGTTTGAAATTCTCAAGATCGCGATCGAAGAACGGATCCTTGTTGTTCCATTCAATCTCGAGCGCAAACGTGCCGTGTGCATCACGACGGACGTGATCGATCTCGTGGCTGATCGATTCCTTGGCAACGCCATCGACCGTTTTGCGCAACTCGAAATTGTGCTTGAGCCATTGCTTTGCTGCGAGCGACCGGCGCAAGCGCTGGGTGACCTTGGCCTCACCACCGCCCCCACCGATTATCTCGGTCATCGGGATGGTCGTGGTCCTCAGGGCCTCTTCGAGTTCGCCAACCAGAGCTGGAAAGTCATGCCGGATAATCGCCTCGCAATGACTTGTGAACTGGATCTCGAACCCCTGTTCGCGAAGCGCTTCGAACATTACTCTGCCGCGACGTTCAGTGCACTGTTGTAGGAATATGTGTCCCAGGTGGGCTTGTAGCTTTCATCCGCCTGATTGCCCCAGACGGTCCAGCCCTTGCGCTCGCCCCGACTAAACAACTCAATTCTCGGTCCCCAACTGCAGTTTTGGATGATGTCGTACTGCTCGTCAGGCTTGCGGCTATGTTCACGCTTGCGCGATTGAATCATGTTCACTTGGCTACGTCCGGGCGGCAGAGTCCTTGCATTCTTGCCTCGGACACCAAACAAGAGGATCTCGGTGACGTTGCGAAAATAGAAACCAACACCACGACCGTCTGAGCCACCATCCTTGCGAACCTTGTGCCAGACGATGTTAGAAATATATCGGAAGCCCCAGGCGTCCATCACCCGTAAGCCATCAGGCAACAATGCGTTTGGCACCCAAAGATAGAGATGTGCAGGATCATCAGAAATCTGCTCAACCGGTAGTTGGCAAATCTCGTCGAGTGTCATCGTTCCGTAGCGATTCAATCGCTTATGTTCAGGTGCAACCTTGCCAGTCCTATTCTGGAATTGCCAAGGCGGATCGGCGAGAACGGTGCCGAACTTCTTCCCTTTTGCGGTGGCCAGCAGGTCGAGGCCCGCGTCGGAGAGGTCGCTTGCATGGAACATACCGGGACCATCATCAAAGGCGCCGAGGCTGTCAAGCGCATCGTCATCGGTTGCGAACAGGTTCGCTCGAAAATGGCTCAAGAACGGTTCGGGCGGATCGAAGGCACCCCTCCGACCCGCCTTTGGCGGGCCACCTCCCCATTTGTCCTTCGGGAAAATGGAGAGGGATTTGGGCGGGACGCCGGGTCAAGTCCGGGGTGACGGGGTTTGGGTGGGGGTGTTGGGGGGTGGCTTGCCGCCCAAGGTGCCCGGCGCTCTGGATGGCTTCGCTTCGCTCGCAATGATGAAACAAGGGGGATCATCGGGATGCAAGGGCTGTGGCCCTTGCCCGCCGGAGGCTCTCCTTTCGGATGCGCGGCGGCGGGCGGTGCTGCGGGTTCGGGGCGATATGCTGGCCGGGTAGGTCCTGCCCCTCTCCCAACCCTCTCCCCTTAAGGGGAGAGGGCTTTTACCCCTCCGGCCCGCGTTTGGCGGGCCACCTCCCCATTTGTCCTTCGGAAAAATGGAGAGGGATTTGGGCGGGACGCCGTGTCATGCCCGGGGTGACGGGGTTTGGGTGGGGGTGTTGGGGGATGGCTTGCCGCCCACGGTGCCCGGCGCTCTGGATGGCTTCGCTCCGCTCGCAATGACGAAACAGGGGGGATGATCGGGATGCAAGGGCTGTGGCCCTTGCCCGCCGGAGGCTCTTCATTCCTGAGGCGTTGTGTTTGGCGGGGGGTGCTGCGGGTTCGGGGGGATAGGCTGGCGGAGTAGGTCCTGCCCCTCTCCCAACCCTCTCCCCTCAAGGGGAGAGGGCATTTGCCCCTCCGGCCCGCCTTTGGCGGGCCACCTCCCCATTTGTCCTTCGGAAAAATGGAGAGGGAAGAAGGGGCGAGGGCGTGAGGTCAGCGCTTCAGGAGGGGTTTGAGGTAGTGGCCGGTGAAGCTGCGGGGGTTTTTGGCGACGGTTTCGGGAGTCCCCTCGGCCACCAGTTCGCCGCCGCGGACGCCGCCTTCGGGGCCTAGGTCGAGGAGCCAGTCGGCGGTTTTGATGACGTCGAGGTTGTGTTCGATGACGACGACGCTGTTGCCTTGGTCGACGAGGCGGTGGAGGACTTCGAGGAGTTTGCGGACGTCTTCGAAGTGGAGGCCGGTGGTGGGTTCGTCGAGGATGTAGAGCGTCTGGCCGGTGCTGCGGCGGGCGAGTTCCTTGGCGAGCTTGACGCGCTGGGCTTCGCCGCCGGAGAGGGTGGTGGCCTGCTGGCCGACCTTGACGTAGCCGAGGCCGACTTCGTTGAGCATGTGCATCCGATCGCGGATCGGGGGGACGGCCTTGAAGAATTCCTCGGCGTCCTCGATCGTCATGTCGAGCACATCGGCGATGCTGAGGCCCTTGAACTTCACTTCGAGGGTTTCGCGGTTGTAGCGGCGGCCTTCGCATTCCTCACACGTCACGTAGACGTCTGGCAGGAAGTGCATTTCGATCTTGATGAGGCCGTCGCCCTGGCACTTCTCGCAGCGGCCGCCCTTGACGTTGAAGCTGAAGCGGCCGGGCTTGTAGCCGCGGGCGGCGGATTCGGGGAGGCCGGCGAACCAATCGCGGATGAGGGTGAAGGCGCCGGTGTAGGTGGCGGGGTTGGAGCGGGGGGTGCGGCCGATGGGGGACTGGTCGATCTCGATCACCTTGTCGCAGTGTTCGAGGCCGGTGACCTTGTCATGCGCGCCGGCGATGACGCGGGCGCCGTTGAGCGTGCGCGCGGCGACGGCGTGGAGCGTGTCGATGGTGAAGCTCGATTTGCCCGAGCCGGAGACGCCGGTGATGCAGGTGAAGGTGCCGAGGGGGATCGAGGCGGTGACATCGCGCAAGTTGTTGGCGCGGGCGCCTTCGACGGTGATCTTGAGGCCATTGCCCTTGCGGCGCTTGGCGGGCACTTCGATGCGGCGGGCGCCGGTGAGGTATTGGCCGGTGAGGCTGTTCGGGTTGTGCAGGATTTCGGCGAGGCTCCCTTGCGCGACGATCTCGCCGCCGTGGACGCCGGCGCCGGGACCGAGATCGACGATGTGATCGGCGGTGCGGATCGCGTCTTCATCATGCTCGACGACGATGACGGTGTTGCCGAGATCGCGGAGGCGCTTGAGGGTTTCGAGGAGGCGGTCGTTGTCGCGCTGGTGGAGGCCGATGCTCGGCTCGTCGAGGACGTAGAGCACGCCGGAAAGGCCGGAGCCGATCTGGCTGGCGAGGCGGATGCGCTGGCTTTCGCCGCCGGAGAGGGTGCCGGAGGTGCGATCGAGGTTGAGGTAATCGAGGCCGACGTTGTTGAGGAAGCCGAGGCGCTCGTTGATTTCCTTGAGGATGGCCTTGGCGATCTGGCTCTGCTGCGCCGTGAGCTGGGCATCGAGACCCGCAAACCATTCGACGGCGGCGGCGACGGAGAGGCGGGTGATGCTGGAGATGTCTGCCAGCGCGACCTTGACGCTGAGCGCTTCGGGCTTGAGGCGGGCGCCGTGGCAGGTTTCGCAGGGCTGCGCGGTCTGGAACTTGCCGAGCTCTTCGCGCATCCACGCGCTTTCGGTTTGCAGCATGCGGCGGTTGAGGTTGCCGATGACGCCTTCGAAGGCCTTCTGGACGGTGTAGGACTTCTTGCCATCGATGAAGGTGAGCGGGACGGCCTTGCCGGCGGTGCCGTAGAGGATGACGACCTTGACCTCACCCGGCAGCTTTTCCCACGGCGTTTCGAGGCTGAAGCCGAAGTGGCCGGCGAGGCTGGCGAGGACCTGCATGTAATAGGGCGACGGGGGGTTGGACTTGGCCCAGGGGACGACGGCGCCCTGCTTGAGGCTGAGCGCTTCGTTGGGGACGACGAGTTGCGGATCGAACAGCAGCTTTTCGCCGAGGCCGTCGCACGCCGGGCAGGCGCCCTGCGGGGCGTTGAAGGAGAACAGGCGGGGTTCGATGGACTCGATGGTGAAGCCGCTGACGGGGCAGGCGAACTTTTCGCTGAAGACGATGCGGTTGGCGGGGAGGCCGGTTTTTTTCATGCCGGACTTGCGCTTGCCGGCGGGGCCTTCGACAGGCTCAGGCTGAGCGGGATTGGGGGCTGCCCCCTCACCGCTGACGGCCTCAACCGTGGTGTCTGCCAGATCGAGGTAGACGGTGCCGTCGGCCAGCTTGAGGGCCTGTTCGAAGCTGTCAGCCAGGCGGGTGCGGAAGCCTTCGTCGGACTGCTTGACCGCGATGCGATCGACCACGACTTCGATGTCGTGCTTCAGCTTCTTGTCGAGCGCGGGGGCGTCCTCGATAGGCATGAGATCGCCGTTGATGCGCACGCGGGTGTAGCCGGCGCGCTGCCATTCGGCGAGTTCCTTGCGGTATTCACCCTTGCGGCCGCGCACGACGGGGGCGAGCAGATAGGCGCGGGTGCCTTCGGGGAGAGCGAGGACGCGGTCGACCATCTGGGTGACCGTCTGCGCCGCGATGGGGAGGCCCGTGGCGGGCGAATAGGGCGTGCCGACGCGCGCCCAGAGCAGGCGCATGTAATCGTAGATCTCGGTCACCGTGGCGACGGTGGAGCGCGGATTGCGGCTGGTGGTCTTCTGCTCGATGGAGATGGCGGGGCTGAGCCCGTCGATATGCTCGACATCGGGCTTCTGCATCATCTCGAGGAACTGGCGCGCATAGGCCGAGAGGCTCTCGACATAGCGGCGCTGGCCTTCGGCGTAGATCGTATCGAAGGCGAGGCTCGATTTGCCCGAGCCCGAGAGGCCGGTGATGACGATCAGGCTATCGCGCGGAAGATCGACATCGATCCCCTTGAGATTGTGCTCACGCGCGCCGCGAATGGAGATGGTGCTGAGGGACATGGGAGCGGTTTGTTCCAGATTTGTTCGATTCCGGCAAGAGGCGCGCGGAGCTTATCCCGCGAGGTGGGCGGTGAGGTGCAAATGCGCAAGGTGGCGGGAGGGGAACATGGGATGGTGGTTTGCCGCATTTACCCCTCCGACCCGCTTCGCGGGCCACCTCCCCATTTGTGCTTCGCAAAAATGGGGAGGACAGAAATAGGGCGCCGGCCCATTTGTGCTTCGCAAAAATGGAGAGGACAGAAATATGCGCCGGCCCATTTGTGCTTCGCAAAAATGGAGAGGACGACAGCGTGTGCTTCGGCGCACAGCGGGGGGCGTTGGCATGGGTTATTCACTGCGTATGTCGAGAGAATACAAGACCAGCGTGTGGCAACGGGTGTATGGCAGGGCCATGCAGGAAAATGACCAACATCGTCGGCCGCCAGCGGACCGGTTGTTTTGCCGGGGCGATGGGCCGCATGCAGAGCGGCCGGATATCGCGGCGGGCGAGCGGGCGCATTTTGCTGAGCATTTTGCGCGCGATTTCGCGGCGGCGCTGAGCGAGGCGCGCAAGGTGCCGGTGGCGGGCTGAGGGGGTTTTCCCCTTCCCCTTCCCCTTCCCCTCTCCCAACCCTCTCCCCTGAAGGGGAGAGGGCTATTCGTTAGAGCGAGAGCGCGCGGGCGCCGGTGGGTCCGGTCCATTGGGCGCGGACGCGCCAGACGTGTTCGATCAGTTCTTCGGAGAGGGCCTGCCGGGGCGGGCCATCGGCAGCGATGCGGCCACCTTCGAGGACAATGACACGGTCGGCGTGGTTCATCGCGTGGGCGAGGCTGTGGACGACGAGGACGACGCCCCTGCCCGGACCGTTGGCCTGATCATTGGCCAAATCGGCGAGCGCGCGGAAATGCGCCAGCAGCGCGGCGGCGTGGGCGAGATCGAGGCTGGCGAGCGGTTCATCAGCGAGAATCCACGGCGGACTTCCGGCAAGGACGCGGGCGAGGAGAACGCGAGCGCGTTCGCCGCCGGAAAGGGTGTGGATGCCGCGCTGGGCGAGATGCGTGCAATCAAGCGCGGCGAGCGCGGCGTGGGCGGCAGCGGTGTCTTCGGCGCGGGAGGTGCGGTGGGGCAAGCGGCCGAGGCGGACGAGCGCTTCGGCGGTGAGGTTCCACGCTGGCTGCGCGTGCTGGGGGAGATAGCCGATCATCCGGGCGCGGTCGCGTGGGTCCATACCTGCCAGCGGGGTTTCGCCGAGCTTTACGGGCGCTGGTTCCAGACCGGCGAGCGCGCGCAGGAGCGTGGTCTTGCCCGCGCCATTGGGGCCGCAGATGGCGGTGAGTTCGCCGGGGCGGAGGCTTAGCGAAATGTCCGCGAGGCGGCCCGGGATGGTGAGGTTCTGGCACGCGAGGATCATGCGAGTTCGCTCCTGAGCTGGAGGAGCAGGCGCAAAAAGAATGGCGCGCCGAGCAGGCTGAGCGCGATGCCGATGCGCAGTTCGCCGCCGGCCAGCGGCAGCAGGCGGCAGAGGCAATCGGCGATGAGCAGGAGGAGCGCGCCGCCGAGCGCCGAGGGGACGATCAGGCTGGACGGGCGCTGATCGGTATAGGGGCGCAAGAGGTGCGGGACGACAAGGCCGACGAAGCCGATGATCCCAGCGGCGGCGACCCCTGCCCCGACGACGAGGCCGGTGCCGAGGACCATGAGCCAGAGCAGGCGTTTCGGGTCTACGCCGAGCGAGCGGGCGGTTTCCTCGCCCAGCGTGAGCGCATCGAGCGCGGGGGCGGCGCGCAGCAGGAGCATGAGGCCGAGCGCGGTGGGCGGCGCGGCGAGTGCTACGTCGTGCCAGCTGCGGCTTTCGAGGCTGCCCATGAGCCAGGTGACGATTTCGCTCAAGGCGAAGGGATTGGGCGCGAGGCTGATGACGAGGCTGGTGAGCGCGCCGGACAGGCTGGCGAGCATGAGCCCGGCGAGCGCGAACAGTGTGGTGCTTTGCGGGCTGCTGGCATTGCCCGCGATGAGCGCGAGCGCGGCCATGGCGAGCGCGGCGCCGATCAGAGCCGCGAGCGGGAGCAAGGTGCCGAGGCCGAGCGCGAGGCTGAGGACGGCTCCGAACGCGGCGGTGGGGGCGACGCCGAACAGGCCGGGGTCCGCAAGCGGGTTGCGCAAGTAGCCCTGCATGGCGGCGCCTGCTCCGCCGAGGCCTGCGCCGATGATCAGCGCGAGCGCGGCGCGGGGGGCGCGCAATTCAGCGAGGATGACGAAGGCGTTCGGGGCCTGGGGCGCGAGGGGGCTTAGCCAGACCTGCCCGGCGAGGAGGCTGAGCGGGATAGCGATGGCCAGCGCTGCCAGCAGGAGGGGGATGGGGCGGGTCATCGGGAGGCGGAAGAACCCCTCCGACCCGCTTTGCGGGCCACCTCCCCATTTGTGCCTGCGGCAAAAATGGA
>CAYPRK010000005.1:0-240954 GCA_964413325.1 uncultured Novosphingobium sp. | reverse complement strand
GAGGGAATGAAGGGTGCTCGGCCCATTTGTGCCTGCGGCAAAAATGGAGAGGGAATGAAGGGTGCTCGGCCCATTTGTGCCTGCGGCAAAAATGGAGAGGGAAGGAAGGGAGCGGCGGACTTGGGCGAGGCGCTGGGCGGCGGGGATGATGGTGGGGCCGGCGCAGTAGAGCAGACGCGGATCGAGGGGGGCGCGGGCGGTGCCCTTGAGGTGGGTCAGCGCGGGGTGCTTCAGCGCGCGGTCTGATCCGGCGGCGAGGATGACGCGCGGGGGATCGGCGAGGACGCGTTCGAGCGGGAGCTGATCGGCCTGGCCGAGGCCGCGCGCGGCGGCGAAGTTGGTGAAGCCGGTGCGGCGGAGGAGCTCGGCGATGAGGGTGTTGTCACCCGGAACTATGCCGCCGGGCTCCCACACGAGCGCGGGGATTTGCGCGGGATCGGAGGGGGTGGCGGCGGCAAGGGCTGCGTCAATGCGCCCGATCAGCGCTTCGCCCTTGGCGGGGTTTCCGGCGAGCGCGGCGAGGGCGCGGATCTGGGCGCGGCTTTCCTCGACCGTGCTGGCGATGCCCACGGTTTCGAGGCGGAGGCCGAGGCGCTGATAGGCAGCGGCGGTGGCGGGCGGGACGAAGGTGCTATCGACCACCACGTCCGGGTGGAGGACGAGGACTTCCTCGAGCGTGCCGCGCGTGGTGGGGTACTGGCGGGCCTTGGCGGCGTCCATCGAGGCGGCGCGCGGATCGGCGCTGTAGTGCGAGAGGGCGAGGAGCTGGCCGGGTGCGGTGACTTCGGCGAGGATCGCGTCGGCGCAGGGGTTCAGGCTGACGATGGTGGGGAGATAATGCGTGGTGTCGCGGCGGGTTTCGCTTTTGGGCTGCGGGGTGCAGGCGGTGAGCGTGATAAGCAGGAGGCAAAGAACCCCTCCGGCCCGCTTGCGGCGGGCCACCTCTCCATTTGTGCTGCGCAAAAATGGAGAGGGGAAGGAGGGGCTGCGTTGCATCAGTAATTCACTCTGAGGCCCGCGAAGGCGCCGCGGCCCACGGCGTTGTAGCCGGCGGCGGTGGGGAGGCGGTTGTCGAAGACGTTTTCGACGCGGCCGAACAGGGTGACGTTCCTGTAGACCGGCAGGCTGGCGCGGATCGTGGCGACCGGGCCGCCGGGGAGGCGGACGGTGTTTGCCGCGTTGTCGAAGCTCTGGCTGGTGAGGCGCAGGTCCGCGCCAAGGGTGAACCCGGCCAGCGGGGTTTCCCAATCGCCGCTGACAGTGAGCGCGTGGCGCGGGCGGCGGGCGAGGTCCTTGCCGGTGGTGAGGTCCCGCGCGCGGGTGTAGGTGTAGAGGCTGCGCACGGTGAAGGCGGGGACCGGCTTCAGGGTGAGTTCGGCTTCGAAGCCATCGGCGCGGGCGCGGCCGACGTTATCGTAGGTGCCGAAGGGGCGATTGGTGCAGATGTCGCTGGTCTGGCCGAAGCAGGAGACGAAGGCGATCAGGTTGCGGCTATCACGGCGGAAGGCGGTGACGGCGGCGGTGACGGTTTCGCCCTTGAATTCGAGGCCGGCGTCGTAGCTGCGGCTGCGTTCGGGGCGGAGCGCGGCGTTGCCGTAGTCGGAGAGCAGCTGGTAGAGCGTGGGGGCCTTGAAGCCTTCGCCGTAGCTGGCGCGCAGGCGCAGGTTCTGCGTGAGCTTCACGGTGCCGTTGGCGCCCAGCGTGGTGGCATTGCCGAAGCGGCTGTGATCATCATAGCGCAGGCCGAAGGCAAGCGAGGCGGCATCGGTGTACCAGCCGAGCATGGCGTGGCCGCTGGTCTGGCGGGCGCGGTGCTCGCTATCGAAGGTGCCGGAATAGCGCGTCCATTCGCTGTCCGCGCCGAAATCGAGCGCGAAGTTGGCGGGGAGTTTGGCGCGTCCCGTCAGGTCGGCGCGCTCGCTGCGGCCGCGGTAGCCGTAGCTGGGATCGGTGCCAAAGGTGGGGTCGTAATAGTCGCGCTTGGTATCGGAGAGCGCGAAGCCGGTGTTCAGGGTTAGCCAATCGCCCTGATAGCGCAGGCCGGCGCGGCCGGAGATCTGGCGGGTGATCTGGTATTCCGGTGTATCGGCAAAGGTATAGTTGGGCGCGGGGTAGCCATCGATATCGGTGCGGGTATCGGCGTAGCGGGCGGTGGCGACGAACGACAGGCCGGGGGCGAGATCGAGGCGGGCCTTGCCGCCGACATGCCACTGGCGGCTGCCATCGGCCTCGGTGCCCGTGGCAGCGGCGCTGACGCCATCGGTGGTGGTGTAGCCGCCGGTGAGCGAGAGGGCGTAGGCGTCCTTGGCGAGGCCGGCGGCGGCTTCACCGGCAAAGCTGCCACGGCTGCCGCCTTCGGCGCTGGCTTCATAGCCGTTCAATTCGCGGGTCTGGATGGCGATGACGCCGCCCAAGGCCGCGCTGCCCCAGGTGACCGAATTGGACCCGCGCAAGACGTCGATGCGCTCGATGCCGCCGGTGGTCAGCGTGCCGAAATCGAAGCCGGCGCCGGGGGCGGAGACGTCTTCGGCGCGGACGCCGTCGATGAGGACGAGGACTTGCTCGCTATCCGAGCCGCGCAGGCGGACGCCGGTGAACGCGCCGGGGCCGCCGTTGCGGCTGATGGTGATGCCGGGGACTTGTTCGAGCGCGCGGGTGATGTCTGGCCCTTGCAGGCGGGCGAGATCGGCGGCGGTGAGGACGGTGATCGGCTGGCCGGTGCGATCGATCGGCTGGGGGCTGCCGGTGGCGACGACGGTGATCTGGTCCGCCTGCTGGGCAAGCGCGGGGGTTGCGACCAAAGCCGAAGCTGCGGCAGCGAGATAGAGGTACTTCACGCGTATTTCTCCACGGGCCCATGGACGTTGCCGTCCATGGCGGGAGACTGCGCGGGGCCTTCTGGCGCGCCTCTCTCGCATGCGTCCGGTACACCCCGCCCGGCCGCGGAACGACCACACACCGGCAGGTTTCCTGGCTCGCCCGGGTCATCGCCCCCTGCCCGCCTTCCCAGCCGTGCGGCCAGTGGCATGTGGACAGGGCGCTCTCCGGACACAGTTGCGGGGGCAGCTCCGGCTTTTGGTCCGGATTCCCTCTTAGCCCGATTGCTCGGGCACCGGTGGCGTCGAGGGGCTTGGTAGCGGGGCCTGCACTTTGGGGCAAGTGGGAGATGAGCGGGGAGGAGGAGGAGGAGGAGGAGGAGGAGGAGGAGGAGGAGAAAGAGAAGAACCCCTCCGACCCGCTTTGCGGGCCACCTCCCCATTTGTGCTCCGCAAAAATGGAGAGGGCAAGGAAGGGGACTGGCCCATTTGTGCTTCGCAAAAATGGAGAGGAAGCAGGTCGATCTCGTTCTTTCCTCTCCATTTTTCCCGCAGGGACAAATGGGGAGGTGGCCTGCCGTCAGGCAGGTCGGAGGGGTTCTTTCTGGCAATAGCGAACGATGGCTTCGGCGATCTTCTGCGGGGAGCGGAGAACGTCTGCTGCAGGAATGCGGATGACTTCGATGCCATGTTCGGCAAGCGCGGCATCGCGGGCAGTGTCGTGCGCGGGCCTGCCTCCCATGTTGTGGGCAATGCCATCGATCTCGAAGGCGACTTTGGCGGCGGCGCAGTAGAAATCGAGGACGTAGGGGCCGACGGGATTCTGGCGGCGGATGTTCACGCCATCTGGCTGGCTGCGCAGCAGGCGCCAGAGCTGGGCTTCGGGGCTGCTGGGTTCGGCGCGGAGTTTGCGGGCGAGGTGGATGTTTCTGGATTGCTTGGGTCTGGGCATGAAGAACCCCTCCGCCCCTTCGGGGCACCTCCCCATTTGTGCTTCGCAAAAATGGAGAGGGAAGAGGAAGTGCCGCCGATGTGGTGTTAACCTGATGGCAGGGGGGTGTGCCTTAGCGGGACGGGGTGAAATGTGCGGGTGCGGAGCCGGGGGAGAGGTTCTAGCGCTGGTGTGCCGCCTTATGAGTCTGCCTGAATTATGCCGCTGATCATCGACTACCGGCCGGTCAAGCTGCCGCCCGAGGCCCTGGCGCCTCGGCGGGTGGCGGCGCCTGTGGTGGCGAAGACGGCAGCGGTGGTGGCGCCTCCGCCCACCCCCAACCCCTCCCGTAAACGGGAGGGGCTTTATAAGCGCTGGGCGGGGATCGCGGGGGTGGCGGTTATCGGCTTTGCGCTGTGGCTGGCGGGGCCGGGGTGGATGGCGCCGGGGGTGCCTTCGGCGCAGGCACGCGATGGGCTGCAGCCGTTTGAGCGGCCGGGGGACAGCTTTCCAGGCTCGGCGTTCTATTATCTGGCGAGCGATGATACCGGCATGTTGGCGCCGGATGCCGCGCGCGTCGCGTGGGATGCCCAGATCCACCGGGACGATGCGCTTCCCGCGACCGGGAGCGGCCCGGCAGCGCGGCCGATCTTTGCGCGGGGGACGAGCCTTGATCAGGGGCGCGCGCTGCAGTGCCTGACGGCGGCGATCTATTACGAAGCGGCGAGCGAGCCCGATGCCGGGCAGCGCGCGGTGGCGCAAGTGGTGCTGAACCGTGTGGCGCATCCGGCGTGGCCGAACACGGTGTGCGGCGTGGTCTATCAGGGATCGGAGCGGCCGGGCTGCCAGTTCAGCTTTGCCTGCGATGGTTCGCTGGCGAGGAAGCCCGTGGCGGCCTTCTGGGAGCGCGCGCGGCGCGTGGCGGCGGATGCGCTGGCGGGCTACGTCTATGCGCCGGTGGGCCTTGCCACGCATTACCATACCAGCGCCGTGCATCCCTACTGGGCGGACAGCCTGAACTTCATCGGCACGATCGGTGCGCACCGGTTCTATCGCTGGAGCGGCGCGGCCGGGCGACCGCAGGCGTTCAACGCGGTCTATGCGGGCGGCGAGCCGGTGGCGGCACCGCATCCGCGCACCTGGACGCCGGCGGCGGCGGACGTGGCCGATCCGATCCAGCTGGAGAAAGCCTTCGAGGCGGGGCGGATCGAGGCGCTCAAGGCGGCGCAGGCGGGTCCGGCAGCGGCAGGACGCAATGCCGCCTCGTTTGGGCAGCAGCCCCTGCCCGACTATACCGAGCCGCATGCGGGCATGGCAGTAGGCGCGGCAGGGGGCACGGCAGCGGGCGGGCCGAGGTTTGCGCCGGCGGTCGAGGCGCGCGGGGGTGATGCGCTGTACCGCGCCGGGCAATTGCCGGGGGGCGCGGCGGTCAATCCCGCTTACGAAAATGCGGGCAAGTGGATTGCCCAGCCCGGCGGCTGATTTTAGTCCGATTCGGGTACATCTTGCCGGACGAGTCCATTCCGGCACCCGTTGAGAATCTCGGTAAAAGCTTGTTTTTGTTATAGTTAGTCTTGCCTAGGTAGGGTTAGCCATGCCTTTACCCTAAGGGCGAACGCGCTGTTCACCCCCGGCTGCTATACAGTCCCTGTCGCGCAATCGAGGAGAGCCCCCCATGCTGCATTTTGCCCCGCGTTATGGGATCATCTCGCCCTGCCTGCACTGGGGACCAGTGCGCCCGCGCGCCTTGCGCGTGCCGCGCCCGGTGAATGACAATGGCGCTGCGCTGGCAGCGCGCAAGACCGGCGCCAACGACACCGCCGCGCATGACGAGGCGCTGCTCGCCGCAGCGCTGCGCCTGTTTGCCGCGCATGGCCTGTCGGCCGCGCAGCGGGCGTGTGAGGCGGCGCAGATCGCTGCCGATGGCGGCGACAGCGCAGGCGCCGAGTGGTGGATTGCGGTCTGCGGAATGCTCGACGGGCCGATGGCGCGAGCCTATGCGGCGCGGGCGCGGTTGCAAGGCTGACACCCGCCCAACCCCTTATTGCTATTGCGAACTGTTATCACAAAAACCCGCTGCTTGCGGGTTTTTGCGCCTTGCAATCACCACCCCGCAGGCTTAGGCGGTGCTTATCCGTCTGGAATCCTTCCCGTCATTGCGGGACGCGGGAGGCCTAACGGCGGCAGCACTCGGGCGGCCAGTTACGGCCGCAAGTCCCGCGTATCCGGGAAAGGATTGCAAAGGCATGGCTCGCAAGAAAATCGCGCTGATCGGCGCCGGCAACATCGGCGGTACGCTCGCGCACCTCGCGGCGCAGAAGGAACTGGGCGACATCGTGCTGTTCGACGTGGTCGAAGGCGTGCCGCAGGGCAAGGCGCTCGATCTTTCGCAGTGCGGCCCGGTCGAAGGCTTTGACGCCAAGATCACCGGCTCCAACGACTATGCCGACATTGCCGGCGCGGACGTGATCATCGTGACCGCAGGCGTGGCGCGCAAGCCGGGCATGAGCCGCGATGACCTCCTCGGCATCAACCTCAAGGTGATGAAGGCCGTGGGCGAAGGCATCAAGAACAACGCCCCGAACGCCTTCGTGATCTGCATCACCAACCCGCTCGACGCGATGGTCTGGGCGCTGCGCGAGTTTTCGGGCCTGCCGCACCACATGGTCGTCGGCATGGCGGGCGTGCTCGATTCGGCGCGCTTCAGCCACTTCATCGCCGATGAATTCAACGTTTCGGTGAAGGACGTGAACACGTTCGTGCTGGGCGGCCACGGCGATACGATGGTGCCGGTGACGCGCTATTCGACCGTGAACGGCATTCCGGTGCCCGACCTCGTCAAGATGGGCCTTTCGACGCAGGAGCGCATCGACGCGATCGTGCAGCGCACGCGCGGCGGCGGCGGCGAGATCGTCGCGCTGCTCAAGACCGGTTCGGCGTTCTATGCGCCTGCCACTTCGGGCATTGCGATGGCGGAAGCCTATCTGGGCGACCAGAAGCGCATCCTGCCTTGCGCGGCCTATGTCGACGGCCAGTACGGCGTGGACGGGCTCTACGTTGGCGTGCCGGTGATGATCGGCGCGGGCGGCGTGGAAAAGATCATCGAGATCGAACTGGATGATGCCGACAAGGCCGGCCTGCAGGTTTCGGTCGACGCGGTGAAGGAACTGCTGGTGGCCTGCAAGGGCATTGACCCCTCGCTGGCATAAGGCGGGCCGGGGCGCGAAGACCTGCCCGCAGCAGGTTCGCGCCCCGTTCAGCTAAGTGGTTGTACGTGAGGCAGGGAGCGCGCTCCCTTTGCAGGGACATGGTTAAGACAGCCAGACCTGCGGGTTTCGCGTGGTTAGTATTGTGGGAAAGCAAGGTTTCCGACGCCCCACCCTCCCCGGGGCGAGAGGAGTGACAGATGGGTTATGAAGAGCGCGCGTTCGAAGTGGATCCTTTGCAGGAGGGTCCGCAGGCGGGGCCTTCCTGGGCATCGGCGCGCTGGCCGGTAAGCGATCCGGCGGCGGGCGACGATCTGACCCGTGCGCTCGATCCGATGGCGCTGAAGCAGGAAATCGCCAAGGCGGCAAAGGCCGCTGGCGCGCCGCTGGATGAAGCCGCGCTGGAAGCAGCCGCTGGCGCCTCGATCCGCGCGATGATGCTGGTGCGCACCTACCGCGTGCGCGGCCACCTCGCGGCGGACCTCGATCCGCTCGGCCTTGCGCGGCAGGAGCTGCCGGCGGACATCACGCCCGAATACCATGGCTTTGTCGGCCCGGACCTCGACAAGAAGGTGTTCGTAGGCGGCGTGCTCGGCATGCAATGGGCAACCCCGCGCGAGATCGTGAGCGTGCTGCAGCGCAACTACTGCGGCAAGGTTGGCCTCGAATACATGCACATTGCGGACGTGGAGGAGCGCAAGTTCCTGCAGGACCGCATCGAAGGCGGCGACAAGTCCATCGACTTCACGCCCAACGGCAAGAAGGCGATCCTTGCGGCGGTGATCCGCGGCGAGCAGTACGAGAAGTTCCTCGGCAAGAAGTACGTCGGCACCAAGCGCTTTGGCCTCGATGGCGGCGAATCGATGATCCCGGCGCTGGAGGCTGTCATCAAGTATGGCGGCCAGCTGGGCGTGCGCGAGATCATCTATGGCATGGCGCACCGCGGGCGGCTGAACGTGCTGGCGAACGTGCTGGCCAAGCCCTACCGCGTGATCTTCCACGAGTTTTCCGGCGGCAGCGCGAACCCCGAGGATGTCGGCGGTTCGGGCGACGTGAAGTACCACCTTGGCACCAGCACGGACCGCGAGTTCGACGGGATCAAGGTGCACATGAGCCTGCAGCCGAACCCGAGCCATCTGGAAACCGTCGATCCCGTCGTGCTGGGCAAGACCCGCGCGCAGCAGGTGTTCCGCGAGGACATCGGGCCGGGCAAGCACAAGCAGGTGCTCCCCATTCTGATCCACGGCGACGCGGCGTTCGCCGGGCAAGGCATCGTGTGGGAATGCTTCGGCTTTTCGGGCGTGAAGGGCTACAACACCGGCGGGTGCATCCACTTCATCATCAACAACCAGATCGGCTTTACCACCAGCCCGCAGTTCTCGCGCGGCTCGCCCTACCCGTCTGACGTGGCGAAGGGCGTGCAGGCGCCGATCATCCACGTAAACGGCGATGATCCGGAAGCGGTGACTTTCGCGTGCAAGCTGGCGATCGATTACCGCCAGAAGTTCGGCCGCGACGTGGTGGTCGACATGTGGTGCTATCGCCGCTTCGGCCACAACGAAGGCGACGAGCCGAGCTTCACCCAGCCGCTGATGTACGCGAAGATCAAGCAGCATCCGGCGGTTTCGGAAGTCTATGCGCGCCGCCTGATCGATCAGGGCGTGATCGACAAGGTGTGGAAGGGCGAGACGGAGGACCGCTTCGTCGCCACGCTGGAGACCGAATTCGAGGCGGCAAAGAGCTACAAGGCGAACCATGCCGACTGGTTTGGCGGGCGCTGGAGCGGGCTGAACAAGCCGGCCGATCCGGAAACGGCGCGGCGCAACGTGGCGACCGGGATCGACCAGAAGCGGTTTGACGCGCTGGGCCGGACGCTGACGACGGTGCCGGAGGACCTCACGATCCACAAGACGCTGGGCCGCGTGATCGAGGCCAAGAAGGCGATGTTTGCCGATGGCGAAGGCTTTGACTGGGCGACCGGCGAAGCGCTGGCGTTTGGCAGCCTGCTGACCGAGGGCTTCAACGTGCGGCTTTCCGGGCAGGATTCGGGGCGCGGCACGTTCAGCCAGCGCCACGCGGTGTGGGTCGACCAGACCACCGAGCGCAAGTACGTGCCGCTGACCACGCTGCCGCATGGCAAGTTCGAAGTGCATGACAGCCCGCTGAGCGAGTACGGCGTGCTGGGCTTCGAATATGGCTATGCCAGCGCGGACCCCAAGACGCTGGTGCTGTGGGAAGCGCAGTTCGGCGACTTTGCCAATGGCGCGCAGATCGTGATCGACCAGTACATCGCGGCATCCGAAGCCAAGTGGCTGCGCGCCAACGGCCTCGTGATGCTGCTGCCGCATGGGTATGAGGGCCAAGGTCCGGAGCATTCCTCCGCGCGGCTGGAGCGCTATCTGCAGCTCTGCGCCGAGGACAATATCCAGGTGTGCAACATCACCAGCCCGGCGAACTACTTCCACGTGCTGCGCCGGCAGATGCAGCGGCCGTTCCGCAAGCCGCTGATCATCATGACGCCCAAGAGCCTGCTGCGCCATCCGCTGGCAAAGTCCAAGGCTTCGGACTTCGTTGGCGAGGGGCACTTCATGCGCATCCTTTCCGACCTCAATCCGGCGGCGGATGCGGATACGCGGCGCGTGGTGCTGTGCAGCGGCAAGGTTGCCTACGACCTGATCGAAGCGCGCGATGCGGCGGGGATCACCGATACGCAGATCATCCGGCTGGAGCAGCTCTACCCGTTCCCGGGCGAGCCGCTGGCCTTGAGGCTTTCGCGCATGCCGAACCTCGAAGAGGTCGTGTGGTGCCAGGAAGAGCCGCGCAACAATGGCGCGTGGTTCTTTGTCGAGCCGCTGATCGAGGAATCGCTCAAGGCGGCGCAGAGCAAGGTGAAGCGTCCGCGCTATGCCGGACGCAGCGCGGCCGCATCGCCCGCCACCGGCCTTGCCAAGCGCCATGCGGCGGAACAGGCCGCGCTGGTGAGCAATGCGCTTTCGCTTTCGGTGCGCGGCGAACTGCGCCGGACCAAGAAGAAGGCCTGACGGGTCACATTTTTCTCAGGAAGACAATAGCATGTCTATCGAAGTCAAAGTTCCGGTGCTGGGCGAGAGCGTCAGCGAGGCGACCGTCGGCCAGTGGCTCAAGCAGCCGGGCGAGGCGGTGGCGCTGGATGAGCCCATTGCGAGCCTCGAGACCGACAAGGTGGCGGTGGAAGTGCCCTCGCCCGTCGCGGGGATCATGGGCGCGCATGTGGCTGCCGAGGGTGATACCGTGGCAGTGGGTGCGCTGCTGGGCCTGATCGAGACGAGCGGCGTGGCGACTTCGCCCGCCCCCGCCCCGGCCCCTGCTGCGGCTCCGGCGGCGGCGGTTGCTGCGGACGATGCGGCGGCGCTTTCGCCGGCCGTGCGCCGCGCGGTGCTGGAGCATGGGATTGATCCGGCGACGGTGCGCGGGACCGGCAAGGACGGGCGCCTGACCAAGGAAGATGTGCTGGCAGCGGCGGTGGCCAAGCAGGCGGCGCCGGCTCCGGTCGTGGCGGCTCCGGCCCCTGCCCCCGCTCCGGTCGCGACCGTTTCGGGCGGGCGCAACGAGGAGCGGGTCAAGATGACCCGGCTGCGCCAGACGATCGCCAAGCGGCTGAAATCGGCGCAGGAAACGGCCGCGATGCTCACCACGTTCAACGACGTGGACATGAGCGCGGTGATGGAAGCGCGCGCCAAGTACAAGGACGTGTTCGAGAAGAAGCACGGCGTGAAGCTGGGCCTGATGAGCTTCTTCGCCAAGGCATCGGTGCTGGCGCTGAAGGACATTCCGGCGGTCAACGCGCAGATGCAAGGCGATGAAATCGTCTACTTCGACTACGTGGACATTTCGGTCGCAGTTTCGGCGCCGAACGGCCTTGTCGTGCCGGTGGTGCGCGATGTGGACAAGATGAGCTTTGCGGCCATCGAGAAGGCGATTGCCGACTACGGCAAGAAGGCGCGCGACGGCACGCTGACCATGGCTGACATGGCGGGCGGCACGTTCACGATTTCCAACGGCGGCGTGTTCGGCGGGCTGATGTCCACCCCGATCATCAATCCGCCGCAGTCGGCGGTGCTTGGGCTCCACCGGATCGAGGATCGCCCGGTCGTCCGCGACGGGCAGATCGTGGTGCGGCCGATGATGTATATCGCGCTGAGCTATGATCACCGCATCATCGACGGGCGCGAGGCAGTGACGGCTTTGAAGACGATCAAGGAAGCGATAGAAGACCCGACGCGGCTATTGATCGATATGTGAGACCTGCCATGGACTATACGCAGCATATCCACACTGACCCGGCCATTCTGGCGGGCAAGCCGGTCATTCGCGGTTCGCGGGTGTCGGTGGAGATGATCCTCGGTCAACTCGCTGCAGGTTGGTCGGTTGAGGACGTGCTGGCGAGCTATCCGGGTATCACGGCACAGGATGTGCAGGCGGTATTCGCACTGGCACATGAACTGGTGAGTGAAGAGCGCTATATTATCACTGCGAAAGTGGCGTGAGTGCGGCTCATCTGCGACGAGAATGTGCCGTGGCCGCTGGTCAGCGGACTCCGCGATGATGGGCATGACGTTTTCGCAGTGATGGAAAGCATGCGCAGTGAGCCGGACACGGCGGTACTGCGCGAGGCCGTACAGCAGCAGCGGGTATTGGTTACGTTTGACCGTGACTTCGGCGAAATGATCTTTGCCCGCCGCTCTTCGCCGCCAGTGGGAGTGATTCTGGTCCGCCCCGTTCTGCCTACGCTTGCGGAGACCATTTCCTTGGTTCGCACAGTGATCATGGCCGACTTCCCACCCATCGTAGGCAACTTTGTCGTGATAGATCGAAAGACCCGCTATCATCCGTTGTCGGTGGGCTAGTTCCAATTGACAAGATTCCCAATGAGCTTCGGATATCTGCCGGTCCTGAGGATCAGCGCTGCAATGAGAGTGTATTTCCATGGCTGAATACGACTACGACGTCCTCATCATCGGCGCAGGTCCCGGCGGCTATGTCGCGGCGATCCGGGCGGCACAGCTGGGGCTGAAGGTGGCTTGCGCCGAAAGCCGGGCGACGCTGGGGGGCACGTGCCTTAACGTGGGGTGCATTCCTTCCAAGGCCTTGCTGCATGGTTCGGAGAAGTTTGCGGAGGCCGTGGACGGGACATTTGCGAGCTATGGGATTCTGACCGGGCCGGTGACGCTCGATCTGGCGGCGATGCAGCAGCAGAAGCTGGATTCGGTGAAGCAGCTGACGGGCGGGATCGAGTTCCTGTTCAAGAAGAACAAGGTGACCTGGCTCAAGGGCCTCGCGACCTTCGAGGACGCGCATACGGTTCTTGTGGGCGGCGCCAAGGTGACCGCGCGCGACGTGGTGATCGCGACGGGTTCGAGCGTGACGCCGCTGCCGGGGGTTGCGGTCGACAACGACGAAGGGATCATCGTGGATTCGACCGGCGCTCTGGCGCTGGAGCGGGTGCCCGAGCATCTCGTGGTGATCGGCGGCGGCGTGATCGGGCTGGAGCTGGGCTCGGTCTGGCGGCGGCTGGGCGCGAAGGTGACGGTGGTGGAGTTCCTCGACCAGTTGCTGCCCGGCATGGACGGCGACGTGCGCAAGGAAGCCGCCAAGATCTTCAAGAAGCAGGGCATGGAGCTGAAGCTTTCCACCAAGGTGACCGGTGTGACGGTGGACGGCAAGACCGCGACGCTGACGCTGGAGCCTTCGGCAGGCGGCGCGGCGGAGACGTTGACAGCGGACTGCGTGCTGGTGGCCATCGGGCGGCGGCCGAATGTGAGCGGGCTGGGGCTCGAGAAGATCGGGCTCGAGCTCAACAAGCGCGGGCAGATCGAGACGGGGCATGATTTCCGCACCGCCGTTCCGGGCGTGTGGGCCATCGGTGACGTGATTCCGGGCCCGATGCTGGCGCACAAGGCTGAGGACGAAGGCGTTGCCGTGGCGGAGTTCATCGCCGGGCAGACGGGCATCGTGAACCACAATGTGATCCCGGGCGTGGTCTATACGTTCCCCGAAATCGCGGGCGTGGGGCTGACCGAGGAAGCGGCGAAGGAAAAGGGCGAGGTCAAGGTTTCCAAGTTCCCGATGCTGGCCAACAGCCGCGCCAAGACCAATCATGAGCCGGACGGCTTCGTGAAGGTGATCGCGGATGCCAAGACCGAGCGCGTGCTGGGTGTTTGGTGCATCGCCTCGGTCGCGGGTTCGATGATTGCCGAAGCCGCGCTGGCGATGGAATTTGGCGCGACGGCGGAGGATATTGCCTATACCTGCCACGCGCACCCGACCCATGCGGAAGCGCTGAAGGAAGCGGCGATGGGGATTGGCGGCAAGCCGATCCATATCTGAGGTTGGGGCTGGGCGGCGGGCGCCCGCGCCTTGCCGCTTTACCCCTCCGACCCGCCTGCGGCGGGCCACCTCCCCATTTGTCCCTTCGACAAGCTCAGGGAAAAATGGAGAGGATCGAAACACCAGCAGTCTTCCCGCCGCCCCGTTCTTGACACGGGGCTTGGCTCCTTTGCCGCCAAGAAAAGCCAAGGCCCGTGTCAAGCACGGGCCGACGAATGCTTTTGGTACTAGGCGCGTTTGCGGACTTCGACTTCCAGGAACTGCGGGGTGCTGGCACTGACCATGCGGGCGGCGGCGGCAAGGGCGTAGGCGCTGGCGCGGTAGCGGGTGACGAGGCCGCCGGCGCCGTCGCTGACGAGGGGGGTCTCGAATTCGACGCCGATCACCGCGTCTTCCGAGCGTGAGACGGTGACGACGGCGAGCTGGCCGGCGCCGAGATCGAGCACGAGGCTGGTGCCGACGGGGACGCCGACGAGGCCTTCGATCCGCGCGCCGGTGGCCGAGAGATTTCGCAGCAGCGCTTCGTAGCGGTGGTCTTCGTGGATCACGCCGATGCGGCGGTAGACCGAGCGGCGCTCTGGCCGGTGGCGCTTGGGGCCTTCGGGCGGGATGCGCAGTTCGCCCGCGGCCATGCGTTCGAGCACCACGGCCTGTTCGAGCGGGTGCGAATAGAGGAAGCCCTGGATCAGCCGCGCGCCCTTGGCGCAGACGACGTCGCGCTGGTCGAACGCCTCGACGCCTTCGACGGTGGTTTCCATGCCGAGCGCATCGGCGAGGCCGATGATCGCGGCGATGATCTTGGCGCTGTTCTGATCGGTCAATGTGCAGCTGTCGACGAAGCTGCGATCGACCTTGAGCTTGTCGAACGGGGCGGCGCGCAGATAGCTGAGCGAGGAATAGCCGGTGCCGAAATCATCGAGGGCGAGGCGGACGCCGAGCATTTTCAGCGCCTTGAAGGCGGCATCGGTGGTCTCGCTATCGCCCATGAACACGGATTCGGTGAGTTCGAGTTCGAGCCGGTCGGGATCGAGGCCGGTGGAATGGAGCACATCGGAGACGATGCCCGGGAAATCGGGGTGGGCGAACTGCACCGCCGAGACATTGACCGCGATGCGCAAGGGGTGCGGCCAGAGGACGGCATCGCGCACGGCCTGGCGCAGCGCCCAGGCGCCGAGCTGGAGGATCATGCCGGTATCTTCGGCAACCGGGATGAACACCGTGGGCGGGATTTCGCCGCGCTGGGGATGGTGCCAGCGCAGCAGCGCCTCGAACCCGACGACAGTGTGATCATCGGTGCGCACGACGGGCTGGTAGACCATGCCGAGCTGCGGCTCGTCCCAGCTGTCGGTATCAGAATCGACCGAGGCGATGGCTTCGCGCAGGGCTTCTTCGAGGAGGCGGCGCTCTTCCTTCTCGTCCTTGAGATCGGAGGAATAGAAGCGGAACTGGCCGCGCCCGCCATGCTTGGCGGCGTATAGCGCGAGGTCTGCGGCGCGGACGATTTCCTCACGCTCGGTGCCATCGAACGGAGCGATGGCCATGCCGACAGAGACGCCGATGACGACGTGGTTGTCGTCGATCCGGTAGGGCTGCGAGACGAGGCCGATGATCTTGTCGGCCAGTTCGCCGAGCTTGCCGCGATCTTCCTGATCGGCGAGCAGGATCTGGAATTCATCGCCGCCGAGGCGGCCGATCTCGCCCGCCGTGCCGACGACGCGGGTGAGGCGCTGGGCGACCTGGCGGAGGAGTTCATCGCCGGCGGGGTGGCCGAGCGTGTCGTTGACCTGCTTGAACCGATCCAGATCGAGCATCATCAGCGTGGCTGGGCGCAGCGTGCCCTTGAACGCGGCGAGCATCTGATCAAGCCGGCGGGTAATGCGATGGCGATTGGCGAGGCCGGTGAGCGAATCGAATTCGGCGAGGCGCGAATCCTCGATGCGGCGTTCGTATTCCGCCGTGATATCGCGCGCGCTGCCGCGATAGCCGTGGAACGCGCCGTCCGACCCGGGCTTCGCAACGTCGATCTTGGGCTGGCCGGAAAGCGCCCACCACGCGGGCCGCATGCCCTGCGGGCAGCGATCGGGAACGAGCCGGACGGTGACATCGCTGAGCCGGGCATGCGCGCCGAACAGGAACTGCAGCGGCCGTTCGGACCGTTCGCCGGGATGTTCGGGATCGGTTTCAAACAGGCTGGTAAAGGGTTTGCCGATCAGATCCTCAGCCGCAAGGCCGAAGCGTTCGCAGGCGGTAGGGGAGATGTAGGAGAGGCAGCCGGCGGCGTCAGTGGCCCAGAACCAACCGGAATGGCCCCGCTCGATATCCTCGAAGACCGCCAGCCGGTGCTGCACCGCATCGTCGCCCGGAGGCGGCGGTGGCGGCAGCTTGGACGACTGCCAGGGCTTGAGCAAGTTCTTCACCGGACGCAGAGAGCCTGTTGGAGAAAGGGAGCGCTTCGGATTCCATCCTAGGCACGCCATGGTTACTTTCGTCCTAAGTGGAGCGTAAATGAGCCTGATTAACCTGCTTGCCCTCAGCCTGCCTGTCGGCCCTCGGCTGCCGGCGTCGGACGTGTTTGCGCTGATCGCGGCGCTCGATCCTGTCGGCATTGCGATCACCGCGCTGAGCGGCGCGCTGCTGGCGGCGCGGATGCGGCAGACGTTTGTGACCATGGCGTTTTTCGCAGTGGTGACGGGCGTCGGCGGCGGCACGGTGCGCGATCTGCTGATCGGCGCGCCGGTGTTCTGGGTGCACAATGCGTGGACCGCGCCAGTGTGCCTGATCGCGGCGCTGCTGGTGTGGTTCAGCCCGGCGCGGTGGTGGCAGGGCGACAGCACGCGGGTGATCGAATGGGCCGACGCGGCGGGGCTTGGCGCCTATGCCGTGCTGGGCACCGCCAAGGCGCTGGCGCTGGGCGTGGCGCCAGTGCCCGCAGCGATGATGGGGGTGATCACCGGCTGCGTGGGCGGGGTGATCCGCGACGTGATCGCCGGGCGGCCCTCGATCATCATGCGGCCCGAGCTCTATGTGACGCCCGCCGCGCTCACTTCGGCGATCTGCGCGGGTGGACATATGGCGGGGCTGGACAAGATGATCGTATGGCCCGTGGCAGCGCTGGCGGGCTTTGGCCTGCGCGGCGCGGCGATCCAGTGGCAACTGGCGCTGCCCGCCTATGGGCGGCGGACGGGAAAGGAATGAGGATGCTGCGGAAGGTTTTGTTCGTTGCCGCGCTGACCTTGGCGGCTGGCGCGGGTGCGGCGGAGCAGGCGAGCCCCTATGGCACGTGGCGCACGCCCGAACGCGGCGGACTGGTGGAGGTTTCGCAGTGCGATGGCGGGCTTTGCGGCAAGATCCTGGGCGGGGCGGCAGGTTCGGCTGAGGAGAAGCTGGACCGCTTCAACAAGAACCCGGCGCTGCGGGGGCGCCCGCTGCTGGGCCTGTATATCTTCCGCGGGCTGAAGCCGGCGGGCGGGAGCTGGAAGGGTTCGATCTATAACCCGAACGACGGCGGGACTTATGCGGCGACCGTAACGCTGAAGCCATCCGGTGCGCTGGAAGTGAAGGGCTGCGTGGTGTGGCCGCTGTGCAAGACGCAGGTTTGGGCGCGGGTGAAGTAGGGGGAAGGGCCCACCCCCGGCCCCTCCCGCCTGCGGGAGGGGGGAAAGAAGGTACCCCTCCGACCCGCTTCGCGGGCCACCTCCCCATTTGTGCTTCGCAAAAATGGAGAGGGAAAGAAGGGGCCTTTGCCTTTCCCTCTCCATTTTCGTCGCAGACGCAAATGGGGAGGTGCCGGAGCGAAGCGGAGGCGGAGGGGTTCTTTTAGTCCATCGTCACGACGACTTTGCCCACGGCCTTGCGCTCTGCCAGCATCGCGATGGCGTCTCCGCCGCGTTCCAGGGGGAAGCGGGCGGAGACGCGGGGGTTGATCTTGCCGGCTTTGAGCAGATCGAACAGTTCGGCGACATGCTCGGCGTTCTTCTGCGGTTCGCGCGCGGTGAAGGCGCCCCAGAACACGCCGCAGACGTCGCAGGACTTGAGCAGCGTGAGGTTGAGCGGGAGGCGCGCGATGCCGGCGGGGAAGCCGACGACGAGGAAGCGGCCTTCCCATGCGATGGCGCGGAGCGCAGGTTCGGAATAATCGCCGCCGACGATATCGTAGACAATGTCTGCGCCGTTCGGCCCGCAGGCGGCCTTGAAGGCATCGGCGAGGGCCTTGCTGGCGTCCTTGTCGAAGGGCGGGCGGCCGTAGATCACGACGTCATCGGCCCCGGCTTCGCGCGCGGCGGCGGCCTTTTCCTCGCTGGAGACGGCGGCGATGACGCGGTTGCCATAGGCCTTGCCGAGTTCGATGGCCGAAATGCCGACGCCGCCAGCGGCACCGAGGACGAGCATGGTTTCGCCCGCCTTGATGCGGCCGCGATCCTTGAGGCCGTGGATGGTGGTGCCGTAGGTCATCAGGAGCGAGGCGCCGGTCTCGAACGAAACACCTTCGGGCAGCGGGAACATGCGGCCCTGATCGAGCACGACCTTTTCAGCGAGGCCGCCATTGCCGCACATGCCGATGACGCGGTCCCCGACCTTCCACTGGCTAACGCCCTCCCCCACGCTTTCGATCACGCCGGAGAGTTCACCGCCGGGCGCATAGGGGCGCTGCGGCTTGAACTGGTACATATCGCGGATCATCAGCGTATCGGGGAAGTTGATCGCGCAGGCCTTGACCGCGACGACCACCTGACCGGGACCGGCGACGGGAGCGTCGATCTCGTCGAGAGTCAGGGTTTCGGGGCCGCCGACGGCGTGGGTGCGCAGGGTTTTCATGGCTCTCTCCGGTGCATGTGTTTGCGCCTTTGAGCCACGTTTTGGCGGGCTTGGGAAGCCCTATTTAAGCGGGTGGTTAAGGGGGCGTTCCCCACTCCCGCTCACCCTGAGCCTGTCGAAGGGCGAAGGGCGAAGGGCGAAAGGTGTTGGCGCGACCGTGGTGGCTGATGCTTCGACAAGCTCAGCATGAGCGGGTGGGGGTGGCGCGGGATTAAATGGGGACTGTCCCTAATTTCTCAGGCCGGGTGGACGAGGAAGGGGCGCTGCGCGCTGGCCTTGGCTTCGTAGGCGCTGATCGCGTCGCCGCGGGCCATGGTGAGGCCGACTTCGTCGAGGCCGTTCAGCAGGCAATGCTTGCGGAAGGCGTCGATCTCGAAGGGGAAGCGGTCCTGGAACGGGGTCGTCACGGTCTGGGCTTCGAGGTCGATGTGCACGGTTTCCGTCTGCGCGACTTCCATCAGGCGGTCGATGGCTTCCTGGGGGAGGACCACGGTGACGATGCCGTTCTTGAAGGCGTTGCCGGAGAAGATATCCGAGAACGAGGGCGCGATGACGGCCTTGATGCCGAGATCGAGCAGCGCCCAGGCGGCGTGTTCGCGGCTGGAGCCGCAGCCGAAGTTGTCGCCCGCGATGAGGATCGGCGAGCCCTTGAATTCGGCGCTGTCGAAGATGTTGTCCGGATCCTGGCGCAGCGCCTGGAACGCGCCGCGGCCAAGGCCCTCGCGGCTGATCGTCTTCAGCCACTCGGCAGGGATGATCACGTCGGTATCGACGTTCTTGCGGCCGAACGGGATGGCGCGGCCATCGATGGTGCTGACAGGTTCCATGGCCTGCGCCTTAGACTGTGGGGGGCCTGGCATGCAAGGTGGTGTTACAGCCCCCTCTCCCAACCCTCTCCCCTGAAGGGGAGAGGGCTAAGGAAGGTCAGTCGGTATCGATGGGATCGATGGGGGGCTTGGGCTTGGCCTTTTCCGCGCGTTCCTTGCGGCGCGAGGAATAGAGGAGAGCAGCGGCAAGGGCCGCCGAGCCGATGGCCGCGCCGGCAATCGCGGCCGGGCTGGTCCAGCTGTTGCTGCTGCTGTCCTTATCGGTTTTCTTGGTCACGCGTGTGCTCCTTGATCCCGCCTGCCCCCGAAGTGGCCTTGCCGGGGCGGGATTGCAAGCGGGCGGAAGGGGCTATCCGCAGGTGTGTGGATCGCGCACCTGCGCAGAATTGCCGAACGGGGGAGTGGCAAAGAAGGGGTTTCTCGCAGAGACGCAGAGGAAAAGAGGAGCGCAGAGACGTCGAACTCCGACGCCAGTCGGATCTTTGCCTCCGCTTGCCAGAAGCGGCTGCGCCGGGGCGGCGCTCCCTCTTCGCGGTCTTCTTTCCCTCTGCATCTCTGCGAGAGACGCACGTATTACATCCCGTCGACGGCCTTGCTGACCAGCACGTTGACCGCGACGCGGCGGTTCTGGGCGCGGCCTTCGGGGGTGGAGTTGTCGGCCAGCGGGTTCGAGGTCGCCATGCCGCTGGGGGTGAGCATGCGGTAGGGCTTCCAGCCGCAGGCCTGCTGCAGGTAGTTGACGACGCGGGTGGCGCGCTGGTCGCTGAGGCGCTGGTTGAGATCCTCGTTACCGCGGTTATCGGCATAACCGACGACGAGCAGCATCGCATTCTTGATGCCTTGCGCCTGCGTGGCGACGGCGCAGAGATCGGCCTTGCCCTGCGGGGTCAGCTGCGTCTTGCCCGAGGCGAAGTTCACGTTGGTGGTCGTCTTGATGTTGTAATCGTCGATATCGCCGAAGCGGGTGCGCAGCGCCTCGGTCATCTGACGGACTTCGGCGGTGGCAGCGGTCTGCTCCTCGAAGCCCTGCTTGGTGCCGGTGCGGATCATGTTGGCGATCTTGAGATCCTTGTCCTTGAACTGGATGTCGCTCGCCATCAGCGCATCGCCCGACTGCAGGGTGTGGACCGTGACCGGCAGGCCATTGAGCAGCGAATTGGCGGCGAGCTGCTGGCGGCTCATGCCGAACAGGCCCTTGCTCGAGCGGATCTTGGTGAGATCGTTGACGTTGACGATGGTCTTGGTGCCATCGTCAGCGGTGATTTCCATGCGGTCTGCGCTGCGGCGCGAGATCACGCCCTTGATGTCCGGCCCCTTGGGGAGCGAGGCGACATCGGTGGTGGGGGCAACGGTGGTCTGGATTTCGCTGGTGGCGGCGGGCTGCTGGGCCTGGTTCTGGTTCTGCTCGGCTGGCGGGAGTTCCTGCGCCAGTGCGGGCATCGCAGCGGCCATGGCGACCGCGAGGATAAATCCGGTCTGTCCGGGGTTGAGGGCACGCATCGGGTTACTCCTTCAAAGCTCTGTCATGACGCCGCCCCGGGGGTCTTGGGGGGCGCCGCGAGGGGAAGCCGAACGCTTCGCAGCAAGGTTTTGCGGCGTGAAGATGAACGGCTTCGGGCCCTTCCCTGCTGGAGCAGGCTTTCTCCCGCATGAACAGACCGGTTCAGATGGGGCGTGGCAAGGTTGCGCCGTGCGGGTGCTGCGACGGAACGTTGCTGGCAGGTGCAAACGCGTGAAAGCGCGCGAATGGGCGCTGTCGACCAGCCGTGCACCGGGCAAGGCGGGCCGACAGCATTACCGGACGAGGCGAGCGGGAGGCGCTGCGGACGGTGGAGTCGAAGGGCGGCTCAGACCAGTTCGCGCACGTCCGTGAGGCGGCCCGTGACCGCAGCAGCAGCCGCCATCGCGGGCGAGACGAGGTGCGTGCGCGCGCCGGGGCCCTGGCGGCCGACGAAGTTGCGGTTGGACGTGCTGGCGCAGCGTTCACCGGCGGGGACCTTGTCCGGGTTCATGCCGAGGCAGGCCGAGCAGCCGGGTTCGCGCCATTCGAGGCCGGCTTCGAGGAAGACCTTGTCGAGGCCTTCTTCCTCAGCCTGCTTCTTCACAAGGCCCGAGCCGGGGACGACGATGGCCCACGTCACGTTCGGCGCCTTCTTGCGGC
This sequence comes from uncultured Novosphingobium sp., assembly GCA_964413325.1. Lineage (GTDB taxonomy): Bacteria > Pseudomonadota > Alphaproteobacteria > Sphingomonadales > Sphingomonadaceae > Novosphingobium. The sequence continues at coordinate 219,832 of CAYPRK010000005.1, read as the reverse complement.
CACGCAGCACGGCGGCGGCGGCGCGCAGGTCTTCGATGCGGCTGTTGGTGCACGATCCGATGAAGACGTTCTGGATTTCGACCGAGGAGAGCGGCTGGCCGGGTTCGAGGCCCATGTAATCAAGGCTGGCGCGCGCGGCGGCCTGCTTCGACGGGTCGGCAAAGCTTTCCGGCGCGGGGACGAGGCCGGTGATCGGCAGCACGTCCTCGGGGCTGGTGCCCCAGGTGACGCTGGGGGCGATGTCTGCGGCGTCGATCACCACGGTCTTGTCGTACTTGGCGCCTGCATCGGTGGCGAGGCTGCGCCACCAGGCGACAGCCTTGTCCCAGTCCTCGCCCTTGGGCGCATAGGGGCGGCCCTTGAGGTAGGCGAAGGTCTTGTCGTCGGGCGCGATGAGGCCGGCGCGGGCGCCGTGTTCGATCGCCATGTTGGAGACGGTGAGGCGGCCTTCGATGGAGAGGTCGCGGATGACCTGCCCGGTATATTCGATGACATGGCCGGTGCCGCCCGCCGCGCCGAGCACGCCGGTGATGTGGAGGACGACGTCCTTGGCGGTGACGCCGGGGAGCAGCGTGCCTTCGACGCGGACTTCCATCGTCTTCGAACGCTTGAGCAGCAGGGTCTGCGTCGCGAGCACATGCTCGACCTCGCTGGTGCCGATGCCGAAAGCGAGCGCGCCGAGGCCGCCGTGGCAGGCGGTGTGGCTATCGCCGCAGACGATGGTCGCGCCGGGGAGCGAGAAGCCCTGCTCCGGCCCGACGACGTGGACGATGCCCTGCTCGACATCGGCATCGCCGATATAGCGGATGCCGAAGGCGGGCGCGTTGGCTTCCAGCGCTTCGAGCTGCGCGGCGCTTTCACGATCGGCGATGGGCACGCGTGCGCCAGCGGCATCGCGGCGCGCGGTGGTCGGCAGGTTGTGATCGGGCACCGCAAGAGTGAGATCGGGGCGGCGCACCTTGCGCCCGGTAAGACGCAGCGCTTCGAACGCCTGCGGGCTCGTCACTTCATGGACGAGGTGGCGGTCGATGTAGACGAGGCTGGTGCCATCGTCGCGATCTTCCACAACGTGGGCGGCCCAGATCTTTTCGTAGAGCGTTTTTGCGGTGCTGGTCATGCCCTGCGCGCTAGACCCGGTGCGGAGGGTTTTCAAGTCGCCGCAGGCCTCACTCGCGCAATTTTGTTACCCGTTGGACTTGCCCGAGAGGATGGCTGGGAACGCGGCGCGGCGTGGTGTAGAGGGCGGGCATGATTCAATTTGCAATCGTGTTCGCGACCGTGTGGGCGATGGAGTTCGTTGCCTGGAGCAGCCACAAGTATGTGATGCACGGCTTTGGCTGGGCATGGCACCGCGACCATCATGAGCCGCATGACGGCTTTCTGGAGCGCAACGATCTTTATGCGGTGGTCGGCGCGGCGATGTCGATCAGCGGGTTCATGATCGGCAGTCCGCTGATTGCGGGCGCCTATGCGTGGTGGCCGGCGACGTGGATCGGCGTGGGCGTGCTGATCTACGGGATCATCTATACGCTGATCCATGACGGCCTCGTCCACCAGCGCTGGTTCAAGTATGTGCCGCGCAAGGGCTATTTCAAGCGGGTGGTGCAGGCGCACAAGCTGCACCATGCGACGATCGGCAAGGAAGGCGGAGTGAGCTTCGGCTTCATCATCGCGCTCGATCCCGCCAAGCTGAAGCAGGAACTGCGGCGGCAGCGCGAGGCGGGGATTGCGGTGGTGCGGGACGCGGTGGAGTAAGGCACCGGGTTGCGCGAGGCGCTAATAAATAGGGACAGTCCCCTTTTTTGAACGCGCCAGGATGAGCAGCATGCTGTTGTTATAAATTGGGAAAAAAGGGGACTGTCCCTATTTATTCGTGGCGGGTCCAGATCCAGGTGCCGCTGAGGGCCATCACGCCAAGCGGGATCAGGACCCAGGGCCAGCCGGCGGTGAAGGCGGTGATGGCGACGCTGATGCCCATCGCGATCAGGGCGGCCCATTTGGCGCGGCGGGGGATCGCGCGGCGTTGGCGCCAATCGAGCAGCAGCGGGCCGTAGGTGGGGTGAGCCAGCAGGCGCGCTTCCCATGCCGGATTGCCCCGCGCGAAGCAGAACAGGGCAAGCAGCAGGAACGGGACCGTGGGCAGCAGCGGCAGCACCGCGCCGACCGCGCCGATACCGACGAACATCAGGCCGGCCATGGTCCAGAGCCGGCGTTTCATCCTAACCGGCGATCCGCGCAGCGTGTTCGCGCACGAGGGCGATCATGTTGGGGACGCCTTGGGTGCGGTTCGACGAGAGCTGGTTCTTCAGATCGAACGGCGCGAGGAGCGCGGCGATGTCGGTTTCGGCGACCTGCCTGGCCGGCTGATCCTGCACTGCGGCGAGAACCAGCGCGACGATGCCCTTGGTGATCGCGGCGTTGCTGTCTGCGAGGAAATGCAGCGCATCGCCCCCCACCCCATCTTTTGCGCCGGCCACGGGATAGACCCAGACGCTGGCCGAGCAGCCGCGCACGAGGGTGGCGTCCGTTTTCAGCGCATCGGGCATGGCTTCCAGCTTGCGGCCGAGATCGATCAGCAGGCGGTAGCGCTCGTCAGCGTCGAGGAATTCGTACTCTTCAAGGATGTCGTCGAGGTGGCTCATGGGGCGCGGCAATAGCGGATTGGGCGCGGTGGGCAAGCGGGCGGTGGGGCATTGTCTCTCGACTTCGCTCGACACGAACGGATGAAGACCCGGCACGAACGGGGTGGAAACAAGAACCCCTCCGACCCGCCTGCGGCGGGCCACCTCCCCATTTGCGTCTTCGACGAAAATGGAGAGGGAAGAAGAAGGCTTTTTCTTTTCCTCTCCATTTTCACGAAGTGCAAATGGGGAGGTGCCGGAGCGCAGCGGAGGCGGAGGGGTTGTTCGCTTAGAGATCAACGCCCGCGGCGATGGCTTCGAGCTTGCGCAGGCGTTCCTTGATGTCGCTGAGGTCGATCATGCCGAGCGCCAGATTGCCTTGGGGGCTTGTTCCCTCGGTCGGGCGAGCGAGCTGGGTGCGCTGGAGATCGAGCCAGCCGTTCCACGCGGTGAGCGCAGTGCGAGCGAGGATCGCGAGGCCGATCAGGGCGGCGAAGGCGAGCGTGGCAGCGGTCAGGAGGGGCATGGTGATGGCTCCTTGTGCGGGATCAATGTTCGCGCAGGGCTTCGATATCCTGCGCCAGGCGGCTGGCATCGCGGCCATCGGTGAGGATGCGTTCGAGCACTTCGACGCGCTTCCTGAGTTCGACCACTTCGCGTTCGAGCGCGGGGTCGGCATTACGGGCGCCCATCGCCTCGCGCAGTTCGGCCATCGGGTGGCCGAGGCCGGACTGATAGCGAGCCGTGCGCATTCTGGCCCAGGCGAGAATGGCGACAATCGCGACAACGGCACTCCAGAAGCTCATCGACGTATCCTTGAAAAAGAAGGGTTCAGTTGGCAGCGGCGGTGCGCAGGTCTTCGATCTCGGCGGCGAGCGCGGAGGCATCCTGGCCCTGCCGATCGGTGGCGATGCGTTCGAGCACGCGAACGCGGGCTTCCAGCTTTTGCGCCTGTGCGGCGAAGTGGGCGGCCTCTTCCGCGCTGTTCTTCGCGGCGAGTTCGAGCTTGCGCTCCTTGTGGGCCAGCGTGCGCTTGTAGATCTCGGCGATCACGTTGAAGACCGTGACAAGGCCGATCATCAGCGCGGCGAAGGCAATGGCATCGGCGGCGTTCATTGCTTGGTGCTCCCCTGGGGCTGGGTTCCCCGCAGCGCCTCGATTTCGTGAGTCAGATGATAGCCGCTGTCGGTGACAATGCGTTCGACATTGGCGAGGCGATCCTTGGCGGAGCCGAGTTCGGCGCGCAGGGCGGCGTTTTCCTGGCTGAGCAGGGCAAGCCGCTGCTGCACCGCATCGTCATTCTTCGGATAGACCGACTTGCCCCACGAATTTTCCAGCGGATAGCCGTGGCGGACGCGGAGCCAGGTGTTGGCGACCCAGCCGATGGTGAGCGCAATGCTGGGCACGACGACCAGCCCGGGTGAAAGATCGAATGGCATGGCAGACCCCCTATGGCGGAGTGTTCAGGCGTGACGGGTGTTCAGGCGTGGCCCTTGGGCGCATCGGTGAGCCGCTTGGGATCACGCAGGGCCTCGATCTGGCTGGCCACGTCGTAGCTCTTGTCGGTGACGATCGCTTCGAGAACGCGGACCCGCTCTTCCAGCGCCTGAGCGCGAGCGGCGGCCTGGGCGTTGGTTTCGGAGAGCGAGCTGGCCCGGATTTCCTCGATCTTGCGCTGGTGCGTGGTCCAGATCGCGATGATCGGGATGATCAGCGCAAGGATGGGCACGAGCAGGACCAGAGTACCATTATCCATTGGAGTTCCCCCAAGGTGATCCGATGCTTACCGCAGCTTCTCGATTTCGGCCGAAAGGCGCGGATTGCCCGAGACGTAGAACTGCTCGACTTCGGCGAGACGGCGGTCGATGTCGCGGAACGAGGAGCGGACTTCACGAGCGGTGCGTGACGGCGACTGGCGCACGCCCTGCCAGAACTTCTGCTCTTCGCGGTCCGAATAGAGCCGGGCCGGCTTCTTTTCGGCGAGGAAGCCCAGCGCGAAGTAGATCAGGAACGGCCAGCCCATCGAGAAGGCGAGGACGATGAAAGCGAGGCGGACCCAGAGGACATCGACGCCGGTGTAGTCGGCGATGCCGGAGCACACGCCCAGGAACTTGCCGTTGACCTTGTCGCGATAGAACTTGGTGCGCTGGGGCAGCTGGTTGCTCATTTGGAAGTCCCCCTCTGTTCGGCGAGCATGCGGTCGAGCTCGCGCAGTTTCTGGTTGTCCTCGTCGCGATCCGGCAGGAGCCGCGCGGGACGGAATTCGGGATTGTCGGCAGCGACGAGGCGCTCGACGGTATCCATGCGTTCATCGAGACGGCGAGCGAGCTGGTAGAGCTCCTCGAGCAGCGCCTCGTCACCCGAGGTGAGCGTGGCGGCGGTCTTCCACTTGGTGATGTAGTGCAGCACGACCCAGGGGAAGGCGACGAACAGAGCGAGGATCGCAATAATGGGAATGACGATGTCTTCCATCATTTAACCCTCCTGCTTGTCGCCGCTCAGCGCGCGCTTCATCGCTTCGAGTTCCTCGTCGACCTTGTCCTGCCCGGCGAGCGCGGCGATTTCGTCCGCGAGATTGGGCTGGGCACCATCGGCGAGGCTGAGCGCATCGGCGCGGCCTTCGGCATAATCGACGCGGCGTTCGAGCTGGTCGAAGCGCGAGAGTGCTTCATCCACGCGCTCGCTGGTCATCAGCGTACGCAGGCGGACGCGGTTTTCGGCGCTTTCGAGGCGCGCGGCAATCGCGGTCTGGCGGCTGCGGGCTTCGCGCAGGCGCGTCTGCAGCTTTTCGATGTCCGCTTCGTAAGCGCGCATCGAATCGTCGAGCACCGAAATCTCGCTGCGCAGCTGGGCGCCCATGTCGGCCGCCTTGTTCTTTTCGACGAGCGCGGCGCGGGCGAGATCCTCGCGGCCCTTCGACAGAGCGAGCTGGGCCTTGTCCGCCCAATCGGCCTGGAGCCGTTCGAGCTTGGCGACGTGGCGGGCCATTTCCTTCTGATCGGCAATGGTGCGGGCGGCAGAGGCACGCACTTCGACGAGGGTTTCCTCCATCTCCATGATGATCATGCGGATCATCTTCGCGGGGTCATCCGCCTTGTCGAGCAGATCGTTGAAGTTGGCGGCGATGATATCGCGGGTGCGGGAGAAGATGCCCATCAGGTTGGCTCCGGTGGAATATGAGGCGGACTGTCGGCCAGAAGGCTGGGACGTTTCGTCGTGCTGGCGTAGCGCACCGAGCTCGATTTCGAAACGGGATTGCGAACGCCCAGCAGGTCGCACGGGCGTGTCGGCGCCCATCAGGCGAGCTCACCCGTGACAGCCGCGCTGGAGGCGACGATCGAGGGCGCGGCGGCGGCAACCGGGCGGGTGGCGACGGCGACGTTGAGCGCCATCATCGCTGCGATGCTGATCAGCGCCGCGCGGCCGAGCTGGGTCGAGAAGAAGCGGGCAGTGTACATCGGTAGTCTCCTGTCAGATCCCTTTGAGGCTCTCCTCGAAAAAGAGGGGCTCGCCGGTGTTGCCATATGCTTTGCAGGAGGCGTGCCAATTCGCGAAAAGCCCGGAATTGCGCGGTTTCGGCGGATCGGCGAAAATGCTTATGTGGCAATTCTTGCCTAGGCTTGGGAAATTCTGCTATCCCTTGGCATGTAGCACGCAGCGGGGTTCTGCATGGATCGCGAAGTCCAGTTCATCGGCCAATCGAGCGCGTTTCTCGATGCGGTGGAGCGCGCCAGCCGCGCCGCGCCGATGCGCCGCCCGGTGCTGGTGATCGGCGAGCGCGGGACCGGCAAGGAACTGATCGCCGAACGCCTCCACCGCCTCTCCACCCGGTGGCAGGAACCGCTGGTGACGATGAACTGCGCGGCGCTGCCCGAAACGCTGATCGAGGCGGAACTGTTCGGCCACGAGGCGGGCGCGTTTACTGGCGCGACGCGGGCGCGCGTGGGGCGGTTCGAGGAAGCCCATGGCGGCACGCTGTTCCTCGACGAGCTGGGCACGCTTTCGATGGGCGCGCAGGAGCGGCTGCTGCGCGCGGTGGAATATGGCGAAGTGGCGCGGATCGGCGCGAACAAGCCGATCACGGTGGACGTGCGCATCGTGGCAGCGACCAACGAAAACCTGCCGAAGCTGGCGGAGGAAGGGCGGTTTCGCCCGGACTTGCTCGACCGGCTGAGCTTCGAGGTGATCACCCTGCCCCCGCTGCGCGTGCGCGAGGGCGACGTGGCGGTGCTGGCGGATTACTACGCGCGGCGCATGGCGGCGGAGCTGGGCTGGCCTGCATGGCCGGGCTTTGCCGCGCATGTGGCCGAGCAGATGGAGAAGTACGCGTGGCCCGGCAACGTGCGCGAGCTGCGCAATGTGGTGGAGCGCGCGGTCTATCGCTGGGACGATCCGGGGCGGCCGATCGGGCATATCCAGTTCGATCCGTTCGAGAGCCCGTGGCGGCCCGCTGCGCTGATGGGAACGCCAGTTCCGGCGCGTGCTTCGGCAGCCGTGCAGGCCCCTGCTCCGGCGGCGGCGGCGAGCGATTTCGACAGCGTGGCTGACTTGCGCAGCGCGGTCGATGCGCATGAGCGGGCGATCCTTGAGCATCACCTGGGGCGCAACCGCTATAACCAGCGGCAGACGGCGAAGGCGCTGGGGCTGACCTATGACCAGCTGCGGCATTGCTTGCGCAAGCATGGGCTGCTGGAGCGCGGCGAAACCGCCTGAACCATGCCCCTCACCCGCCTGACCTTGCGCGATTTTCGCAACCATGCCGCGACGCGGCTGGAGGGGACGGCGCGGTTCAATGTGCTGATCGGGGAGAACGGCGCGGGGAAGACCAATGTGCTGGAGGCGATCAGCCTGCTTTCGCCGGGGCGCGGGCTGCGGCGGGCGCAGCCGGCGGAGATGGCCGGGCGCGGCGGCGATGGCAGCTTTGCCGTGGCGGCGGAGCTGGAAGCGGGCGACGTGGCGCTGGCGACGTCGACCTCTCCTGCCGCGCCGGGGCGGCGGACGGTGCGGATCAATGGCGCGGATGGTCCTGCGGCGCGGCTGGGCGAGTGGCTTTCGATCACCTGGCTGACGCCCGCGATGGACCGCCTGTTTGCCGAAGGGGCTGGCGCGCGGCGGCGGTTTCTGGACCGGCTGGTGCTGGCGGTGGAGCCGGGGCACGCGCGGGCCGCGAGCCGCCATGAGACGGCGCTGCGCGAGCGCAACCGCTTGCTGGAAGCGCCGGGCGAGCCCGATCCGCTGTGGCTCGACGGGATTGAAGCGGGGCTGGCCGAAGCGGGTGCCGAACTGGCGCGGGCGCGGATGGCGCTGATCGCGGGGCTGACGGAGACGCTGGCAGGCCTGCCCGAGGCGCCGTTTGCGCGGCCATCGCTGAGCTATATGGCGGGCGGGCCGGTGGAAGCGGAGGCGCTGCGCGCGGCCCTGCGCGAGGGGAGGCGGCGCGACCGGGCGGCGGGGCGCACGCTGACGGGGCCGCACCGCGATGATCTGGGCGTCAGGATGGCGAGCAAGGACGCTCCGGCGGCGGATTGTTCGACCGGCGAGCAGAAGGCGATGCTGATTTCCATCGTGCTGGCCCATGCGGCGCTTTCCGCCGGGGCGCGGCCGCAAGTGCTGCTGCTCGATGAGATCGCCGCGCACCTCGATCCGCTGCGGCGCGCGGCGCTCTATGAGCGGCTGGGCGAGGCTGGCGCGCAAGTGTGGATGACGGGGACGGAGCTGGCCCCGTTCGAGCCGCTGGGCGCGGATGCGGCGGTTTGGCGCGTGGCGGATGGGGCGGTGATGCGGGAGTCCCCCTCTCCCAACCCTCTCCCCTGAAGGGGAGAGGGCTTTACCGCTTCAGTTGAAGATATCGACGTTGGAGGGGTCGAGCGGATCGGGGCCGTAGCGGTTGGGGCCGCGTGTACCTTCGAGGCACATGAAGATGAACACGATCAGCCCGCCGACATAGGGGATGAAGCCGAGCAGGATCATCCAGCCGGAGCGGTCCTGATCGTGGAAGCGGCGGACCTGCACGGCGATGGACGGGATGAACGAAGCGAGGCCCCAGATCGCGACGACGGCCACGCCAACCCAGAACAGCGCGCCGGGCGCGGCATTGCCGCCATCGGTGAGGCCGCCCCCCGCCGCCATCACGAAAATCGCGCCGAACACCACGATGATCGAAAGCAGCGCGAACATGAAGTATTCACGGCGGGTCGAGCGGCCCGAAAAATCGGCGTAGCGCCGATAGGGCATGAACATCCATTCCATGTGTGGTTCCCCCAGAAGCTGGCGCAGGTGCGCACGGCCTGATGCGGAATGAGCCATGGATTCGAGTGGGTTGCAAGCGCTAGAGCGCTCGCAGCGCCTCCGCCGGGCGGGTGCGCAGCACGGAGAGCGAACCGGCCACCGCCAGCACCATGACCAGCGCCACGCCGCCGCCCAGCACGCCGAGCACGCGCGCCCAGTCCGGCGCCCAATCGAACTCGAAAAGCTGGACGATCACCAGCCACGCCGTCCCCCCGCCAAGCGCGAGGGCGACGGCGGCGAGCACCGTGCAGAGCAGCGCGTATTCCGCCACGAGGAGGGCAAGGAGTTGCCCCCGGCTCGCGCCCAATACGCGCAGGATCACGCTGTCATACTGCCGCGCCGCCCGCGCCGCCGCGATGGCCCCGGCCAGCACGGCAAGACCCGCCAGCACCGCCACGCTCGCCGCCGCGAATATCGCGGTGCCGACCTGCCCGAGCAGCGTGCGCGCCTGCCCCAGCACCGGCCCCACTTCGATCACCGAGCTTTCCGGGAGCGCCTTGACCAGCCCCGAGAGGATCGCGCGGCGCACCACATCGCGCTTTTCGGGCGCGGCGAGCGTGATCGTGCCGGCGAAGGTGTGCGGCGCGTCTTCCAGCGCATTGGGGCTGAACACCAGGGCATAGTTGAACCCGAACGAGGACCAGTCGATCCGCCGGAACGAGGCGACGCGCGCCTCGCGTTCGGTGCCGAGCAGGCTGATGCGCAGCTTGTCGCCCAGCTTGAGGCCGATTGCCTTGGCCTGATCCGCATCGACCGAGACGAGCGGTTCGCCGTTGTAGTCCTTTGGCCACCAGCGGCCTGCGGTGAGCACGTTGCCTTGCGGAATCTCGTCGGCGAAGGTGAGGCCCCGGTCACCGCGCAGAATCCATGTCTCGTCGGGCACGGCCTTGAGCGTGGCGACGTCGGTCATTGCGCCTTCCGGCCCGAAGGCGAGCACGGCGCCGCGCAGCGAGGGCACCATGCGCACTACCGCGCCAGGCGCCGCGCGGCGCACCAGCGTGCGGAAGGTTTCGGCACCCTGCCCCTTGGGCACATCGAGCACGAAGTAATCGGGCGCCCGCTGCGGCACGCGCTTGGCGATATTCGCGTCGATCGAGGTCTGCACTGCCGCGAGCAGGACGAAGGCGGCGAGCGCGAAGCCGAGCGCGACGACCAGCGCCGAAGTCTGCGCGCCGGGGCGGTGCAGATTGCCGAGCGCCATGCGCAGCAGCGGCCGCGCAGGACGCGGCAGGCGCGCCGCCCCCCACGCAAGGCCGCGCCCGATCAGCGCGAGCAGCGCGAATACCGCCGCCGCGCCGCCGAGGAAGCCCGCTGCCAGCCACGGCTGCGGCGAAGTGAACACCGCCAGCGCGGCGATGCCGCCGAGGCCAAGCCCCACCGGCAGCACCCAGAGCGGGACTTGCCAGCCGCGCCCGACCGGCGCGACCCGCGCCCGCAGCAGCGCCATGGCGGGCACGCGGCGGGCTTCGAGCAAGGGCGGCGCCGCGAAAGTCAGCGCGATGAGCAGGCCATAGGCGCCCGCGACGAGCAGCGCGCCGGGATCGACGGTGAAGCCCGGCGGGATCGGCAGCAGCCCTTCGAGCGCCCGCGCGAGCAAGGGCGTGATGCCGACGCCGAGCAGCAGCCCAAGCGCAATCGCCGCGAGCGCCGCGCTGGCGATCTGCAGCAGGTAGATCCGCACCACATCGCCCGATTGCGCGCCGAGGATCTTGAGCGTGGCGATGCTGGCGCGGCGCATTTCGAGGTAGGACGAGACGCCGCCCGCAATTCCGATCCCGGCAATTCCGAGCGCGGCGAGCGCGACGAGGACGAGGAACTGGCCCATCCGTTCGACAAAGCGGTCAAGCCCGGGCGAGGCCTTGTCGCGCGTTTTGATCTGGAAACCGCTGCCGGTGAACCGCGCCCTGAACGCGTCCGCCAGTGCTGCCGGATCGGACTTTGCTGGGACGCGGACGCGGTATTTCCAGCGCGCCATCGAGCCGACCTGGACGAGGCCCGAAGCCCTGAGCGCCGCTTCGCTGACGATCACCGTTGGCCCGAGCGAAAAGCCTTCGGAGAGGCGGTCCGGCTCGCCCGCGATCACGCCGCCGATGACGAGTTCGGCCTGACCGATGCGCAGATGATCGCCCGCCTTGACGCCGAGCCGGTCGGCCACGCCGGGATCGATCCACGCGGTCATGCCGCTGGGCGCACTCACCGCGCGGCCACCATCGACCTTGAATTGCCCGTAGAGCGGCCAGCGCGCATCGACGGCTTTGAGTTCGACCGGGGCCGCATCGTCGGCGCTTTCGGCCTTGCGGGCCATGGCTTGCAGTCGCGTGCCTTGCGAGACGGTGCCCAGCGCCTGAATGGCCGCGAGTTCCTCAGGCGCGGCGGCGCGGCCGGCGAGGGTGAATTCGAGATCGCCGCCGAGCATCGACTGCCCGCGCGCTGCCAGTTCGCGCCCGATCCCGCCGGTGAGGGTGCCGATCGCGGCCAGCGCGGCGGTGCCGAGGACGAGGCAGACGATCAGCAGCCTGAGACCGCGGAAGCGCCAATCGAGCCCGCGCCGCGCCAGCCGCCACGCGAGGGCCCAGCGGCTCATGCGCGGCTGTCCGCGATGATCCGCCCGTCTTCCAGCCGCACGATCCGCCCGCAGCGCCTGGCGAGCGCTTCGTCATGCGTGACCATCAGCAAGGTCGCTCCCGCCTCAGCCACTTGCGCGAAGAGCAGGTCCGCCACGGCATCGCCATTGGTGTGATCGAGATTGCCCGTGGGTTCATCGGCAAACACCAGCGCGGGCTGCGGCGCGAGGGCGCGCGCGATGGCGACGCGCTGCTGCTCGCCGCCCGAAAGCTGCGCGGGATAATGCCCCATGCGGTGGCCGAGGCCGACCGCTTCCAGTGCATGGCGCGCCTTTGGAGCGGCATCGCGGTCGCCTGCGAGTTCGAGCGGGGTCGCGACGTTTTCAAGCGCGGTCATCGTCGGCAGCAAGTGGAAGGCCTGCAGCACCACGCCGATCCGGCCGCGCCGCGCGGCGGCGAGCGCGTCTTCCGAAAGGCCCATGAAATCCTGCCCCGCGACCATGAGGCTGCCGCCCCCGGCGCGCTCCAGCCCGGCGAGCACGGCGAGCAGCGAGCTTTTGCCCGAGCCCGATGGCCCGAGCAGCGCCACGGTCTCCCCCGCCTCGACCCGCAGGCTGACCCCGCGCAGCACATCGACCCGCGCTTCGCCTTGGCCGAGGCTGAGGGTGAGATTTTGGGCGTCGATGACGGGCGAACCGGGTGCAGGGCTTGTCACCGGGCGGTATTGGCATAGATCAGTTGCACCAAGCAACCTGCCTGCAGGGGACTTACATGCGCCGCACTCTACCGCTTCTCTGCCTGATCCTCGCCGCCTGCTCGCAAAGCGCCCCTGCCCCGGAAGCGCCGAAGGTGGTCGCCAGTGCGGGACCGGTGATCCCGGCCGATGCGCCAGTGATCCTCGCCTTCGGGGACAGCCTCTATGCGGGCTATCGCCTCGCGCCCGGCGAGGGCTATCCGCCTCGGCTCGAAGCCGCGCTCAATGCGGGCGGGGTGAAGGCGCGGGTGGTGAACGCCGGGGTTTCGGGCGATACGACTGCCGCGGCGCGCGAGCGGCTGGCCTTCACGCTCGACAATCAGAAGGTGAAGCCGACGCTGGTGATGGTCGGCCTTGGCGGCAACGACATGCTGCGCGGGCTGCCGCCCGGCGAGACCCGCGCCAATCTCGATGCGATCCTGACCGAGCTCGACAAGCGCCATATTCCGGCGGTGCTGACGGGGATGCTGGCCGCGCCGAACATGGGGAAGGACTATGTCGCGGCGTTCAATCCGATCTATCCGGCGCTGGCGGCGAAGCACAAGGCGGCGCTGGTGCCGTTTTTCCTGCAGGCGGTGATCGGCAATGATGCGCTGCTGCTCGACGATCACATCCACCCCAACCCGGCCGGGATCGAAAGGATCGTCGCCGCGACCAAGGACACGGTTGCGAAGGCGCTGGAGGCGGCGGCGAGGCCGTGAGGGGTATCGGCCTAGCGGAAGACGTCGGCGCTCATCGGGTCCTTGGGATCGGGGCCGTAGCGGTTGGGACCGGGCGTGCCGCTGAGGCACATGAACACGAACAGCGCGAAGCCGCCGAAGAAGGGAATGAGGCCGAGCAGGAGCAGCCAGCCCGAGCGGTCCTGATCGTGGAGGCGGCGGACCGAGACGGCGAGCGCGGGGATCAGGCTGGCAAGCGCGAAGAGCCCGCCGATCACCCCGCCCCCGCCGACAAGGCGGCTGCCATAGCCGAAGCCGGTAGGCGTTCGGGTGACTTCATTTGTGCCGAAGATCACGTTAAGCACGACGAAGACCAGCACGTAGAACAGCACGAACATCCAGTATTCCTGCCGGCGCGAGCGGCCGGTGAACTCGGCGTAGCGCCGGTAGGGCATGAGCATCCAGTACATGGCGGGGCTCCCGTGGTGATGCCGATTGCCCCCGGTTGAGCCACAAATCGGGGGGCGCGGCAAGCATTGCCCCCGCATTGGCACCCGCGTACCCTTGCCGCAGCGCACAATTGCGGGTAAGCGCGCGCCCGTAACTGGCCGGAAATGGCCGGACACGGCTGCGCTGTCATGGCTGCATGCCGGACCCCGCCCTGACTGCCCGACCAAACCGAAAGCCTGATAATGTCCAGCGCCCAATCCTCCTTGCGCAATATCGCCATCATCGCCCACGTCGACCACGGCAAGACCACGCTGGTTGACCAGCTGTTCCGCCAGTCCGGCACCTTCCGCGACAACCAGCGCGTGGAAGAGCGCGCGATGGATTCGAACGACCTCGAAAAGGAGCGCGGGATCACCATTCTCGCCAAGTGCACTTCGGTCGAGTGGGAAGGCACGCGGATCAACATCGTCGACACGCCCGGCCACGCCGACTTCGGCGGCGAGGTGGAGCGCATCCTGAGCATGGTCGACGGCGTGATCCTGCTGGTGGACAGCAGCGAAGGCGCGATGCCGCAGACCAAGTTCGTGACCGGCAAGGCGCTGGCGCTGGGCCTCAAGCCCATCGTCGTCGTCAACAAGATCGACCGCCCGGATGGCCGCGCGCAGGAAGTGCTCGACGAAGTGTTCGACCTTTTCGTCAGCCTCGATGCCAATGACGAGCAGCTGGAATTCCCGGTGCTCTATGCCTCGGGCCGCAATGGCTATGCCAGCGAGGACCAGGACGCGCGCGAAGGCACGCTGACGCCGCTGTTCCAGAAGATCGTCGACCACGTGCCGCCGCCGGCCGCCGATGTGGACGGGCAGTTCAAGTTCCTCGTGACGCTGCTGGATCGCGACAACTTCCTCGGCCGCATCCTGACCGGCAAGGTCCAGTCGGGCACGATCAAGGTCAACTCGCCGATCCACGCGCTGGACCGCGACGGCAAGATCGTCGAGGCGGGCCGCGCTTCCAAGCTGATGGCGTTCCGGGGGCTGGAGCGCGTGCCGGTGGACGAAGCCAAGGCGGGCGACATCATCTCGATCGCGGGGCTTGCCGTGGCGACGGTGGCGAACACCATCGCCGATCCGACCGTGACCGAGCCGCTCTATGCGCAGCCGATCGATCCGCCGACGCTCTCGATGCGCTTTGCGGTGAACGATTCGCCGATGGCGGGCCGCGAGGGCACCAAGGTGACCAGCCGCATGATCCGCGACCGCCTGGAGCGCGAGGCCGAATCGAACGTGGCGATCCGCGTAACCGAAAGCGCCGACAAGGACAGCTTCGAAGTGGCGGGCCGCGGCGAACTGCAGCTCGGCGTCCTCATCGAGACGATGCGCCGCGAAGGCTTCGAGCTTGGCATCAGCCGCCCGCGCGTGCTGTTTGGCGAGGACGAGGACGGTGGCCGCACCGAGCCGTATGAAACCGTGGTGATCGACGTGGACGACGAGTTCGCGGGCACGGTCGTCGAGAAGATGGCGACCCGCAAGGGCGAGATGACCGACATGCGCCCCTCGGGCGGCGGCAAGACGCGCATCACGTTCTCGGCCCCGTCGCGCGGCCTCATCGGCTATCACGGCGAGTTCCTTTCGGACACGCGCGGCACCGGCATCATGAACCGCCTGTTCGAGAAGTATGGCCCCTACAAGGGCCGCATCGAAGGCCGCAAGAACGGCGTGCTGATCTCGAACGGGACGGGCGAGGCTGTTGCCTACGCGCTCGGGCCGCTGGAAGAACGCGGCATCCTGTTCGTGGGTGTGGGTACGCCGCTTTATGAAGGCATGATCATCGGCGAGAACGCGAAGCCGGAAGACCTCGAGGTCAACCCGATGAAGTCGAAGCAGCTGACGAACTTCCGTTCGACCGGCAAGGACGACGCCATCCGCCTGACCCCGCCGAAGATCATGACGCTGGAACAGGCCATCGCCTATATCGACGACGATGAAATGGTCGAAGTGACGCCGAAGTCGATCCGCCTGCGCAAGGCGCTGCTCGATCCGCACGAGCGCAAGAAGGCCGGGCGGAAGAAGGAAGCGGCGTAAGCGCTGCTTTTGGGTGAAACAGGAAAGGGCGGCCTTTGCGGGCCGCCCTTTTTTGTTGCGGGAGAAGCGGAGCTGATACCAACCTGCACTGATCCTGACCCATGAGGATTGCCATATCCCGTCTGCTGGCAAGGAGCGGGCGAAGCTGCGATGTGGTTCATCGTAGCGAGGTCGCGACGAAGTCCAGCGGGCGGGATATGGCAACCGAAGGCGGTTTCTGGCGGCCCTCGGACTGCGTCGCGACCTCGGGACGATAAACCACATCGCCCCTTCGCTCGCTCCTTGCCGAGAACCGCCAGAAACCGTCCTCATGGGTCAGGATCAGTGCAGGTTGGTATTACGCTTCGTTGACCGAGAGATTGCCGGTGCGGCTCGCCAAAACGGTCGGACCTTCGAGCAGCGGGGGGAACGTGCGCGGCCAGCGGGCACCGACAAGGCGGTTCTTGGCAACCCACGCCAACGAGACGCTGTTGGACTGATTGCCGCCAAGAATGCAGTAGGCACCGGTTTGGTCGTCACCATCCTCGCCCACATAGAAGCCGACGTGACCGAGGCCGCTTTGAAGGGAATTGCGCCAGAACACCATCACCGCACCGCGGGTGGGCTGGATCGGATTGCCGAACTTCTCCCACGCGCGCGCGCGCAGGGGATTACCGGGCAGCGGTTCATCCGGCAGCGTCGCGCCAATACAGTGGGCAACAAACAGGCCGCACCATGCGATATCGTCCGACCGGTAGATCGAGGACTGGCCGGTATCATCGGCCCATTGGAGGATTGTGGGATTGTTGATGGCGCCGGGGCCTTCCTTGAGGCCGAGCAGGCTGCGGGCTTCCGCAAGCCAGACCAGCGGGGCCTTTGATGACGCCGATGTGCCCGCAGGTGTCGTAGCCAGCGCCGCCAATGCAGCCATGGTCTGCGGACCGACTATGCCATCGACTTGAAGTCCCTTGTCTTTCTGGAAGGCGCGCACGGCCGCCACAGTCTGACGCCCCCAGATGCCATCGATAGCACCCGGCAGGTAACCGGCCTTGGCAAGTGCAGCCTGAATCTCACTGGTTGTCATGACAGTATCTCCCCTTCCAACACCTTCACAGTGGCGGATGGTTACATACCCTTTATTGGCGCGTTCGTCACAATTTTCATTCGTTATTGAAGTTAACTACCGATTCATAACGTTGTCTGCGGCACATCTGCTGATCGGAGGATTGGCCTACAGGCAGGACCGTTCAGAAAACCAAGCCCGAACCTGAACGCTGCCTGCATTCCCCATCCCGCGTCCGTTCAGGGAGCGAATCGTAAACACATCTTCAACGGCAGCGAATCGAGATCGGGGGGTCCGATCAACGGCGGGCCGCTGGAGACGTGACATGTTGAAGTTTGCGAAGAAGGCCCTGCTGGCAACCACCCTTGCCGCTACCGCGCTGGCCAGCGCCACCCCGGCGATGGCCGATCCCTATTATGGCGGCGGCTACGGCGGCGGCGGTTATCGCCACCACGGCCGCGGTGACAGCACGGGTGCGGCGATTGCCGGCGGCATCATCGGCCTCGCGCTGGGTGCGATCATCGTTTCGGCGGCGAACAGCAACCACAACCGCGACCGCTATCGCAGTTCGGACTACCGCTATCAGGGCCAGTATCAGGGCCAATATCGGGGCCAGCCGACCTGGCAGGGTGCCTACAACGGCGATCCCTATGACCAGCGCTATCAGGGCGGCCAGAACGGCTACAGCCGCGATGGCTATCCGCAGAGCGGTGACGGCTACTACGACCGGCGCGGCTACCGTGATCCGGACGGGTATGAAGGCGAATACCGGGGCAACTGATCGCAGACCTGGAGCGGCGCGCCGCATTGCGGCCGCCGCTTCAGAAACGGTTCAGCCCGGAGACGCTCCTGTTTGAAGCACATGCGGGCGGGACCGTGCCTGCAAAGGAGAAGAACCATGAAGCTTTGGAAACCAGGACTTGTCGCTGCCGCGCTCGCCGCAGGCAGCATGGCGATGGCAGTGCCGGCCGAGGCACACGGGCGACGCGGCGACGATGCCGCCGTGGCGATCGGCGCAGGCGTGCTGGGGCTGGCCGTGGGCGCGGCCATCGCGTCTGACCGCAATTCGGACGTCTATGTCCGCTACGACAACCGGCCCAGATACTATGGGGGCTACTATGGCGGGTATTACGCACCGGCCTATCCCGTCTACCGGGCCTACCCGGCCTGGCGCGGCTATGACCCCCGCTATGAGCAGTGGCGCCGCTGGCGCGAGCATGAGCGCTGGGAACACGAACGCTGGGAGCATCGAGGAGGCTGGCGCGGCTGGTAAACTCGGGTCCAGCCGAACCTGAACCTCTTTCGATTTCCTTGCCCGCACCGGTCACCTTGCCCGCGAAAGCCAGCAAGATGACCGGTGCGACTTTCTTGTGCGGGCAAAAGACACTATGGCCGCGCGGATGACCCGCCTTGCCCACAATGACAGCCTGGAAACCGCGCAGGACCCGAGCACGAGCGAGGCTCCACTGAAGGGCCTGCGGGTCGCGCTGCTGAGCGGCAACTACAACTATGTGCGTGACGGGGCGAACCAGGCGCTGAACCGGCTGGTGGGCTATCTCCAGCGGCAGGGGGCGCAAGTCCACGTGTTTGCGCCCAAGGTGAGGAAGCCCGCGTTTCCATCCATGGGCAAGCTGGTGGGGCTGCCCTCGCTCGCGTTTCCGGGCCGCGGCGAATACCGCATTCCGATGATGCTGGGCCGCAAGGCGCGCGCCGACCTCAAGGCATTCCAGCCCACTGTCGTCCACGTTTCCTCGCCCGATCCGGCGGCGCACCGCGCGGTGAGCTGGGCGCGCGCGCGCGGGCTGCCGGTGCTGGCGAGCGTGCACACCCGCTTTGACACCTACCCGCGCTATTACAACATGGCGTGGCTGGAGCCGATCCTGACTGCGCTGCTGCGCCGGTTCTATCGCCGCTGCGATGCGCTGGTGGCGCCTTCGGAATCGATGGCGCAAGTGCTGCGCGAAGAGCGGATGAACTATGACATCTCGCTGTGGTCACGCGGGGTGGACCGGACGATCTTCAACCCCGGCCGGCGCGATCTGGAATGGCGGCGGAGCCTGGGCATTGCCGACGACGAAGTGGTGATCGGCTTCCTGGGCCGGCTGGTGATGGAAAAGGGGCTCGACGTGTTTTCGGACGCGATCGACGAGCTCAACCGCCGCGGCACGCGTGAAGGCACGCGCCACCGGGTGATGGTGATCGGCGAAGGCCCGGCGCGGACGTGGTTCGAGGCGCGTCTGCCGAGCGCGGTGTTCACCGGCTTTCAGGGCGGCAAGGACCTTGGCCGCGCGGTGGCGGCGATGGACGTGCTGTTCAACCCGAGCGTGACCGAAACGTTTGGCAACGTGACGCTGGAGGCGATGGCCTGCGCGGTGCCGGTGGTGGCGGCAGCTGCGACGGGGAGCCAGAGCCTTGTTTCCGACGGGGTTTCCGGGCGGCTGATCGCGCCGGGCGCGCTGCATCACTTTGCTGAAGCGCTGCGCAGCTATGTCGAGGATCCGGACCTGCGCGCGCGGCACGGCGCGGCGGGCGAGCGCCGGTCGCTCGATTTCAGCTGGGATGCGATCAATCAGGCGGTGGCGGACACGTACCTGCGGCTGATCCGCCAGAAGGACGCGCTGAAGCGGCGCTAACGCAGCACGCCCCGCGCGGCCATGCTGCGCGCGTAGATCAGGAAAAACACGAGCGCCGACCAGATCGTGAGGACGAGGCCGAGCGGCGCGGGCTGCGGCGGATGGAGCCAGAACGCCTGGCTGAGCTGGCTGACGGCAAGGCCGAGCAGCGAGAGCGCGAAGGCGGCCACGGCCATGCGCGAGCGGGCGAGCAGCAGCAGCGAACCCGCCAGCGAACCCCATACGCCAAGCGCCCAGAACGCGGTGAGCCATGCGGGCAGCGCGGCCATGAAGGCGGCGCTTTCCGGGCTCAGGCCGCTCGCCGCGAAATAGCTGGCAGGGGAGAGCTTCGACATCAGGTAGTCGTAGCAGCCGAACAGGTTCCACAGCAGGCTGAGGACGGCGACGGGCCAGAAGGTTGCGGGCGTCCTGGGCTTGGCATTCAGGGGCATGTGCCGTCTCCCCGGGCCTGTCTACGGCAATTCCCCAAACCCGCTCACCCAAAGCTTGTCGAAGCATGTCCTGAGCGGCTGCTGCAAGCAGTCAGCCGAAGGGGGTGCTGGCGCTGGCGTCGCGCCGGATGCTTCGACAGGCTCAGCATGAGCGGTTCTTTTGGGGGCACGAGGCCCTGATTTCGCGGTAGTTTACGCCGGAGAGGGTGGGCTGGCAATCAGGCGGCTGCGTCCGTCCATTCCCAGGCGAGCGTCTCGCGGAAGGCGAAGCGGTCGATGTGGCGTTCGACCGCGCCCTTGAGGCCGTCACGCTGGCCGGCTTCGCTGGCATCGATGCGGCATTCGAGGCTCTCGGCATGCGCGGTGAACGTCACCAGCGCGTCCCCCGCCCACGCGGCACCGCGTGCGTCGCGGGGGAAGGTGACGGTGCCCTGCTGCGCATCGAAAGTGACGGCGAGGTTGTGTTCCCAGTGCTTGCAGACCTGCTGGAGGTACTTGCTGGCGTGGGCGGTGGCGACTTTGGCGGTGGCTGAACTCGTCATTGCGCGGCTCCGAGGCGTTCGATCTTGCGGGTGGCTTCGTCGAGAATATCGGCGATCTGGTGAGCGGTCGCCTCGTCGATGCCGGACCCTGCCTTGTGGCGGAGCGCGATCATCATGTTGGCAACGGCCCGGCGCAAGGGCGGGCTGCCGCTGCGGCCTTCGGCTTCGGAGCGGGCCTTGCCGAAATCGCCGAGACGGGTGACGACGGCCTTGGCTTCCTCGAGCCTGGGCGCGAGCTCGGCGCGGCCCGCGTCCGTCATGGTGAAGGCCTTGCGGGCGCCTTCGCCGGGCACTTCGGCAATCATGCCTTCGTCGACGAGCAGCGAGAGCGTGGGGTAGACCACGCCGGGGCTGGGCGCATAGGCGCCGGCGGCGAGTTCCTCGATCGCCTTGATCAGTTCGTAGCCGTGGCGATCCTGTTCATCGAGCAGGAGGAGGAGCAGGATGCGCAGCTCGCCGGGGCCGAACATGCGGCTACCCCTTCCCCCAAATCGGCCGCCGCCGTGACGGCCG
Organism: uncultured Novosphingobium sp.; assembly: GCA_964413325.1. GTDB lineage: Bacteria > Pseudomonadota > Alphaproteobacteria > Sphingomonadales > Sphingomonadaceae > Novosphingobium. The sequence continues at coordinate 199,257 of CAYPRK010000005.1, read as the reverse complement.
CGTCGTCCGCCGAAGCCGGGGCCTTCGTCGTCCCAGTCCTCACCGCCGCCGCCCCAACCGCCGAAGCCGCCGCGATGGCCCCAACCGCCGCCGAAGCCGCGCGCCATCATTTTCATGGCGATATGATGTTTGAAGCCATCTCCATGGCCGTGTCTGTGGACTCGCATTGTATATCCTTGATGCTTCATGATGGCTCTAAGATATATCTTTAAATGCTCTTGGCAAGAGGTAGCGTGTCGAATTTTCCGGTTTGCACGGCGGGAAGAAGCCCAACCTCGGGTCAAGCCCGGGGTGACGAAAGGAGAAAAGGACAACATATCAACAACCTACCTACGTCACCCCGGACTTGATCCGGGGTTGGGTTGTTCTTCTGCGCTACATCGCGTGCTGCGGGATGGCGGATGGGTGTGGGGGTGACGGTGCGGGCCTCACTTGGTATCGCCCGACTCCGATGTCCGACCTGTTCGCCCCTGCCCCAGCCGAAACGCCGCGTGAGCACGCCGCAGACGATGCGCCGCTGGCCGAGCGGCTGCGTCCCGCGAATCTGGGCGAAGTTGTCGGGCAGGATCACCTGACCGGGCCGGACGGCGCGATCGGGCGGATGGTGGCGGCGGGGAAGCTCTCGTCGATCATTCTGTGGGGCCCGCCGGGAACGGGCAAGACGACCATCGCGCGGCTGCTCGCCGATGCGGTGGGGCTGCGTTATGTCGCGATCAGCGCGGTGTTTTCGGGCGTGGCGGACCTCAAGAAGGCGTTTGCCGAGGCCGAGGCGATGGCCCAAATCGGGCGCAAGACGCTGCTGTTCGTGGACGAGATCCACCGCTTCAACCGGGCGCAGCAGGACGGGTTTCTGCCCTATGTCGAGAAGGGCACCGTCACGCTGGTTGGGGCGACGACCGAGAATCCGAGCTTTGCGCTGAACGCGGCGCTGCTGAGCCGGGCGCAAGTGCTGATCCTGCACCGGCTGGATGCCGAGGCGCTGGGATCACTGCTGGCCCGCGCGGAGGAGCTGACGGGCCTCAGGCTCCCCCTCACCCCGCCTGCGTGCGAGGCGCTGATTGCTTCGGCGGATGGTGACGGGCGGTTTCTGCTGGGGCAGGCCGAGACATTGTTCGATGTGTCCTTGCCTGCGCCGCTGGGGCCGGAAGAGCTGGCGAAGTTCCTGATGCGGCGCGTGGCGGTCTACGACAAGGACCGCGACGGGCACTACAACCTGATTTCGGCGCTCCACAAGGCGCTGCGCGGATCGGACCCGCAGGCGGCACTCTACTACATGGCGCGGATGCTGACGGCGGGCGAGGAGCCGCTCTACGTGCTGCGGCGGCTGGTGCGCTTTGCCAGCGAGGATATTGGCCTCGCGGACCCGCAGGCGCTGGTGCAGTGCCTGGCGGCGAAGGATGCGTACCAGTTTCTGGGCTCGCCGGAGGGGGAACTCGCCATCGTGCAGGCGTGCCTCTACCTCGCGACCGCACCCAAATCGAACGCGGCCTATGCGGCGCAGAAGGCGGCGTTCAGCAGCGCGCGGGAGACGGGATCGCTCTCGCCGCCCGCGCATATCCTGAACGCGCCGACCAAGCTGATGAAGGAGATCGGCTATGGCGAAGGCTATGCCTATGACCACGAGGCCGAGGACGGCTTTTCGGGCGCGGACTACTGGCCCGAGGGGATGCGGCCGCAGACGTTCTACAAGCCGGTGGAGCGCGGGTTCGAACGCGAGATCGTGAAGCGGCTGGAGTGGTGGGACAGGAAACGGCGCGAGCGGCGGGGGGATTAGATCATCGACAATTGATAGGCCCTAATCGCACTTCTTGCCTTGGCGCGGGTAAGAGCGCCACGACGATCTTCAGCGATCACCTTACCGTCGGAAGACAACAAAGCCCAACGAAACCGCCCATTGCGGACGGATCGGATCATGGCCCGGGGCGACTTGGTACCGAAACGAGCAACAACGGTCGCCAAATCCTTGTCGGACAACGCGAACGAGTCTTCGTCTTCAATGATCGCGGCAATGATCTCTGCTTCGGACATCGCATTCAACCGAACCCAGTCGGTCTGCCCGCTACCTGCCTTTGCCAAAGATACGCGTGTAAGTTGCTCGCTCATTCCGTCTCGCCCGCCGACAACTGATTATGCGTCGCGCATCGGTCCTGTCTGTATATACCACAGCTATGACCAGATGTTCATCACCGATTGCGCCCAGAGCTGTTTGGCGGAGTTCCAGACCGACTAACCGGCTATCTGCTGGGTCGATCACGTCGGACAGCCAAATCTTGATCGCGTCGAAAAAATCGATGCCGTGCTTGGCAAGATTTTTCACTCGCTTTGGCTCGTCCCACTCGAACTCCATTGTCGCAGCCTAACGCAATGGCGCGCTGCTTCAAGCACTTCGCGGCGATTGACTGGTCCGGGGCGGCGGGGGAGCGGCACCGGGGGATTGCGGTGGCGATCTGCGGTGAAGGCGAGGCGGCGCCTCAGAGCGTGAGGCCCGGCCATCGCTGGTCACGCGCCGAAGTGCTCGAATGGCTGCGGGAGGACTTGCCGGCGGATACCTTGGTGGGGATGGACCTTGGGATCAGCCTCGCGTTTGTGGACCGAGGTGCGTTCTTTCCGGAGTGGGCGGAAAGTCCGTTGGATGCCAAGGGTTTGTGGGCGCTGATTGATGCGATTTGCGAAGGTGAGCCGCACTTGTCGGTGGGCGCATTTGTCGATCATCCCGAGGCCAGCGCGCATTTCCGGCGGCATGGGGGGCGCGAGGGCGCGGCCTTTGGTGGAGGGCGCGGGCGGCTGCGGGTGACGGAACTGGCGCAGCAGGCGCTGGGGTGCTCGCCTTATTCGAACTTCAATCTGGTCGGCGCGGCGCAAGTGGGCAAATCGAGCCTTTCGGGGATGCGGGTGCTGCACCGGTTGCAGGGCCGCCTGCCCGTCTGGCCGATCGATCCGCTGCCGGAAGCAGGATCAGTGGTCTGCGAGATCTACACGACGATTGCAGCGATGGCGGCGGGGCGAAGTGCCAGCCGCTCGAAGATCAGGGACGGCGGGGAACTGGATGCCGCGCTGGCGGTGTTGGGGAGCGCTCCGGCTGGTTTGCGCGGCCCTGTCGATGACCATACAAGCGATGCGCTGATCACCTCCGCATGGCTCCGCAAGGTGGCGCACGATGCGGCACTGTGGGCACCTGCAGGCCTTACGGATGCAATTGCCCGCACCGAGGGCTGGACCTTTGGCGCGGTGTGACGCTAAGGGGCTTCGAGCGCCGGCTTAGCACAGTGGTAGTGCAGCGGTTTTGTAAACCGAAGGTCGGGGGTTCAAATCCCTCAGCCGGCACCAACTTCCATCAGCTCCGTCACACGTCGCCCCGTGCCTGACACGGGGCCGGGCTGTTCTTTTTCGCGCCGTCGCTGAAAAAGAAAGCCAAGGCCCGGATCAAGTCCGGGCCGACGAACCAAGCTTATGCAATCCTGCCTAGAAAAGCGTCGTCAGCGCGTAGAACAGCGCGCCCACGGCGGCGGATGCGGGGATCGTGATGATCCACGCGACGACCACGCTCTGCGCGACGCCCCAGCGGACGGCGGAGGCGCGGCGGGCAGTGCCGGCGCCGATGATCGCGCCGGTCACGGTGTGGGTGGTCGAAACCGGGATGCCGAGCGCCGAGGCGCCGAACAGCACGATCGAACCCGCTGCCGACGCGCTGAAGCCCTGGTGCTGCGAGAGCTTGGTGATGCGCCCGCCCATCGTTTCGATGATCTTCCACCCACCGGTGAGCGTGCCAAGGCCGATGGCGAGGTAGCACGAAATCGCGACCCAGTGCGGCACCTCGAACGGGCCGGTCAGGCGCCCGGTGGAGTAGAGCAGAACGGTGATGACCCCCATCGTCTTTTGCGCGTCATTCAGGCCGTGGCTGAGCGAATAGGCAGCGGACGAGAGCAGATGGAGATAGCGGAAGCGCGTTTCCGCCCCGCGCGCGGTGGCATTGCGGAACAGCCAGCTGGTGAGCAGCATGACCAGCATCGCCAGCATCATGCCGATGGTGGGCGAAAGCACGATGGCGATCAGCGTCTTGTTGAGGCCGCCCCACTGGATGCCGGTCATCCCCGCATGGGCGAGGCCCGAGCCGATCAGCCCGCCGACGAGGGCGTGGCTGGACGAGGACGGAATGCCCTTGAGCCAGGTGAGGATGTTCCAGGTGCTCGCCCCGATCAGCGCGCCGAAGACGACCGCGGGGGTGACGAGGTCCTTGTCGATCAGGCCCTTGCCGATGGTGGCGGCGACCGCCTGCAGGCTGGGGAAGCTGATCGTGAGGAAATAGGCGCCAGCGTTGAACACCGCCGCGAAGATCACGGCCTGCACCGGCGTGAGCAGGCGCGTGGCGACGACCGTGGCAATCGAATTGGCCGCATCGTGCAGGCCGTTGAGATAATCGAACGCCAGCGCGATTGCGATCAGCCCGACGAGCAGCGGGAAGGCAAGCTCATGCATGTCCCCTGCCCCGCTCAGGAATGGTCGATGACGATGCCGTCGATCTCGTTCGCCGCATCCTCGAAGGCGTCGACGATTCGCTCGAGGTGCTTGTAGACCTCGCGCTCGACCACGAAGCGCAGCGTATCGGTGGCTCCGTGATCGCGCAGCGCGCGGCGCAGGCCGGCGGCGTGAATCTCGTCGGAATGGGCCTCCATGCGCACGAGCCGCTCAGTCAGCTCGTGGAGGCGGGCACCATTGCGGGCGACATCGCGCAGCAGTGGTACGGCTTCCGCCATGACCCGCGCGGCATCGACGATGATCGCCGCCATGTCGCGCATTTCCGGCGTGAAGGTCTTCACTTCATAGATGCTGACCGCATTGGCGGCGGCGTGCATCTCGTCGATCGTATCGTCCATCGCGCCGATGAGGCTGGTGATGGCGCCGCGATCGAAGGGGGTGAGGAAGGTCTTGCGGACCGTCTGCAGCACCGAGCGGGTGATCTCGTCGGCGTCATTCTCGCGCTCGACGATCTCGCGAATGTGGTCTGCCGAGGAAGCCCCTTCCTCGAACAGCCGCGACATGGCGTCTGATGCGGCAAGGACGGTGGTGGCGTGAGCCTCGAACATGTCAAAGAAATTGCCCGTGCGGGGCAGGAGACGCTGAAACCAGGCGAACATCGATCCCATCCGTGTGTGGTGTAGGGCTGCCCCTAGCACACTCGTACGCTGTGTCGCTGCCTTGAATTCGGATGTCACAAAAGATCTGATGAGATCGCGCAAGTCCGGCTCGTCCACCGCGTCTGCCGCCTCGGCCAGCGTGAACCAGCGGCGCTCGCGCTGGTGCTGCTCCTTCCACGCCGGCATTTCGCGGGTGACTGCGAGCGGGAAGACATCGACGTCGACCATCAGCGAGGCGCCATTGCCGCGCTTCTTGCGGTAGCGATAGCTGCCGAGCGGCGTCGGGCAGGCTGCCCCGGACACGCCCGCTTCCTCCTCTGCCTCACGCGCGGCAGCGACATGGGGGAGCAGCGAACCCGGCAGATTGCCCTTGGGAATGACCCAACGCTTGGTCTCACGCGAGGTGACCAGCATGAGGCGCACCTGGGTATCGGCAGAGACGTCTTCAAAGCGGTACGGCAGGGCGGCAATCTGGCGGATGGTAAGACTCCCGGTAAAACCGAGGGTCTCTAGACCATCGGTTGGAGGGCAACGCCAGTTTCTTGACGGAAATTTGACGAGATATCGTCAGATTTCATGGGTGGCATCGCCCCTGCTTACACCTGCGCTTACACGATCCCCGCGCCGAGCCCCACCGCTTTGCGTTCTTGCGCCTTCCGGCTGCGATACTGGCTGAGGCGGTAGGCTTCGAGCACGTCGATCGCCCCGCCTGCTTCCATGCGCGCCATGGCAAGGATGGGAGCAACATCGGTGTTGTAGGCGCGGCGGAGCGCCTGGAAGGCCATCATCGTATCGTTGGCTTCCTGCGCTGCGTGGAGCGCGGCGCGGTCTACCAGCGCGGCCTTGGCGTAGCACTGGGCGATGGTTTCCGCGGAAGACAGCATCGATTCAATGGGATCGGTGACGTTGTGCGACTGGTCGATCATGTAGCTGGGGTTGAAACCGTCTCGCGGATTGGCCTCCGCCTCGGCCAGTTCGTTGAAGACGAGGAAGAGCTGGTGCGGGTTGATGGAGCCCGAATCGAGATCGTCGTCGCCGTACTTGCTGTCGTTGAAGTGGAAGCCGCCGAGCTTCCCGAAGCGGTGGAGGCGGGCGACGATCTGTTCGATGTTCACATTCGGCGCGTGGTGGCCGAGATCGACGAGGCACTTGGCCTTGGGGCCGAGTTCCTGCGCGGCGAGGATCGAGGAGCCCCAGTCCGAAATGACGGTGGAGTAGAACGCGGGCTCAAACATCTTGTGTTCGAGGAGCATGCGCCAGTCGTCGGGGAGCGCGGCGTAGATCTGCGCGGCGGCTTCGAGATAGCGATCGAGGCTGCGACCGAGATCCTGCTGGCCGGGGAAATTGGTGCCATCGCCGACCCAGACGGTGAGGTCGGTCGAGCCCAACTGGCGGCCGATTTCGATGCATTCGATGTTGTGATCGACGGCTTGGCTGCGCGTGGCGGCATCCTGCGCGGCGAGCGAGCCGTTGGCGTAGGTATGCGGCTGGCCGGGCTGGTCCTGGAAGGTGTTGGAATTGACCGCATCGAAGCCGAGGCCGAGGGCGGCGGCTTCCTCACGCAGGGCCTTGTAATCGCTCACCTTGTCCCACGGAAAGTGCGGCGAGACGCGCGGGGTGGTGCGGCCAAGTTGCTGGATGACGGCGCAGTCTTCCAGCTTTTCGTGGATATTGGTGGGTTCGCCGGGGATCGGGAACTTGGCAAAGCGGGTGCCACCGCGCCCTGCGCCCCACGAAGGGACGGCGACGGAGAACCCGGCAACCTTGGCCTTCACCGCATCGATATCGATCCCGGCGCGGGCGAGCTTGCGGCCGAGAGCGGCGTAGTCGTCCTCCAGCGCTTCGAGGTGCGCCGCGTTGCGGTCTGCGATCAGGTCGGACGAGATGGGCAATTCGGTCATGGTTGTTCCTCTCCCCTGCCCGCTTATCGGGTGAACGCCTGCACGTTGCCCGCGTCAACATTGATCATGTTGCCGGTGGACTTGGCGGACATCTCAGAGCCCAGCCAGAAGGCAGCTTCGGCGATGTCTTCGGGCAGCACGTCGCGCTTCAGCAGCGAGCGATTGCGGTAGTGGGCTTCGAGTTCCTCGCCCGCATCGATCTTGTTGGAAGCGGCGCGCTCCTTGCGCCAGTCGCCGTCCCAGATCTTGCTGCCCTTGATGACAGCATCGGGATTGACGACGTTGACGCGGATGCCTTCGAGCGCGCCTTCCAAGGCGAGGCAGCGTGCGAGGTGATTGGCGGCGGCCTTCGCGGAAGCATAGGCGGAGGCACCGGCGGCGGCGGCGACGGCGTTCTTGGAGCCGATGAACACGACCGAGGTGCCGCCCTGCTCCTTCATGCGCTTGAGCAGGCCCCAGGCGTGCTTGGCGGTGAGGAAATAGCCTTGCGCGAGGACATCGAAATTACGGTCCCACAGCTCGACCGTGGTCTGCTCGATGGGGGCGGAACTGGCGATGCCGGCATTGGCGACGAGCACATCGAGGCCGCCGAACTCGCGCGCGGTGTAGGCGAAGGCGGCTGCGACTTGCGCTTCGTCGGTCACGTCGCAGGCGGCGGCGCGGACGACGTCCTTGCCGAACTGGGCGGCGAAACCGGCGCGCACTTCCTCGGCTGCCGCGGCATCCCGGTCTGCGAGGACGACGCAGGCGCCTTCGCGCAGGAAGCGCGCGGCAGTGGCGGCACCGATGCCCCCAGCCCCGCCGGTGACGAGCGCGATCTTGCCGACCATCGGCTTGGGCGCGGGCATGCGCTGGAGCTTGGCTTCTTCGAGCAGCCAGTACTCGATATCGAAGGCTTCCTGTTCGTCGAGCGCGATGTACTGGCCGATGGCTTCGGCGCCGCGCATGACGTTGATGGCGTTGCCGTAGAATTCGCCGGCGAGGCGCGCGGTGGTCTTGTCGGCGGCGAAGGTGATGCGGCCCACGCCGGGGACGAGGACGACGACCGGGTTGGGATCGCGCATGGCGGGGGAGTTCGCGCGCTTGCAGCGCTCGTAATAGGCGGCGTAGAGCGCGCGGTAATCGGTAAGCTGCTGGGCAAGATAGGCGTCGTCGGTCAGGCGCGCGGGGTCCAGCGTAAGCGGCGCGATCTTGGTGCGCAGAAAGTGATCGGGGCACGAAGTGCCGAGCGCGGCGAGGCGCTGGAAGTGGGCGCTACCGGTGAATTCGAGCGCTTCGGCATCATCCGAGAAGTGCCCCAGCTTGCGGCGGGTGCCGGTCATCAGGCCGCGCAGGCGGGGCATGAGATCGGCGGCGATGGCCGCGCGGTCCGGGTTCGGCGCGACGATCTGGCCGCCGAATGCGGGCTTTCCGGCCATCGCGGCGTTGAGATGGCGCGCGGCGTCGGCGATCAGCCTGATGGTGTGTTCGTAGGCGGACTTGGCAGTATCGGCCCAGCAGATGATGCCGTGTCCGGCGAGCATGACCCCTTGGACGTGGGGGTTGGCGCGCACGTAATCGCGCAGCATCACGCCGAGGGTGTAGCCGGGGCGCTTCCAGGGGAGCCAGCCGATCTTGCCGCCCCAGATCGCCTGCGTCGCCGCTTCGCCGCCCGAACTGGCCGCGAGCGCGATGATCGCGTCCGGGTGGACGTGATCGACATGCGCGAAGGGGAGCAGCGAGTGGAGCGGCGTATCGATGCTGGCGGCGCGGCCATTGAGGTTGAACGTGCAGTGGGGGAGGAAGCCGACCATCTTGTCGTCGTCATCCGGGCCGGAATAATGCGCTTCGAGGGCGAGAAGCTTGTCCTGATAAAGCGTGGAAAAGCCATCCAGCTTCATCGAGCCGATATCGCCGCCCGAGCCCTTGACCCAGAGGACGGGGACTTCCGCGCCCGTCAGCGGATCGGTGCCGGTGAGCTTGGCCGAGGTATTACCGCCGCCGAAGTTGGTGACGGTGAGATCGCTGCCGAGGAGGTTGGAGCGATAGAGCAGGAGCTCCTCCGGGCGCAGCGTGGCGGCATGCGCATCGTCCCAGCGGCTGGTGGGCACGGCGAAAGGAATCGCTGGGGCTACAGGCGTATGGGCGTTCATGGCATCCTTCCGGGGCAGCAGGGGGCTGCGCTTGCGAGAGCCTGCTAACATTTCTACTGGAAACGATCAATATTGATTGATAATGATCGTTTCAGAAAAGGGAGACGGACGCTGGAAGACGGCGCGTTCATCGTGATCGACATGGGCAAGACGCTGGCGAAGGTTTCCCTGTGGGACCGCGCCGGGCGGCGGCTGGATGTGCGCACGCGGCCCAATGCGGCGGCAGGCGGTGTGCTCGATGTGAACGGGATTTCTGCGTGGCTGGTCGAGGCACTGGGGGCGTTTGCCGGGCATCCGGTGGAGGCGATCGTGCCGGTGGGGCATGGCGCGGGTGTAGCTGCGCTGAAGGATGGCGCGCTGGCATTTGCGCCGACGGACTATGAAGCGGAAATCCCAGCTGAAGTGATGGAGCGATACCGTGCGGTGCGTGATCCCTTTGCGGTAACAGGCTCCCCCGCCCTGCCCCATGGGCTGAATTTGGGCGCGCAAGTGTGGTGGCTGGCGGAGCAAGGCTTGCTGGAGGGCACCATGCTGCTGCCATGGGCGCAGTATTGGGCGTGGTTCCTGACCGGTGCGGCGGTGAGCGAGGTGAGTTCGCTGGGGTGCCATACCGACTTGTGGGCACCGGCTGAGGCAACGTTTTCGCCGCTAGCGGCACGGATGGGCTGGGCGGAGCGGTTTGCGCCGGTGGTCCATGCGGGGGCGGTGGCAGGCACCTTGAAGCCGGAGATTGCGGCAGCGACGGGGCTTTCGCCTGCGGTGCGCGTGCTCGCGGGGGTGCATGATTCCAATGCGGCGCTGCATGCGGCGCGGGGATTTGCCGATGTGGCCGACCGCGATGCGACGGTGCTTTCGACGGGGACCTGGTTTGTCGCGATGCGGCGGGCGCAGGGGGATGCGCCAGTGCTGCCAGAGGGGCGCGATTGCCTGGTGAACGTCGACGTCGACGGGTGCGCGGTGCCTTCGGCGCGGTTCATGGGCGGGCGGGAGATCGAGATCGCGGCGCAGGGCGCGCGGGTCGATGATCCGGCGGAGCAGGCGGGCTTGCTGGCACAGGTGCCGGCGCTGCTGGCCTCCGGGACCATGCTGGTGCCAACGCTGGCACCGGGCTGCGGGCCCTATCCGGACGGCGCGGCGCGGTGGATCGGCGAACCGGGCGATGGCCGCGCGGCGGCGTGTCTTTATGCGGCGCTGATGGCGGATGCGGCCTTGGGTCTGATCGGGGCGCGGGATGTGCTGTTGGTCGAGGGGCGCTTTGCGGCGGCGGAGGTGTTCGTGCGGGCGCTGGCGGGGCTGCGGCCGGACAGCCAAGTGATGGTGGCGGATGGGCCGTGCGATGCGGCGTTTGGCGCGTTGCGGTTGATTGATCCGGGGCTGGTGCCCGCGGCCTCGTTGCGGCAGGTGGAGCCGCTGGCGGGCGACTGGGAGGCCTATCGCGCGCGCTGGCTTCAGGAGACCACCTCGTGATCATCGCCAATATCAACGACTTTCGCGAAGCCGCGCGGCGGCGGCTGCCGCACTTCCTGTTCGAATATCTCGATGGCGGTTCCTACGCCGAGGAGACGCTGCGGCGGAATGTGAGCGACTTGGCGGGGATTGCGCTGCGCCAGCGGGTGCTGGCCGATGTGGCGGATATCGACCTTTCAGCGGAGCTGTTTGGGCAGCGACAAGCCATGCCGGTGGCGCTCGCGCCGATTGGGCTGGCGGGAATGAACGCGCGGCGGGGCGAAGTGCAGGCGCTGCGCGCGGCGGAAGGCGCGGGGGTGCCGTTCACCCTGTCCACCGTGTCTGTCTGTCCTTTGGGTGAAGTGGCAGCTGCGGCGGCCAAGCCCTTCTGGTTCCAGCTCTATATGATCCGCGACCGGGGCCATATGCGCGCGCTGCTGGCTGAGGCGCGCGAGGCGCAGTGCTCGGCGCTGATCTTCACGGTGGACATGCCGGTGCCGGGGAGCCGCTACCGCGATGTGCGCTCGGGGCTGGCTGGCGCGTCTGGCCTGCTGGGTGACCTCAGGCGCACGATGCAGGCGGCGATGCGGCCAGCGTGGGCGTGGGACGTGGGGCTGATGGGCCGCCCGCATCATCTGGGCAATATCGCGCCGGTGCTGAAGGGGCGGACGGGGCTGGAGGATTTCTTTGCGTGGATGCGGGAGAATTTTGATCCCGGCATCAACTGGCGCGACCTCGACTTCATCCGCAGTGAGTGGTCTGGGCCACTGATCCTGAAGGGCATTCTCGATCCCGAGGATGCGAAGGCGGCGGCGGACGTCGGCGCGGACGGGATCGTGGCTTCCAATCATGGCGGGCGGCAACTGGACGGCGTGCTGTCTACCGCGCGCGCCCTTCCCCCGATTGCCGATGCGGTGGGGGACAGGCTGACGGTGCTCGCCGATGGCGGCGTGCGCTCGGGGCTCGATGTGGTGCGCATGCTGGCGCTGGGGGCGAAGGGCGTGCTGCTCGGGCGCGCCTGGGCCTTTGCGCTGGCGGCGGGCGGCGAGGCTGGTGTGGCGAAGATGCTGCAGCTGATCGATGCGGAAATGCGAGTGGCGATGGCGCTGACGGGGGTGACGCGGGTCAGCCAGATCAGCCGGGATAATCTGGTGAGGGGATAGAATTTGACGGCTCAGACACAGCATCCTTGGCGCGATACGATCCTTGCGGGGCTCGCGAATTATATCGATGCGGGTTCGATCGTGGCGGGATCGGTGGCGCTGGCGCTGTGGCAGGAGCATTACCACCTTACGCCGGGGTTTCTGGGGCTGATCGGCGCATTCGGACCGAATGCGATCGGGGCCGGGATCGGCGCGCTGGTGGGCGGCATTCTGTGCGACCGGCTGGGGCGCAAGACGATCTACCAGTGGGACATGCTGATTTATGCCGCGGGCATGGCGCTGCTGGTGTTTGCCGTGGCGCCGTGGATGATCATTGCGGGGTTCCTGATCGTGGGGCTGGCGGTGGGCGCGGATATTCCGGCCTCGTGGTCGCTGATCGCAGAAGGCGCGCCGGAGGGGCAGCGGGCGCGGCATTCCGGGATGGCGCAGATGCTATGGTATCTCGGCCCGGTTGTCGTGCTGCTGATGAGCCTGACGCTGACCGGGCTGGGAGAGCTGGGCGCGCGGATCGTGTTTGCGCATTTGCTGGTGATCGCAGTGGCGCTGACCTTCCTGCGTTCGCGCATGGCGGAATCGGCGCGGTGGGAGGAAGCCAAGGCTTCCGGCGCCAAGCGGCCGCCGATTTCCTCGCTGCTGCGGGGCAAGCACCTGGCTTCGATCTTCGGCCTTGTCGGCATGTATGGCTTCTGGAACCTTTGGGCGGGGACCAACGGGTTCTTCTTCCCCTATATCCTGCGCACGGTGGGCGCGGCGACGCAGGCGCAGGCGGTGGCGATTCAGGCGCTGAGCTTTGCCATCGGCATGGCCTCCATCGGCCTCGTGTTCATGCAGCTGGCGGACCGGGTGAACCAGCGCACGCTGTTTGGCCTATCGGCGGTGGTGCAGGTGATCGGCATGGGGCTGCTGGTGGTGTTTCCGCTGACGATCCCGGTGGCGCTGCTCTACGTGTTCCTGCTGCAGTTCGGCGGCGGGTTCGGCGCGCAGAGCTTTTTCCAGCTGTGGAGCGCGGAAGCTTTTCCGACCATGCTGCGGGCGACCGCGCAGGGCATCTGCTTTGCGGTGGTGCGGGTGAGCCTGGGCGTGTTCAGCCTTGTGGTGCCGGTGCTGACCGCGACCGGGTTCACCAATCTCGCGCTGATCCTGACGGGGTTCCTCGTGGTGAGCGGCGTGATCGGCTTTGCCTGGGCGCCGCGCAACGAGGGCAAAAGCCTTGAACAACTCGAGGCCGAGCGGCATGACGGCTTCTGATTGGTTTTGATTGGGGGCAGAATGCACGCGGCGGAACGCGAGAAGGTGATCGTCGAGGCGATGCGGGGGAGCGGCTTCGTCACCTATCGCGAGCTGGAGGCCCTGCTCGATGCCTCCCCCGCCACGATCCGGCGCGATCTGGCGCGGCTGGAGGATATGGGCCTGATCGTGCGCGTGCACGGCGGGGCGAAACTGCCCGGCGACGGCGCGCGCGGGCCAGTGCTGCAACTGGCGGGCACGCCGTTTGACCAATCGATCAACCGCAACATGGCGGCCAAGCGCGCCATCGGCGCGGCGGCGGCGGCGCGGTGCGAGCCCGGCGAAGGCGTGATGATCGACGGCGGCACGACGACGCTGCAGATGTGTCCGCATCTGGCGGGCCTCGGGCTGCAGGTGCTGACCAATTCGCTCCACATCGTGAACGCGCTGCTGCCTCAGGCGGGGACGCGCATTCTGGTGCCATCGGGCACGGTGTTTCGCGAGCAGAACATCATTCTGGCAGCGGCAGGCGAGGAATCGATGCCGCGCTTCCACGCGCCCAAGCTGTTCATGGGCGCGGCCTCGGTGGGGCCGCAGGGCGTGATGCAGCAGGACGTGGTGCTGGTGGCGGCGGAACGGCGGCTGATCGACCGGGCGGAGCAGGTGATCCTGCTGGTCGATTCGGCGAAGTTTGCCAGCGGTTCGGGGACGATTGTTTGCGGACTGGATGAAGTGGATATGCTGGTGACGGACGCCGGGATTGCGCCGGAGCATGCCGCGATGGTGACAGCGGCGGGGGTGCAGCTGGTGGTGGCGGGTTAGGTTTTGCTTGCATTCCTCCGCTCACCCTGAGCTTGTCGAAGGGTGCTGGCGCGGCCGTAGTGGCTGATGCTTCGACAAGCTCAGCGTGAGCGGTTTGGGGGTTAGTCCGTCCCTCCCCTTTCATAACCCGGCGCTTAGTCCGGCGTCAGCACCATCTTCAGCGCGCCTGCCTCGCGGGCTTCGAACAGGCGGTAGGCTTCGGCGCCCTGGCTTAGCGGCATGCGGTGGGTGATGGTGCGTTCGGGCTTGAGGCGGCCCGAGCGGACGAGCGGGAACAGCGCGGGGAGTTCTTCGGGGACCGAGCAGGTGCCGGTGCGGAAAGTGAGGCCCGCGGCGAAGGCGCGTTCCAGCGGGAAGGCGAAGCGGCGGGATTGCTGGACGCCGATGACCGAGACGGTGCCGCGCGGGCGGACGAGGCGGAGGGCGAAATCGACGGTTGCGTCGCTGCCGACGACTTCGACCACGCAATCGAGCTTCTTGCCCTTGCCGTCTGCCTTGATGCGTTCGAGCGCTTCGTCCGGGTGGAGGGTGATCGCGCCTGCGGCTTCGGCGATGGCGCGGCGTTCGGAGATCGGATCGATCGCGTAGACGACGTGGGCGCCCATCACGAAGGCACTGTCTACCGCCATGAGGCCGATGGGGCCGAGGCCGATCACCGCGACCGAGGCGCCGGGGACGACATCGGCATTGCGCACGCCGTACCATGCGGTGGCGAGCGCGTCGGTCATCATCAGCGCCTGTTCCTCGCTGACGCCTTCGGGGATGGCGACGGCATTGGCATCGGCGGCGGGGACGCGGACGGCTTCGGCCTGCGAGCCCTGCAGCGCGGCGGAGAGGCCGTAGCAGCTGCCCATATTGAACTCGCAGGTATTGACGACGCCCGCGAGGCACGAACGGCAGCGGCCGCAGCCGACGGCGGCGGGGATCATCACGAGATCGCCGACCTTGTGGCGCTGCACGCCCTTCCCGATCTCGACGATCTCGCCGACCGCTTCATGGCCGACGCAGAAGCCGATGTCCTTCGAGAAGCCGTGGCCGTGGTAGATGTGGAGGTCTGACCCGCAGATCGAGCAGGCGGTGACGCGGACAATGGCGTCGCCCTCAGACTGCGGCACGGGGTCGTCCATGCCTTCGTAGCGCACGTCGCGCGCGCCGTAGTAGCGCAGGGCTTTCATGGACGGACTCCCTGCATTGCCACCCCACACCGCTCACCCAGAGCCTGTCGAAGGGTGCTGGCGCGACTGTCGTGCGGGGATGCTTCGACAAGCTCAGCATGAGCGGGGCTGGGATAGGAGGCGCTTGGGAAGGTTGGTCCGTTCACAGCGAAAGCCCCCCATCGACGATTAGCGTCTGCCCTGTGACATAGCTTGCCAGCGGCGAGGCGAGGAAGAGGACGGCGCCGGCCATGTCCTCGGGCGTGCCGAGGCGGCCTTGCGGGATGCGGGCGATCGAGCCGGCGAGGCGTTCGGGATGGTCGGTGGTCACCTTGGTGAGCTTGGTGGCGACAAGGCCCGGGGCGATGCCGTTCACGCGGATGCCCTCGCCGGCCAAGGCATTGCCGAGGGTGCGGGTGAGGCTGACCGCGCCGGCCTTGGAGGCGGCATAGGCCGGGTTGCCGATATTGGCGCCGAAAGCCGCGACCGAGCTGACGGTAACCACGCTGCCCTTGGCTTCGGCGAGCGCGGCGCGGAATTTCATCGCACAGTGCATCAGGCTATCGAGATTGACGGCCATGACCTTGTCCCACCCGGCGCGCTGGAATTCGCCGCGCCTGTAGACGACGGTGCCCTGGCAGAGGACGAGGACGTCGAGCGTAGCGAAGGGCGCGGGCGCGGCTTCGATGGCATCGGGATCGCCAACATCGACGCAGGTGTAGCCGAGGCCGGTGAGATCGGAGCCTTCGGCGGGGTCATAGTCTTCGGCGCGGGCGCGGGTGCCCCAGACGTGAACATCGGCGCCGCGCAGGCGAAAAGCGTGGGCGATGCCATTGCCGATGCCGCTCGATCCGCCGACGACGAGGACCTTCCGGCCGGTGAAATCGGTGTCGCCGTTCATGTCTATCCTGTCTCCCGCGGAGCGCTGCGCTCTCTTGCCGGCTCTTTTTGGCAGCGCGGGCCGCGCGTGCAAGCAGGAACCCGGCTCGTTCAGAAAAGTGAGCGTAATCATGAATGCCAGCCAACGCCGTATTCAGGCTCGTGCCACGGCGAATCAGGCACGTTGCCATCATCGGTACCAGTGAAGGGACACGACGATGAAGACGATGACCAAGCTTATGGCAGCAGCGCTGGCCCTTGGCAGCGCAGTGACAATCACCAGCACGGCGAGCGCGCATGACGGCTGGGGCTATGCCCAGCCCTGGGGTGGCGGCGGCTGGCGCGGGGATCGCGGCGATTTCGGCGGCACGTGCTCAGGCCAGCGCGGCTATGGGCTGGAGCGGCAGCTGCGCTGGAAGACCAGCCGCGGCCTGATCGATTACCGCACGGCGCAGCGCATCCAGCGCGATATCGACCGGCTGCAGTGGAAGGAGCAGCACGAATGCCGCGAGGGCGACTGGCGCGCAGTCGGCAAGATCAACCGCGATTACGACCGCATCGACCACTGGATCGACGAGGCCGCCGGGCGCAGCTGGGGCTGGTGAACTGCGCCCGCCCTACCCTCGGCCGCGATAGGACGCGACCCCCTGATCGGGCACCCATAGCCCGGCGGGGGGCGCATCCGATTGCCAGAACACGTCGATGGGAATGCCGCCGCGCGGATACCAGTAGCCGCCAATGCGCAGCCACTTGGGCTGCATTTCGGTGAACAGGCGCTGGCCGATGCCGACCGTGACGTCCTCGTGGAAGCCGGCGTGGTTGCGGTAGCTCCCGAGGAACAGCTTCAAGGACTTTGATTCCACGATGGTTTCACCCGGCGCGTAATCGATCACCAGATGCGCGAAATCGGGCTGGCCCGTGACCGGGCAGAGCGAGGTGAACTCGGGCGCGGCGAAGCGCACGAGGAACAGCGAGCCCTGGCGCGGGTTCGGCACATAGTCGAGCACGGCCTCCTCGGGCGAGGCGGGCAGGCTGCTCGTCTGGCCGAGGTGGAGGGGGGTGGCGCCGATATCGGTCATGGCAGGTCCTTTCTTGGGCGCGCCTTTGCACCGGTGGGAGCGACGGGGCAAGCGGGCAGAAAAGGAAGGGGGTTTCGCGCAGAGAGCGCAGAGGGCGCAGAGACGCAGAGAGGGTGTGCTGGCGGCAGAGCCGCTTGGTGAACTCGAGCGGCGCGCTAGGCGCTGCGAAAGAGCGAGAGAGCGGCTGCGCCGCAAGAGAGACACCTCAGCGTCTCTGCTTCCTCTGCGCTCTCTGCGCGAAACGCCTCTTCGTTCTTGCTGCACTTGCACAGCGCGACTAGTCTCACACCCCAAGGACCCGCAAAGACGGGCCGCATGCAGGACGGAGCTGACCCATGGATTCCCTGGTCTCGACCCAGTGGCTCTCGAGCGAACTGGGCGCGAGTGATCTGCGCATCGTCGATGCGAGCGCGTTTCTGCCCGAGCACAGCCGCGATCCCGTGCTGGAATACGAGGCGTGCCATATCCCCGGCGCGGTGTTCATGAACCTTGCCGAGCTGGCCGATCCGGCGCGGCCGGGGCTGAACATGCTGCCGAGCGCAGAACGCTTTGCCAGCCGGATGCAGAGCCTTGGCCTCGGCGATGGCAGCCGCATCGTGCTCTATGACGACAGCCCGGTGAAGACCTCGGCGCGCGCCTGGTTCATGCTGACGATGTTCGGCGCGGCGAATGTGGCGCTGCTCGACGGCGGGATCGCGAAGTGGAAGGCGGAAGGCCGCCCCTGCGCGCAAGGCAAGGAAACGCTGCGGCACCGGCACTTCACGGTGTGGAGCGACGACCGGCAGGTGCGCAGCAAGGCCGATGTGCTGGCCAACCTCGAAAGCAACGCGGCGCTCGTGGTCGATGCGCGCGGAGCCGGGCGGTTTACCGGCGAGGTGGCCGAAGTGAAGCCGGGCCTTGCCAGCGGGCACATTCCGGGCGCGCGCAATGTCTATTACGCCAGCATGTTCAAGCCCGATGGCACATGGAAATCGCCGGACGAGATCCGCGCCGTGTTCGATGCGGCGGGAGTCGATCTGACGCGGCCGCTGATCACCAGCTGCGGTTCGGGCGTGACGGCCAACGTGCTGATCTTTGCCGCGCATCTGATCGGCAAGCACGACGTGGCGCTCTATGACGGCAGCTGGAGCGAATGGGGCGCCGATCCGGAGACGCCGAAGGAGACGGGCGCGGCGCGCTAGCCGGGTATGATGCTTCGACAAGCTCAGCATGAGCGGTTTGGGAGTGGCGGAGTTTTTGGACGGAGCGGACCATTTCGGGCTCGCGCCGCTTAACCTGCGTGATTCCCTTCCCCGCAAAATCCGCCTAAGACCCGAGCATGGCTGAACATGATAGCGAAGGCGCCGGCATCGGCACGCGGCTGGTTGGCGCGGGTCGGCGGGCGGAATGGACGGGCAGCGCGGACCATCCGGGTGCGGTGGTCAATCCGCCGGTCTACCGGGCGAGCACGCATCTTTATCCCGATATGGCAGCGCTTCGCAGCGCTCCGGCCAACGAGGACGGCAAGTTCTATTACGGCAGGCGCGGCGCGCCGACGCAGTGGGCGCTGGCCGACGCGCTGACGGCGCTGGAGCCGGGGGCGGAAGGCACGGTGCTCTATCCGTCCGGCGTCGCGGCGATCATGGGCGCGCTGCTGACGGTGCTGCGGCCGGGCGATGTGCTGCTGATGATCGACAACGCCTATGAACCCAGCCGCGCGATGGGGCGCGGATTGCTCAGGGATTTCGGCGTGGAGACGCGCTGGTTCGATCCGGCGGACCCGGCGGCGTTTGAGGCGGCGATCTGCGAGCGGACCAAGGCGGTGCTGCTCGAAGTACCGGGCAGCCTCACCATCGAGGTCTGCGATGTGCCGGGGCTTTCGGCCATCGCCAAGGCGCATGGGCTGACCGTGGTGCTCGACAACACCTGGGCCTCGCCGCTCGGCTTTCCGGCGCTGGAGCGCGGGGCAGACATTGCGATCATGAGCCTGACCAAGCATGTCGGCGGGCATTCCGATGCGATGATGGGCAGCGCGAGCGCGGGGCCGGCGTGGCACCGCAAGCTGCGGCTGCGGGCGCAGGGGCTGGGCAATGTCGTCTCGCCCGATGATGCCGCGCTGATGCTGCGGGGGCTGCGCACGATGGGGCTGCGGCTGGCGCAGGAGACGGCCTCGGCGCTCGCGATTGCCGAGTGGCTCGCCGCCCAGCCGGAGGTGGCCAGGGTGATGTGCCCGATGCTGCCCGGCTCGCCGGGACATGACCTGTGGAAGCGCGATTTCTCGGGCGGCTGCGGGCTGTTCAGCTTCGTGCTGAAGGGCGGCACTTCGGCTGCGCGCGATGCGCTGATCGACGGCCTTGCGCTGTTCGGCATCGGCTATTCGTGGGGCGGGTTCGAAAGCCTTGCCACGCCGGTCGACCCTGCCTCGATCCGCACGGCGAGCCCCTGGCCGCTGCCGGGGCTGGACGAGGGCGACCGCTTTGGCGTGCGGCTTTCCATCGGCCTTGAGGATACCGCCGATCTGATCGCGGACCTTGCGCGCGGGCTCTCGGCCTGGAAAGCATTTGGGAGGGCTGCGGCATGAGCGAATGGAGCAAGCTGCGCCGCTCGGTGGTCGATTGGGCCGCCTCGCTTGATGACATCGGCTTCGATGTGGGCCGCACGCATATCTCGCTGTTCAACGCGATCTGGATGATCGTGGTCGTCATCCTCGTGCTCGTGTTCGGGCGCGTGGCCGGGCGGATCGGGCGGCGCACGGTGCGGAGCATGAAGGGCCTCGACGGGACGCAGAAGGCGCTTGGCGAGAAGCTGATGACGGTGACGGTGTGGACCGTCGCGGTGCTTGTCGGCATCGATGCGGTGGGGATCAACCTCACGACGCTGACGGTGTTTTCGGGCGCGTTCGGCCTCGCGGTCGGCTTCGGCCTGCAGAAGACCTTCGGCAATCTGATCGCGGGCGTGATCCTCCTCATGGACCGCTCGATCAAGCCGGGCGACGTGATCGCGGTGAACGACACCAAGGGCAGCACCTTTGGCGTGGTCGAGCGGATCGGCGTGCGCGCGATTTCGGTGACGACGCGCGACAACCGCGAGATCCTGATCCCGAACGAGATCCTGATGACCACGCAAGTGGAGAACTGGTCGTACTCCTCGCGGCTGGTGGGGATCACGATTCCGGTGAACGTAGCCTATGGCAGCGACCTCGATCTGGCCGAAAAGCTGCTGCTGGACGCCGCGCTGACGGTGCCGCGCGTGCTGAAGGAGCCGGGGCCATCGATCCTGCTCAACGCTTTCGGGCCAAGCGCGATCGAACTGCTGATCTACATCTCGGTCAATGATCCGGAAAACGGCGTCGGCAACGTGCGCTCCGACGTGCTGAAGGCCGCGTGGCATGCGCTGAAGGACAGCAGCGTGAGCATTCCGCTGCCGCAATCGGACGTGACCTTGCGGGATTCGGACGGGCTGCGGGTGCTGGCTGAGGCGCTGGGGAAGCGCGCTGACTAGAGCGAAATCCGTTCCGATTGCATCGAACGGATCGCTCTAGGTTCTTGTTTTACCGCGTTTTCCGAGTCACCAGATGATTCCATCTGGTTTGAAAACGCTCTAGCGCCTTGCCGCCTGCCCACCCCCGGCCCCTCCCGCAAGCGGGAGGGGAGTTACCAGCGCCGCTCTGCTTCCCTCCCGCTTGCGGGAGAGGTTGGGGGTGGGTTTAACCAGCTGCCGCAGGTCCCCGTGCCGGACGGTAGATGCGGTACTCGATCCCGAGCCCTGGCAGAATGCGGCCTTCGCCGACGAAGAATGTCGTGTTGAGCCAGCTGTAGCGGGGATCACCGGTCTCGATCCGCGGGTTGGTGACGAAGTACTGGTCGGTGAATTCGGTGCCCGTTCCGTTTTCGATGGCGCCCATGACGGCCGCGTTCATCTCGAGCAGGCCGAGATACTGGACATAGAGAAAGGCGCCGTCGTGGGTTTCGATCTGGGCGCGCACGTCGACCCGGAGGAAGCCATCCGGGCCGATCAGCGCCCACTCGCCGCCCCCGCGCATGACCCCGTTCAGGCGTTCGCCGACCACTTCGCCGCCGTCGATCTCGTAGTACATGCGTGTGCCGATGGGGCCTGCGCCAATCGCGAGAGGCGGCTTCAGTCCAGCCCTGACGTTGAATTCGTGCACCAATTCCATCGGACATCTCCCCCTGTTTTATCGTGGGCTGACAGTATCACCGGTTCGGGCGGCGAACACAGGAAAACGTGGGTGATGGCGCTGACGTCTGGCTTTGCCGCATGCCCACCCCCGACCCCTCCCGCAAGCGGGAGGGGGGTAGAGGCGCCTTCCTGCTCCCCTCCCGCTTGCGGGAGGGGCTGGGGGTGGGAATGCGCGCTAAAGCTGACCTAGCCGCCCCCCTAGGTTTCCTCGCTGGCGATTGCGGGGGCGGAGGGCCATCTGCGCCGCATGAGCAATTCGCCCGAAAGAATCGGCACCGTCTACCTTGTCGGTGCAGGGCCCGGTGATCCGGACCTGCTGACACTGCGCGCGGCGCGGCTGCTGGCGGGGGCGGAGCTGGTCGTGCATGACGGGCTGGTCGATCCGGCGATCATGGCCATGGTTCCCGCATCGGCCCGGCTGGTTTCGGTGGCGAAAAGCCGCGCGCGGCACACCTTGCAGCAGCATGAGATCAACGCGCTGCTGGTGCGCGAGGCGCTGGGCGGACACGATGTGATCCGGCTGAAGGGCGGTGATCCGTTCGTGTTCGGGCGCGGCGGCGAGGAAGCGGAGGCCTGCTACGAAGCGGGCGTGCCGGTTCAGGTCGTGCCGGGCGTGAGCGCGGCGATGGGCGCGGCGGCGGCGGCGCAGATTCCGCTGACGCACCGCGAGAACGCCTCGATCGTCAGCTTCGTGGCCGGGCAGTGCAAGGGGCTTTCCGAGCAGAACTGGGCGGGCCTTGCGGGCGTTGGCCGCACGCTGGTGATCTACATGGGCGTCGCCACGAGCGAGGCGATTGCCGAGAAGCTGATGGCGGACGGCCTCGCGCCCGATATGCCGGTGGCGGTGATCGAGAACGCGGCACGGCCTTCGATGCGCGTGCTGCGCGGGGCGCTGGCGGGTCTTGGCGCGCTGGTGGCGGAGGAGCGGGTGAAGAGCCCTGCCCTTATCGTGATCGGCGAAGTGACCGCGCGGGAGCGCACACACGAACTTATGAAGCTCGCGGAGAATGCGGCGTGAAGATCTTGACGGGGAATGATTTGGGGTCCGGCGATGTCGTCTGGTGGGACGGCAAGGGCTGGTCGCGCGATGTGAATGATGCGGTGGATGTGGGCGATGCGGCGGACGCGATCCTCGCTGCCGAGGAAGCCGCGCGGCGCGTGAACGCGAGCTATGCGATTGCTGCGACGAAGACGGCCGAGGGCGTCCGCCCCGCGCATATCAAGGACCGCATCCGCGCGCTGGGCCCGACAGTCCGGCTCGACCTTTCCCTCCGCCCCGGCGATCCCGACGCCGCGCAGAAGGTGCTTTGAACCATGTATCAGTATGACCAGTACGACCAGGCGATGGTCGATGCCCGCGTGGAGGAATTTCGCGGCCAGGTGGCGCGCCGCATGGCGGGTGAGATCACCGAGGACCAGTTCAAGCCGCTGCGCCTGAAGAACGGGCTCTATCTGCAGCTGCATGCCTACATGCTGCGCGTCGCCATTCCCTATGGCACGCTGAACGGGCGGCAGATGCGCATGCTGGGCGATATCGCGGACAAGTATGACCGCGGCTATGGCCACTTCACCACGCGCCAGAACATCCAGTACAACTGGATCAAGCTGGAAGATGCAGCCCAGATCCTGGCCGATCTGGCGACGGTGGAAATGCATGCGATCCAGACCAGCGGTAACTGCATCCGCAACATCAGCTCCGACCACTTTGCCGGGGCGGCGGCGGACGAGCTGGTCGATCCGCGCCCCTATGCCGAACTGCTGCGCCAGTGGTCGAGCTTCCACCCGGAATTCGATTACCTGCCGCGCAAGTTCAAGATCGCGGTGATCGCGTCTGATACGGACCGTGCCGCGATGCGTCTGCACGATATCGGCATCCAGATCGTGAAGAACGATGCGGGCGAGATCGGCGCGCGCTTCTATGTCGGTGGCGGCATGGGCCGCACGCCGATGATCGCGCCGGTGATCCGCGAGTTCGTGCCCGCGCTGCAGATGGTGAGCTACGCCGAGGCCTGCCTTCGCGTCTACAACCGCTATGGCCGCCGCGACAACAAGTACAAGGCGCGGATCAAGATCCTCGTCCACGAGATTGGTGCGGACGAATACCGCCGTCAGGTGGAGGAAGAGTTCGCGCATATCCTCACGCTGGGGCTGGAGCCGCCGCAGGCCGAGTTCGAGCGGATTGCCGCGTTCTTTGCCGATCCGGGCCTCGAGAGCGGTCTGGCCGATGGCTATGACCGCAGCGATCCGGACTTTGCCGTGTGGGCGGACCAGAACACCACGCCGCACAAGCAGGCGGGCTACAAGGCGGTCGTCATCAGCCTCAAGCCGGCGGGCGGCATTCCGGGTGATGCCACGGCGGACCAGATCCGCCTGATGGCCGACCTCGCCGAAGCCTACAGCCTCGACGAACTGCGCGTGACGCACACGCAGAACATCGTGCTGCCGCATGTGAAGCAGAGCGACCTCTATGCGCTGTGGCAGAAGCTGGACGAAGCGGGCCTCGGTGCTGCCAATCTCGACCTGATCGGCGATATCATCGCCTGCCCGGGGCTCGACTATTGCAGCCTTGCCAATGCGCGCTCAATCCCGCTGGCGCAGAAGATTTCGGCGCGCTTTGCCGAGCCGGAACGCCAGCGCACGCTGGGTGAGCTCAAGCTGAAGATTTCCGGATGCATCAATGCCTGCGGGCACCACCATGCCGGCAACATCGGCATTCTGGGCGTCGACCGGAAGGGCACCGAGAACTACCAGCTGCTGCTCGGCGGTTCGGAGGCGGCGGATACCTCGCTCGCCCAGATCGTCGGCCCCGGCTTCAGCGAAGACGGCATCGTCGATGCGATCGAGACCGTCACCGAAGTCTATCTCGCCCAGCGCGCGGACGGGGAGCGTTTCCTCGATACCTATCGCCGCGTCGGCATGGCCCCCTTCAAGGAGGCGATCTATGGTTGAGTACTGCCTGCGTTACCGCGACGACGAGCCGGTTGGCGATCCCGCTGTCACCATCAATGCCTTTGCCGAGCAGGGCAATGCCACTGCCGTGCGGATCGAGCCGGGTGATGACGCGCGCGCGCTGCTGCCCGCGCTGAACCGCATCGCGCTGATCGAAATCAACTTCCCGGCCTATGGCGACGGACGCGGCTATTCCGCCGCGCGGATCCTGCGCGAGCATGGCTATGCCGGCGAACTGCGCGCGGTAGGCGATGTGCTGATCGACCAATTGAGCCACATGCGGCGCTGCGGCTTCGACGCTTTCGCGCCGGACAAGCCGATCAGCCAGGCCGCTGCCGACAAGGCGCTGGCGACCTGGCCCGAGGTTTATCAGAAGACGGTGGACGGCCGCTCGCCCATCTGGGCCAAGCGCCATGGCCTCTGAAACAACCCGGACCGCCGACCGGCTCGACACCGGACCGCGCTTCACCGAAAGTGACGCGATCCGGCTCAACAACCTGTTTCGCGGCACTGACACGCCCGAAATGTTGCGCAGCGTCCTCAAGGACAAGCTGATCGGCGATGTCGCGGTGGTCTCCAGCTTCGGCGCGGAAAGCGCGGTGCTGCTGCACCTGATCGCGCAGGTCGACAAATCGATCCCGGTGATCTTCCTCGAAACGCACAAGCATTTCCCGGAAACGATTGCCTATCGTGATCAACTGGTGGCGCATCTGGGCCTGACGGGCCTGCTGATCGTCGAGCCGGACATGGAACTGGTCGCCAGGAAAGACGACAATGGCCTGCGCTGGTCGTGGGACCCGGACGGCTGCTGCGATATCCGCAAAGTGCAGCCGCTGGCGCGCGCGCTGCTGGCGTTCGATGCCTCGATCAGCGGGCGAAAGGGGTTCCAGTCGGCCACTCGCAGCGGGTTGCCGCGCTTCGAGATCGACCGCACCGACGCGGAAGGCCGCCTGAAGTTCAATCCGCTCGCCTCGTGGAGTTCGGACGATCTGGAAGCCTACATGGCGCTCCACGATCTGCCGCGCCATCCGCTGGTGGCCCAGGGCTACCCTTCCATCGGCTGCGCGCCCTGCACCAGCAAGGTCGCGCCGGGCGAAGACCCGCGCTCGGGCCGCTGGAAGGGCTGGGACAAGGTCGAATGCGGCATCCATGTGCCGGGTTCGCCTGCCAGCGAGACGGATGGGGAATTGCCGCCGGGGTATGATCCGGCGTTTTGATTCAGGAAGTTGCTAAACCTCCGTTCGTGTCGAGCCCGTCGACGAGCTCGGGATAAACTTCGGGGCGAAGCCCCGAAGTCGAGACACCATGCGCTGCGTTTGGTGTCTCGACTTCGCTCGACACGAACGGTTGGGGTTGATCTCACTACGACCCAAGTCCGCTCACCCTAAGCCTGTCGAAGGGTGCTGGCGCGACCGTTGTGCCAGATGCTTCGACAAGCTCAGCATGAGCGGGTGTGGGCATAGGTGTGGCGCATCAGGTTTCCCTCACCAATGAGCACCTTGCGAGGTCTTGGCGCCAAGGCCTAGGCGCAGGTCATGACCCCTCCCCCGCTCACCGTCTGGTACGATGGCGCCTGCCCGCTGTGCACGCGCGAGATTGCGCTGATGCGGCGGCTGGACCGGGCGCGGCGGATCGAATTTGTCGATGTGAGTGAGGACGGCGCCGCCTGTCCGCGTGATCGCGCGCTGCTGCTGGCGCGGCTTCATGCGCGGGAGGACGGCGTGCTGCTGGACGGCGCGGCGGCGTTTGCGGCGATGTGGCGGGTAATCCCGCTGCTGCGTCCGCTCGGCCTGTTTGCGCGCATTCCCGTGGTGCTCAAAGCGCTCGAATGGGCCTATGTGCGGTTTCTGCGGGTTCGGCCTGCTCTGCAAAGGATGGTGCGTTGAGCGAAGACCGTTACCGCAAGGTGCCGACCAGCCGCCTCGGGCGCTTTTCCGCGTTTGGCCAGCTGGCGGGAGGGGTCGCGGGCGGGGTGATCGCCGAAGGTGCCAAGCGGATTGCACGCGGGGAGCGGCCGCAGATGGCGGACTTGCTGCTCACCCCGGCCAACGCCACGCGCGTCACCGAGCAGCTTTCGCGGCTGCGCGGGGCGGCGATGAAGCTGGGGCAGATGATCTCGCTCGATGCGGGCGATCTGCTGCCGGCAGAGCTGACCGCGATCCTCGCCCGCCTGCGCGATGCGGCGCATTTCATGCCGCCCAAGCAGTTGCAGACAGTGCTCGCCGCCAGTTGGGGCGCGGACTGGCGGCGCAAGTTCGCCCGGTTCGAGGCGACGCCGATTGCGGCGGCCTCCATCGGGCAGGTCCACCGCGCGGTCCTGCACGATGGGCGCACGGTTGCGGTGAAAGTGCAGTATCCGGGCATCGCCGCGAGCATCGATGCGGATATCGACAATGTGGCGACCCTGCTGCGCGTTTCGGGCCTGCTGCCCAAGTCGCTGGATATCACGCCGCTGCTCGTCGAAGCGAAGCTGCAGCTGCACGAGGAAGCGGACTATCTGCGCGAGGCCGAGCAGATGCGCCGCTATGGCGCGATGCTGGCAGGGGAGGACATGTTCGTCGTGCCCGCGCCGGTGGACGAGCTGACCGGGCCGAGCGTGCTGACGATGGACTTCATTGCCTCGCGCCCCATCGATACCCTGGCCGATGCCGCGCAGGACGTGCGCGACCGGGTGATGGGCGCAATGCTCGATCTGGTGCTGCGCGAGCTGTTCGTGTTCGGCTTCATGCAGACCGATCCGAACTTCGCCAATTATCGCTGGCAGCCCGATACGGGCCGGATCGTGCTGCTCGATTTCGGCGCGGCGCGCGGGGTGCCGGACGAGACGCGCGCCGCTTACGCGCGGATGATGCAGGCGGGCCTCAATGGCGATCCGGCGGAACTGAAGCGGCGCATCTGCGAGGTGGGCTTTGCTTCCGAAGAGCAGATGGCGCGGCACGGTGCGGCGTTCGAGGGCGTGATCGGGGTGATCCTCGAGCATGTGAACAAGCACGAGATCTTC
Source organism: uncultured Novosphingobium sp. (assembly GCA_964413325.1). Classification (GTDB taxonomy): domain Bacteria; phylum Pseudomonadota; class Alphaproteobacteria; order Sphingomonadales; family Sphingomonadaceae; genus Novosphingobium. The sequence goes on along the minus strand of CAYPRK010000005.1, from coordinate 172,190 downwards.
GACTTCGCCGACCGCAGTTTCGTCGCCAAGCTGCGTGACTTCGGTGAGCCGGTGGCGCAGGACCGCGACACCTGGCACCTGCCGCCGATGGACACGCTGTTCGTGCAGCGCAAGGTGAGCGGCACGGCGCTGCTTGCGGTGCGGATGAAGGCGCGCCTGCCGCTGCAGGGCATGGTTGCGAAGCGGCTGGCCGGGCTGAACGAGCCGGCGTGACAATCCACCAGATCACCAAACCCCGCTCACCCTGAGCTTATCGAAGCATGTCCTGAGCGGCTGCTGCAAGCAGCCAGCCGAAGGGGGTGCTCGCGCGACCGCCGGGCATGATGCTTCGACAAGCTCAGCATGAGCGGTTTGGGATGTGATGGATTGTAGTGACTTGAGCCGCTACTTCAGCCAGCCGGCTTCGCGGTACCAGGCGGCGGTGGCGCGGAGGCCTTCGCGTGTGTCGATCCGGGGGCGCCAGAGCGTGGCGGGCGGCAGGGCGCCCTCCCCCACGGTCCAGTCCGGATGGCAGATGTAGCTGGCGCGGTCGGGCGTGAGCTTGGCCTTCTTGCCGCGCAGGAAGCGATCCGCTCGCGCGGCGAGGCGGACCACACCCGGCGAGAGCGAGAGCGGGCGGATCGGCTTGTCGCTCACTGCAGCGCCGATGGCATGGGCGAGGCGGACGTGGGTCCAGCCGCCGAGTTCGCCATCGTCGGGCTCGAACACCTGATGGGTGGTTTCCTCGCTGCTGGGGAGCAGGGCGAGGAGCAGCTCGGCAAGATCGGCGACATGGATCACCGAGAGGCGGCCCGGTGGCGGCAGCGGCACGAAGCCGCGCCGCGCGAGGCGGAAGAGATCGAGCATTTCAGTGTCACGCGGGCCGAACACGGCGGGCGGACGCACCACCGTCCAGTCCAGCCCCGAGGCGCGGACCAGCTTCTCGCCGCGCAGCTTGGAGGCGCCATAAACCGACAACTGCGGCTCGCGCGCGGAGAGCGAGGAGACGTGGACCATGCGCCCCACGCCCATCTCGTGGGCGGCTTCGATCACCCGCAAGGTGCCTTGCACATTGCCTTCCTCGAACCCGGCCGGATCGGGCGCGTTGACCACCCCGGCGATGTGGATCACCGCGCTGGCGCCTTCCATCAGACGCTTCAGGGCGGCCTTGTCGGAGAGATCGCCGAGGGTCCATTCGACGCCGCCCCGCAGACGCTGCTTGCGCCGGGTCAGCGCACGGACGTCGATCCCCTTGCGCCCTGCCGCCATGAGCAAAGCCTGCCCGACGAAGCCGGTCGCGCCGGTGACGGCAACGAGCTCGCCGCCTCTGTTTTCCCTGGCGCTCACAGCATCACCAGCTGGTCGCGGTGGATCAGCGCAGAGCGCGGGGCGTAGCCGAGCAGCGCTTCGTGTTCGGCGGACGGATGGCCCATCAGCGCGGCGCATTCCGCCGCATCATATTCGCTGAGGCCGCGCGCCAGCACCGCGCCATCGGGGCCGAGCACGGCAATCGCGTCACCGCGCAGGAACGTGCCATCCACTTCGATAACACCCGCCGCGAGCAGGCTGGAGCCGCGTGACAGCGCCGCTGCCGCACCCGCGTCGACCGTGACCGAGCCCTTCATGCGCAGTTTGCCGCCGAGCCAGGCCTTGCGCGCGCGGGCCTTTCCGGGTGGGCAGAACAGGGTGCCGCGTTCCGCGCCGAGCGCGGCGGCGATGGGGCTATCCGGGCGGCCATCGATGATCGCAAGCGCGATGCCGGCGAGGCCCGCGATTTCGGCGGCCTGCAGCTTGGACGTCATGCCGCCGGAACCGAGGCCGGAGGAGGAGCCGCCAGTCGCCATCGCGTGGATTTCCGGCGTGACGCCGCGCACCACGGGGATGCGCACCGCGCCTTCGAGGCGGGGATCGCGATCGTAGAGGCCGTCGATATCGGAGAGCAGCAGGACGGCGCTCGCCCCTGCGGCCTGCCCGACGCGGGCGGCGAGGCGGTCGTTATCGCCGAAGCGGATTTCCTCGGTGGCGACGGTGTCGTTCTCGTTGATCACCGGCACGGCGCCGGAAGCCAGCAGGGTGCCGAGCGTGGCGGTGACGTTGAGATAGCGGCGGCGGTCCTCGAGGTCTTCAAGCGTCAGGAGGACCTGCGCGGCGATCAGGCCATGCGCGGCGAGCAGTTCGGCCCAGAGGCCCGCCAGCGCGATCTGGCCGACGGCGGCGGCGGCCTGCGCATCGGCAAGGCTGCCCCGACCGCCGCGCGCGAGGCCGAGCTTGCGCGCGCCCAGCGCGATGGCGCCGGAGGAGACGACGATGACATCCTGCCCCCGCGCGCGGGCGGCGGCGATTTCGGCCACGAGCAGCGTGAGCCACGCGCGGCGCGGCGCGCCATCCTTGCCGACGAGCAGCGCCGAACCGACCTTGATGACAAGGCGCGGCGTTTCAGCGGCATCGGTGAGTTGGGCGAGGCTCTCAATGGACATGGTGGCCGCCGCTTAGGGGAAATGCAGCGGCGCGGGAAGGGCCTCCGGCAGGCAAGGCCCCTTCCCTCCTCAGATCGGCGACCAGGGCTTCTGGTCTTCGATTTCCTCGATTTCGCCGTCCGGACGCTCGGTGGCGGTGGCGGCCGGGAGGTGTTCGAGCACCGCATCGAGCAGGGCGTTCATGCCCTTGCCGGTGGCGCCGGAGATCGGGAACACGCGCCGCGCGCCCGCCGCACGAAGCTCGGCGCGGAAGGCGCTGACGAGTTCGGCGTCGACGGTGTCGATCTTGTTGAGCGCGATCAGGCGGGGCTTTTCATCTAGCCCGCCGCCATAGGCTTCGAGCTCTTCCTCGACGATCTGCAGAGCCTCGGCAGGATCGGTGCCGTTGATGTCGATCAGGTGGATCAGCACGCGGCAGCGCTCGATATGGCCGAGAAAGCGGTCCCCCACCCCGGCGCCTTCGGCGGCGCCGGCGATGAGGCCGGGAATATCTGCCAGCACGAATTCGCGGCTCTTGTGGCGGACCACGCCGAGCTGCGGGCGCAAGGTGGTGAAGGCGTAATCGCCGACCTTCGCCTTGGTGTTGGTGATCTGGTTGATGAAGGTGGACTTGCCCGCATTGGGCAGGCCGACGAGGCCGACGTCCGCCAGCAGCTTGAGGCGCAGCCAGACGTACATTTCCTGCGCCGGCCAGCCGGGGCCGGACTGGCGCGGGGCGCGGTTCGTCGAGGTCTTGTACGAGAGATTGCCGCGCCCGCCATCGCCGCCGCGCAGGAGAACCTCGCGCTGGCCCGGCTCGGTGAGATCGAGGAGGACGGTTTCGCCATCCTCACCGTCGATCACCTGCGTGCCGACCGGCACCTTGATCACGAGATCATCGCCTGCACCGCCGGTGCGGTTCTTGCCCGCGCCGCCGCTGCCGCGCGGGGCCCGGAAGTGCTGGGTGTAGCGGAAGTCGATCAGGGTGTTGAGGCCGGTCACGGCTTCAAAAATGATGTCGCCGCCCTTGCCGCCATCGCCGCCATCGGGGCCGCCATACTGGACATACTTCTCGCGCCGGAAGCTGACCGCACCCGGCCCGCCCGCGCCCGAACGAATGAAGATCTTGGCCTGGTCGAGAAAATGCATGGAATGGAGCTATCGAAGAGCGCGGCCTTCGACAAGCTCAGGCTGAGCGGATGTAGGGTAAGTACCGACGACCGCTCATCCTGAGCTTGTCGAAGGATCGCAGGCCTGCCAAACGCATCTTGGCGCGGCCAATTTACGGCATACTGGTGGAGCCGAGGGGGATCGAACCCCTGACCTCGTCATTGCGAACGACGCGCTCTCCCAGCTGAGCTACGGCCCCGTTCCCAGTATCCATCAACGTATCTTCCGGCGATCTGACACAAGGCCGTCCTGCCGGGAGCGCGGCCCTTAGCCCAGCGGGGCGGCGCTTGCCAAGCGCAAAATGCGCCGAGCCCTCAACATCAACCTCGCTCACCCTGAGCTTGTCGAAGCCTGTCCTGAGCGGCTGCTGCAAGCAGCCAGCCGAAGGAGGTGCTAGCGCGAGGACGGCGCATGATGCTTCGACAAGCTCAGCATGAGCGGTTTGTGGGTATTCAGCAGGATCGGATCAGGGCGTCCCGCTGTTCGCGGTGGGCGCGGGTGGCGGGCCGTACTTGGCGTTCCATTCGGCGAGATCGAGCCGGTACTTTTCGTAGCGGCGGTAGAAATCGTCGTAGACCACCTCGATGTTCGGCAGGCTGCGGACGGCGAAGGCTTCGAGTTCGGCCGGTTTCAGCGTGGGTGTCCGCACCGCGGCCGCCTTGGCGCCCTTCCTTGCGGGAGGCGCCTTGGGCGCGGGCGGGGTGACTGCGTCCAGATCGCTGGTGACGGCAAGCGCCGCATTGCAGAACTCGTTCATCGCGGGCGGCAGCGCGAAGTGGTTGTAGACCGAGGTCATGTACGCCTCACGCGGGGCGGTGAACTTCGCGCCATAGCGGGCCTTGAATTCGGCATCGACCTTGCGGTTCGCGGCGGCAAGAGTCGCGGTGTAGTTCTTCAGGAAGGCCTTGTAGCGCGGCAGGATCTCGGCGTGCCTGGGACTGTTGCAATTGAGCGCGGCGACATTGAGGGCCGAGCGCAGGTTCCACAGCATCTGCGTGGACGAGATATTGCGGTTCACCGACTGGCGCAGGCCGCTGGCATCGAGCGGCGGGACGGTCAGATTGTCGCTCGCGCCGGAGGGCGGCGTGGGCTTCGGCGGCGGCGGAATATAGGGCTTGGGCGGCGGCGGAGGCGGCGGCGGGGGTGGCGGCGGGGTGGGCGCGGCGCAACTCGCCAGCGCGGCAGCGAGCACGGCAGCGGGCAGGAAACGGGCAAGGTGCAGGAAAGCTGGCGCCGCAGGGCGCGAGGTACGAAGCATGCGAGAGGTTCCCCCCGGTTATGTTTGACGCAACCTGTAACCGGCTCGCCGCGCAAAGAAAATGCCCGGCGAGCCGGAAGGCCCGCCGGGCACGTTAACGTGAAGCGATTGCCCCGTCAGATCAGCGGCGGTCGCCCATAAACTGCAGCAGGAACGTGAACATGTTCACGAAATCGAGGTAGAGCGTGAGCGCGCCGAGCACGATCATCTTGCCTGCGAATTCGGTGCCCGCGACCTGATCGTACATCAGCTTCAGCTTCTGCGTATCGTAGGCGGTAAGGCCCGCGAAGATCAGCACGCCAAGGAAGCTGATGCCCCAGGCAAGGCCTGCCGACTGCAGGAAGATGTTGATCAGGCTGGCGATCAGGATGCCGACGAGGCCCATGATCAGGAACGTGCCGAAGCCCGACAGGCTCTTCGTGGTGGTGTAGCCATAGAGGCTGAGGCCAGCGAAGGCGCCCGCGGTGGCGAAGAACGTCGCCGCGATCGAGGGGCCGGTGTAGACCGCGAAGATCGCCGAGAGCGAGATGCCCATCAGCACGCTGAACGCCCAGAACAGCGCCTGCATCGTGGTGGTCGAGATGCGGTTCACGCCGAAGCTCATCACCATGACGATGGCGAGCGGCGCAAGCGCGACGAGCCAGCGCAGCGGGGTGCCGAACACCGCCTCTGCCATGCCCGAGGTGGCGAACAGCAACGCGACCACGCCCGAGAGCAACACGCCCGAGGCCATGTAGTTGTAGATCGACAGCATATAGCGGCGCAGACCCGCATCATACGCGGCACCGCGCCCGGCGAGACCCGCCGCAGCGCCGAAGCCTGCCGGGCTCCAGCCTGAAGGCTGGGGGTCATTCCAGTTTGCCATGACGTACCTAACTCCGTGTGGGCCCGGGATGGGCCAACTGCTGCCAATATCGCCCTAATCTCTTACCAATTCAAGCAGTCGGGCCATAACAGCGTGTATCAAAGCGTAATAAGTTCCGGTTTTGGCCCGGGCCGCGAAAAATGGGGACTGTCCCTATTTTTGCTTCGCCGCCTCGGTCAGTTCGGCGCTCCGCTGGCTCGCGGCGCGCAGGGTTTCGGTCAGCAGGGTAACGAGCCGGGCGTCACCGTCGAGCACCTTGAGCCCGGCTTCGGTGGTGCCACCGGGGCTGGCGACGCGGCGGGCGAGTTCGCCGGGCGCGGCGGAGGCCGAAGCGGCGAGCGCGGCGGCGCCTTCGACCATGGCGAGCGCGAGCCGGTCTGCCTGGTTGCGGGGGAGGCCGAGCGCGGCTGCGCCTTCGGCGAGCGCATCGATCACGCGGTAGACGAAGGCGGGGCCGGAACCGGCGAGCGCGGTGACAATGTCCATCGCGCTTTCTTCGGCCAGCCACTCAGCGGGGCCGAGCGGGGCCATCAGCGCCTCGGTGCGTTCGCGGGGGGCGCCTTCGGCTGCGCCATAAAGTGCGATGGGCGACTTGCCGATGGCGGCGGCGAGATTGGGCATGACGCGCACGATCGCGGCGGCCTGCGGGAACGCGGCGCGCAAGGTGGCCACATCGACGCCGGCGAGGATCGAAAGGAGCAGCGTCCCCTCCCCAACCTGCGGCGCAATCGCAGCGGCGGAAGCGGCGAACTGCTGCGGCTTGAAGCCGAGGAGGACGACATCGGCGGGCGCGGCCTCGGCAGGCGCTTCACGCAGGAGGCGGACGCCCGTGGGCGCTTCGGCGAGGATGGGATCGACCACGGTGAAGGCGGCGGGATCGAAACCGGCAGCGAGCCAGCCGGCAAGCATCGCGCCGCCCATGTTGCCGCAGCCGAACTGGAGAAGGGAGAAGGTCACGTCAGGTCTCGCTTGGTGGGTTGTGCTTTCGCACATGCCCTCCCCCAGCCCCTCCCGCAAGCGGGAGGGGAGAAGCTTTGAGCACCCCTCCCGCAAGTGGGAGGGGAGGACTAGGCTTCGCCCGCGGCGTCGATCAGGGCGCTGGCGAGGGCTTCGGCGGGGGACTTGTCGCCCCAGAGGAGGAACTGGAACGCGGGGTAGAAGCGGTCGCATTCGTCCACCGCCGCCTCGATCGCGGTCTGCGCCTGGACGAGGCTGAGCAGGCCATCGTCGCCGAGCATCAGGCCGTGACGGTAGAGCAGGACCGAACCGTTCGACCAGATATCGAAGTGGCCGAGCCAGACCTGCTCATTGATCAGGGCCATGATCTCGAACATCGCGCCGCGCTTGTCTTCGGCGACGCGGATATCGGGGAGGCAGAGAATCTGGAGGACGTGGTCCTCGCTGCGCCAGATGCAGCGCAGCTGGTAATTGGCCCAACTGCCCTGAATTTCCCCGTGAATTTCATCATCGGAGACGAATTCGCACGGCCATCCGCGCGCCTCGAACAGCGAGGCGAGCATATCGACGGGCGCCGCATCGTCGCGTTCGCTGTCTTCATGGCCGGTGCGCATCGCGTGTTCCTCGGTGTCCGGGCTGGACACATGCGAGCCATCGCGGAGAGGGCTCTTGGCGGCAATCGGGGCCCTGTCCGGGGCTGGGCAAAACTTTACTAGTCTGTTCATAAGCTGTGGAGAAGCGGTGCAAGGCGCCGCCCCTCCCCCAGCTCTTTCCCCGGCCGCTACTTCGCGCCGAGGCCATCGACCGCTTGCCCTGCCGGGCTGGTCCACTGATAGCTGCTGACGCCTTGTCCGCGCAGCTTCTCGACGAAGGCCTGCGCTTCCGCGTCGCTGCCGAAAGGCCCTGTGAGCAAACGATAATTGCTGCGCCACGGGGTGATCGACGGCTTGCGGCCGCGCAGTGCAGCGGCGGAGCTGGCCAGCTTCTGCCACTCCTTGCTCATCGCCGGACGGTTGGAGCCGGTGAGGACCTGCACCCAGATGCGGCTGGGATGCTGGAGTTCAGCCTTGGCGGCCTTGCTCTTGGCGGACTTGCCGGTTTCGGGCGGGCACTGCGCTTCAGCGGCGCCCTTGCCCTTGCCCTTGCCCTTTGCGGACGATTTCGCGGCGGCCTTGCCCTTGGCGGACTTGCTGCCCTTGCCTTTGGCCGAGCCATCGAGGCAATCGGTATCGAGCGCGAGCTTCTCCTTGGCGGACTTGGCCTTGGCGTCCTTCGCGGCCTCTTCCTTGGCGGCCTTTTCCTTGTCCGCCTTCTCCTTGCTGCCGCGCGTGACGGTAGGCTCGGCGGCATCCTGATCGCTCGTGCGCGATACGGCGGTGGGGCCATCGGGCCGCGCGCCGCGCTCCCTGGCCGCGCGTTCCTTGACCTTTGCGGCGGCGGCGGCGCGCGCTGCTTCGCGCATCGCCTCGATCCGGGCGAGGTCGACCGCTTCGCTGCTGGAGGCCGAAGCTTCCTGTTCGGGGGCCTTGAAGCCATCGAAAATGCTGCGGAAATCAGCCGGAGCAGGCGCGGCGGATGGTGCGGGAGCCGGGGCCGGCGTGGAGGGCGCGGGTGTGGGCGAGGCTGGCGGCAGGACTGCCGCTGTCGCCGGTGCGGGCGGAGGCGACGCAAGCGCGAGTTGCGGTCCCGTCGCTGCGGGCGTTGTAGCGGGCGTCGAAGCCGCCACCTGCACGGGCGCGGGTGTGGGCGCCGGGGGCAGCGTGGCCGGAGGCGTGACTTGCGGCGCCGGAGTTGGCGGCGTGGTGACGGGCGATGCGGTGACTGGCGCCTTTGCGACTGGCGGCGTGCTGGCCGGAGCAGGCAGCAGCGAGAACCCGGGGGCAGGAGTCACCGTCGTCGCCGCCGTCGTAGTCGGCGTCTTGCTGGGCGTCGCCGGACGCGGGACCGGCGGCGGCGACAGCGGGGTGCCGGGGGGCACATCGAGCTTGGACAGCACGGTGGGACGGGTCGGCGCGCTCTGGCTCTGCGTTGCAGGCGGCGTCTGCTGCGGCGCGGCGGCGGTGCGGGTGCCCGGCTGCAGGCCCCATGGCGCGGTGACGGCAGGCTGCGTCGTTGTCGTGGTTGCAGGCGGCGGGGGCGGCGGCGGCGGGGCCGCCTTGACGAGCAGCGTGGTGGCCGGTGCCGGTGTCGCGGCGGCGACGGCGGTCTGCTGGCGGTCCTCCTTGCCCGGACGGCGGCGCTTCGAGCGATCGTCGCGGCCCCGCGCACCCAGCGCTTCGCCCTGCGGCACGAGCGCAGCATCGACACGCGGCGCGCGCGGATGGGCGAGCGCGTATTGCACGACTTGCGGATCATCGCGGCCGATGTCCGCAGCGCGCGGGAAGCGGCCGAGATTGGCGGCGGCGGCCTGCTGCGATGGGGTGAGGCGCGGCATGTAGCGCAAGTAGGGCGAAATCGCGGCGGCGAGATCGGCGGGCATCGTTGCCCGGGCGATCCCTTCGGCTTCCTCGCTCTGCCCGGCAATCGCCATGATGAACGTGCGCACGCGCCAGGCGCCGCGGTCCTGCCGCTCGAGCAGCGGCTGGAGGACGAGCTCAGCGCCGCGCCGGTCGCCCGCGATCACCAGGCTCAGCGCATAGCGGCGGCTCGCTTCATCGTTCCTGCCCGCCGAAAGCGCGAGCTGGTATTCGCGCTGCGCGGCGGCGTTATCGCCGATGAGATCGTAGGCAAGGCCGCGATCGCTGGCCATTTCGGCGCGGTTGAACCCGGCCTGTTCAGCGAGATCAAACCAGCGGATCGCCTCGAACGGCTGGTTCGAGCGCAGCATCGCAATGCCCATCCGCGCGCGCACCCCGCCGGTGCCGGGCGCGACTTGTTCGGCGCGGGTGAGGAAGCCGATGGCCGCATCGGTATCGCCAAGATCGAGCGCAGCGCCACCGGCATCGAGCAAGGCGCTGATATCGCGCGGATCGCGGGCGAGGCGCGCAAGGGATGCATTGAGCATGCGTGTGGGACTTGGCGCAATCGACTGGACGACCGGGACCGACGTCGAGGCCACGGGCTCGGTCGTGTCATCGTCGACAGGGGCTGCGGGCGGCGCCGCGAAGGCCGGCTGCACCATGGCGAGCGCCATGCCGACAACCATGGTCGAGGCGCGGAGCCGAAGCCCGGAGCGGAAGAAGCGGGGGATCATGCGGCCGACCTTATCGCGGCTTGGGGGGACAGGCAAAGCTCAGCCGACGACTATCTTCAGCAAAAAGGCGCGAAGGGTGCAGGCTGGCACCCCCTGCCAGCCTGCTTGCCCCTGATCAAATCCCTTGCGCCGGACCGAGCCGCTTTACTGGTTGTTCTGGCGGCCGAGGAAGCGCGGGATGTTGAGCGCGCTGCCGTCTTCCGGATCGGCATCGTCCTCACCCACGCGGCCACCGCCGCGCGAGAGATTGGCCATGCGTTCGAACAAGGTGCTGCCCGGCGAGCTGCGCGGTGCCTCGCCCGAAGGATCGGGCTGGGCGCGGCCAAAGCGCGGCGGGATCGGCTCTGCAGCATCGAGGCCGAGAGCGAGTTCGCCCGGCTCACCAGCCGGAGGCGCTGCTTCCTGCGTGTCGGACAGATCGAGCGTCAGATCGAGCGGTTCTTCGGCGGGGACAGCGGCTGCAGGCTCGCTCTCCGCTTCGGGCGCGACATAGCTGGGCGGCGGCGCGAACGGCTGCGGCTCGGCAGCAGCAGGCGCCGGAGCCGGTTCGGGCGCCGCAGCACGGGCAAGGCCGCCCGGGAACGCCGGACCACGCATGCCGCCCGTCATCGCCGGACGCGCGGCGGATTCGGCCATCTCGCTGGTCTGCTCGATGCCGGTGGCGACCACCGAAACGCGGATCTTGCCATCAAGGTTCGGGTTGAACGCCGAACCCCAGATGATGTTCGCGTTGGGATCGACGAGTTCGCGGATGTGATTGGCCGCTTCATCGACTTCGAGCAGCTTCATGTCGTCGCCGCCGATGATCGAGATGATGACGCCCTTGGCGCCCTGCATCGAGACGCCATCGAGCAGCGGGTTGGCAATCGCGCGTTCCGCCGCTTCGAGCGCACGGTTCGGGCCTTCGCCCTCGCCGGTGCCCATCATCGCCTTGCCCATCTCGCCCATGACCGAGCGAACGTCGGCAAAATCGAGGTTGATGAGGCCGGGCATGACCATGAGATCGGTGATCGAACGGACGCCCTGCTGGAGCACTTCGTCGGCCAGCTGGAAGGCTTCCTTGAACGTGGTCTCCGCCTTGGCGACGAGGAACAGGTTCTGGTTCGGGATGACGATCAGCGTATCGACGTGCTTCTGCAGCTCGGCAATGCCGCTTTCCGCCGCGCGCATGCGGCGCGTGCCTTCGAACAGGAACGGCTTGGTGACGACACCGACGGTGAGCACGCCCTTGCGGCGGGCCGCTTCGGCGATGACCGGAGCGGCGCCAGTGCCGGTGCCGCCGCCCATGCCGGCGGCGATGAAGCACATGTGGACGCCTTCGAGCGCGCGCTCGATTTCCTCGATCGTCTCTTCCGCAGCGGCGCGGCCGACTTCGGGACGGGCACCGGCACCTAGGCCCTGCGTCATGTCAGGCCCGAGCTGGATGCGGTTGTCCGCGATCGAATTGTTGAGCGCCTGCGCATCGGTGTTGACCACCACGAAGTCGACACCCTCGATCTTCGCGTTGATCATGTTGGCGATGGCGTTGCCGCCCGCCCCGCCCACGCCGATAACGGTGATGCGCGGCCGCAGTTCGTCAATGGCCGGCGGTCCGATATTGATGCTCATAGCGCTCTCCCGTGCGGGTCTGCGGGGGGCCGAGAATGGTGCCCCGGAAAATGTAACTTTTGCTTTGGCACGGATTGTTTGACCGAATCAAAGCTTCGACAGGTTTTTCCACAAGTAGGAGGGCCAAGCAGGGCTCCTCCCATCAGAAATACTCCCTTATCGCCCGCCAGATGCGCTGGAGCAGGCCAAACAGACCGTAGGACTGCGTAGGAGTCCAGGTCGGCCCGATCTTGCGGATGTCGACCGGATCGGCGGCGGCATAGAGCATGAGGCCGACGAGCGTGGAGGAACTGGGCGTCGCGTGGCCCGGCGGCAGGCCGAGCATCGTCGGCGGGGAACCGATGCGGACCGGACGGCCAAGCGCGGCCTGCGCATAATCAGCAAGGCCCGGAAGCTGGGCTCCGCCGCCCGTCAGCACGACCTGCTGGCCGCGCTTGCCATTGAAGCCGAGCGATTTGAGCGCGCGGCCGACCTCGTCGGTAAACACGCCGAGTTGCTGGGTGATCACCGAGACGAGTTCGGCGCGGGGGATGCGGTTCTTGTCATCGGCATGGCGCGCCATCGGGCCGCCTTGCTCGGGATCGCCGGGGGCGTTGACCGGGATCATCTCGCGGTGATCGGCGGGGCTGGCCAGCGCGGACCCGGCCATGCATTTCAACCGCTCCGCCTGATAGCGGCGGATGCCGAAGGCCGAGGCGATGGCATCGGTGATATCGCCGGAACCGAAGGCAATGGCCTGCATGCCAAGCAGCATGCCGCCCGCGTAGACCGAGACGGTGGTGACTTCCGCGCCGAACTCGATGAGCGCCACGCCCAGTTCGCGCTCTTCGTTGGAAAGACAGGCATGGCCCGTGGCGACGGGTGAACCGACGACGGCCTCGACGCGGAGGTGCGCGTTCTCGACCGTTTCCTTGAGATTGCGCACCGGCGCGCCGTCCGCGAGCATGACGTGGATATCGACCGCGAGGCGCTCGGCATGGAGGCCCTTGGGATTGGGCACGCCGTCCGCACCGTCGAGCGTGTAGTGCGCGGGCTGGGCGTGGAGCACGGTGCGGCCATCGGGCTGGATCACTTCGCGCCCGGCGATCAGCAGGTGCTCGATATCGTCGCTTTCGATCCGCCGCCCGCCGATCTCGACCTCGACCTTGGCGGTGGTGCTGGCAAGCCCCGCGCCCGAGCAGCCGATCCACACGCTCTGCACGCTGGCATTGGCCATCTTCTCGGCGCGCTCGATCGCATCGCGCACCGAATGGGTGGCGGCGACCATATCGGTCACATAGCCGCGCTTGATCCCCTGCGACTGGCGGTGACCCGATCCCATGACGACCATCTCGCCCGCCTCGGTCAGCCCGGCGATGATTGCCGAGACCCGGAACGAGCCGAGATTGACGGCTGCGAAAACCTTGGTGATGCGAGGGGCAGCCATGGCCGGAAAATCAGTCCTGTGCGGTCTTGGCGGCGGGGGCCTTGCTGGGCGTGGCGGAAGCGACGGCGCTGCGGGCGGCTGCAGTCTTCCCGGCGGCGGCATTGGCCTTGGCCGTCAGTTCGGCGCGCGCAGCAGCGGCCACTTCATCGGCGCGGCCGGGCACGCGCATGTAGATGCGGTCCGGATTGCGCATGTCGAAGCTGGCGACCTTGCCGCCGAGCAGGCGGTCGACGCCGTCCATCCGCGCGAAAGTGAGCAGCGCGCTGGCCGCCTCGGTCTCACCTTCCGGCAGGGCGACGACCTGGCGGGTCTTGAACGTGAGGTTCCAGCGGCGGTTGCCGACCCATTCGGCTTCCGCCACCTGCGGGCGGATGGCAGGCGCGGCATCGAGCAGGTGGACGAGATCAGGCACGCGCGCTTCGGCGCCATTGCCGGACAGGACGAGGAGGCCCCTGGCCTTGGCGGGGTTCACTGCCTCCAGCGGATGGCCGGTCTCGTCGATCAGGGTGAGCTTGCCATCGCGGCGCAGCACCGCGTGGGGGCTGCGCTCGATCACGTCGACCACCAGTGTATCGGGCAGCTGGCGCGAGACGCGGGCGTCCTTCACCCACGAAAGCTGGAGCAGATCATCGCGCAGGCCTGCGATATCAAGACGCGACATTGCCTGATCGCGCTGGCCGAGCACCTTTTCGTAGATCTTGAGTTCGTTCATGCGGTTGACGCCGCGCACTTCGACGCGCTTGACCTCGAACCCGGACTTGCCGGCGATCATCGCCATTTCCGCTTCGGCCAGCTGCGGCACGCCTGCCATGCTGGCGATGACCCAGGCGAGGACCGCAGCGCCGCCGAGGATGACAAACATCAGGATGCGGTGCAGCGTTTCCTCGCTGAAGGGCATCCACTGCATGATCTGATCGAGCACCGAGCCGGTCTGGCGGCGCGCGGCATGGACCTTGCGCTTTGTGCCACTGGCCGCCGCGACCTTGCGCACTGCTTTGCCGCCCCGGCGAATGGTCTGCGCCATGGCTCAGGCCTCCTTCTTCGCTGAAGCGATGGCGTCGGCCACGATAGCTTCGACGAGATCGCCATAATCCATGCCCAGCGCCTTGGCCTGTTCGGGTACGAGGCTGAGCGGGGTCATGCCCGGCTGGGTGTTGACTTCGAGCAGGAACAGCCCTTCGACGCCCTGCTCGTCATCCCAGCGGAAATCGCTGCGGCTGGTGCCCTTGCAGCCGAGCAGCTGATGGGCGCGGAGGGCGATGTCCTTGCAGGCCTCGGCGATGTCTTCGGGGATCTCCGCCGGGCAGATATGGTCGGTCATGCCATCGGTGTACTTGGCGTCGAAATCGTAGAAGCCGGACTTGGGCCTCAGTTCGGTGACGAGGAGCGCCCGAGGACCATCTACTCCGGCGAGCACGGCGGTCGTCAGTTCGCGGCCGCGGATGAAGGGTTCGGCGAGGAGTTCGTCGAACTCTTTCCACGGCCCCACGGCATCGCGGCTGATCGGATCGCCGTAGTTGCCGCCTGCGGTGACGATGGCGACGCCGACCGAGGAGCCTTCGTTGACCGGCTTGACGACATAAGGACGCGGCAGGGGATCGCGCTCGAACAGCTCTTCGGATTGCACAATGCGCCCGCCGGGCATGGGGATGCCGTGCGGCACCAGCGCCTGCTTGGTGAGCTGCTTGTCGATGGCGATGACCGAGGTGGCGAGGCCGGAATGCGTGTATGTGAGGCCCATCAGGTCCATCAGGCCCTGCACCGTGCCGTCCTCTCCCGGCGTGCCGTGGAGTGCGTTGAAGACCACATCGGGCGCGGCTTCGGCGAGCTTTTGCGCAACATCGCGGCCCATGTCGATGCGGGTGACGCGGTGGCCCTTGGCCTCGAGGGCCTTGGCGACGCCTTCGCCGGACATGAGGCTGACAGGGCGTTCGCTGGACCAGCCGCCCATGAGCACGGCGATATGGAGTTTGGGCAGGCTCACGGTCTTCCTACTCGCTGTATTTCCCAATGAAGCTCCACGCCCGACAGTTCCTTCACACGGCGGCGCACTTCCTCGCCCAGCGCTTCGATTTCGGCGCTAGTGGCTTCGCCGGTGTTGATGAGGAAATTGGTGTGCTTTTCAGAGACCTGCGCGCCGCCGAGCGTGAGGCCACGGCAACCGGCCTTGTCGACGAGTTCCCACGCCTTCCCGCCATCGGGGTTCTTGAAGGTGCTGCCGCCGGTCTTGCTGCGCAGGGGCTGGCTGGCTTCGCGGGCGGCGGAGATGCGGTCCATTTCGGCCTGGATCTTGGCGGGTTCGCCCGGCTCGCCCCGGAAGCGCGCGGCGACGACCACGCAGCCGTCGACGAGGTTGGAGTGGCGGTAGGTGTAGCCGAGTTCGCTTAAGGGGAGTGTGACGATTTCGCCCGAGCGGATCACGACGTCGCAATCGATCAGGATATCCTTGACCTCGCGGCCATAGGCGCCGCCGTTCATGCGCACGAAGCCGCCGACGGTGCCGGGGATCGAGCGGAGGAATTCGAGACCGGCGATGCCGCTATCCCGCGCGGTGCTGGAGACGAGGATGCCGCTCGCCCCCCCGCCGCAGTTGAGGGTGGTTTCGTCCACGCGCTCGACCTTGGCGAAGGCTTTGCCGAGGCGGACGACAACGCCGGGAACGCCGCCATCGCGCACGATCAGATTGGAGCCGAGGCCGAGCGCCATGACGGGGACGTCCGGCGCGAGGCCGGCGAGGAATTGCTGCAGGTCGGCCACGTCCTTTGGCTCGAACAGCCACTGCGCGGTACCGCCAGACTTGAACCACACCAGCGGGGCAAGCGGGGCGCCCGGGGTCAACTTACCCCTCACCCCGTTCGTGTCGAGCCCCTCGACTTCGCTCGGGATAAACGTCCGGCCCTCCGGGCCGGACGTCGAGACACCAAGCGCGGCGTTTGGTGTCTCGACTTCGCTCGACACGAACGGCTGGGGCGCGGAAGTCATTATGCCCCCCGCTGCTGCGCAATCGCGCCCGCAAGGCCCGCGGCCCACTTGGTGATGTCGCCCGCGCCGAGGCAGACGACCATGTCGCCGGGCTGGACCACGCCGGAAAGCTCTGCCGCGAGTGCGTCGGCGCCAGCGATCAGGTGCGCCGAGCGGTGGCCGCGCGCCTTGATGCCTTCGACCATCGCGACGCTGTCGACGCCTTCGATGGGCTGCTCGCCCGCCGGGTAGACCGGGGCGGCATAGACCACGTCGGCATCGTTGAAGGCGCCCTGGAAGTCTTCCATGTGATCGCGCAGGCGAGTGAAGCGGTGCGGCTGGACGACGGCAATGACGCGGCCCTGCACGCCTTCCCGCGCGGCGGCGAGGACGGCGCGGATTTCGACCGGATGGTGGCCGTAATCATCGATCACCGTTACCCCATCGACTTCGCCGACCTTGGTGAAGCGGCGCTTGACCCCGCCGAACTTGGCAAAGCCGGTGCGGATGAGGTCTTCCGAAACGCCCATCTCCACCGCCACGGCGACGGCGGCGAGCGCGTTCTGCACGTTGTGGCGGCCGGGCATGGGCAGCTCGATACCCTCGATGCGGCGGAAGCTGCCATCGCGCTGGCGCAGCACGGCGGTGAAGCGGTTGCCGCCGGGGATCGGCGTGACGGCTTCACCGCGCACGTCGGCCTGGGCGGAGAAGCCGTAGGTCACCACGCGGCGATCGCGCACCTTTGGGATGATCGCCTGCACTTCGGGGTGATCGATGCACAGGATCGCCGCGCCGTAGAACGGCACGTTTTCGATGAATTCGACGAAGCTGTCCTTGACCTTCTCGAACGAGCCGTAGTGATCGAGATGCTCGGGATCGATGTTGGTGACGACCGCGAGCGTGCCATCGAGGCGCAGGAACGAGCCGTCGCTTTCGTCAGCCTCCACGACCATCCACTCGCTATCGCCGAGGCGCGCGTTGGAGCCGTAGGAATTGATGATGCCGCCGTTGATCACGGTGGGATCGATCCCGCCCGCATCGAGCAGGCAGGCGACCATCGAGGTCGTGGTCGTCTTGCCGTGCGTGCCCGCCACCGCGACGGTGTTCTTGAGCCGCATCAGTTCGGCCAGCATTTCGGCGCGGCGTACAACGGGGACGCGGGCTTCGAGCGCAGCGACGACTTCGGGGTTATCGCGCTTCACCGCCGTGGAAGTGACGACGACGGCGGCGCCTTCGACGTTCTCCGCGCGCTGGCCGATCATCACCGGAATGCCGCGCGAGCGCAGGCCATCGACGACATAGCTTTCGGCCATGTCGGAGCCCTGCACGCTATAGCCCATGTTGTGCATGACCTCGGCAATGCCGGACATGCCGATGCCGCCGATGCCGACGAAATGGATCGTGCCGATCTCGGTGCCGACGCCTTTCACTTTGCCCTCTCCATTTTTGCCGCAGGCACAAATGGGGAGGTGGCCTGCCGGAGGCAGGTCGGAGGGGTTTTGGCGGCGAGGAAGAACCCCTCCGTCAGCCCTGCGGGCTGCCACCTCCCCATTTGCACTTCGTGAAAATGGAGAGGAACGAGGACTGCGCCGCTCATTCGGCTGACTCCTTGGCGAGGGCCTCACGCGTGGAGGGCGCAGTTGCGGCGCCTTCCATGCGGATCACGTCCATCAGCGGCACGCCGCCGAAGCCTTCGACGAGATCGGCGAGGTCGGAGACGGCATTGGGCAACCCGCAGTTCCACGCAGCGTGGGCGGCATTGGCGAGCGAGGTGGGATTGAGTGCCATCGTCTGGATCTGCTTGGCGAGTTCCTTGGGTGTGAAGCCCGATTGGCGGATTGCGCGGGCGCCGCCGGCCTTGACCATCTCGCGCGCGTTGACGGCCTGGTGGTCGTCAGTGGCGATGGGCAGCGGCACGAGGATCGCCGGGCGGCCGACTGCCGTGAGTTCGGCAATGGTGGAAGCGCCCGAGCGTCCGATGAAGAGGTGCGTTTCGGCCAGACGGCTCGCCATATCCTCGAAATAGGTGCCGAGTTCGGCGGGAATCTCGTGCCCGGCATAGCGCGCGCGGACGGCTTCGATGTCTTCGGGCCGGCACTGCTGCGTGACCTGCAGACGGTGGCGCAGCGCGGGCGGGAGCATGGCGAGGCCATCGGGCACGACTTCGGAGAGGACCGAAGCGCCCTGGCTGCCGCCCGTCACCAGCACACGAAACAGGCTGTCCTCGCTGAACGGGGGGAACGGCTCCCCGCGCAGCGCGAGGACTTCGGCGCGCACCGGATTGCCGACGCGGTGGACCTTGCCCCACAGCTTGGGATCGAGCCGCTCGACTTCCATGTAGGCGGTGGCGATGGCGTCGACGCGCTTGGCCAGGAGGCGGTTGACCCGGCCAAGTACCGCGTTCTGCTCGTGGATTACGGTCGGGATGCGGGCCGAGCGCGCGGCGAGCAGTGCGGGCAGCGCGGGATAGCCGCCGAAGCCGACGACGCAAGACGGCTGGAAGCTTTCAAACAGGCGCAGCGCCATGGCGCGGCCACGCCAGATCGCGGCGAGGCCCTTGGCAAGCGCGATGGGGTTCTTGCCGAGGCGCCCGGCGGGGAGGACATGCGCGGGCAGGAACGCGGGCTTGCCGGGAATCTTCGCGCCGCGCTCGTCCGTCACCAGTGCGACGTGATGCCCGCGCCGATCCAGCTCGGTCGCGAGGGCAAAGGCGGGCAGGAGATGCCCGCCGGTGCCGCCCGCCGCGAGCACGAAATGGCGCGATACGCCGGGGATGTGATTTGTCATGTGCGCACGAGCTCCCTGAGGTCCGACGTCTCGCGCGAGAGATAGGGATTGCGCCGCGTGATGGCGAGCAGGAAGCCGACGCCGAGGAGCAGCGCGATGGTGGAGGAGCCGCCGTAGCTGATGAGCGGGAGCGTCATGCCCTTGGAGGGGAACAGCTGCAGGTTGACGAGGATGTTGATGAAGGCCTGCCCCGCGAGCTGCGCGGTCAGCCCCGCAGCGGCGAGTACGGTGAACAGGTCTTCCTCATCCGCGAGGCGCATCATCACGCGGATCACGATGGCGCAGTAGAGCACCACGATCAGTGCGCAGGCGATGAGGCCGAATTCCTCGCCGATGACCGAGAAGATGTAGTCGGTATGCGCCTCGGGCAGCGCCATCTTGCGGCTGCCGAGCCAGAGGCCCGTACCGCTCCATCCGCCGCTGACGAGTGTGCGCATGGCGAGATCGACCTGATCGAACTCGCTGCCGCCCGAAAGGAACGCATCGATCCGGTGCGTGGCGTTGGGATAGAAGAAATAGGCGAGGATGACGCCGACGATGCCGCCGAGCATGCTCCAGCCGACTTTCTTGAGATCGAGGCCCGAGAGCAGCACGAGCACGAACCACACGCCGCCGAACAGGACGGTCGAGCCGAAATCGGGCTGCGCCATAAGCAGCGCGGCGATCAGGCCCATCAGGCCGATGGTGATCGGGATCACCGGAATATTGGGATCGCGCACCTTCCACGAGAGAATCCACGCCACCGCGACGGCGAAGCCGGGCTTGAGGAATTCGGACGGCTGGAGGCTGAAGCCGATGAACAGCCAGCGCTTGGCGCCCTTCACTTCATTGCCGAGGAACGGCACCAGCACGAGTGCGACGAGCATGGTCGCGGCGAGAATGATGGCGAGACGCCGCGTGGTTTCCTTGGGCAGGAGCGAGGCGACGAACATCGCGAACAGGCCGACGGTGAGCCAGCGCAAGTGGATCCAGAAGAAGTAGAGATCGCCGAGCGACTTGGTCTGCGTCGAAAGGCGATGCGCGCTCGCCGGGGACGAAGCCGCGACGGCCACCACGCCCACCGCGACGAGCATCAGCACGAGCGCGAGGAGCACGCGGTCGATCTCGCGCCACCAGATGACGAGTTCGCTGCGCCGGGTGCGGCGATAGCGATTGGTGCGCGGGGCGATGCGCACGCCGCCGCCGGGAAGCGCGGTGGCGACCTGCCGGGTGGGTTGGTGCCCGTTCATGCGGCGCCTTTCTCGGCGATCAGCGCGGTGACGATCTGGCGGAAGCTGTCCCCGCGCGCCTCGAAATCGCGGAACTGATCGAAGCTGGCGCAGGCGGGCGAGAGCATCACGACATCGCCGGGCTCAGCTGCGTCCATCGCCTGACGCACGGCATCGCACAGCATCTCGCTGCGCTGGACGGGCATCACGGGTTCGAGGATTTCGGCAAAGCGGGGTCCGGCCTCGCCGATGGTGTAGGCCTGCACGACGTGGCCGAAATAAGGGGCGCAGGCGTCAAGGTCGTCGCCCTTCGGCAAACCGCCGAGGATCCAGTGGACGCGCGGCCATGCGCCGAGAGCAGGCGCGGTGGAGGCAGGGTTGGTCGCCTTGCTGTCGTTGATGAAGAGAACGCCGTTCGCTTCGGCGACGCGCTCCATGCGGTGCGGCAGGCCGACGAAGCTGGCGAGCGCGGCGCGCCAGACCGGCTCTGCGATGCCGAGGCGCTTGGCCATGGCGACCGCGATGGCGGCGTTCTGGAGGTTGTGCGGGCCTTGCAGTGAGGGCCACTCGGCCTGTCCGGTCAGCGCGGCAGGATCGACGACTTCGACATCGCCGGCAGGGCGCGCGGCTGCGATTTCGGCGGCGATGCGGCGGGTATCCTCATCGCCGCAGCCGAAGACGGAGAACTGCCCGGCCTGCTGCATCTCGAACAGGCGCGCCTTGGATGCGGCATAGCCTTCGTAGCCATCGTAGCGATCGAGGTGATCGGGGCTGAGGTTGATGAAGGCGGCGAGATCGGCGTGGAGGCTGTAAGTGAGATCGATCTGGTAGCTGGAGAGTTCGAGCACATAGACCCCGCCTGCGGGCAGCGGCGGCTGGCCGAGGATGGGGAGGCCGATGTTGCCGCCCATCTCGGTCGGCAGACCCGCGTGCCTGACGATGTGGTGCATCAGCGAAGTGGTGGTCGACTTGCCGTTGGTGCCGGTGATCGCGACGACCTTGTGCGGCGGCAGGCTGGCGCGGGCCTGCGCAAAGAGCTCTATATCGCCGATGATCGGCACCCCCGCCGCGCGGGCATGGGCGGCGATGGGATGGCGATTGAGCGGCACACCGGGGGAGACGACCATGCCATCGAACCCGGCAAGATCGATGGTCAGCGGATCGGCGATCGTCGCGCGGCCTTCGACGGCGGCGCGAGCATCCTCGCGCCCATCCCATGCGGTAACCTCTGCCCCGCTTGCCAGCAGCGTATCAACGCTGGCGAGGCCGGAGCGCGCGAGGCCCAGCACTGCATAACGTTTGCCGGCAAAGGCGGAGGAGGTGATCACGGCGCGCTTACCGCACCTTCAGCGTGGCAAGGCCGATCAGCGCGAGCACGATCGAGACGATCCAGAAGCGGATGACGACGGTCGATTCCTTCCAGCCCAGTTGCTCGAAATGGTGGTGGATCGGCGCCATGCGGAACACGCGCTTGCCGGTGCGCTTGTAGACGAAGACCTGCACGATGACCGAGACGGCCTCCATCACGAACAGCCCGCCGACAATGCCGAGCACGATTTCGTGGTGGATCGAGACGGCGATGACGCCCAGCGTACCGCCCAGCGCAAGGCTGCCGGTATCGCCCATGAACACGGCGGCGGGCGGCGCGTTGAACCAGAGGAACGCCAGGCCCGCGCCCATGACGGCGCCGCAGAAGATCGAGAGTTCGCCCGCGCGCGGCACGTGCTGGATGCCGAGGTAGTGCGCATAGTCGACGCGGCCGGCGAGGTAGGCGATGATCGCGAAGGTGCCCGCCGCAATGATGACGGGCATCGTCGCAAGGCCGTCGAGTCCGTCAGTGAGGTTCACCGCGTTGCCCGCGCCGACGATGACGAAGGCGGCGAAGAGGTAGTACGCCGGCCCCATCGGCACATAGAGATTGCTGAACACTGGCAGGTAGAGGTTGGTATCCGTAACGACCAGCGCCAGCGCCGTGCCCGCCACGGCGAACTCGGCCAGCAGGCGAATGCGCGCGGACAGGCCGGCATGGGCGTACTTGGTGACCTTGGCGTAATCGTCGAGGAAGCCGATCAGGCCGAAACCCAGAGTGACGACGAGGCAGGCCCAGACGAACTTGCTGGTGAGGTCCATCCACAGCAGCAGTGAGATCGCGAGGCTGATCACGATCATCAGCCCGCCCATCGTCGGCGTGCCGCGCTTGGCGAGGTGCGACTGCGGCCCATCGGCACGGATCGGCTGGCCCTTGCCCTGGCGCACGCGCAGCATGTTGATGAAGCGCGGGCCGATGATGAGGCCGATGATCAGCGCGGTCATCAGCGCCGCGCCCGAACGGAACGACTGGTAGCGGATCAGGTTGGCGAAGCCTTCAAAGTGCAACCAGTGCGCCAGCAGGTAGAGCATTCAGTTTTCCCCGGCCTTCTTGGCCCCGGCCGTAAGCGCGCGCACGAGAGTACCCAGCCCGACCGAATTCGACCCCTTAACCAGAATGGCGTCGCCCCCCTGCGGAGCGTCCGCAGCCAGGCATTCCGCCGCTTCTGCAGCGTTTTTGGCATGGTCGAGTTCGATTCGCGCGGCAAGCGCGGGGTCTGCGCTTTTCCCCAGCGCCCTTCCCAGTGCTTCGCTCAAAGGAGCCATTTCGGGGCCGACCAGAATGATGCGCTCCACCCCGGCAGCGATCAGGGGTTCGGCAAGCGCGGCGTGATAGCCGTCCGACGCCTCGCCCAGTTCCTTCATCGCGCCGAGCACGGCGATGTGGCGGCGGGCGGGAACCTCGCCCAGCGCGGCAATGGTGGCGCGCATCGAGGCGGGATTGGCGTTGTAGCTTTCGTCGATGACGAGCGCCTTGCCCGAGCCATCACCGCCCGGTGCGGGCACCACATGGCGCGCGCCGCGGCCCGCAAGGCCTTCCATTTCGGACAGGGCAAGGCCTGCTGCGCCAAGATCGCCCCCGGCAGCAGCGACAGCGGCCATGACGGCGAGCGAATTGTCGACCCAGTGCGCGCCGGGCTGGGCAATCGTGTAGCACAGCTTGCGCGTGCCGAGCGGCCCCGAGAACGCGGCGGTGACAAGCGTGCCGCCGCCCGGCGCGGGCACGGCATCAAGCAGGCGGGCATCGGCGTGCGCACTGCGCCCGAAGCTGACGACATCGCCGGCATGGCGCGCGGCAGCTTCGCGCAGCAGCGCGAAGTGGGGATTGTCCGCCGGGATGATCGCGATGCCGCCCGCTTCCAGCCCCTCGAAAATCTCGGCCTTGGCGTGGGCGATGGCTTCCTCGCCCGAGAAATGGCCGATGTGCGCCGGGGCGATGGTGGTGACGATGGCGATGTGCGGGCGCACCAGCCGGGTCAGCGCGGCGAGTTCGCCCGCGTGGTTCATCCCCATCTCGAACACGCCGAAGCGCGTGCGCGGCGGCATCCGCGCGAGGCTGAGCGGCACGCCAACGTGGTTGTTGTAGCTCTTGACCGAACGGTGCGCGCGGCCCCGGCTGCCGCGATCCAGCGCGGCAAACAGCGCTTCCTTGACTCCGGTCTTGCCTGCCGACCCGGTCACGCCGATGATCACCGCTTCGGCGCGTTCGGCGCGCTTGCGGGATGCATGGCCGAGATCGACGAGCGCCTGCGTGGTGCTTTCGACCAGCACATGCGGATAGGGCACCGGACGGTCGACCAGCGCGGCAGTGGCCCCACGTGCGAAGGCGCCCTCGAGGAACTTGTGACCGTCGCTTTCGGCGCCGATCAGCGCGATGAACAAGTCGCCGGGCTGGACTTCGCGGCTGTCGGTGGCGCAGCCCGAAACTTCGAACACGCCGGAGGCGGTGCCGCCGGTCGCTTCGGCGATTTCATCAGCGGTCCACAGCGCAAGGCCGATGCTGTCGCTCGGCTCGACGGGCCATTGCAGCAGGGCTCTCATCGCATTCATTGGCTGCACTCCCGCGCCACTTGCACGTCATCGAAGGGAAGGACGCGTGATGCCTCGCCGCGTCCCACGATCTGGCCCTGTTCGTGGCCCTTGCCCGCGACCAGCACGATATCGCCCGCGCCGGCTTCGGCAATCGCAGCGGCGATGGCTTCGCGGCGACCGGCGACTTCGCGGGCGCGTTCATTGCAGCCAGCCATCACGGCGGCGCGGATCAGGCCTGCGTCCTCGCCGCGCGGGTTGTCGTCCGTCACGATGACCAGTTCGGAACCAGCGCAGGCGGCGCGGCCCATTTCGGGGCGTTTGCCCTCATCGCGGTCGCCGCCTGCACCGAACACGGTGATCAGCTTGCCCTTGGCGCCGACATGCGGGCGCAGCGCGGCAATGGCTGCGGTAATGGCGTCAGGCGTATGCGCGTAATCGACATAGACCGGCGCGCCGCTGCGGGTGATCGCCGCGCGCTCGAGCCGTCCACGCACCGGCTGGATGCGCGAGAGCGCTGCGAGGGTCGCCGCCGGATCGCCGCCCGTCGCGATGACGAGCCCCGCCGAAACCAGCGCGTTGGCGGCCTGATAGGCGCCGATCAGCGGCAGATCGAGCTTGCGGGTGGTGCCCTCGAAGGCGAGTTCGAGCGTCTGGCCCAGTAGCGTTGGCGTGCGCGAGAGGAGGCGCAGCGTTTCGCCCTGTTCGCCAACCGTGATCAGCTTGAGCCCGCGCGACTTGGCGGCGGCGATGGCCTTTGCGGACCACGCATCGTCCGCCCAGACCACCGCCGCGCCGTCTTCCGCCACGACATCACCGAACAACCGCATCTTGGCCTCGAAATAGGCATCCATCGTGCCGTGGTAATCGAGGTGATCGCGGCTGAGGTTGGTGAAGGCGCCGGCTGCGACCCGAGGGCCTTCGTTGCGGAACTGATCGAGGCCGTGGCTGGAAGCCTCGTAGGCGACATGGCTCACCCCTTCGCGGGCGAGACCCGCAAGGTTGGCGAGGAAAGTGACGATATCGGGTGTGGTAAGGCCCGTGGAGACGCTTTCGTCCGCCGTGGTGACGCCCAGCGTGCCGATGGACGCAGCGCGGAAACCGGCCATGCGCCAGAGCTGGCGCGTCATTTCGACGGTCGAGGTCTTGCCGTTGGTGCCAGTGACGGCCACCAGCGCTTCCGGCACCGGCGCGAAGAACGGCGCGGCGAGGCGCGCGAACACGCGGCGCGGCGATGCGTCGGCGAAATGGACCGCGCCTGCGACCTTGGCTTCGGGGCGGGCAACGACGGCGATGGCACCGGCCTTCACGGCATCGGCAATGAAATCCTCGCCATTGAAGCGCGCGCCGACGAAGGCGCCGAACACGGTGCCGGGAGCGACCTTGCGGTGATCGATGGCGAAACCGGTCACTTGCGCGCCGGCCAGCGCAGCATCGGTATCAGGCAGGGCGACACCCGCCGCAGCGGCAAGGGCCGCAAGGTTCATTCGCCTTCTCCGGAGCCGACCAGCGGGCTGAGGTCGGAAATGTCGACGTCATGGTGCGCATCGGGGACCACCCCGAGCATCGGGCCGATGCGCGGCACCAGCCGGCCGACGATGGGCGCGGCGTTCCATGCGGCGGTGCGCTGGCCGCTGGTCTGCTGGGTGGCCTGGGGTTCGTCGAGCATCACGATCACCACATAGCGCGGCTTGTCCATCGGGAAAGCCGAAGCGAACGTGGCGATCAGCGAGGTCTTGCGGTAGCCGCCGCTGCCGGGCTTCTCTGCGGAACCGGTCTTTCCACCGACGCGGAAGCCGGGTGCGTCTGCCTTGCGGCCCGTGCCGTCGACCACGATCATGCGCAGCAACTGGCGGATGCGCGCGCTGGTCGAGGCCTGGAACACGCGGCGACCGGGTGCGAGGTGCGCCGGGTCCACCTTGTAGAGCGTGGCGGGGCGCCAGATGCCGCCGTTGACCAGCGCGGCGTAAGCGGCAGCGAGATGCAGCGGAGTGACCGCGATGCCGTGGCCATAGCTGACGGTCATCGTCGTCAGCCGCGCCCAATCGCCCTTGCCGCCTTCCCCGCCGCCGTGCGGCCAGAGCGGGAAGCCGCGTGCGGGCAGCTCGATGGTCGGGCGCTCGTTCATGCCGAGCTGCTCCATCGTGCGCTTCAAGGCCACGGGGCCGAGCAGATCGGCCACGTGCGCGGTCACGGTGTTCGACGAATGGATCAGCGCTTCGGGGACGTTGAGCGACGTGCCAAAGTTGTGGCTATCGTGAATGGTGAACTTGCCGACCTGGAACGGGACCGAAGGGTACCGCACCGACAGATCGGTGATGACCCCGGCATCGATGGCGGAGGCGACGGTGATCGGCTTGAACGTGGAGCCCAGCTCGTAGACCTGGTTCGACACGCGGTTGAACACGAGATCGTTGTAGGCAAGGTCCGAACGGTTCGGATTGAACGAGGGCAGCGAGGCGAGCGCGATGACTTCGCCGCTGTCGGCATCGAGGATCACCCCGGCGGCGCCCTTGGCAAACGTTTCGGCCATGCCGCGCCCGAGTTCATCCTCCAACGCGCCTTGCGCCCGCGCGTCGATCGACAGCGCGGTGGGAGTGCCGCGATAGGCCGGATCGAGCAGGCGCGGCTCGAGCACTTGCTCCATGCCGACATGGCCCTTGCCCGCTTCGTCGACATAGCCGAGCACGTGGGCAGCGAGCGAGCCCTGCGGGTAGAAGCGCTGCTCCTCGCGCGGGAATTCGAGCGCGGGTTCGCCCAGCGCGAAGACCTTGTTGGCGTCTTCCGGCAGCACGCGGCGGCGCAAGTAGCAGGGCTTGCCCGCCTTGAGCCGCGCGACGAGATCGGCGTAGTCCGCATCAGGGAAAATGCCGACGAGCGCGCGGGCGACTTCCTCGGGCGTCTTGACCAGCGGCGCGCCGCCCTCGCCCATCGCCTTGGGATTGAACCACAGCGAATAGGAGGCGAAGGCGCGGGCCAGCGCGATGCCGTTGCGATCGGTGATTTCGCCGCGCGAAGGGAGCAGCGCCTCGGCGAGCGAGGTGCGCTCCGGCGTCTGCTCGAACAGGCCGAGTTGGGCGATCCGCACGCAGGCCGTCAGCGTCGCGAAAATGAACAGCACCATGATCCACAGCGCGCGCAGCCGGGCCGTGTTGAGCGCGCTGTGGCGGACGTTGGCGAGCTGGACCCGGCCTGTGGCAATCGCGGCGGAGGCGGTGAGCGAGTTCATCGGTCAGACTTGCTCCCACCCTTGGCCGACTTGGGCGCAGGCTTGGCGGTCTTGCCGGACTTGTCAGACTTCGTGGCGGCGGCCTTGCCGGGCTTGGTTTCGGACTTCCCGGCGGCGAGCTTGGCGCCCTTGCCGGGCTTCGATGCCTCGTCCTTGGCGGTCTTGGCAGACTTGGCGAGGCCGGCCTTCTTGTCACCGTCCTTGGCCTTGCCGTCCTTATCGGCCTTGCCCTTGCCGGGCTTGGCGACCTTGTCATCCTTCCTGAGCGGCGCGACCATGGCGAGCCGCGCGCCGAGGTTGGCGGTCGCCTTGGCGCGGTCGGCAGGCTTGGCCACCGGCCTGTCCGCGTCGTCATCCGACTTGGCCATCGGCGCGCCAATATCCGCCGCAATGCCCGAAATCACCGAGGGGAACGCCGCTTCGGCCGCGACGGCATCATCCGCGCTCGCCACGCGGATCGGCGTGGGTGAATCCGGGCCATCGGGCTTGGCGAAAGCGGCGAGCTGGCGCTCGTTCGAAAGGTATTGGCCCGCCGTCGGCGCGACATAGCCGAACTCGACATCGTTCCAGAGCTTAAGCTGCTGCTGGTTGGCGCGGGTTTCCACCTCGGTCTCGAGGTAGAGCTTCTCCTTGCGCAGCGCGACGATCTGCTGCTCGGTGCGGTGGACCTGGCTGCGCAGCGCGTTGACGCGAAACGCCAGCACCATGACCAGCGCGGCGCAGACGAGCAGCAGCGCGATCCACCCGATCGAGCGGAAGCGGTTCGCGCTGACCATCATGCCGCCATCTCCCGGGCAGGTGCCGCGGTGCGCACTGCCCAGCGCAGCGTGGCGGAGCGTGCGCGGGGATTGCGCGCCTGCTCTTCCGCGCCGGGGCGGATCGCGGCGGAGGGCTTTTCGAACACCGGCGCGGCGGTGGGTGCGCTGACGGGAAGATGGCGTGAACCGGCGGGCACGGCGCCCGCGCCTTCGCGCAGGAACTGCTTGACGATGCGGTCTTCGAGGCTGTGGAAGCTGACGACCGCCAGCCGGCCGCCGGGGGCAAGCACACGCTCTGCGGCGGCGAGACCGGCGTGGAGCTCGTCGAGTTCACCATTCACGTGGATGCGCACGGCCTGAAAGCTGCGGGTGGCGGGGTCTTTCGGCGCGCCGGGGCGGTAGCCGAGCGCCTTGCGGACGACATCGGCGAACTGGCCGGTGGTCGTCAGCGGGCGGGCGGCGACGACGGCGCGGGCGATGCGGCGCGACTGGCGCTCCTCGCCATAGTGGTAGAGCACGTCGGCAATCGCTTCCTCGCTGGCACCGTTGAGGAAGTCCGCGGCGCTTTCACCGGACTGCGACATGCGCATGTCGAGCGGGCCATTGCTGGAAAAAGCAAATCCGCGCGCGGCCTGATCGAGCTGCATCGAACTGACGCCGATATCGAACACGACGCCTTGTACCGAAGAGACGCCCGCTTCGGCCAGACCCTCGGCCAGCTCGGAGAAGCGACGGGCGTGGAAAACAAGGCGCGGCGGGCTTTCGGAAACTTCCCCCCAGGCCCGTCCCGCCGCAATCGCATCGGGGTCGCGATCGAAGGCGTGGACGGTGGCGCCGGCACCGAGAAGGCGGCGGGTGTATCCGCCTGCGCCGAAGGTGGCGTCCACGACAAGGCTGCCGCGCTCGGGGTGCAGCGCGGCGACTACCTCATCGAGGAGCACGGGGATGTGGGGGGCGGGGGCCGCGCTCATTTGCGGGAGGCCTTGGCCGAAAACTCGGCCATCCGGGCGCGGCAGGCCGATTTGACCGAGTCCCATTCGGAACCCATCGCAAACAGCACTTCGGGCGACCAGATCATGATCTGGTGCATGCCGCCGTGGAAATAGAGCTCGTCGCCCACCTGCGCCTGCTCGCCGAGGTATTCAGGCAGGACGAAGCGGCCGGAATCATCGAAGTTGATGCGGGCGAAACCGCCGATCTGCGAGGCGCGCAGGTCCATGTCGAACGGCTCGCCGCGCTCGATCGCGACGCGTTCCTCGTGCGCGAGCATTTCGGCGAAGCTATCGGCGCGGGATTCGCCGAAGCCCACGAGGCAGGGGTGCTTGTGGTGCTTGTCGAGGCAGAGGGTGCGGCTGCCCTTGGAGGCTTCGCGGACGGTCTGGCGGAAGTCTGCGGGGAGGACAAAGCGGTTCTTCTCGCCGCGCGGCGAAAAGCCCTGCCCCCAGTAATGCGACTGTGCCCCAGCCACGTGCCGCTTCCCCGCGTCAGACGAAAGCCTCCCAACCCGGCCGCACACACCCGTGCGACCGACTCATCCCCCGCGGATGCGTCATGGAGTCCGTCCTGATGAGGTATTGTCTTAACGCGGGAGGGTCCGGGCGAAAAGGGGAAAATGCGGGAAATTCCGTCCAGACGTTGAATCTAAGGGATGAATCATGGCCTGCGGTGAACACCTACAGGCGGAAGCGTTTCGCGCCCTATTCGGCAAAATCACGCAATTCCGCCATATTTTGGGGTGAGACTGCTCGGCACGCGGGCTGGCACGCGCCATTCCCGTGATTTCCCGCGGGTTCCAGCTGTGGAATAGTCTGTGGAAAAATCAGTGGGCGAATGTTCGCCGCAGCAATTCCCGCAAAGCGCGCGCCCGTGCGGCGGCGTCCGGGCCTTCTGCGGGACCCAGCAGCGCGGCGTCGGCCACGATCAGGGCAAAGCCCTTGCCGATCCGGCACGCCGCGATGAGGCCGGCTTGCTCGATCCGGCAGGCCCCCGGCCCGCCCGACAGCAGCGTAAGTTCCCCCGGAGCCTCCACCGGAAACGGCGTTCCCGCACTTTCCCGCCCCGCCCCCGCCTCTCGCAGCACAAGGCCCCAGTGCGTGAGGAGCGGGCCGAGCAGCACGGTATCAGCCGGGCGGCGCGGATCGCCCAGGGCAAAGCGGCTGTCGCTGGTGAGGAGCGGATCGGCGAACAGCAACAGATGCCCGCCGCCGCGCACCCAGCCATCGAGCGCGACGTTTTCGGCAGGCTCCAGCGTACGCGGCTGCGCGGCGACGAGATCGGTGACGGTTTCCGGATGGAGCAGGGTATCGAGCGGAACCAGCCGGTGGTCTTCCTCGAGGACCGACCGCGCCCAATGCGGCTTGGCGGGCGCCATCTGCCCGGCGACGCTGTCCGCCTCGCTCCACAGGATCGGCAGGCTGGTGAAGAGGCCCAGAGTGGGCTGTGTCGGCGGCTGCACGCAAGCCGACAGGAACAGGACAACAGCGAGGCTGAGAAAGCGGCTCAGTTGCCGGGCGGGCGCTGGGCTGGCCGAGCGGGCTTGGCGCCGCCACCGACCGGGAGTTCCGGCGCGACCCCCATGTCGACCAGTGGATCGTTGGCGGTGCTGGGGCTGGCGCTGGGGCTGGCGACGACGGCGGGCGTGCCGTTCGTGGTGCGCTCGACCTGCTTGGCGCGGTCCATGATCACGTTGGCGAGGCTGACGATGAGCAGCATGCCGGCAAGGCCGAACAGCCCGATCTGGAGCCGGTGCACCGCCTGCGCGCGCAGCTCGCGCGGGCCGGGATGCGCAGGCTGGAGGGCAGCGAGGCGCGCGGCTTCTGCAGCGGTTTCTCCGGCAGATGCCGCCGGTTCCGGCGTGCGATCAGGAATGAGGCCGAACAGTGCCATGGGCGCGATAGTATGCGCTTATGCGAGCCAAGGGAAGACGGGTAGACCCTTCGCGCGCAGCCACTCCGGATTGTAGAGCGAGGAGAGGTAGCGGAAGCCGGTATCGCACAGGATCGTGGCGACGCGCTTTCCCCCTCCGCCTTGGGCCACCAACTGCTTGCCGAGCGCAACCGCGCCCGCGACGTTGATGCCGCTGGAGAGGCCGAGGCAGAGGCCTTCTTCCGCAAGCAGGCGGCGCACCCATTCGAGGCCTTCCTCGTCGGAGATGCGGAACTGCGTGTCGATCGGCGCGCCTTCGAGATTGGCGGTGATGCGGCCCTGCCCGATGCCTTCGGCGACCGAGGAACCTTCCGCCTTAAGCTCGCCATGCGCGTAATAATTGTAGAGCGCAGCGCCGTGGGGATCGGCGAGGCCGATGGTGATGTTTTCATCGAACGCCTTGAGGCCGAACCCGACTCCCGCGATGGTGCCGCCGGTGCCCGCCGCGCAGATGAAGCCATCGACGCGGCCTTCCAGCTGCGCCCAGATTTCCGGCGCGGTGCTTTCGATATGCGCACGGCGGTTGGCGATATTGTCGAACTGGTTGGCCCAGATCGCGCCTTCGGTCTCCTCGGCAATGCGGCGCGAGGTGTGAACGAAGTGGCCCGGATTGGAAAACGGCGCGGCAGGAACCAGCACCAGCTCGGCCCGCAGCGCGCGCAGCGTGTCCATCTTCTCGCGCGACTGCGTCTCGGGCATCACGATCACGGTCTTGTAACCCAGCGCATTGGCGACGAGCGCAAGGCCGATGCCGGTGTTGCCCGCCGTGCCTTCGACGATGGTGCCGCCGGGCTGCAGCAAGCCCTTGGCTTCCGCATCGCGCACGATCCACAGCGCAGCGCGGTCCTTCACCGAAGCGCCGGGATTGGCGAACTCGCACTTGCCGTAGATCTCGCAACCGGCGGCCTCGCTCGGCCCCTTGAGGAGAACAAGCGGCGTGTTGCCGATCAGCGAGAGGGTATCGTGCAGCGGTGCGGGCGGCGGGACGGTCTGTGTCATGCTGGCCGAAGTAATGCGCCGGTGCGCGGCCCGCAACGCAATTGCGCTTGGGGAGGTGCAAGAGCGGCTGTGGGCGCCCTACTCCCGGCCTGCGCGAATGGCGCCGGCCGCCGCGAAGGGCGCAATCGCCAGTGCGGCGAGGCTGGAGGCGGCGAGCAGCAGCAGGCCGCCCTCCCCGCCGGGCTGGAGCGAGCCAGCGCCGAAGATCAGCAAGGGTACTGTGAGAGGAATCGCCAGCAGCCCGCCCAGCGCCGCGCCCGCGCGCAAGCCCGCCGTCAGCGCGGCGATGGTGACGCCGATCGCGGCAAGGCCGGGCGTGCCGAGCAGCAGCCCCACTTCAACCGTCCACAACTGCGCGCCATCGAGATTGAGCAGCCCCGCCGCGAGCGGCGCTGCCAGCATCAGCGGCACGCCGAAGCTGAGCCAGTGCGCCACGATGCGCAAGGTGAGCACGCCTTCTTCCGCAATCCCGCGCAGCGCCCACTGGTCGAAGAAGCCGGCCTCGAGATCGGGCTCCACCAGCCGGTCGAGCGGGAGAATCGCGGCGAGCAGCGCGGCGACCCAGATCACCCCTGCGCCGGTACGGGCCAGCAGCTTTGCATCCGGCCCCACCGCGAAGGGATAGAGCATGGCGACAGCAAGGAAGAACAGCAGCGGCAGCAGCGCCCCGCCCCGCCCCGGCGCGCCCATCAGCAGCAGCGTCAAATCGCGGCGGAAAATGGTCCAGAGCGCTCTCATGGCAAGTGCTCCAGCAGCGCCAGCTTCCGCAGCTTCTGCAATTGCAGCGGCTGGTGCGAGGCGATCACCGCGATCCCGCCCAGTGCGCGGTGCGCCTCGATCGCCGCCTGCGCACTGGCCCCCCAATGCGTGTCGAGGCCGTTGAGCGGCTCGTCCAGCAGCCAGATCCGCGCGCCGCTGGAGGCAAGGCGGGCCAGCGCAGCGCGCTTGCGCTGGCCGGTGGAAAGGTAGCGCACCGGCACATCGAGCAGGTCTTCGAGGCCAAAATCGGCGCGCGCTTCCCCGGCCCGGTCGATATCGCGCCAGAACGCGAGCGCCTCACCCAGCGGACGGTGCGGATCGAGCGCAGGGCGTTCATCGGCGAGGGCAAGCGTGCCATCGTGCTCGACATGGCCGCTGTAGGGCCGCAGCAGCCCTGCCAGAATGCGCATCAGGCTGGACTTGCCGATGCCGTTGGGCCCGGCCAGTTGCAGCGCATCGCCTTGGTGCAATTCAAAGCCCACGCCCCGGAACAGGAGCCGGTCGCCGCGCCGGCAGGCAAGATCATAGGCAGCAAGACGGGCAGGTTGCATCGCCTGCCGCGATAGGGGAAAGACTTGGGCCTGCCAAGGAGACCGATTGTGGCGATTGCCCAGCTCACCGAGACCGAACGCGCCGCCGCGCTCGCTGCGCTTCCCCACTGGAGCCTGCGCGAGGACGGCCTCGCGATCACTCGCACGTTCCGCTTCGCCGATTTCGCCGAGGCCTTCGGCTTCATGACCCGGGTGGCGATCCTGGCCGAGAAGGCGGATCACCACCCGGAATGGTTCAACGTCTACAACCGCGTCGAGATCGCGCTGACGACGCACGATGCGGGCGGGCTGAGCATGCGCGATGTGGAGCTGGCGAGCGCGATTGACGGGTTCGGGGGTTAGCCCCCCATAGGGCCCTGTTTGCCCACCTGCTTGCGCAGGGCGCCGGGCATCCAGCGGGCGGCGAAGGCGAGGCGCCTGGCGGTCTTGCCGACGACGGTGTGGACTTTCGTGCCGTGGACTGCCGCCCAGGCCGCTTCGGCGACTTCGCTGACCGGTGTGATCTCGAGGCCTGCAGACCTCACCCGGCCCCGGATATCCTCGTTCGAGGCGCGGTTGGGGGCGTGATCCAGCAGCGGGGTTTCGATGAAGCTCGGCATCAGGTCGCGCACCATGATGCCATCTTCCCGCCATTCGCCATCGAGCGATTCGGTGATCGAGCGCACGCCGAACTTGGTCGCCGAATAGATCGAGCCGCCGGGCACGCCGTAGATGCCCGCTGCACTGGCGGTGTTCAGCAGGCAGGAGCCGGGCGCGGAGGCCTTGAGATAAGGCCAGGCCGCTTGCGCGCCGAAGATCACGCCCTTGAGATTGATGTCGAGCGTGCGCTCCACTTCCTCGGCGGTGCAATCGATGATGCGCCCGCCGAGAGGAATGCCAGCGTTGTTGAAGACGACGTCGATCCGGCCGCCCGAGGCTTCAGCACATTCCGCGAGCGCTACGTCCCATGCGGCGCGGTCACGCACGTCGAGCTTGTGCTGCGACGAGAAGCCCGCCGGAAGCAGCGCAGCGGTGCCGGCCATGCCGTCTTCATCGATATCGGCGATCCCGACGAACCAGCCCGCCCGGCCGAACCGCTCCGCCACTGCGCGGCCGATGCCCGAAGCGCCGCCCGTAATGAAAATCGTCTTCTGCGCCACAACGTTACACCCTGACGTCGTTCTCGTTGGAGCAGGAACCTACAGCGCGGGATTGTTATAGCAATGCCAGGTAAAAATGGCCGCCGCGCCCCGGTGCGGGCGCCAGTCTTCGGCGAGGCTGCGGGCCTGCTTCTCGTCGGGCCGCTCGGCGAGGCCGAGCAGCTTGGCCATGCCGGCCTGCACGGCAAGATCGCCCGCCGGCCAGATGTCCGGGCGGCCTTCCGCAAACAGCAGGTAGATTTCCGCCGACCAGCGGCCGATGCCCTTGATGCGCGTGAGCTGCGCGATGGCGGCCTCGTCATCCTCCGGCAGCGAATGGAGATCGAGTTCGCCGGTCACCACGAGTTCGCACAAGCTGCGCGCATAGCCTTGCTTCTGGCGCGAGAGGCCGCAGCCGCGCAGCGCATCGAAATCGGCTTCGAGGAGGTCCTGCGGCGGCATGTCATCACCCAGCAGGGCTTCCAGCTTGGTCCAGACCGACGCAGCGGCAGCGACGCTGACCTGCTGGCCGACGATGGTGCGCAGCAGCGTGGCATAGCCGCGCGGGCGGATGCGCGGCTCGGGATGGCCGACGCGGGCGACGGCTTCGGCGATCTTCGGGTTCTTCGCGGAGACGAATGCAAGTCCGTCTGCAATCTGGCTGGCGGTGAGGCCCATTCCCGTCTGCTTTCCTTTTGAGGCCATGATGCAGCGCAGCACCTTGCCAAAGCGGCCCCCGCGCGATAGCAGCCCAGCGCAAATGGGGCCAGAGAGCGCGGGACTCGTCCGTACGCGCGCGCTCAACAGGAGATAAGATCGATGCCGAAGCTTGTCGTTGTGAACCGCTCGGGTGAAGAATCCACTGTCGAGGCCGCTGCCGGCCTCTCGGTGATGGAAGCGATCCGCGACAACGGCTTCGACGAACTCCTCGCGCTGTGCGGCGGCTGCTGCTCGTGCGCGACCTGCCACATCTACGTCGACCCCGCCTTCGCCGAAAAGCTGCCGAAGATGAGCGAAGACGAGAACGACCTGCTCGAGAGTTCGGACCATCGCAACGACACTTCGCGCCTTTCGTGCCAGGTGCAGCTGACCGCCGATCTCGACGGCCTCAAGGTCACGATCGCTCCGGAAGATTGATTGCAGCGCGCTGCGGCGCGCGGCCTTCGCCACTGGTACAGACGCCCCGGCGCAGCGATGCGTTTGGGGCGTTTTGTTTGGCGCGTCTGAGGCCGCGAGGGACCGCCCTCAGGCGCATTCAGAGCAATGCAGGGTGCCTGAACGGCGGCTGAATTTTCTGCCGTCCGCCACCACCATTTGCCGCGCGAGCGGCGCCACCCACCGCCGCATCAATGAATAAAAATTCCTTGTGACATTAATGCCGCGACGCAAAAATGCCATGGAAATAATAACCCTAAGATACTACAAGAATTACACAAAAGTGTCACACTCCCTCCCTAGCGGGCGCAGCATTCCAAGGCTTAATGAGGGAGTTCAAAATATGCGCCTTGCTACTCTGCTGCTCGCCACGACGGCGTTCGCAGCCACCCCGGCCTTCGCGGCCCCCGAACCGCAGGTCGCGCCTGCTACGGAGGCTGCCGATGCCGCCGCGGCCGATACCAACGCTGGCGATGGTGAAGCCATCGTCGTCTATGGCACCGGCAAGACTCGTCAGGTTCAGGAACTTTCGGGCGCCGACCTCGCGATCCAGGCCGCCGGCACCAGCCCGCTGCGCGCGATTTCCAAGCTGCCTTCGGTGAACTTCCAGTCGGCTGACGCCTTCGGCACTTATGAATGGTCGACCCGCATCACGCTGCGCGGCTTCAACCAGAACCAGCTGGGCTTCAACCTCGACGGCATCCCGCTCGGCGACATGTCGTATGGCAACTACAACGGCCTGCACATCAGCCGCGCGATCACGGCCGAGAACATCGGTTCGACGGCGGTTTCGCAAGGGTCGGGTGCGATCGACACGCAGTCGACGAATAACCTCGGTGGTACGCTGAACTTCTATTCGATCGATCCCAAGACCGCGCTCGGCCTCGATGCCAGCGGCACTTACGGCTCGAACAACACGTGGCGCGGGTTCCTGCGCGGCGGCATCGGCACCGAAAGCGGCGCGCGTGCCTTCGCCTCGGTCGTCTATGCCACCACCGACAAGTGGAAGGGCGACGGCAAGCAGCGCCAGCTCAACGTCAACGCCAAGGGCATCCTGCCGCTAGGTGACGTGACGCTTGACGGCTACTTCAGCTATTCCGATCGCGCCGAGCAGGACTATCAGGACCTCAGCCTCGATCAGATCAAGCGCCTCGGCTACAACTGGGACAACTTCGGCCCGGGCAAGTACGCGCTGGCGATCCAGGTGGCGGACATTGCCGCCAACCGCGGCGATAGCGGCACGACCCCGCTGAACCCGGCGGCCGGTACGGTCTACCCCGGCCCGATCAAGACCATCGATGATGCCTATTACGACGCTTCGGGCCTGCGCCGCGACACGCTCGCCGCCGTCGGCCTGACCGCGCCGGTTGCCGCGAACGTAACGTTCAAGGTCAAGACCTACCTGCACAAGAACTCGGGCCAGGGCACCTGGGGCACCCCCTATGTCAACAGCCCGACCGGCGTGCCGATGGCGCTGCGCACCACCGAATACGACATCAACCGCAAGGGTGTGTTCGGCAGCCTCAACGCTGATCTGGGCATGAACAACATCACCGTCGGCGCATGGTACGAAAACAACGACTTCAATCAGGCGCGCCGGTTCTATGTTTATACCAGCCGCACCAATCCGGGCCGGGATCACCTGAAGTTCCAGCACGATCCGTTCTTCACGCAGTGGGACATCGCGTTCAACACCAAGACGTTCCAGTACTACGTCGAGGACGAGATCAAGCTGGGCGATGCCAAGATCAGCCTCGGCTGGAAGGGCTTCCAGGTCAACAACCACGCCACCCCGATCGTCGCGGGCGGGCGCACGCAGGGTGATCTCAAGACCACCGACTGGTTCCAGCCGCATGCGGGTATCAGCTATCGCCTCTCGAGCGAGATCGAAGCTTTCGCCGGGTTCACGCAGGTGACGCGCGCCTTCGCTTCGGCCACCACGGCGGGTCCGTTCTCCTCGAGCCAGGCCGGTTTTGACGCGATCAAGCCGTTCCTCAAGCCCGAGCAGTCGGACACGTATGAAGCGGGTCTGCGCTACAACAGCGGGATCTTCCACGGCGTGCTCGCGGGCTACCTCGTGAACTTCCGCAACCGCCTGCTGGCGATCCCGACCTCGGTCGGCATCGTGGGTGCCGCGAACGCGCTGCAGAACGTCGGCGGCGTCCGCTCGGCGGGCATCGAGGCGAGCGGCGAGCTGCGGCTTGGCCACGGCTGGTCGGCGCTGGCTTCGTACAGCTACAACGACAACACCTACCGCGACGACGTGGTGATCCGCGCCAATGGCACGACCACCACGATCCCGACCGCGGGCAAGACCGTTACCGACAGCCCCAAGCACCTTGTGCACGGCGAGATTTCGTACGATCAGGGCCCGCTCTATGGCCGCGTCGGGGTCGACTACATGTCGAAGCGCTACTTCACCTACACCAACGACCAGTCGGTGCCGGCTCGTGCGCTGGTTGACGCCACGATCGGCTATCGCTTCGATCTGGGTATGCGCAAGCCCGTGGAGCTGCAGATCAACGCGACCAACCTCTTCGACAAGAGCTACGTCGCCACGATCGGTTCGAACGGCTTCGGCAACAGCGGCGACAACCAGACGCTGCTCGCCGGTGCTCCGCGCCAGGTGTTTGCAACTGTGAAGGTAGGGTTCTGATATGATGCGTCGCGCGCTTCCTCTCGCTCTTTTTGCCGCTGTTTCGGGCGGTGCACTGGCCGGGGAAGCGCGCGCCGCTCCCGTTCTGCTCATTTCCATCGACGGGCTGCGGCCCGGCGATGTGCTGGAGGCCGAAGCGCGCGGCCTCAGGGTTTCCACTCTGCGCCGTTTCATCGCGGAGGGCACTTATGCCACCAGCGTGGTCGGCGTGCTGCCGTCGGTCACCTATCCCAGCCACACCACGCTGATCACCGGCGTTTCGCCTGCCAAGCATGGCATCGTGAACAACACGACATTCGATCCGCTGCAGATCAACCAGGGCGGCTGGTTCTGGTATGCCGAGGACGACAAGGCCCGCACCTTGTGGGATGCCGCGCACGATGCCGGGCTCACCACTGCCAACGTGCACTGGCCGGTCTCCGTGGCGGCGAAGAACGTGACGTGGAACCTGCCCCAGATCTGGCGCACCGGCCATGAAGACGACCGCAAGCTGATCAAGGCGCTGGCGACTCCGGGCCTGATCGAAGACCTCGAGACCAAGACCGGTGCTGCTTATGCCGATGGCAAGGCCGAGGACGTGCTGGCGGACCAGATCCGCGGCGACTTCGCCGAGGATCTGATCATCACCCACCAGCCCGATTTCATGACCGTCTACTTCGCCGCGCTCGACCATATCGAGCACGAACAGGGCCCTGGTTCACCCGAAGCCAAGGCGGCGCTGGAACAGATCGACGGCTTTGTCGGCGAACTGGTCGCGGCCGAATGGAAGGTGCACCCCGATGCGGTGATCGCGCTGGTGAGCGACCACGGCTTTGCGCCCGTCGATACCGTGATCAACCTCTATCGCCCGTTCATCGACGCGGGCCTCGTCACGCTGGGCGCCGATGGCAAGATCGCCTCCGCCGATGCGACGCCGTGGGGCTCGGGCGGCTCGTTCGCGATCCGCCTCGCGCGGCCGAACGATGCGGCGCTCAAGGCGAAGGTCAAGGCCGTGCTCGACAAGCTGGCCGCCGATCCCGCCGCGAAGTTCGACCGCGTGATCGAAGCCCCGGAGATTGCCAAGGAAGGCGGCAATCCCGACGCGAGCTTCTACGTGAACCTCAAGATCGGTGCCGTGGCCGGGCCGTTCGTCAATGGCAGCCTGCCGCTCACGTTCCCGTCGCCGGTCAAGGGCATGCACGGCTATTTCCCGGCCGCACCGGAAATGCGCTCCACGTTCATGATCATGGGCCAGGGCATCCCCAAGGGCCGCAAGCTGGGCGAGATCGACATGCGCGCGATTGCCCCGACGCTGGCCAAGTTGATGGGCGGCTCGCTGCCGGACGCGGAAAAGCCGCCGCTCAGCTTCGGGAAGTAGTCGCCGCTAGAACAGGCCCTCGATCCGGCCTTCCGGATTGATGTGGATGCGTTCTGCCGCAGGCACTTGCGGCAGGCCGGGCATTGTCATGATCTCGCCGCAGATGGCGACGACGAACCCGGCACCGGCGGACAGGCGCACTTCGCGCACCGGGATCACATGCCCGGTCGGCGCACCGAGCGCGGCGGGGTCGGTGGAAAAGCCGTACTGCGTCTTGGCGATGCAGACCGGCAGCGCGCCGTGTCCCTGCTCCTCCCACGTCGCCAGCTGCGCGCGCACCGCCGGATCGGCGATGGCGCATTCGGCGCGGTAGATGCGGGTGGCGATGGTGTTGATCTTGTCGAACAGCGGCAGCGCATCATCATAGAGCGGGGCGAATTGCGAGGGGGCATCGGCGAGTTCGACGACGCGCGCGGCCAGATCGACCGCGCCCGCGCCGCCGTCGGCCCAGTGCGTGCAGACGATCGCTTCCGAGCCGTGCGCAGCGGCAATGGCCTGGATCGCCGCGATCTCCTCGTCGCTGTCGGTGGGGAAGCGGTTGATCGCAACGACTGCCGGCACGCCGAACTGGCGCACGTTCTCGATATGGCGCGCAAGGTTCACCCCGCCGCGGCGCACGGCTTCGACATCAGGCGGGGCGAGCGCGGTCTTGGCGACGCCGCCGTTCATCTTGAGCGCGCGGACCGTGGCGACGATCACTGCGGCGGCTGGCTTCAGCCCCGCCTGCCGGCACTTGATATCGAAGAACTTTTCCGCGCCGAGATCGGCGCCGAAGCCCGCCTCGGTCACGACATAGTCCGCGAGCGCGAGGCCCGCGCGGGTGGCGCGGACCGAATTGCAGCCATGCGCGATATTGGCGAAAGGCCCGCCGTGGACGAGCGCGGGATTGCCTTCCAGCGTCTGTACCAGATTGGGCTTGATCGCCTGCGCCAGCAGCACAGCCATCGCGCCATCGGCCTTGAGCTCGCGCGCGGTGACGGGGCGGCCCTTCCGGGTATAGCCAATCACGATCCGCCCGAGCCGCGCTTCGAGATCGGCGAGATCGTCGGACAGGCAGAGGATCGCCATGACTTCGGAGGCGACGGTGATATCGAAGCCGGATTCGCGCGGGAAGCCATTGGGCCGCCCACCCAGCCCCGGCGCGATATCGCGCAGCGCGCGGTCGTTGATATCGAGCACGCGGCGCCACACCACGCGGCGCACGTCGATATCGAGCGCGTTGCCCCAATAGACGTGGTTGTCGATCATCGCCGCGAGCAGGTTGTCCGCGGCTGTAATCGCGTGGAAATCGCCGGTGAAGTGGAGGTTGATATCCTCCATCGGCACGACTTGCGCATAGCCGCCGCCCGTCGCGCCGCCCTTGGTGCCGAAGCAGGGGCCGAGCGAAGGTTCGCGCAGCGCCAGCATGGTGCGCTTGCCGATCAGGTTCAGCGCATCCGCGAGGCCGACCGAGGTGGTGGTCTTGCCCTCGCCCGCCGGGGTCGGGTTGATCGCGGTGACGAGGATCAGCTTTCCGGCGGTCTTGCCCGCCTCACTCTCCAGCAGATCGAGATCGAGCTTGGCCTTGAAGTGGCCATAAGGCTCGACTGCGGCGGCGGGAATGCCCGCGCGCTCGGCGATTTTCAGGATGGGCTGGAGCGTCGCTGCGCGCGATATCTCGATATCAGATGGCATCATGCCTTTTTGCAAAAGCAGCCGCGCAGAGCAAGGGACTGGGCCAGACAACCCTCAAGTTCAGGTGCGAACAACGACAGTCACAAATGGTATGAATGAAGTATAGAACTTCGGAATTTCATACCACTTGATAGTGTTTCTTGAATTATGCAGCTGAATCAACGGCGGGACTGTGCGGCCTTTCCGTTCAGCATTCGCCCCCTACCAGCCTCGACTGCCCGGCCCGCCCTTGAAAGGGCCAGCGACTGCGCTGGTGATCCAGCCGCCGTAGAACGCGCCGGGCTGGGGAATCACCGTTTCGCCATCAACGCTGCACCGGTCGAACGGTGCTGCATAGAACGCGACGTGGTCCTTGAGCGCGAGGAAGCTGCGCGTGGGATTGGGGTAGCTCCAGCCGACTTGGGGGAGGACTTCGCCGTCCACCACCACGTCCCAATAGATTGCCGCGCCCTTCCATTCGCAGAGAGAGGTGCCGCTGGCACGGCGCAGCACGCCGGGCGCGATATCATCCGGGTGGATGTAGTAGCTGGGCGGGTGACTGGTTTCGAGCGTCTGCACGGCGCGGCGGGTATCGGCGATGACGTGGCCGCGATGCTCGATCACGACGTGCCCGGTGAACGCGCGGGCGATGGCGGGCCGGGGATAGTCCCAGACGCTTTCCTGCCCCGGGCGGACCGGATCAGGTTTGGGCCACATTAGTGCGCCACATTACAGACGAAGCCCCGCCGTTTCGGGCAGGCCGCTCATAAGGTTGAGGCTTTGCACCGCCGCACCGCTGGCGCCCTTGCCAAGGTTGTCGAGCAGCGCCACGAGACGCGCCTGCGTGCCATCCTTGCTGCCGAACACGTAAAGGTCGAGCCTATCACGCGGGGCATCAGAGCGGCGCAGGAGGAGTTCGTCCGGCATGCCGTCCAGCACGCGGACCAAGGCGCTGCCTGCGTAGAACGCCTTCAGCGCATCGCGCAGAGCATCGGGTGCGGCCGCGCCGGGCATTGCAGCGAGCGGCACCGGCACTTCGACGACCATGCCGCGATGCGCCGGGACCACGGCCGGGGCAAAGATCGGCGCATGTTTCAGGCCGGCATGGCCCTGCATTTCCGCAACATGCTTGTGGCCAAGGCCGAGGCCATAGGCGCGGAAGGCAATGTCAGTATCGTCCTCGAACCGGGCGATCAGCGCCTTGCCGCCGCCCGAATAGCCCGAGACGGCGTTGACCGTGTATGGCCAGTCGGCGGGCAGCAACCCGGCGCGCAGCAGCGGCACGAGCAGGCCGAGGAAGCCGGTGGGATAGCAGCCTGGGTTCGACACACGCTTCGCCGCCGCCACCGCCTCGCGCCCGACCATTTCGGGAAAGCCATAAGTCCAGCCCGGCGCAACACGGTGTGCGGTTGAGGCGTCGATCACGCGGGTGCGATCATTGGCGATCAGCGAAACGGCCTCGCGCGCGGCATCGTCCGGCAAGCAGAGGATCGCGACATCGGCGGCATTGAGCGCATCGGCGCGCGCCTTGGCGTGCTTGCGCTGTGCATCATCCAGCGCGATCAGGCTGAACTCGTTGCGGCCTGCCAGCCGATCGGCGATTTCGAGGCCGGTGGTGCCAGCGGCGCCGTCGATGAAGACCTGAACGGTCATGGCTCCAGCGCCGTCAGCGGGAGGTAGCCGACGAGGCCGTCCTCGCCCTGCTGTCCCCAGCCCCAACCGCCTGACTTGTCGAGCAGGTTGAACGTTTCGCCCGCCGCCAGCGTGCCGATCGCCTCCGCGTCGTCGCGCCCTGCGGTGCGCAAGGTTGCCCCGGCAGCGCCCACGGCGCGCGGCATCGGCACCGCGTAGTGCGAGACGAAGACCTGCCCGGCATAGCGGATATGTGCAACATCGCCGCGCACCGCACGGTTGTGCGCATGGGCATCTGCCTTGGGAGCAGGCCCCGTCAGCGCATGCGACGTCGTCAGGCTGGGCAGGATGAGATCGGTCACGTCAGGCTTTCCGGCAAAGGCGAAAGCGCGCCGCTTAGAGGCATCCGGCTCCGGGTTCAAGGCGCGCCGGTCCTGCCGGGCAGGCCAAAGCGGGACTGGATCAGGCCCCATGCGGCGCGCAGGCCCAAGGCCTCACCCCCCTTGGGCCGGCCGGGCTTGGCCGCAGGGCGCCAGGCGAAGGTATCGAAGTGCGCCCAATCAACACCTTCGGCCACGAACCGATCAAGGAACAGCGC
Organism: uncultured Novosphingobium sp.; assembly: GCA_964413325.1. Lineage (GTDB taxonomy): Bacteria > Pseudomonadota > Alphaproteobacteria > Sphingomonadales > Sphingomonadaceae > Novosphingobium. The sequence continues at coordinate 129,035 of CAYPRK010000005.1, read as the reverse complement.
AGCAACAGTCGCCCCGGCAAAGCCGCCAGACGGGCTGTTCTGCAGGTCCGCCACATCGGATTTCAGCATTTCGCGGTAGCCATCGTGGAGCGGCAGGCGCCAGCATGGATCGTCACGCTCAAGCCCGGCGACCAGCAGGCCGTTCGCCGTCTCATCGGTGCGCGCGAACATGGCGGGCAGGTCTGGCCCCAACGCGACGCGCGCGGCGCCAGTCAGCGTGGCGAAGTCGATCATCAGCTCCGGCTTCGTCTCGCAGGCGCGGGTGAGCGCATCGCCGAGCACCAGCCGCCCTTCGGCATCGGTGTTGGTGATCTCGACCGACAGCCCGGCGCGCGAACGCAGCACGTCGCCGGGGCGGAAGGCATTGCCCGAAACCGCATTCTCCACCGCAGGCACCAGCAGATGGAGCCGCACCGGAAGGCCCGCGCCCATCACGAGGCCCGCCAGCGCCAGCGCATGCGCCGCACCGCCCATGTCCTTCTTCATCAGCGCCATGCCCGCGCTGGGCTTGAGATCGAGCCCGCCGGAATCGAAGCAGACACCCTTGCCGACAATGGCAAGGCGCGGGTGCACGGGATCGCCCCATTCCAGCTCGATCAGTCGGGGGGCATGGCTGCGCGCGGCGGCGCGGCCAACGGCATGGATCATCGGATAGTCCCGTTCCAGCGCATCGCCGGAAACGACATGGATCATCGCGTGGTGTGCCTTGGCCAGCGCGCGGGCTTCGGCTTCCAGCTGTGCGGGGCCCATGTCCTCCGCCGGCGTGTTGACCAGATCGCGGACGCGGATCACGGCCTCAGCCTCGGCATAGGCCGCGTTCATCGCGCCGAGTGCACCCGTCAGCAGCAGCCGCGCGCCCTTTTCGGAAGGATCGCTGCGATAGCGATCGAACCGATACTGCGCGAGGCGCCAGCCGATGAGGGCCGGCCCTTCCGCGCCGGGGTTGGCAAGCCGGTACGTCCCCGCCGGCAGCCGATCCGCCAGTGGCGCGAGGCACCAGCTCGAAAGTCTGGCCGGATCGGCAACGCCCGCCACCGCGAACCAGCCTTCGCCAGCCCCCGCTGCGTCGGGAACGATGGCGGTCTCGCCCGCCCCGCCCTCGAAGCCTTGCCCCGCCAGCACGGCGCGCTGCGCGGCGGTGAGGCCGGCAAGCCAGCCCGGCAGGCCCTGCTTGTCGGTCAAATGGAGCGGAATGGCCTTTTGGCCGCGATCGGGCTGGATCAGTGCATCAAGCTGGGTCATCTTGGCGCAGAGTGTTGCCGCAGCTTGGCGGCAAGTGCGAGAGGAAATTGCATGCGCCGCTTGGCCTTAGCGCTTGTGCTGATCCCTTTGCTGGCCGGTTGCCAGCAATCCGCCGTGCCGGGCAAGGCCGTGCCGGATGCATCGGCGAGTGCCTCGGCAGCGCCCCCTGCCCCGCCCGCACCGCCTGTGCCACCAGTACCGACGGCAGCGCGCAAGGTCAGCGAGAAGACCGACCTCTACGAATTCGACTATAGCTATCCCGCCGCTGCCGCTGCGATCCCGGCCTTGCGCGATTGGCTGGAAGCCGATCTCGCGCGCACCAAGGCCGGCCTCGCCTCCGATGCCAAGGATGCAAAGAAGGACGCCAAGGCCGAAGGCTTTCCGTTCAACCCCTACACTGCCTCAAGCGAATGGCAGGTGGTGACGGACATTCCCGGCTGGCTGAGCCTAACGACGCTGGTCGGCAGCTATACCGGCGGCGCGCATCCCAACTACGGCTTCGACACGATCCTGTGGGACAGGGCGGCAAACAACGGGGCGGGCCAGAAGCGCACGGCGACCGACCTGTTCACGTCCAAGGCCGCGCTCAAGGCGGCAGTGTTCAAGGGCTTCTGCGCGCAGCTCCAGGCCCAGCGCGCGAAGAAGCGCGAAGGGATTGAGCTGGGCGATCCCGGCGACGACTTCAACAAGTGCATCGACCCCACCGAACAGACCGTCATCCTCGGCTCGAAAAGCCGCAAGGGCTTCGACCGGATCGGCTTCCTGATCTCGCCTTATGCCGCCGGGCCCTATGCGGAAGGCAGCTATGAAGTGACCCTGCCGATCACCGCGGCGGTGCTTGGCGCGGTGAAACCGGAATACAAGGCTGCCTTTGTCGTCCCCTGATCTCGCAATTGCGGGGCAAAGGCGCTACATGCGTGTGATGACCGACTATGTGATCGCCGACGAAACCGATGTGATGCCGCGTGACGGCACAATCAAGCTGCATGGCCCCGCGGGCTTTGACGGCATGCGCAAGGCCGGGCGCCTTGCCGCCGAGATCCTCGATGCGCTGGCGCCGATGGTGCAGCCGGGGGTCTCCACCGCCGCGATCGACGACGTTGTGCGCCAGATGACGCTCGATGGCGGCGCGGTTCCGGCAACGCTCGGCTACCGCGGCTATACCCATTCGTGCTGCATCTCGATCAACCATGTCGTGTGTCATGGCATCCCGTCCGAAGCACGGATCCTGCGCGAAGGCGATATCGTCAATATCGACGTCACCCCGCTGCTCGATGGCTGGCACGGCGATTCGAGCCGGATGTACCTTGTCGGCGATGTGGCGCTGAAGGCGCGGCGGCTTGTCGATGTGACGTACGAATGTTTGATGATCGGCATCGAGCAAGTGAAGCCCGGCGCGCGGCTGGGCGATATCGGCGCGGCGATCCAAGCCCACGCCGAACGCCACCGCTACGGCGTGGTGCGCGAATTCTGCGGCCACGGCCTCGGCCGCCTGTTCCACGATGCGCCCGAAGTGATCCACGCTGCGCACAAGGGCACTGGCCCGGAACTGAAGCCCGGCATGTTCTTCACAATCGAGCCGATGATCAACCTCGGCAAGCCGGGCGTGAAGCTGCTCGACGACGGCTGGACGGCGGTCACGCGCGACCGCTCGCTTTCGGCGCAGTTCGAGCATTCGATCGGGGTGACCGAGACGGGCTGCGAGATCTTTACGCTGAGCCCGGCCGGGCTGCATCAGCCGCCTTACGGGGGTTAACAGCAAAGAACCCCTCCGTCACGCGCTTCGCGCGCGCCACCTCCCCATTTGCACTTCGTGAAAATGGAGAGGACAGAAAGTCTGCCTTACCATGTCCTCTCCATTTTTCCCGCAGGGACAAATGGGGAGGTGGCCCGCCGCAGGCGGGTCGGAGGGGTAAAATACCCCGCCTGCCCAAAAATCAGGCAGCCTTTGCGCAAATCTTGTGCACCATTCCATCCCGGCCGCGCAACTTGCGCAATGCGGCGGTGTGCCCATCGCTTGCAATCTTGCCGGAGTGGCCGTTTTCCGGCTTCCGCGCGCTTCGTTCCTGTCCTAGTGATGGGCGGTACCCGCGTGGCACGATTCTTGGATAGCTGTTCCGGTATCGGGCTCCGTACGAATACCAACACCGCCGGGCAGGGCCTCAGGGCCTGAAAACCGGTCTGCCTGCAGGGAATGATCGAGTGAAAAAGGTCGAAGCGATCATCAAGCCCTTCAAGCTGGACGAGGTGAAGGAAGCGCTCCACGAGATCGGCGTTTCCGGCATCACCGTCACCGAAGCCAAAGGCTTCGGACGGCAGAAGGGCCATACCGAACTCTATCGCGGCGCTGAATATGTCGTCGATTTCCTGCCCAAGGTGAAACTCGAAGTCGTGGTGGGCGATGCCATGGTCGACCGTGTGGTCGAGGCCATTGCTACCGCCGCGCAGACGGGCCGGATCGGCGACGGCAAGATCTTCGTGTTCGCGGTGGAAAGCGCCCTGCGCATCCGCACCGGCGAGCGCGACAACGACGCGATCTAGGATCTGGAAATCTTGACCGGAGGGTGCTGCGGGCCGGCGGCTTCTCCAGACTTGTGACCCCAAGTTTTGTTCACTGAGCGCCCCGGCACGGGCCGAGGCCAGTTAAAGGACCAGCGATGGCTACTGCAAAGGAAATTCTCGCCCGCATCAAGGACGAGGAAATCGAATGGGTTGATCTGCGTTTCACCGACCCCAAGGGCAAGTGGCAGCACCTCACGATGGTTTCGTCGGTGCTGGGCGAGGATGAACTCGAAGACGGCCTGATGTTCGACGGCTCCTCGATCGAGGGCTGGAAGGCCATCAACGAATCCGACATGATCCTTAAGCCGGACCTCGACGCGGTTTACGTCGATCCGTTCTCGGCCACGCCGATGATGATCATCTGCTGCGACATCGTCGAGCCTTCGACCGGCGAACTCTACGCCCGCGATCCGCGCTCGACCGCCAAGCGCGCCGAAGCCTTCGTCAAGGCCGCCGGCGTGGGTGACACCGTGTACGTCGGCCCCGAAGCCGAATTCTTCATCTTCGACGACGTCCGCTTCTACGACGGCTACGACGGCAACGGATTCAAGATCGACGACATCGAGCTGCCGACCAATTCCAACAAGGAATACGAAGCCGGCAACCTCGCCCACCGTCCGCGCGCCAAGGGCGGCTACTTTCCGGTCGCGCCGGTTGACAGCTGCGTCGACATCCGCGCCGAGATGGTCCGCACCATGATCGACATGGGCCTGCCCTGCGACAAGCACCACCACGAAGTGGCCTCGGCCCAGCACGAGCTCGGCCTCACTTTCGGCACGCTCGTCCAGACCGCCGACCGCATGCAGGTCTACAAGTACGTCGTCCATCAGGTCGCGCAGGCCTATGGCAAGACCGCCACGTTCATGCCCAAGCCGATCAAGTCGGACAACGGCAGCGGCATGCACACGCACATCTCGATCTGGGATTCGGGCAAGCCGCTGTTCGCCGGTAACGGCTATGCCGGCCTGTCTGACATGTGCCTCTACTTCATCGGCGGCGTGATCAAGCACGCGAAGGCCCTCAACGCCTTCACCAACCCGACCACCAACAGCTACAAGCGCCTGGTGCCGGGCTTCGAAGCCCCCGTGCTGCTCGCCTACTCGGCGCGCAACCGTTCGGCCTCGTGCCGCATTCCCTACGGTTCGGGCGCCAAGGCAAAGCGCGTGGAATTCCGCTTCCCCGACGCGATGGCCAACCCCTACCTGTGCTACTCGGCGCTGCTCATGGCCGGCCTCGACGGGATCAAGAACAAGATCCACCCGGGCGAAGCCATGGACAAGAACCTCTACGATCTGCCGCCGGCCGAACTCGCCGAAGTGCCGACCGTCTGCGGTTCGCTCCGCGAAGCGCTGAACTCGCTCGAGGCTGACCACGACTTCCTGCTCCAGGGCGGCGTGTTCACCAAGGACCAGATCGAAGCCTATATCGAACTCAAGTGGCCGGAAGTGATGCGCTGGGAAACCACGCCGTCGGCCGTCGAGTTCGACATGTATTACAGCGCCTGATCTTCCGGATCAGCGCTTGGTCAGAAAGGGGCGTCCGGGAAACCGGGCGCCTTTTTCGTTTTGGGCTTCGGAAGGAAGGGTGCCTCCGGCGGGCAAGGGCCATTGCCCTTGCATCCCGGAATTTTTGGCTGCTTTTGGTGGTTAGCCGACATCCCATTTAAGTGCCGAGGCGTCGAGAACCTCTGCCCCCATATGGCGGACGAACGCTTCGCGCAGGCCGTCCTTATGTTTTTCCAACTTGGCAGGGTCGGACGACGGATCGACGCCATCGGCACGAAATAACCATTCGACGAACTGATCCGCGCTTACTGGTCCCGTTTCAGGAATGAAATCATCTACATGCGACGGCTTGCCGTTGACGATCCCGCCGCACCAACCTCTACCGACACAGACCTCGTGCATCAGGGCATTGTAGTCAGGGTTGCCTCTCATTCGTTCAATGGACCACGGACGCGCAATGGCTGCAAGTGGGGCGCAAACAGCCATTCGAATCTACGCATGCAGGCCGGAGCATTGTGACCACGCACAGTATCGGCCCACCCGGACTGGGCTCCGGGCCTAGGCCTTTCACTCTGACGCGGCGCCCGAAGAAAAGCCCAGCCCCGTGTCATGCACGGGGTGAGGGGGATGGAAGGGGAATGCCCCTTCCCCGCCCGAGGCACCGGCGTTCCGCCCTGCTGTGATCTTTTCCACAGCCCCCGTCCGACTCGGGACGAACCGAGATTGCCGCCAGATGAACGGAAGCCCCCCGGACTCCTCGAATCGCCTGTGATCCTTAGAGATGCTGCACATGCACAAAAACGTGGTCGCAGCTCTTATCGCCCTCCTCTCGCTCTTCGCGCTGCCTTCGGCGGCCAATGCGCGGCTCCAGTGCGTGACCTATGCGCGGCAGGTTTCGGATGTGCAGCTCAGCGGAAATGCGCGCGATTGGTGGGGCCATGCCGAGGGTCGCTACGAGCGTGGCCAGACGCCCAAGGTTGGCGCCGTCCTCGCTTTCGCTGGCACCCGTTCGATGCCCTATGGTCATGTCGCCGTCGTCCACAAGGTGGTCGATGACCGCCACATCCTGATCGATCACGCCAACTGGTCGCGCCCCGGCATGGTTGAGCGCGGCGTGATGGCGGTCGACGTTTCCGCCGCTGGCGACTGGAGCGAAGTGCGCGTGTGGTATGCGCCGACCCATTCGCTGGGCCTGCGCCCGAGCACGGCCAAGGGCTTCATCTACCCGCGCACCGTGACGGCCAGCGCCGACAACGCCGGGCCGACCAAGGGCTGAACCTGCGGACCAAGCGGCAGGTCATCCTCCGCTAGCGCGGGTTGACTTCAGCTAGCGTGATCCCGACTTTGGCCCTGTACGGTTGGGGGCCATCAACAATGAACAGGTTCGTGAAAGCCGGTCTTGTGGTGATGGTCGCCGGATGGGCGCCCTTGCTGTGGGAGATTGCGTTCGGCCCCGCAGACAGCAACCCGATCGGACTGGGCTTGCTGATGGTGATCGCGACAGCGATAGCCTTTATCCTGTTCGCGATTGCCGGGCTGCTCGCCTTTTTCCGCTCGACCTGAGCACCACCGCGCCGGATTGATGGACTGCTTCAGGATGCGCGGCGGATCACCACATCGGCGTCGCGCTGCGCCAGCAAGGCGCGGGCTTCTGCCGCGGGCATGGCCGCCCAGAACAGGTAGCCCTGCACCAGCTCGCAGCCCGCGGCCTGAACCAGCAGGCGCTGCACTTCGGTCTCGACGCCTTCCGCCACGACCTTCATCCGCAAGGTCTTGCCCAGCGTGGTGATCGCGCAAAGGATCGAGTGGGCATCGCGGTCCCGCTCGATGTTCGAGACGAACGAGCGGTCGATCTTGATCCGGTCGAACTGGAACGAGCGCAAGTACGACAGCGAGGAATAGCCGATCCCGAAATCATCGAGCGCGACGCGGATGCCCATGCGGTTGAGCTCACGCAGCACGCCGATCACGTGTGCGCTGCGATCGAGCATGACGCCTTCGGTCACTTCGAACACCAGCCGCTGCGGGTCCATGCCAGTTTCTTCGAGCAGCCCGGCCAGCATCGGCAGGAAGTCCCCCGCCATGATCTGCAGCGGCGAGAGGTTGACCGAAATGTCGCAATTCGCCCAGTCGCGGCATTCGGTGAAGACGTGGCGCAGCACCCAGGTGCCGAGCGGGATCATTAGACCGCCCTGCTCGGCGATCGGCACGAACAGGTCCGGGCGGATCTCGCCGCGCTCGGGGTGGTTCCACCGCAGCAGGGCCTCGAAGCCGCTGATCGTGCCAGTGCCGGTCTCGACCACCGGCTGATAGGCGACCGAAAGTTCGCCGCGCGTGATCGCGAGGCGCAGCTCCATTTCCATTTCCCGGCGCAATTTGACGCTGGCGTCCATGTCCGGCGTGAAGCGGCGGTAGCGCCCGCGGCCGCGCTGCTTGGCGCGGTAGAGCGCGATATCGGCGCGGCGCAGCAGTTCGCCGGGGTCTTCGCTCTGCTCCGGCCCCCAGCTGATCCCGCAGCTCACCGAAACTTCGAGCGTATTGCCCGAAATCACGAAGGGCTTGCGCATCAGCGTGATGATCTTGCTGCCGAGCCGGTCTGCCGCGCGCGCGCCATCGTTGCTGGCGTGAAGGAGCACGAATTCGTCGCCGCCGAAGCGGGCAATGAAGGCATCGCGGGGCAGCACTTCGCGCAGGCGGCGCGCGACCTGGCGGACGAGTTCATCACCGACGTGGTGGCCCATGGTATCGTTGACCAGCTTGAACCCGTCGATGTCGATATAGGCGACGAACAGGTTGCCCTGCGCCTCACCCTCGATGAATTCGCTAAGCAGAGTGCGCAGGCGCTGCATGTAATAGACGCGGTTGGGCAGGCCGGTCATCGCATCGTGGAGTGCATTGTGCTGGGCCTGCGCCTCGCTCGCCTTCAATTCGTTGGCGGTCAGGCGCATGCGCCGCACGATCACTGCGCCGCCTGCGACGACGCCGAGGAAGAACAGGATGAACGTGGCGAGCACCGGTGCCGTCTGCTCGACGATCTTGGGCCCGGGCACTTTGGCAGTCCAGGTGATCCAGCCGATGTGATCGCCGAAAGCGGTGGAGAGCGGCACGGCATTGTCCGCGCCGATGCGCGCTTCGTCAGGCACGAAGCTGAGATCGCGCAGCACGAGGTCGCCGCTCATTTTCGTCAGGATCGAGCCATCGAGATAGCGCAGCGTCGCGACATAGTTCGGCTCTCGGCGGAGCAGGCCGTAGTTGTTGTCCGGCACGATCGCGACGACCGAAAGGAAGGCGGGTCGGCCGCGGCGCAGCACCGGGGTGGCCGCCCAGCGGTTGAGCGGCTGGCCCGAAGCGGAGACCGGCCAATCGACGTCGGCCAGCTTCTTCATGCCCGCAATGCGCCCGCCCAGCGGCACGTTGTGCTTGGCCCGCTCGATCAGATCTTCAACGTGCCAGCGCACTTCCTGATAGCCGACATCGCTGGTCGGCCGCCCCTGCGCCCAGCCGCGGACGAGCGAGCCATCCGGCCGGACGAGGAACATCGCGTCGGTTTCGAGGTTGTTCCACACGAAATCGCCGAGGAAGTGGTTGGCCCAGGTCTCGTTGTCCGCCAGCACGGCATTGCGCATGGCATCGTCCCAGGTCAGCTGCACTTTCTGCGCGGCGACGATCTGGCTGCCGAGCTGATCGAGATAACGGGTGACGAGCACGCGTTCGTCCTCGCGCGCCAATTCATCAGCGATGCGCGTCGAACGAGTGAACACGGCAACCAGCAGCGCGGAAAGCCCGATCAGCGCAAGGAACGTCGCAAACGCGATCCAGCCCGTGCGCAAGTTGCGCACCGACGGACGCACGGCGCCTGCGCGGCTGATGGTATCCGAACCCATTGGACCAGACTTAGGCGCAGGATGGAAATAAAGGGTTAGCGCCGCTTACGCACTGGAGGTTCAGGGGCTTCGATTTTGGCGGCGATGCTGACTATCTAAAGGGTTAGCATGGCCTTTCCGGCCAATCCTTGCCCCTGCCCGCCAGCACGCGCCAAATGCGTTGCAATCGCAGACCGGACTTGTCATCGTCGGCAATACCCCCATCTGATTGGCACACCATAACCTCGGGAGAATACCGATGCGTGAGCATCTGCAGCACTACATCAACGGCGCCTGGGTCGACAGCGAAGGCGGCAAGCGCCACGAGGTGATCAATCCGGCCACCGAGGAGCCCTGTGCGGTCATCACGCTCGGCAGCCAGGCCGATGTCGACAAGGCCGTCGCCGCAGCCAAGGCCGCTTTCCCTGCCTTCGCCGCCACGCCGGTGGCAGAGCGCAAGGCGCTGCTCGAGCGCATCCTCGCCGAGTACAAGAAGCGCATCCCCGATTTCGCGGCTGTGATCAGCGAAGAAATGGGCGCGCCGATCGGCTTTGCCGGCACCGCTCAGGTCGGGGCGGGCATCGGCTACATCGTCGGCACGCTCGAAGCGCTGGAAGGCTTCGAATGGGAATCGCCGGTCCCGGGTGCCAACGCGCGCTTCGTGCATGAACCCATCGGTGTCGTTGCCGCGATCACGCCGTGGAACTGGCCGCTGAACCAGATCTGCGCCAAGATCGCGCCGTGCATCGCTGCGGGCAACACCGTGGTGCTCAAGCCTTCGGAAGAGTGCCCCTCGAACGCGGTGATCATGGCCGAAGTGATGCATGCCGCGGGCGTTCCCGCCGGCGTGTTCAACCTCGTCAACGGTGACGGCCCGGGCGTCGGCGTGGCGCTGACGGTCCACCCCGATGTCGACATGGTGAGCTTCACCGGATCGACCCGCGCGGGCATCCAGATCGCCAAGAACGCCGCCGATACGGTCAAGCGCGTGCACCAGGAACTGGGCGGCAAGTCGCCCAACCTCGTGCTCGAGGACGCCGACTTTGCTGCAACGCTGCCCGGCACGCTGCAGGGCATTGTGGCCAACACCGGCCAGAGCTGCATCGCGCCGACCCGCCTGCTCGTCCCCAAGTCGCGCAAGGAAGAGGCCGAGACCTTCGTGAAGAACTACTTCGCGGCGGTGAAGGTTGGCAGCCCCGCCGAGGACGGCGCGCATATCGGCCCGGTCGTCAACAAGGCGCAGTGGAGCAAGATCCAGTCGCTGATCGACACGTCGATCAGCGAGGGCGCGTCGCTGCTCGAAGGCGGCCCGGGCCTGCCGGACAACGTGAACCGCGGCTACTACATCCGCCCGACCGTGTTCTCCGACGTGACGCCGGACATGACGATCTTCCGCGAGGAAACCTTCGGCCCGGTCGCCACGATCACCACCTATGACGGCATCGAGGACGGCATCGAGCTGGCCAACCGCACGGCCTATGGCCTTTCGGCGGTCGTGACCGGCGATGTCGAGACGGCCAAGGGCATTGTCGGCCGCCTGCGCGCGGGCCTCGTCGCGGTCAACCAGTGGGGCGGTGTCAAGGGCGGCGCCTTCGGCGGCTATAAGCAGTCGGGCAACGGCCGCGAAGGCGGCGTCTACGGCCTCAAGGACTTCATGGAACTGAAGACCATCGCCGGCGCCTGATCCGCGCGCCTGGGTGAACAATCAGCCCCGCGCTGCTCCGGCAGCGCGGGGTTTTTCGTACCCGCGCCAGCGCAAGGCTTCGCGCGCTTCGTGCCGGGCCGCTGCCTGCGCCAGTGCGCGCGGATAGACCTCGCCGAGCAAAGTCTCGAAGGTCTGCCGCCAGGAAAACTGTGTCGTCACATGCTCGCGCGCGCGGCGGCCCATGGCGGCGTGATCGCCGTGCCAGACCTCAACCACGGCCTGCGCCATCGCGGTGGTATCATCAAGCGCGACCAGCTTGCCGAGCGCCGGCGGCACACGGTGGACCATCGCGCCCGAGGCGAAGCCGACCACCGGCAGCCCGCTCGCCTGGGCCTCAAGCACCGAGAGGCCGAAAGTCTCGTCTGCCATCGCCGAAACGTAGATATCCGCCGAGGCGAGCAGGCGGGCGATCTCGGCGCGGTCGGAAACAAAGCCCGGGAAGGCCACCGGCAGGCCTTGCGCGGCGTCCATCAGGGTTTCGCGAAGCTTGCCATCCCCCACCAGCACAAGCGATGCGCCGAGCGAGCGCGGCAGCGCGCGGAACATCGTGATGAGCCGGTCGGCGCGCTTCTCGTTGTCGATCCGCCCGGCATAGATCAGCAGCGGGCCGCCTTCGGGCAGGCCGAGCTCGCGCCTCAGGCCCGGATCGCGCCGCGCCGGGGTGAAGGTGCGGCCATCGACGCCGAGCGGCAGCACATCGATATGCGGCAGGCGGTATCCCGCCAGCACGTCGGCCATGTCGCGATCGAGCACATAGACGCGGTCGAACTCGCGGTAGGTGATCTCGGCATAGCCCCGGCTGAGCTGGCGAAACCCGCGCCCGAGCAGATTGCCGAACAGCTGCGAAGCCACGCGGTGGACATGCGTGTTCGGAAAATCGGTGTGATAGCCCGCCACCAGCGCGGTTTCCGGAAAGGCGCGGCGGTGGTTGATTGCGGTCCACGGCAGGACCCAGGGGCACTGCGATTCGATCACGTCCGGGCGGAACTGTTTCAGCACTTCCCGCACCGCGCGGGTGCGCAGGATGAAGCGGTAATTGGGGCTGCCGCGCACTGGCCCCGCCGCGATCTCGACCCAGATGTGCCGCCCCTGCTCGATCACGCGGTCTTCCGCGCCGGGCACGATCTGCATCAGCTGGTGCCCGGTGTGCTCGAGCATATGAGCGCGCTTCTCGCGCAGATACGTGCCGATCCCGCCCCCGCCATGCTGCGCATAGCTCTGGGTCAGATCGCAGATCAGCAGGCGTTCGGGGTTGGTCCTCACGCCCTCTTTTCAACTGCATCGCTGTGACCGATTGAGGACAGTCCTGCCTGTCTTGCAGGGCAAAATTGTATCAGTAGTCCTTCGATGCCTTGAGGTTGAGGCTTTCGTCGCCGATCGTCGAGACGGTGCCCAGCAGCACCAGCCAGCGCGTGATGCGGAATTCGGCAGAGGTCGCGCTGTAGCCGCGCCCGTCGGTGATCAGTTCGACGAAGACCCGCCGGCCGAGATACTTGCCCACTGCAATTGAAGTGCCGCGGCCGATCGAAGCATCGGCGCTGATGATGCGCAGCCGGTCGAGCCCGATGGCATTGCGGACCTTGTTGATCGGATCGAGCCCGCCGCCGCCACGGAAAGCAGCCAGTGCCGAGGCCAGTTGCACCGCTTCGGGCGCGGAAATCTGGGTGATCGAACTGCCGAACAGCATGCGGGAGAGCAGCTCTTCCTCGGGCAAGGCAGGCACCGAGGTGAACGTGATCTGCGGTTTCAGCGCCGAGCCGCTGATGGCGATCTTGGCGCTCACCCCGTTGGCATCGCCTTCGGCCACGATATCGAGCCGGGGATCGACCGGGACTTCACCGACGAAGCGGATGCGCCCGCGCGTAAGGTCGAAGCGGCGCCCCGCGAATTCATAGCCGCCGCGCACGAGATCGGCACTGCCGAAGATCTGGGGATTGGCGGTATCGCCGCGCAGGCGCACATCAGCGCCCCATTCGCTTTCAAGGCCTAGCCCGCGCACGTCGATGCGATCTGCGCCCGCAGCGTCGATCAGGTACTTCCACGGCGTATAGGGCGCACGCGGCGGGGCGATATCGGCGCGCAGGTTGCTTTCGTGCGTCTTGATCGTGGGAAGCTGCTCGATCACGTTGGCGCGGCCCAGCGTCCAGCGCGCGCGGTCGATGTGGACGCGGCCGGCGATCGTGCCGCCGATGCCATCGGACATGAGGCGCAGCGGGCCAGTGACGGTGGCGCCCATGTCGTCGCGGTTGATCAGCTGCGCGTTGATGGCCGCTAGCCGCAGATCGAGCCCGACGCCCCGGTTCGCCACGTTGGAAAGATCGACGATGCCGCTGCCGCTCACCGTGCCGCCGCCCGCCGTGGTTCCGCTGAAGTGTGCGAGGCTGAGGCGCGCATCGGCAAAGCTGCCGAGCGCCTCGACATCGCGTACGTCCGAGCCCGTGAGGTTCGACTGCACGCGCAGTGCGCGCGTGGCGACCGCGCCGGTGATCACCGGATGATCGAGCGAGCCAGTGACGCTCGCCGCCGCGCCGAGCGGGCCGGTGAGGTCGATCACTTCGATTGCCGCGAGCCGCCACAACGCTTCGGCCGGGCCACTGTAGCGCAGCTCTGCCTTGAGGCTGCCGCCACGCAGGCGTTCGAGCATGGTGCCGCCGCGCGGAAGGTCAGACACCAGCGCCTGCACGCGCCCGCGCATATTGCCACCTTCGCGCGCCACGGCGCGAATTTGCAGCGCGGCAGGGTCGAGCGCGGCGACAAGGGCAATATCAAGTGGCCTTGAGGTCAGGACAAGTCCCGAGCGGGTAAGGCCTTTTACCTCGACAGCGGCGTGACCGGCGGGGGCGCCAAGGTGATCGTTCTCGTAATCGATCACCCCTGAGGCGAGCCCGCCGAGGCCGAGATCGGGCAGCACGATGTCGAGCACAGAGAGCGGCATGCGCGAAAGCAGCAGCTGCAGCTTGGTCGCTCCGCCGAGCACATGGCCACTGGCGATGACACTGCCGCGCCCGAAATCAATCTGCGTCGGCTCCAGCCGCCAACCCGCGCTCTGGCCGCCGCCCGCCTCGTCCGGCTCACGCGCCAGCACCGCGCGGCGCGGCATGGAGATGGTGCGGCCGGCGTAGTCGCCCGCAACGAAGGCAACGATCTTGTCGGGCGAAAACGCGGCGGTGCCCTGCAAGGCAAAGCTCGTCCCGCGCCGCCCGGCGAGCGAGGCGGTGACGCTGCCCGAACCGTTGACGAGCGCGGCGTCTGCCGCGAGCTTGCCGATGAACAGCTTGCCCGCGCTGATCCCCTCCGCCTCCAGCGAGGCGGTCAGGTTGGTGTCGCCGCCCTCCAGCCGGCCATCGGCGGTGATCTCGGCATTGCCGACCGCAATGGGATTTTCGCCGCCAAAGCGCGCATTGCGGGCGGTGATGACCGCCTTGAGCGTCTGTCCGGCGCCGTCCGGGGCGAAATCGACGGTGCCCTTAACGCCGCCGCCCGCCAGCACCAGACTGCCCGTCGCGCCTTCCTTGGCTATGGCCACGCTGCCGGTGATCTCGGTCTGGTAGACGGTGAAGCGCTCGATGCCGAGCTTGACCGGGCCATCCTTCGGCGCGGTGAGCATGACGCTGCCGCTGAATGCGCCAAGCCGGGAATCGCCCTTGGTCTCGATGCGGAAGCCGTCGCCTTCCGGGCTGAGCGCGAGGTGGACGTCCTTGAGGCTCGCGGCGGGCAGCGGATTGGCGAGCACGAGCGAGGCGCGCGGGCCGTCCTTGGCGAGAGCGGCGTCGAACGTGAAGGGGCCGTATTCCAGATGCCGCCCCTGCCCGGCTAGCGTGGTGACGCCATTGGCCTGCGTCCAGCTCTTGAGCGCCATGGTGAGCTTGGCGGAAGTGAACTCGCCGCGCCGGATGAGCAGCGGCTCATTGCCGCCCAGCGCGATCGCGCCGCGCACTCGCACATTACCGCCGGTGACATTGGCAAGCGTGGCGTTGTCGATCCGCGCCAGACGCCCGGTGCCATCGGCGGTGAGCAGCCAGCTCTGCCCGCCACCAACGGTCAGCGCGATCCGCGCCTCGCCATCGGCCAAGCCGAGATCGGGGACCGCGATGCCGCGCGCGGTGACAGGGCCAGTGAGCGCAAAGCGGCTACGCGCGAGATCGCCATCAAGCGCCAGCCGCGCCGACGCAGCCTTCAGCGTCAGGTCGAGCCGGTCCGATGTGAGCTTGCTGCCCGCCAGCACAAGATCGCCCATCAGCCTTGCGCCCGGCAGGCGCGGATCGACCATTGCCTGCCCGGTCTTGAGCCGCTGCGCAGTGAGCGCGAGCGGCAGGCGCAGGCGCTTGCCGTCCCAATAGGCCGTGCCCGCAGTGCGCAGTCCTTCGGCGAGGACCGGACCGCTGCGCAGGCGCGCGGCGCGCAGATCGTGGATGATCGCGAGCGCGGTGAAGCGGCCATCAACAGTGGCATCCAGCTGCGCGCCTTGCAGTTCGGTACCAGTGCCCGCCAGCAGGAGTTCGGGCCTGGACAGGACCGCGCGGACTTTCACAGCCTCAACGCGGTTGTTGATGAGATCGAGCCCGCCCGTAGCCGTCGCCCTGAGCGCCGCGGCGCCGGCAAAGATCTTCCCGCGCAGGACACCGCTTGTTGCGGTGCCGTCTGCCACAATCGAAATCTTGTCGCCGCTGGCCCGCCGCGCGGCGGCGCCGAGCAGGTCGCCCGGGAACACTTGCCCCGCCAGCCTGTAGCGCCCGGTGCGGTTCTCGAGCTCGAAGGCTGCCAGCTTGCGGCCCGCATCGGTGGCAGCAGCCCAGCCGTGCCATTCCTGGAACGTGCCCCTGCCGCCCGCACGCGCGGCGATGTCGCGCTTCACGCCGGTCAGCGCGGCGAGCAGCCCGTCCCTGGGCGCGTTGTAGATGAAATCGAGCGCGAACCTGTTGCGGTCGGGCTCGCTGTCCAGCTGCAGGCGCAGCCGGTCGCGACCGCCGAGCCGTCCGCCGAGGCTGACGAGCGCCCGCCCGCGCCGGATATCGGTGCGCGCGGAAAAGTCGATCCGGCGCCGCTCGCCCATGATCGAGCGGTCGACGGCAAGATTCTCCACTGCCAGCTTGCCGATGCGGATATCGAAATCAGGCAGGATCGGCTCGTTGGGATCGCCGGGTGTGAGGCGCGGCGCGCGCAGCAGGGTGCCGCGCTTGAGGATCAGCGAGCGGATATCGAGGCCCTTGAACAGCCCGGCGCGCGGATCGAGCCCGAACCACGCCAGCGGCCGCCAATCGAGGGTAGCTTCGGGCACGACCATGAAGCGGCCATCGGGATCGCTCAGCACCACTTCGTGCAGGCTCATGTCGCCGAACAGCGTGCCATCGATCCGCCCGATGCGGACGCGCAGGCCCGATGCGGGCACGATGGCAGCGATGCGGTCCGCCACGAAGCGGTGGCCGAGCGAGCTGTCGAGTACGAAGACCGAACCGCCGATCGCCAGCACGAACAGCAGCGCGGCAAGAAACAACCCGCGCCCCCAGCCGAGCATGCGGCGCAGGCGGCCCTTGCGCGGCACTGGTGGTTCAGCAGGGGTCTGCTCGGCCATCAGAAGGCCTGACCCAGCGAGACGTAGACGCCGATGCGGCTATCACCCTTGGTCGGATTGAGCGGCGTGCCGAGATCGATGCGGATCGGGCCGAAGCTGGTCTGGTAGCGCAGGCCGATGCCCGCACCGATCTTGAGGCCATTGACCGTGGGTGAAGCAGTCGTCCCCACCGTGCCCGCGTCGACGAACGGCACCACGCTCACCGCGCCGCCCATCAGCCCGGTCTTGACGCGCGCTTCGAGCGAGAACTCCGACAAGCTGCGCCCGCCGCTGGGATTGCCGAGCGCATCGCGCGGGCCAACCGCCTGATAGGCAAAGCCGCGCACCGAAGCGCCGCCGCCTGCGTAGAACCGCCGCGACGGTGCGATGCTGGAAACGCTCGTGCCGGGGATCGTGCCGAGCCGCACGCGCTCTGCCAGCACGATGCCGCTGGTGATCGGCTGGTAGGCACTCGCATCGAACTGGGCGCGCACGTAGCTCGACTTGATGCCGTTCTGCAGCGAGATTTCAGGGCTCAGCCGCAGCGAGACGCGCACCCCGCGCTTGGGATCGAGCAGATCATCGCTGCCGTCATAGGCGCCGCGCAGAGGCAGCGCGCCGATGAAATAGGTGGTGCGGGTGGAGCCGACCGCTGCGGGCAATTCGCTGGTCGCCAGCAGTTCGACGCCTGCCGACCACACCCACGCCTTCTGGAAGATCAGCGTGGTCTGCTTTTCGAAGGTGGTCGAGAACGAGAGCGTGCGCGCCTGATAGGCGTCCGTTCGCCGGGTCTGCGCGTAGAGATCGGCGGTGAGCACCTGATCGCGGCCGAAGAAATTGTTGCGGCGATAAGTCGCGCCCGCCAGCTGCTCGCGCGTGCCGACGACGCCCCGGAAGCGGATGAGGCCTTCGGGTGGGAAGAAGTTGCGGTTCTCCCAGCTGGCTTCGACGCGCACGCCTTCGCCGCTCGAATAACCGATCAGCCCGGCAATCGTGCGCTGCGGCGCCTTGGAGAGCGTCACGTCGATATCGGCGATGCCGGGCTGCGGGTCTGCCGCAGGAGTGACTTCGCGCGGGGTGACGGTAACGGCCGAGACCAGCCCCGTTGCAAGGATCGCCTGCCTCAGATCGTCCACCCGCGAGCGGCGGAAGGGGTCGCCGGGCCGGAAGCGGGCGATCCGCGCGATATGGCGGGAGGACAGGTAATCCGGCAGCGAACTGCGGATCTGCCCCATCACATATTGCCCGCCGCTGGTGACCGGCAGAGTGAGATCGCCGGTGCGGTCGGCATGGTCGATTGACAGATCGGGCTCGCCCACCTTGGCGAAGGCATGGCCGCCTTCACCCAGCGCGGTGATGAGATGGTCGCGCTCGGCCACGATCTTGTCGCTGTTGACCGGATCGCCGGGTGAGAGCGCGAAGGCGCGGGTAAGCGCCGCCGCATCGCGCGCCTGGGTGATGTCGCCAAGGCTGATGCGCGAGAACGTGTAGCGCGGCCCGGGCCGCACGTCGAAGCGCACGCCGACCTTCTTGAGATCGATCACCGGTGCCGGTCCGCCACCTTCGGCAGGCGCGGCAAAGCCGGTCGTGCTCTGGTAGATCTCGGCATCGTAATAGCCGTAGACGCGGAGGACCTGCTGCAGCAGATCGGTATCCTGCCGTGCGCGCCGGGTCAGCTGGGCGAGGTTATCCTCCTCGTTGCCGAACTTGCGCAGCGAGGCGAGCGCGCCGAAGCGCTGGGTGACGGCCTCGCGCTCGGGCAGCGCGTTGATGTCCGGCGGGAAGGCGAGTGCGAGCTGGGGCGTGATGGTCAGCAGGCTCGCGTCCGGGATCTGGCCGATGCCGCGACCGCTGCCGGGATCGGCATCGCTCGCGAGTGCCTGCCCGGCCGCCTTGGCCTGCTCCGCCGCTTCGCCGATATCGGGATCGGGGGTGAGCGGGGTGATCGGCGGCAGTTCGGCCGCATCGGGCCAGGCCAGCGTGATCGCGGGAATGCCGGTCAGCGGCGCAATCGCATCGGGCGCGAGCAGCGTGTCAGGATCGGGCACGGGGACTTTGGCGGCATCGGTCTGGTTCGCCCAGGCCTTGGGATCATCCAGCGCGGAATCGGGGATCAGGTCTTCGAGCGCCTGATCCGCATCACGCGACTGGGCGTGTGCCAATTGCGGCAGGATGGCGAGCAGGGCAGCCGGCAGCAGCGCCAGCAGGACGTCAGGCAATAGGTTAGATCGGGCGGTACTGCGTTTGCGCAGCAGCTGCGGCGAGCCCGTCCATGAGCCCGTCTTTCCCGGAGTCGTCCGCGATTCGCCGGTCTGCACCCCTTGCGGTCGCAGCGCGGTCGATCGCGCGGGCCTGCTCATCGGGGTCAAATCGTTCCCATCCTTCACGGCCCAGCCGCTCGAGCGGCCGATACCGGACTTTGTACTGCATACGCGCCGATCCTTCGACCCAATACCCGAGATAGACGTAGGGTAGACCGATACGGGCGGCATGCAGGATGTGGTCCAGAATGATGAAATTGCCAAGCCCCCGCCGCTTTGCATCATCGGGTTCATAGAAACTGTAGATCATCGACAGGCCGTCACCCTGACGGTCGGTCAGGCACGCGCCGACAAGCCGGCCGGGCTTCCCGTCCACACCCGGTTCGCGATACTCGATCACGAAAGTGGTGACGGGGGTGTGCTCGACCATGTCGGCGAAGTCCATCTCGTCCATCGACGCCATCCCGCCACCGGGATGGCGGGCAGCGAGATAACGCTGCAGCAGCTCGAATTGTTCCGGGGTGGACCACGGCTTGCACGCAGTGACGACGAGATCGCTGTTGCGCTTCAGGTTCTTGCGCTGGGTGGACGAGGGAACGAAGTCACCCGCCACCACGCGCACCGAGATGCAGGCCGAGCAATCGATGCAGCTGGGGCGATAGGCGACCGTCTGGCTGCGGCGGAACCCGATGCGGCCGAGCGCATCATTGAGCTCGTCGGCATTCGGGCCCTTCAGTTCCGTGAACACCTTCCGCTCCGTCTTGCCCGGCAGATAGGGGCAAGCGCTCGGGCTGGTCACGAAGAAGCGGGGAAAGCGGACGGGCGCAGTCACGGCCGGGTCGGTATCCTCTGTCGCGCTGCCGGACCATCCGGTCGCGCTGACAAGGGCAACATGCCTCAGCCGGGCGATTGGTGAAAGAGCCATTAACCACCAAAGGAAGTTAATCGGCAAGGAATCCGCTGCGGCGTTGTGGACAGATGGGCGGACGTACCGAAACGGGATGCGCCCGCCCGCAAATATGACGAAAGAGGCTTAACCGAGCTCCACCTGCTGCACATCATAGCCCTTGGCGCGCAGGCCGGCGACCAGCAGGTCGATCTGCTCGCGGTCGCGCGCCTCGCATTCGATCTCGGCGGTAAGGCCTTTGGCCGGCAGCGAGGTGAAGATGCGGTTGTGCCAGACCTC
Source organism: uncultured Novosphingobium sp. (assembly GCA_964413325.1). Classification (GTDB taxonomy): domain Bacteria; phylum Pseudomonadota; class Alphaproteobacteria; order Sphingomonadales; family Sphingomonadaceae; genus Novosphingobium. The sequence continues at coordinate 109,160 of CAYPRK010000005.1, read as the reverse complement.
GAGGATGTTGACCTGGTGGCGGTTGAAATCCTCCACCACCTTGAACAGCGCGCCCGGCCGGTCCTGCAGCGTGAGCCGAAGCCGCGCGAGACGGCCCGAGCGGGCGAGATCGCGCAGCAGCACATTGGCGAGCAGGCGGGTATCGATATTGCCGCCGCACAGCACGAGGCCGATCTTGCGGCCGGCGAAGCGCTTGCGGTGCGTCATCACGGCGGCAAGGCCAGCGGCACCTGCGCCTTCGACGACGGTCTTCTCGATCTGGAGGAGCACGGCGACGGCGGTTTCCAGCGCCGGTTCGCCTACAAGCACGATATCGTCGGCGATCTTCTTGAGCACGGCGGACGTGAAGGTGCCCGGCTCCTTCACCGCGATGCCTTCGGCGATGGTGTCGCCGCCGCAGGGCAGTTCCAGCCCCTTGAGCTTGGCGTACATCGAGGGGAACAGCGTGGCTTGCACGCCGACAAGGCCGATCGAGGGCTTGAGCCCGCGCGCGGCGGTGCCCATGCCGCTGAACAGGCCGCCGCCGCCGATGGGGACGACCAGCGTTTCGAGTTCGGGCACGTCTTCGAGCATTTCGAGCGCGACAGTGCCCTGCCCGGCGGCCACATGCGGATCATCGAAGGGATGCACGAAGGTCATGCCGCGCTCGGCTTCCAGTTGCCGCGCATAGGCATAGGCCTCGTCGAAGGTCTCGCCTTCCAGCACGACAGTGCCGCCAACGCTTTCGGTCTGCATGATCTTCACGGTCGGCGTGGTGCGCGGCATCACGATGGTGACGGGCATGCCGAGCCGCGTGCCGTGATAGGAAAGCCCCTGCGCGTGGTTGCCAGCCGAAGCCGCGATCACGCCCTTCGAGCGCTGTTCTTCCGAAAGCTGGAGCAGTGCATTGAGCGCGCCGCGTTCCTTGTAGGCGGCGGTGAACTGCAGGTTTTCGAACTTGAGCCAGATTTCCGCGCCGGTAATTTCGCTGAGCGTCTTGCTGTGGAGCGTGGGCGTGCGCACGACCTGCCCGGCAATGCGCGCGGCAGCGGCGCGCACGTCGTCGAGGGTCAGCAGCGGGGCGGCGGTTGTGGCCGAAGTTGCAGAGGTGCTCATGGGCTACGGCCCCTAATCGAAACCCGCCCTCAAGGGAACCTTCGTTGCGCCTAGCGGGCGCGGCGGGGCAGATTCATTGCGTGGAGCAGCGCGAGAACGACAACGATCGCGATCGTATCGGCGATCCAGTCGCGGATGTCGCAGTCGCGGTGGAGCGAAGGGATCGACTGGAGCACTTCGACCATTGCCCCGAGGAACGAGAGCCGCTCAGCAAGGCGGGCTTTCGGGAACGACGGAAACGCGAAACTGCCGAGGAATGCGAGCGTGCCGAAGGCCAGCATGTGCTGCGCCTTGTCTCCGAATTCGCGGAAATGCGGCGGGTGCGGCAGCAGCGCCAGCGTCAACGCCGTGGCCAAGGCGACCCAGAAGGCAATCCCGGCGAAGCCCACGAATCTATTGCGGTGCAGCATGGGATGGGAGCTAGACCGCCCACCCCTTGCCGCCAAGTACAATTGCATCCGCCCCGCCGCGAAGGGGGCTGGCGGCGCGCGGCAAAGCGGCTAGAACCCGCAGGTATGACAGACGCAACTCCTACTCCGCTCAACGTTTCGTTCCTCGGCCTTGGCGTGATGGGCGGGGCCATGGCCCGCCATCTCGGCACCGCTGGCCATACGCTCACCATCTACAACCGCACGCCTGCGCGCGCGGAAGCGTGGCAAACCGCGCATCCGGGCCTTGCCGCGCGGGTCGCCACCAGCCCGGCCGAAGCCGCCGAGGGCGCGGATGTGGTGATCACCTGCGTCGGCAACGACGATGACTTGTCGGACGTGGTGCTGAGCCCGACCGGCGTGTTCTCCACGCTGCGGAGGGGCGCGCTGTTCATCGATCACACCACCGTTTCGGCGCGAATTGCCCGCCAGATCGCGGTCGAGGGCCGCGACAAGGAACTCCTTTGCGTCGATGCGCCGGTCACCGGCGGGCAATCGGGCGCGGAAGCGGGCACGCTTTCGATCATGTGCGGCGGCAGTTCCAAGGCCGTCGACGCCGCGCGACCGGTGCTCGCCGCCTATGCCAAGCGGGTGACTCATGTCGGCAAGCCCGGCGCCGGGCAGACCGCCAAGATGGCCAACCAGATGTGCATCGCCGGCGCCATCGCGGGCCTTTCCGAAGCGATCCGCTTCGCGCAGGCCGCGCGGCTCGATCTCGACAAGGTGTTCGAGGCGATCTCGGGCGGCGCCGCCCAATCGTGGCAGATGGACAACCGCTGGCACACGATGGCCAAGGACGAGTTCGACTTTGGCTTCGCAGTGGACTGGATGCGCAAGGACCTCGGCCTTGCCATCGAGGAAGCGCGCAGCGTGGGCGCCAGCGTGCCGACCACCGCGCTGATTGACCAGTTCTATGCCGATGTGCAGGCGCTGGGCGGCGGAAGGCAGGATACGAGCGCGCTGATCCGCCGACTACCGCGCCGGGGTAATGGCTGATGGTGCGCGTTGGCCTCGCAGCGCTCGCCATCGCGCTCAGCGCCCCCGCCCACGCTGACACCCTTGTCGACAACGTTCAGGGCCAGACCATCGGCGCGGACGGCCATGTCGAGCGCTTCAAGGCCCTGCTGTTCGATGATGCGGGCGTGGTGAAGGCGCTGATCCATGAAGGCGAGAAGACGCCGAAAAAGGGCTTCCAGTACCGCATCGATGGCAAGGGCCGGCTCATGCTGCCGGGCCTGATCGATGCGCACACCCATGTGATGAGCACCGGTTTCGCCGCGCTGACGCTGGACCTTTCCGAAACGAACAGCCTCGCCGAAGCGCTGGAGAAGATCGCCGCCTATGCCAAGGCGCATCCGGACCGGCCATGGCTGCTCGGGCGCGGCTGGAACCAGGAGCGCTGGAAGCTCGGCCGCTTCCCCACCGCCGCCGAACTCGACAGTGTCGTGGCAGACCGGCCCGTCTGGCTCGAACGGGCAGACGGCCATGCCGGCTGGGGCAACAGCGCCGCGCTCAAGGCCGGCGGCGTGACTGCGGCGACGCAGGCCCCTTCCGGCGGCGAAATCATTCACCTTGCCGACGGCAGCCCGGCGGGTGTGCTTGTCGACAATGCCTCTGAGCTCGTTGGGGCCAAGGTCCCTCCGCCAACCCCGCGTGACTACGACGCCGCCTTCGCGCTTGCCCAGCGCGATTTCTACCGGCGCGGCCTGACCGCCGTGGCGGACATGGGCGCCACCATCGAGGACTGGCAGACTTTCCGCCGCGCGGGTGACGCGAACACGCTTTATGTGCGAATCATGGCCTATGGTTCGGGGATCGACAGCACGGTGCAGATCGGCGGCCCCGGACCCTCGCCCTGGCTCTATGCCGACCGGCTGCGCCTCAATGGCGTGAAGCTCTACATGGACGGCGCGCTCGGCTCGCGCGGGGCGTGGCTCAAGGCACCCTATCACGACAAGCCCGACACGCGCGGCCTTCCCCGCCTGACCCAGACGCAGCTTGGCAACCTGATGAGCCGCGCCGCGATGGACAATTATCAGATCGCCGTCCACGCCATTGGTGATGAGGCCAATGCCGTGCTGCTGGGCGCGATGGACGACCTCTCGCTGACCTACAAGGGCGACCGCCGCTGGCGCATCGAACACGCGCAAGTGATCGATCCCGCCGACTGGCCGATTGCCCAGCGGGTGGCCAAATCGGTCGGTCTGATCGCCTCGATGCAGCCTGTTCATCAGACTTCGGACCGCCTGATGGCCGAAGCCCGGCTCGGGCCGGAGCGGCTGTCAGGGGCCTATGCCTGGGCCTCTGCCAAGGCGCACGGTGCGGTGCTCGCCTTCGGGTCCGATACGCCGGTCGAGCTTCCCGATCCGTGGACCGGATTTGCCGCCGCGATCAGCCGCGTCGACGAGAACGGCCAGCCCCCGCAAGGCTGGCAACCGCAGGAGCGCGTCAGCCGGGAGACCGCGCTGGCCGGCTACACCGCCGATGCCGCCTATGCCGGGTTTGCCGAAAAACGCTTCGGCCGCCTCGCCCCGGGCCTGCGCGCCGATTTCATCTTCGTCGACACTGATCCGATGGTCGCCACCCCCGAAGCCATCCGCAAGACCAAGGTGTTCGAAACCTGGGTCGGCGGCGGCAAGGTGTGGGACGCGGCAACGCCCGAAGGCGGCGCGGCAGGCGCGGAACCGGTGAAGAAATAGGGACTTCAAGCCATGGCTGAACTGATCCTGCACCATTACCCGGAATCGCCGTTCTCGGAGAAAGTGCGCGCGATCCTTGGCGCCAAGGGCATCGCGTGGCGCTCGCTGCAGGTCTCGATGGTCATGCCCCGCCCCGCGACGACCGCCCTCACTGGCGGCTATCGGCGCATTCCGGTGCTACAGGTGGGCGCGGACGTCTATTGCGACACGGCCCTGATCGCCGCCTATCTCGACGGTGCGACCGATCTTGGGGACAGCGGCCCCACCCTCTACCCGGCGGGGCAGACACTGGCGGCGCAAACGCTCGCGCGCTGGGTTGATACCGAGCTGTTCTGGGCCGCCGTTACCTTGCGCTTCCTGCCCGAGAACATGGGCAATTTCTTCGCCGATCCCGCCACCGCGCAGGCCTTCGCCGAAGACCGCGCCAACTTCGCCCAAGGCGCACAAGTCCGCCGTCCGCCGGTGGACGAGGCGCAGGCCCGCTACGCCCGGTTCCTGGCGGAAATGGACACGCAGCTGGCCGACGGGCGCGCCTACTTGTTCGGCGCGGAGTGGACCATTGCCGACTTCGCAGTCTACCACGTGCTGTGGTTCATCCACGCTGGCGGCGGCATGGCCGACAGGCTTGCCGCCCGCCCCCATACCAGCGCGTGGATGGACCGCATGCGCAAGTTCGGCGAGCATCCGGGCGAGCCTATCTCGGATGACGATGCGCTCGCCATCGCGCTAGCCGCCGACCCTGTGGCCGTCGAGCAGGCCAGTGACATCGCGGATATCCCGCCGGGCACCGAAGTCAACGTCGCAGCGGTCGACTACGGCGTGATGCCCAGCCACGGCACCCTGCTGCGCTGCGACACCGACACCATCGTGATCCGCCGCGACCATGCGCTGACCGGCGCGGTCAACGTGCACTTCCCGCGCCACGGGTTCGGCGTGTCGCGGTATTGAGCGATCAGGCGCTCGCGGCCTCAGCTTCGGCCTTGGCCCGTTCCGCTGCGTCCTTCTTCTCGGCAAAGCGCATCACGATCAGCGTGCCTTCGAACAGGATCATCAGCGGGATCGCGAGCATCAGCTGGCTCAGCACGTCCGGCGGAGTGATCACGGCGGCCAGCGCGGTGATGCCGACGATGACATAGCGCCGCGCTGCGACGAGCTGCCCGCGCGTCACGATCCCGGCGCGGTTGAGCAGCATCAGCAGCACCGGGAGCAGGAAGCTGATCCCGAACGCGAAAATGAACTGCATCACGAGGTTGAGGTATTCCTCGATGCCGGGCAGCGCTTCGAGTTGCAGCCCGCCCTTGTCGCCCTGAAAGCCGATGAACCAGCGGAACGCCGTCGGCATCACGATGAAATAGGCGAGGCTCGCCCCCATCGTGAAGAGGATCGGCGTGGCGATCAGGAAGGGCAGGAACGCCTTCTTTTCGCGCGCATAGAGCCCCGGGGCGATGAACGCCCAGAGCTGATTGGCGATCACCGGGAAGCTGACCAGAAAGGCGGCGAAGAGCGAGACCTTGAGATCGACGAAGAACGCCGAATAGAGCTTGGTGTAGATCAGCTTGCCCTGCCCCGCCGGAAACGCATGAGCGAGCGGCTGGACGAGGATCGCAAGGATCTGGTTGGCGAAATAGAAGCAGCCAACGAAGGCAATTGCGAGCGCATAGACACAGCGCAGCAGCCGCGTGCGCAGCTCGAGCAAATGGTCGAGCAGCGGGGCCTGAGTCTCGTCGATATCGCTGACCATCATGCCGTGCCCCCTGCCGTGCCTTCAGCCGGGCCGCGCGCGCGGGCGGGGCGATCGGAAATCGGGAGCATTTCGCCGACAGGTTCGGTCGGCGCGACGGCCGTGATCTCGGGATCGATCGGCGCGGGGAGCGGCGTCATCAGTGCCGGGTTCAGGGCCGGGTTCTGGGGCGGCGGATCGTTCTGATCGGTCGCGGCGGCGGCGGTCTGACCCGCAGCGGCGGGGTCAGCAGCCGGGTGAGCCGCCATGATCGCCGCGTTCTGTTCCTTCCACTTGCGCTCCATCTCCTCCATCTCCGCCTCGCGGATCATGGTTTCGAGGCCCGCACGGAAGTGCCCGGAAACGCGGCGAATCTTGCCGATCCAGCGGCCCGCCGTGCGCAGCGCAAGCGGGAGGTCCTTGGGACCGATGACGATGATCGCCACGATCACGACGAGCAGCATCTCGTCTGGCGCAATGCCGAACATCGTTTCAGGCCCAGATCAGGTACGGGGGCGGGTGCAGGATCAGGCGGCGGGGCCGGAGCCGGTCTGCTCGCCCTGCGCGGTGGGCTGAGCCGGAGCCACGGGCTGCTGCTGAATCTGCGCCGGAGGCTGGACGAGCGGCGTGTCGGCGCCCTCGCTCATGCCCTGCTTGAAGCTTTTGATACCCTTGCCGAAATCGCCCATCATCTCGGAAATCCGGCCGCGACCGAACAGGATGAGGACAACCAGCGCCAGAATGATCAGATGCGGAAGGGACAGACCGCCCATGGGAATTCTCCTTTATGTCCCTTCAGATAGGACATCTCTTGCGAAACTGCCAGCAACCTCACGCAGATTCGTCAAGCTCCGATGCACGAACCGCCTCCTCGTCCGGTTCAACGTCAGGTTCCCCGGCAAACACGGCCTCCACAGGATCAAGCAGGCCCGCCGCCCGCAGTTCCTCGATCCCCGGCAGATCGCGCCGCGATTCGAGGCCGAAATGGGCGAGAAACTCCGGCGTCGTCGCGTAGATCGTCGGTCGTCCGGGCCCCTCGCGGCGGCCCGCCACCTTGACCCAGCCCGCTTCCATCAGCACGTCGAGCGTGCCCTTGGCAGTCTGCACGCCGCGGATCGCCTCGATTTCGGCGCGGCTGACGGGTTCGTGATAGGCGATGATCGCCAGCGCCTCGGTCGCCGCTCGCGACAGGCGGCGCACGTCCTCGCGCTCGCGGCGAAGGAGGTGGGCGAGATCGGGCGCGGTCTGGAAATGCCAGCTTGCCCCGCGTCTGACGAGTTCCACCCCGCGCCCGGCATAGTGCGCGGCCAGCGCTTCGAGTGCCGCTTCGACGCCTTCCGCGCCGCCAAGGTGGCGCGACAGTTCCTCTACCGTCATCGGCGCTTCTGCGGCGAACAGCGCCGCCTCGACCGCGCGTTCCACCTCGTTCATGCAGCCGTCCGGCGCAGCATGAGCGGCGCGAACGTCGCTTCTTGCGCGATTTCCACCTTGCCCTGCTTGGCCAGTTCCAGCGCGGCGACAAAGCTGGAGGCGAGCGCCGAACGGGCGAGGCGCGGATCTGCATCCGGCTCGCTCGGGGGCAGGAAGCTGGTGAGTGCGGTCCAATCGATCGCGACGCCGATCAGCGCCTCGACGCGCGCGATGGCGGCTTCCAGCGTCATCACCGGGCGCGCGCGGACCATGTGGACCACGGGGCGATTGCGGTGCTGGACGTGGCCATAAGCCTGCATCAGCGCGAAGAGATCGCAGTGCCAGCGCACCTGCCGCAAAGTCCGCAGCCCTTCCGGCGCGCCGCGCGGGAACACATCACGACCAAGCCGATCCCGCGCCATCAGCCGGGCGCCCGCTTCGCGCATGGCCCCGAGGCGCTGCAGACGGAGTTGCAGGCGCAGAGCCAGCTCTTCCGGGCTCGGCTGCACTTCGGGGTCGCGCGGCAGCAGCAGCAGCGATTTCAGCCATGCCAGCCATGCCGCCATGACGAGGTAATCTGCCGCCAGTTCGAGCCGCTGGGCGCCGGCGCGCTCCACGAACTCGAGGTACTGATCAACCAGCGCGAGGATCGAGATCTTGCGCAGATCGACCTTCTGCCGCCGCGCCAGATCGAGCAGCAAGTGCAGCGGCCCTTCCCAGCCATCGATCGTCAGCGTGAGCGTATCGCTTGCTTCAGGCGGCACATCGAGCGGGGTCTCGTCCCAGTCGTCCGCCGCCAGCGGTGCGAGGGCGGCCTCTTCGATCATGCCAGCTCCAACAGCCGGTCGCGAGTTGCGGTGCGTTCGGCCTGCCGCGCGTAGTCCACTGGCCCGCTGAAGTCGCTGGTGGGCGCCAAAGCGCACTCAAGCCGGGCAGCAGTCACTTCGGACATCGGCGCAAGCGCGTTGGCAATACCCACCATGTCGTCCATCTTCGCCCAGCAGTTGAGCGCGATGTCGCAGCCTGCCGCCTGCGCGCGCGCTGCCCGTTCCGGCACTGCGCCGCCCAGCGCCTGCATGTCGAGATCGTCGGTCAGCAACAAGCCGTCGAAGCCGATGCGGTTGCGGATAACGTCGGCGATGACCGTGGCGGAGAGTGTCGCGGGGTTCTCGCTGTCCCACGCCGTGTAACGGACATGCGCCGTCATCCCGATCAGGCTGTCCTTGAGGCTGCGAAACGGAGCGAGGTCGGTTTCGAGTTCCGCATCGCTGGCGGTAACGGTGGGCAGTTCCTTGTGGCTGTCCACCCCGGCGCGGCCATGGCCGGGGATATGCTTCACCACCCCGGCAACCCCGGCGCGGGCGAGGCCTTCGAGCATCGCCCGGCCCAGCGCCGCAACCCGGAGCGGTTCATGCCCCAGCGCGCGGTCGCCGATCACATCGTGCGCGCCTTCCTGCCGCACATCGAGCAGCGGCAGGCAATCGACGCTGATCCCGGCTTCGGCGAGATCGAGCCCCAGCGCTTCTGCATGCGCGCGCGCCGCCTCGATCGCGCTGATCGGGGCGATGTCATAGAGCTTGTCGAACACTGCGCCGGGCGGATAGCTCGCCCAGACCGGCGGCTTCATCCGAGCGACGCGGCCACCTTCCTGATCGATGCAGATGAAGGTCCGCTCCCGCCCATGCAGGCCGCGCAGTTCATCGGTCAGCGCACGCAGCTGCGCACGGCTCTCCACGTTGCGGCCGAACAGGATGTAGCCCGCCGGATCGGCATCGCGGAAGAATGCGCGCTCGTCATCGCTGAGAGTGAGGCCCGAAAGCCCGAAGATCGCCGGGAGCATGGGGGAGGATTCGCCCAATCCCGCCGCGCGCGCAAGGTTTGAGGCTGTGGATCGTGGGGGAAAAGGAGAAGAAGAACCCCTCCGACCCGCCTGCGGCGGGCCACCTCCCCATTTGTGCTTCGTAAAAATGGGGAGGGGAAATCAGCTCAGCGCTTCACCTGGCACTTGAGCCCGCCTGCCTGCAGCTTGGCGCAGAGCGCATTGGCGGCACCGACATCGCCTGCCACGGCCTGCAGGCGGAACACTGTCGCCATGTCAGCTTTGCCTTCGACCACGCGGTGCGAGAGGCCGGAGAGCGCATCGTGGGCGGTGACCAGCTTGGACCATGCCGTCTCGGCCGACGCGGCGGTCGAGAATGCGCCGACCTGCACGCCGACGCCCGAAGTGGGCGCAGCCGGTGCGGCGGCCGATGCGGTTGGCTTGGGCGCGGCGGGAGCTGGCGCCGCCGGAGCGGGCGCCGCGCTGCCGCCGAGATTGGCGACGGGCTTCTCGCCCTCGCTTACCTTGAAGCTGGCGTCACCGGTGCCCTGGAACGTCTTGCCGCCCGGATCCTTGGGCGCAATCTTGTAGGGTTCCTTGCTGGCTTCGATCAGGCTGCCATCAGCCGCAGCCGCACCGCCGCCCCGGTGGGTGACCCAGTAAATTCCGCCGACCAGCGCCGCCAGCAGCAGCACCGAAAGCACGCCGAAACCGATCATCCGGCTGTTGTCAGGCCCCGGCTCATCGAAATCGACGTCGTCCGCGCTTTCGAGCCACGGCAGGCGTTCCTCGTCGCCCAGCGCAAGACGATCATCCTGCGCGCCTTCGAACATCGTCGCGGCGGCATCATGCGCTTCGCCAGCAACATGCTCTGCCGTTTCGCCCCAGGCCGCCGGATTGATCGGCATTCCTGCCATCTGGCCCGACGTCTGGCCCTCGTTGTCGTCCCCTTCACCGGTAACCATCGCGTCAAAGCTCCTCGGCGGCCTCCACCCCAAGTATGGCCAGCCCGTTCTTCACCACTTGCCCGATTTGAACGCCGAGGAAAAGCCGCGCCGATGTGAGCGCTCCATCTTGTGCCACAATGAAGCGCTTGTCCGGCCGGTCATTCCCTACGTTCCAATACGCATGGAAGCCCGCGGCGAGGTCATAGAGGAAGAACGCAACCCGGTGCGGTTCGCGCGCGGCAGCTGCGCTTTCGACCACGCGCGGGAACTGCGCGGCGAGCTTGATCAGGCCAAGCTCTTCCTCGCCCAGCAGTGCGACATGCTCTGCCGAGGGTGCGAAGCCTTCCGCCGCCGCCTTGCGCAAGGTCGAATGGATGCGGGCATGGGCATACTGCACATAGAACACCGGATTGTCCTTCGAGGCTTCGACCACCTTGTCGAAATCGAAGTCCATCTGCGCATCGGGCTTGCGCGCCAGCATGGTGAAACGCACCACGTCCTTGCCGACCATATCGACGACATCAGCAAGCGTGACGAAATTGCCCGCGCGCTTCGACATCTTGAACGGCTGGCCGCCCTTGAGCAGGGCCACCATCTGCACCAGCTTGACCTCGAAAGGCTTGGGCGTTCCGCTGTCGGCACTCGTCAGCGCGGCGACGGCGGCCTTGATCCGCTTGACCGTGCCGGCATGGTCCGCGCCCCAGATATCGACGAGCGCGTCGGCGGCCTGCGCCTTCTGGAAGTGGTAGGCGAGGTCGGCGCCGAAATAGGTCCACGCGCCGTTCGACTTCTTGATCGGGCGGTCCTGATCGTCGCCAAACTTCGTGGAGCGGAACAGCGGCAGCGCGACCGGTTCCCAGTTGTCCGGCGTCTTGCCCTTGGGCGCTTCGAGTTCGCCGTCATAGACCAGATCATGCGCGCGTAGCCACGCCTCTGCGGCATCGACTTTGCCCGAGGCCTGCAGTTCGGCTTCGGACGAGAACAAGTCGTGGTGAATGCCCAAGGTCGCGAGGTCGTCGCGGATCATGTCCATCATGGCTGCGACCGCGCGGCCACGGAACAGCACCAGCCACTCGGCTTCGGGCGCCGCCGCGTACTTGTCGCCAAATTCTGCCGCGAGCGCTTGCCCGACAGGGACGAGGTAGTCGCCCGGGTAGAGGCCTTCGGGAATGGTGATCGTCTCGCCGAGCGCTTCCCGGTAGCGCATGTGGACGGAGCGGGCGAGCACATCGACCTGCGCGCCAGCATCGTTGACGTAGTATTCGCGCGTCACCCGGTGCCCGGCGAATTCGAGCAGGCTGGCGAGCGCATCGCCCACCACCGCGCCGCGGCAGTGGCCCATGTGCATCGGGCCCGTAGGATTGGCCGAAACGTACTCGACATTGACCATCGTGCCGCCACCCATCGTGGAACGACCGTAGTCCCCGGCCTTGGCCGCGATCAGCCCAAGCTCGCCCAGCCAGGCGCTGCCTGCCAGCCGCAGATTGATGAAGCCCGGCCCCGCGATCTCGGCCGAGGCCACGCGCGGTTCCTTGGCCAGTTCTTCCACCAGCAGTGCGGCCAGCGCGCGCGGATTGGTGCCGGCGGGCTTTGCCAGCACCATCGCCGCGTTGGTCGAAATATCACCATGGCTCGCCTCGCGCGGCGGCTCGCAGGTCACACCGCTTCGCGCCAGCCCCTCCGGCAGCGAACCGGCCGCGACCAGCGCATCGAGCGCGCGGTCGATCACGCCGGCAAAATCGGCGAACAAGGGAAGAGCGGAAGCGGTTGCGATGTCAGTCATGCGCGCGCCGTTACCCCAAGCGCGCGCGTTCGCCAACAAATCAGCGCGTGGCGTTGTACTTCAGTTGCTCGTCGGTCAGCTGGAAGCCGACGACCTGCTCGAAGCTCGCCTTGGCGAGCGCGGCGCGCACTTCGGGCAGCGCCAGCGGATCGGTCGCGGCGTCTGCCTGACCGGGCTTGCGCTTGCGGGTGAGCAGCTTGCGCACATTGTCGGGGAGCGTGGCCTCCTTGCGGTCCACGACCGAACTGGCGTGGCCGACGGCCTGCGCGCGTTCCTGCCCATCGGCGAAATCGAGCGTGATCGTGCCGAGACGCTTGGCGATCACGACATTGCCGCCGCGCATCACCGCAGAGAAGTAGGGCAGCACGACCCGGCGCGCGCCCCGCGTATCGGTGCGGCGGGCAAAGACGTCGAACGTCGCCTGCGTGTTCAGCTGGGTCTGGCCCTTGCCGTCATCGCAGCTGCCGCGCAGGTTGGTGATCGAGGCGGTCACGTCGATGGCTCCGGAATCCGTGCGACCGGGCGCGGAAAACAGCGTGATGTCGCCGGTCATTTCCGGAACCTCGACCAGAGGGCACGGGCTGCGCAGCGCCGTCACGCCGACGCTGTCGTCCACCACCAGTTCGCCGCCGCCGCCCTTGCATGCGCCGAGCGTGCCCACGAGGGCCAGCGCGGCCAGCGGAGCAAGGCGCCGGAAGGAAACAGAACGGAAGGCGGACGAGGTCATTCAGGCATCCTTGGGCAGCGGTGATCGCATCCTCTAGCCACCGTGCCCCCTTGGTGCAATGCTGCATCCCCGGTCATTGCCCCTTCTTGGCGGGTTTGCGAGAGGGCGCCCTCCTGCTAAGGTCGCCCGCGATGACAACGCTCGTTTCCGCTTCGCCCAGTGCCCCCACCGAAGGGCTCGCCCCGCTCAAGCTGCTGATCGCCGCCCCGCGCGGCTTCTGCGCCGGTGTCGACCGAGCGATCGAGATCGTCGAGCGCGCGCTCGACAAGTTCGGCCAGCCGGTCTTCGTGCGGCACGAAATCGTCCACAATCGCTATGTGGTGGATGGGCTCAAGGAAAAGGGTGCGATCTTCGTCGAGGAACTCGACGAAGTGCCGGATGGCTCGCCGGTCGTGTTCTCCGCCCACGGTGTGCCCAAGGTAATCCCCGCCACCGCCAACGAACGCGGGCTCGACTGGCTCGATGCGACCTGCCCGCTGGTGAGCAAGGTCCACCGCCAGGCCGAGCGCCATGTGGAAGCCGGGCGCCATATCCTGTTCGTCGGCCACAAGGGCCACCCCGAAGTGATCGGGACGATGGGTCAGGTGCCGGACGGCGCGATCACGCTGGTCGAGACGCTGGAAGATGTCGCCGCGCTCGTTTTCCCCGAAGGCGCCCCGCTCGCTTTCCTCACCCAGACGACGCTCTCGGTCGATGATACGCGCGAGATCGTCGGAGCGCTGCGCGCCCGCTTCCCGGAGATCAGCGGCCCACGTGCCGAGGACATCTGCTATGCCACGTCGAACCGCCAGGCTGCAGTCAAGGCAATTGCCGAGCGCTGCGATCTGCTGCTGGTGATCGGCGCGCCGAACAGCTCCAATTCGCTGCGCCTCGTCGAAGTGGCCGAGCGCGAGGGCACCGCCGCCCGCCTGATCCAGCGGGGCAGCGAGATCGACCCGGCGTGGCTCGCTAATGTGGAGACCCTTGGCCTGACCGCAGGGGCCTCTGCGCCGGAAGTGCTGGTGCGCGAAGTGATCGACCGGCTGCGGGAGTGGCGGGCTGTCGAGGAAGAGACCGTGACCACCACGGTCGAGAAGATGGTGTTCAAGCTGCCGCGCCAGCTTACCGAATAAGCCCGCACCATGGCCGTCTACACCCACCTCGGCGCGGAGGAGATGTCCGCGCTGATCGCCCGATTCGACGTCGGCACGCTGGTTTCCGCCAAGGGCATTGCCGAGGGCGTTTCCAACAGCAACTGGCTGCTCGAGACGACCGGAAAGGATGGAACCGGCGCGCGCTTCATCCTGACAATGTACGAGTTCCGCATCGAGCTGGAGGACCTGCCCTACTTCCTCTCGCTGCTCGATCACCTCGCCGCCAAGGGCTGCCCGGTCCCGCGCACGATCCACGACCGCGAAGGCAACCTCTACGTCAGCCAGTACGGCCCGAACGGGGACAAGGCGCTCGCGCTGATCGAGTATCTCCCCGGCGTATCGGTCAGCACGCCGACAGCCGGGCAGGCCCGCGCGGTCGGCGCTGAACTCGCGCGGCTGCATCTGGCCGCGGCGGACTTCCCCGCCAGCCGCGCCAACGGCATGGGCGTCGCCGAATGGCAGCGCCTTGCCGCCGCCTGCGGTGCAGAACGCCTTGCGCGGATCAATCCGGAGCTGGCGAGCATCGTCGCCAGCGAACTGCCGCGCCTTGCCGCCAGCTGGCCCGCCGATCTGCCTTCCGGCGTCATCCATGCCGACTTGTTCCCGGACAACGTGCTGATGCTGGGCGAGCGCGTGACCGGCCTGATCGACTTCTACTTCGCCTGCAACGACCTGATTGCCTACGATCTTGCCGTCACCCACGTCGCGTGGTGCTTCGACAAGGACGATGTGTTCCAGAGCGACATCTCACAGGCCCTTATCGAAGGCTACGAAAGCGTGCGTCCCCTCCTGCCTGCCGAGCGCGCGGCGCTGCCGCTGCTGGGACAGGGCGCGGCGATGCGCTTCGCGATGAGCCGGGCGTGGGACTGGCTCAACACGCCGACCGACGCGCTTGTCACGCCCAAGGACCCGATGGGCCCTGCGCGGCGCCTCGGCTTCTACAAATCCAACCCGGAAGTTTTCGCATGAAGCACGTCCAGATTTTCACCGATGGCGCGTGCAAGGGCAATCCCGGCAAGGGCGGCTGGGGGGCGCTGCTGCGCATGGGCGAGGCGGAGAAGGAGCTCTCGGGCAGCGAGCGCGAGACGACCAACAACCGCATGGAACTGATGGGCGCGATCAAGGGGCTGGAGGCGCTCAAGGCACCCTGCCAGGTCACGCTCCACACCGACAGCCGCTATGTCCTCGACGGAATCACCAAATGGGTGTTCGGCTGGCAGAAGAAGGGCTGGAAGACAGCCGACAACAAGCCGGTCAAGAACGAGGACTTGTGGCGCGCGCTGCTCGCCGCGGCGCGCCCGCACAAGATCGAATGGGTCTGGGTGAAAGGCCACGACGGTCACCCCGAGAACGAGCGTGTCGACAAGCTCGCCAGCGACGCGGCCATCGCGGCCTGAGGCTTCAGTCCTCGGTGGTGGTATCGACCACTTCGGCACCGGGGCCGTTCTTCAGCACCGACTCGATGGCATTCTTCGCGCTGGCCTTCGACTTGTAGCCTTCGGTCCAGAAGATCGATTCAGAGTTGTGGCAGAAGTAGGCCACGAACTCGCCCGCCTTGTTCTTCCGAATCTCGAAACGGTGCGCCATATCCTTAACTCCCTCGGTAAATTTACGGACCCCGCCGTTGTCTAACACGCAGGGATTTTGGTGGGAGTCCGAAATGCGCCGCTATGGGGTGAAACGCGCTGGCGTGTAGTACGCCGGCTCAAGCGTGTGCGTCATCTCATCGCGCGGAAGCCCAAGCAGGAGCTGCGCACCGAGCCGGGCGGCAGCGGGCGCGGTCTGGATGCCGATGCCGCCTTGGCCGGCAAACCAGAACAGGCCTTCACACACGGGATCGAAGCCATAAACCGGCAGCCGGTCGGGCGCGAACGACCGCAGCCCTGCCCAGCGCCGCTCCAGCGCACGCACCTTCCAGTCGACCGCCTGCTCCATCCGGTCGATTGCCATGGCGATATCGAGCTCTTCCGGCGCGGCGTCGGACGGCACATCCGGGGTCTCGTCATGGGGCGAAAGCCACAGGCGGTCACCCTGCGGGCGGAAGTAGAAATCCTCGTCGAAGCTCAGCGTCAGCGGCAGTGTCGGCGGTGGCGCCGGATCGATGCGCAGCTGCACCATCGAACGGCGCAGCGGCTGGATGCCAAGCGGGGCCGCGCCTGCGATCTTGGCCACCGGATCAGCCCACGCGCCCGCCGCATTCACCAGCAGCGCGGCGCGCGCCTCGCCTTGTCCGGCGGCTCCGCTCCAGGCCAGCGACCAGCCTGCGCCGGCGCGCTCGGCATGGTCCAGCCGCGCGCGCACGCGCAGTACGCTGCCAGCCTTGCGTGCGGCGGCGAGGTAGTGCTGGTGCATCGCGGCGACGTCGATGTCGGCGCATTCGGGCTCCCACGCACCAATGATCCATTCAGGCCGCAGACCCGGCACGATCTGTTCGAGCCGGGCGCGGCCGATCAGTTCGACCCGCGCCCCAGCGGATTCGAACTCCGCGAGGAAGCTTTCTGCCTTGTCGCGATGATCCTCGCGCCCGAAATGCAGGCCGCCGCGCGGGCTGAGGAAGCCGTGTTCGGCAAGCCAGGGCCCCGATGCCGACGTGAGAGGATAGATCTTCGGCCCGCCAAGGGTCTCATGCCAGAACGCGGCGGAGCGGCCGGTGGTGTGATAGCCCGGCGTATCCTCGGCCTCGATCAGCAGCACCCGGGCATGGGGGGCGCATTCCGCAGCGAAGCTGGAGCCTGCCATGCCGGCGCCGATGATGGCAACGTCAAAGGTTTCGAGAGTACTCACCGTGTTCATCCTGCCTTTGCCGGCACTGCGCGATCGAGGAAGCTGCTGATCGTGGCCATGACTTGCCGCCGCACGGGGTCCGCCTCGCGCAGCAATTCGTGGCGCGCTTCGGGGCCCCAGGCCACGAGTTCGCCGCGCGGCAGGCGGTCGGCTGCTCGCTCGATCGCGGGCCAGGATACCAGCGCATCCTTCTTCGCGGCGAGCAGCAGGACCGGCGCCATTACCGTTTCCAGCGCCCCCGGCGCGCGCAGGGTCTCGATCGAGGCGGCCGCCCGCTCGACCCAGCGCCAGCTGGCCGGGCCGATTTCCAGTTCCGGACGTGCAGCGCGCCACCACAGCTCATCGGAATAGCGGTCGGCATCATGGGTCAGCAGTGTCATGCGCTCGTCCATGGCCGATCCGGGCTTCTCGCTCGATTCCCACGCCGTCCGTTCGGGGTTACCGATGCGGCACATCAGCTTTCCATAAATATGCTGAACAAACTGCGGAATCGCCGTGACGAATCCGAGCATCGGCGCGCTGAGCAAAACTGCATCGGGATTTGCCGCGCCTTCCACCACCCCGCGCAGGACGAGGTGGCCGCCCATCGAATGCCCCGCCAGAACATGGGGTCCGGGGGTCGTCCGCACCCAGTCTGACCACAGCGCGGCAAGGTCGGCGATCCAGATCGAGAAATCGGCGATATGGCCCACGATGGGGTTCGCCGTCATGCGTCCGGAGCCACCCTGCCCGCGCCAGTCGGCGGCGCTCACGTGCCAGCCGGCATTGGCCCATTCCACCAATGTTTCCAGATACTTCTCGTAGAAATCAGCACGCCCTGGCATGAACAGGATCGACCCGCGCAAAGGCACTCCGGCGGGCGGATCGAGGCTGATGCGGCGAAGCGGGTGACCATCGGGCAGAGACCAGCGCCATTCCCGCGCCGAGGGGGGAATCGCCCGCCTCACATCGTCACCCGCCAAGCCTGGATGCACGCCAAAACTCCCGTCACAATGCCATGCCAGCATCCGCAAGTCCCCGGAACTGCGGCGCCCGTTTGGTTACCGTTTGGTAAGTGATTGTCCCGTATGAGACCCCTCATGCAGGGAACTCACATCGTTTACGGACTGGTCGGGGCCTTGGCAATCGCACTCACGATTGCCGCGATCACCGATATCCGCCGCCGCCAGATCGACAACTGGCTGAACGCCGCGATTGCAGCGGGCGCACCGCTGTTCTGGTGGGCGTCGGGTCTCGCGCTGTGGCCGGGTGTCGCGCTCCAGCTTGGCCTTGCTATGGTTACCTTCCTCGCCCTCGCCGGCCTCTTCGCACTTCGGGCGATGGGCGGCGGCGACGTGAAGCTGCTCACCGCACTGGCACTGTGGATGCCCGCGCTGCTGTTCCTCAAGCTGCTGGTCATCATGGCGCTCGCGGGCGGCGTGCTGACCATCACGATGGGCATGTGGCACATCGCCCGGCGCCAGAAGGACAAGCTCAAGATTCCTTACGGCATCGCCATCGCGACGGCCGGGCTCTGGATCATCACAACGACAGATTGGACTGCTCTGCACGCCGTTTCGGCGGGCTGACGCTATCTTAACCATTTTGCCCGAAACAGGCGGGCGGATCAAACGGCAGGATTGAAGCCATGGACAGGAAGAAACTGTTGCTGCTGGTAGGGGCGCTGATCGTGGCGATCGGTACGGCCTTTGCTGCCAGGAGCCTGTTTGCAGGCGCCGCATCGCCGCAGGCAGCGGCAGCTGCGAAGGTGCAGATGGGCGCGAAGGTGCTCGTCGCAAACCGTGCGCTTCCCGCCGGCACGATCATCACGGCCGACGCCATGGGCTACCAGCCCTGGCCGAAGGACCTCGTGCAGGACGTCTACTTCACCGAAGACAAGACGGACATGTCGAAGCTCCTCGGCACCGTTGTGCGCCATCCGATCACGGCAGGCGAACCGGTCACGCAGGGCAGCCTCGTCTCCCCCGGCGACCGCGGCTTCCTCGCTGCCGCGCTCGGGCCGGGCATGCGCGCTGTCACCATTCCGGTGAGTGCTCGCACCGCTGTTGCAGGCTTTGTCTTCCCAGGTGACCACATCGACCTCGTTCTCACCCAGTCGGTGAAGGGTGTGGGCCAGACGCTCAAGACCGCCGAGACCATCCTCAAGAACCTGCGCGTGCTGGCAACCGACCAGTCGACCGAGCAGGAGCAGATCGAGGGCAAGACCCGCGTCCGCACCTTCAGCACCGTGACAGTCGAAGCCACGCCGAAGATCGCCGAGAAGATTGCGGTTGCGCAGACCATCGGCACCATCTCGCTGTCGCTTCGCTCGCTGGCGGACAACTCGAGCGAACTCGACCAGGCCATCGCGCTTGGCCAGATCAAGATCCCCGCTGGCACCAGCAAGGCCGACGAAGAACGCATCCTCAAGCAGGCGATGGGCAAGCCCATCGAGGCCGACGGCAACAGCTTCGCGACCGGTGGTGATGTCTCGCGCTTCCAGCCGAAGAAGGTTGTCCAGAACGATATCGCCGCTGCGGTCAAGGCGCTCGCTGCTCCGCCCCAGCTGCCTGCCGGCGGTTCGATGACCGACGCCGCCAAGGCACTCTTCTACCGGGGCCCCGTGGTCCGCGTGACCCGCGGCAAGGACACCCAGGAAGTCAAGGTTGGGGGTAACTGACATGCACATGATCGCTCCCCTCAAGGCCCAGACTGCGCCCGCGAAAGGCAAGACCATGAAGGCCCGTATCGCTTCCAAGCTGCTCCCGCTCGTCGCTCTCGCGGTTCCGCTGGCACTCGCCTCGGCCCCCGCGCCGGTCGCCGCCCAGACGGTGACCAGCCCGGCCCGCAGCATCGCGATCTCGATCGGTCGCGGCCAGCTCGTCACGCTGCCCGGCAAGATGACCGACGTGTTCGTCGCCAACGACTCGGTGGCCGACGTGCAGGTAAAGTCGACCAACCAGCTCTACGTGTTCGGCAAGTCCGGCGGTGAGACCACCGTCTACGCCAGCAACTCGAACGGCGACGTGGTGTGGTCGGCCAATGTCCGCGTCGGCACCAACATCGACAGCGTCGATCAGATGCTCAAGCTGGCCATGCCCGAAGCGCACATCGTCACCTCGACGATGAACAACACGGTGCTCCTCACCGGCACGATTGCCGCGCCCGAGGATGCCGCCGAGGCGGAGCGCCTGGTGAAGGCCTTCGTCGATCCCAAGACGACGGTGATCAGCCGCCTCAAGATGGCGACCCCGCTGCAGGTCAACCTGCACGTGAAGTTCGCCGAAGTGAACCGCTCGCTGGTGCGTCAGATCGGCTCGAACATCACCACGATCGACGGCAACGGCAATATCACCAAGTTCGGTCTCAACACCGGCCGCGGTGCAGGCACGACCTTCACCACCGATCCCCGCCTGCCGCTGGGCCTCGGCAATACGGTGACGGGGCAGATCCCCGACATAAACAACCCCGGCAAGTTCATCTCGAAGGACGGCACCAACGTGACCCCGCTGCAGGGCCAGTCGACGCTGGCCGTGATGGGCAAGCTGTTCGGGCTCAACGTGCTTTCGGCGCTGGACCTGGGCGAGACCATCGGCCTCGTCACCAGCCTGGCCGAACCGAACCTGACCGCGCTTTCGGGCGAGACCGCCAACTTCCTCGCGGGCGGCGAGTACCCGATCCCGGTCTCGACCGGCCTTGGCAACACCTCGATCGAGTTCAAGAAGTACGGTATCTCCCTCGCCTACACGCCGACGGTGCTGGCCAATGGCCGCATCTCGCTGCGGGTGAAGCCGGAAGTGTCCGAACTTTCGTCCGACGGCGCGATCATCAGCAACAGCTTCAGCGTATCCGCGCTGACGGTGCGCAGTGCTGAAACCACGATCGAACTCGGCTCGGGCCAGAGCTTCATGATCGCGGGCCTCCTGCGCAACAACGCGCAGGACACGATCACCAAGATGCCCGGCGCCGGCGACCTGCCGATCCTCGGCTCGCTGTTCCGCTCGACTTCGTTCAAGAAGGGCGAGACCGAGCTGGTCATCATCGTGACGCCCTATCTGGTCAATCCGGTCGACTCGAGCGAGATCAAGCTGCCGACGGACGGCTTCAAGTCGGCCACGGCGCTCCAGCAGGTCCTGGGCCATCTCGAATCCGATGGCGTGACCGGCGGTGATCGCCCCAAGCCGACCGAAAAGGCCGGCACGGTGCAGTCGAACGGTCCCAAGGTCGGTGCGCTCGATGCGCCGCTCTCCGATGCGCCGAGCGTTGACGGGGCTTCGCCCGCCAAGCCTGCCGCAGCGGCTGCCGCGCCGCAGAAGGCCAGCCGTCCCTCCCGCAATCGCCAGGCCAGCGCCGATGCCGCGCCCGGCTTCAATCTCAACTGAGAAAGGGCCCAGCCATGTCCATCCGTATGCCCCGCATTCAGGGTACCGCCCGGGTCCTTCTCCTCGCCGGCGTGCTGACCCTGCCCCTGGCCGCGTGCAACGCACCGTCGGCCGAAATGAACCGCAGCCTTGAAAGTGTGCACCAGCCGGTTGTCGAGCGCACCAGCTTCGTGTTCGATGTCTCGACGCTGCCCGGCGGCGGCCTCGCCGTCTCCGAACAGCGCCGCCTCTCCGGCTGGCTCGACGCCCTCGATCTCGGGTATGGTGATCGCATCTCGGTCGATGATCCCGTCGATTCCGACCAGACCCGCGATGCGGTTGAAAAGGTCGCGGGCCGCTTCGGCATCCTCCTGGCCGCCGTCGCTCCGGTAACCGAAGGCACGATCGCGCCGGGCACCGCCCGCGTCGTCGTCTCGCGCACCGAGGCCTACGTCCCCGGCTGCCCGGACTGGGCCACCAAGGTCGACAACAAGAACAACAGCGCCACCTCGTCGAACTACGGCTGCGCGGTGAACAGCAACATGGCCGCCATGGTCGCCAACAAGGAAGACCTTGTGCGCGGCACCAAGGGCATGAGCACCACGCTGGTGCAGAGCAACACCAAGGCCATTCAGTCCTACCGCGATCAGCCCGTCACGGGCGCGGGTGGCCTGAAGGCCGTATCCAGCAAGTCCGGGGGGAACTGATCGATGAGTGCGACCTGGAAAACCGCCAACCGCGACATGTTCGCGGCGTTCATGTGCGACGATGCCGCGCTCGACATCCTGCGTCCGGTAACTGCCGACATGGGCTGGCAGCCCGAAAAGTGCAACAAGGGGGGCCTGCGCAACGCGATCCAGTCGCTGTCGATTGCCGCCTCGCCGGCGATCCTGATGGTCGACCTTTCGGAAAGCGGCGACCCGCTGAGCGACATCAACGCCCTCGCCGAAGTCTGCGAGCCGGGCACCGTGGTGATCGCGGTCGGCCAGGTCAACGACGTGCGCCTGTATCGCGATCTCCTCGCTTCGGGCATTCAGGACTATCTCCTGAAGCCGCTGACGCCGGGTCAGGTGCGCGATGCGCTGGTGCAGGCCCAGGCGATCTTCGCCGCGCCCAAGTCGGCTGACGGCAGCACGGCCAAGCGCCACGTCTCGACCGCCGTGGTCGGCACGCGCGGCGGTGTCGGCGCCTCGACCATTGCGACCTCACTCGCGTGGCTGTTCAGCAGCGACCACCGGATGCCGACCGCGCTGCTCGACCTCGACGTGCACTTCGGCACCGGCGCGCTCACGCTCGATCTCGAGCCGGGCCGCGGCCTGACCGACGCGATCGACAACCCGAGCCGCATCGACGGCCTGTTCATCGAACGCGCGATGATCCGCGCCAACGACAACCTGGCGATCCTTTCAGCCGAAGCGCCCATCAGCGCCCCGCTGATGACCGACGGCAGCGCTTTCGTTCAGCTGGAGGAGGAATTCCGCCACGCGTTCGAAATGACGATGATCGATCTGCCGCGCAACATGCTGATCAACTTCCCCCACCTGCTGGCGGATGTGAACGTGGTCGTCGTGGTCACCGAACTCACGCTGGCCGGCGCGCGCGATGCGATCCGCCTGCTGTCCTGGCTCAAGTCGAACGCCAAGCATGCCGAGACCATCGTGGTGGCCAACAAGGTCCACTCCGGCATCGGCGAGATCAGCCGTTCGGACTTCGAAGCCTCGATCGAGCGCAAGATCAACTACATCGTGCCCTACGACATCAAGGCTGCCGCCAACGCGGCCAAGCTGGGCCAGACCTTTGTTGCTGCCAACCGCGCCAGCAAGGCAGGCGCGGCGATGCGCGACCTTGGCACCGCGATCATTGCCACCGGCACCGATGGCGAAGTCGTCGAAAGCAAGGGCAAGAGCAAGGGCAAGGACAAGTCGGCCAAGGGCGGTGACAAGGACGGCAGCGCACCTGCTGCCAAGACCTCGCTGCTCGGCAAGTTCGACTTCAAGAAGATCCTTCCGTCCAGCAAGGCCAAGGCCGGAACCCCCGCATGATCCGCAGCCGGCGCGCCGTTCCGATCAAGGACCCGCGCGCCGGTCTCGCAAGCACTGAAAGAACTGGCAGGACCCGGCGATGAACGTGATGCAACTCGTGATCCTTGGCCTCGGAGCTGCGCTGGTTCTAGTCCTGATGGCCCTCGCCCTCAGCGGTCCGTCAGCCAGCCGCGAAGCTTCGCGCCGGCTCCAGACCGTGCGTTTCCGCCATTCGGAAAGCGCGGTGGACAAAGTCGAGGCGCAGTACCGCAAGGCCGTTGCCAACCGCAAGCCGACCACCTTCAAGAAGGCCGGTTCGGGCTCGCGCCTCGAAGCGCTGGCGCTGCGCCTGCACCAGACCGGCAAGGGCTGGACGCTGTCCCAGTATGTCTACGTCTCGGTCGGCCTCACGGTCGGCCTGGCGCTGCTCGTCTTCATCAAGACCGGCTCGCTGCTGCTGGGCCTCGGTGTCGGCGTGCTGGTGGGGGCCGGCATTCCGCACTGGCTGGTCGGCCGCGCGATCGGCAAGCGCAAGACCGGCTTCGTCGCGAAGTTCCCCGATGCGCTTGAACTGCTCGTGCGCGGCCTGCGTTCGGGCCTGCCGATCACCGAGACGCTCAGCGTGGTCGCCACCGAACTGCCCGGACCGGTGGGTGAGGAATTCAAGCTCGTCACCGATCGCATCAAGGTCGGCCGGACCATGGAGGAAGCGCTCCAGGAAACCGCCAACCGGCTCGACATGGCCGAGTTCAGCTTCTTCTGCATCACGCTGGCGATCCAGCGCGAAACCGGCGGCAACCTTGCGGAAACGCTGGCGAACCTTGCCGACGTGCTGCGCAAGCGCGCGCAGATGAAGCTCAAGATTTCGGCGATGAGTTCTGAATCCAAGGCTTCGGCATACATCGTCGGTTCGCTGCCCTTCATCGTGTTCGCGCTGATCTACTCGATCAACCCGCGCTACCTTGGGCAATTCTTCGTGGACGAGCGGCTCATCATTGCT
This sequence comes from uncultured Novosphingobium sp., assembly GCA_964413325.1. Taxonomy (GTDB): domain Bacteria; phylum Pseudomonadota; class Alphaproteobacteria; order Sphingomonadales; family Sphingomonadaceae; genus Novosphingobium. Next base: position 85,254 of record CAYPRK010000005.1, on the reverse strand, counting down.
GGCATCGGCGGCCTCATCTGGCTGGGCATCGGCGCCTTCATCATGAAGCAGATGGTCAACTTCGAGATCTGAGACACACCATGGCAGTCACCCCTCCTCCGCACGGCCCCACTCTCCTCGGTGTTGACGTCATCTACGCCGGCTCGATCCTCATGGGGATCGCCGCCGCCGCGATGCTGCTGGCGATCTATGCTGCCATCACGGTGCGCGATCCGATGGCCAAGCGCGTCAAGGCGCTCAACGAGCGGCGCGACCAGCTCAAGGCCGGCATCGTCACGGTCAACGCGAAGAAGCGCCAGAGCATCGTCCGCCGCAACGAGACGACCGACAACATCAAGACCTTCCTCGAATCGCTGAAGGTCCTGCAGGACAGCCAGCTCAAGGACATCCAGCAGCGCCTCGCGCAGGCCGGCATCCGCAAGAAGGAATGGGCCGTCGCGGTCGTGCTTGCCCGCATGATCGGCCCGATCGTGCTCGGCCTGTTCTTCGGCGTGCTGATCTACGGCGTGAACTATTTCCCGCTGTGGTCCGCATTCAAGAAGTTCGGCCTGTTCGCGGGCATGGTGATCCTGGGCTACAAGGGCCCGGATCTCTGGATCAAGAACATGAGCAACAAGCGCACCAAGGAGATCCGCAAGGGTCTGCCTGATGCGCTCGACCTCCTCGTGATCTGCGCCGAGGCCGGTCTCACCGTCGACGCCGCCTTTGCCCGTGTCGCGCGTGAACTGGGCCGCGCCTATCCCGAATTGGGCGACGAATTTGCGCTCACCGCGATCGAGCTCTCGTTCCTTACCGAACGGCGCATGGCGTTCGAGAACCTCGCCTACCGCGTCAATCTCGACTCAGTGAAGGGCGTGGTCACCACCATGATCCAGACCGAGCGCTACGGTACGCCGCTCGCTTCGGCACTGCGCGTGCTCTCGGCCGAATTCCGCAACGAGCGCATGATGCGCGCGGAAGAAAAGGCCGCGCGTCTGCCGGCGATCATGACGATCCCGCTGATCTTGTTCATCCTGCCGACACTGTTCGTCGTGATCCTTGGCCCTGCGGCCTGCTCGATCAGCGACAACTTCCTCAACCGGAAGACGTAAGGACTCTGCGCTAGGGGGGTAGAAATACCCCTCCGACCCGCTACGCCTTGACCACCGTCTGCTCGATCGCGCCGAAAATAGCGTGGCCCTTGGCGTCCTTGGCCGCAATGCGCACCGTATCGCCAATCTTGAGGAACGGCGTCACTGCGGCGCCGCTGCGGATCGTCTCGACCATGCGCTGTTCGGCGATGCAGGCATAACCTCGCCCGCCCTCGCGCACCGGACGGCCCGCCGTGTAATTGCCCTTGCCGTCAGCGTCGCGGTTGGAGACCGTGCCCGAGCCGATGATCGAACCGGCCCCGATGCGGCGCGTCTTCGCCAGATGCGCGATGAGCTGGCCGAAATCGAAGGTCATGTCCTCGCCCGTCGCCAGCCGGCCAAACGGCCGTCCGTTCACGTCGACATGCAGCGGAAGATGCAGCTTGCCCCCAGCCCACGCGGCCCCAAGGCTCTCAGGCGTCGCGAAGATCGGCGAGAAATGGCTGGCCGGCTTCGACTGGACGAAGCCGAACCCCTTGGCGAGTTCGTCCGGGATCAGCCCGCGCAGCGAGACATCGTTGACGAGGCCCACCAGCCGGATGTGATCGAGCGCGTCCTGCGCCGAAACGCCTTGCGGGACATCCCCGGTCACTACCACCACTTCGGCTTCGAGATCGCAGCCCCAGCTCTCGTCCGCCAGCGTGATCGGATCGCGCGCGCCCCGGAAATCGTCGCTGCCGCCCTGATACATCAAGGGATCGGTCCAGAAGCTGGCGGGCAATTCCGCCCCGCGCGCCTTGCGCACCAGTTCGACATGATTGACGTAGGCGCTGCCGTCTGCCCACTGGAACGCGCGCGGCAGCGGCGCCGCCGCCTCGCGCTCGTGGAAGCGCTTGCGCGGGATCGCACCGTGCTCCAGTTCGATGGCCAGCGCTTCGAGGTAGGGCGCATAGCGCTCCCACTCATCGAGCAGACCCTGCATGGTCGGCACGATGTGATCGGCATCGGCATACCAGGCAAGGTCGTCCGAAACGACGATCAAGCGGCCGTCGCGCCGCTGCGGCAGGCTTGCAAGTTTCATGGGCTTTCCCCTTCGATCGCGCGTGCCGCGTTGAACAGTTTGTCGAGCAGCGCCCTCAGCTTCGCCGTCTCGGCGGGCGAAAGCGCGGCAAAGATCCTCTCGTAGGTCGAGAGCGCATTGGGCCAGATGCGGTCGTACATCGCGCGGCCCTCATCGGTCAGCCACAAGTGGTGCGAGCGCCCGTCAGCATCGTTGGGCGTGCGCGCGATGAGCCCGCGCTCACCCAGCATCTTGCACGCGCGGTTGACCGCCACCTTGTCCATCAGCGTGGCCCGGACGAGATCGCGCTGTGTCAGCGGCCCGGCATCGCCGAGCACCGCCATGATCCGCCACTCGGGAATCTTGAGGCCGAATTCGCTGTGATATTCGCCCGAAATCAGGCTGCTGACCGCGTTCGACGTTATCGCAAGGCGGTAGGGAATGAAATCTGACAGCCGGGTTTGCGCGTCGGACATGCTTCCAGTTCTAGGCGAGCGTGCGCGACGCGCAAGCAAAACAGCGCAGCACGATCACCGGATTGGTCATCGGGCGAGAATGCCTGCCATGATGAAATCGACCGTATGTTCGCGGTAACGGTCGCGCAGTTCCTCGGTCAGCGTATCCTGATCGAAGCAATGCCGCAGCACCAGCCGCGCCGAGAAGAACCGGTCCGCCGCGCCGGTCACCGTAAAGTAGAACAGCTGCGGATCGATCGGACGGAACACGCCCGCCTTCACGCCTTCGCTGATCAGCCGGTCATAGGCCTTGTTGAGCGGCGCGAGGTACTTGTCGGCAATCCGCTTCGCTTCGGTGGGGTCGCTGTCGCGCACCAGCCGCATCAGCAGGCGGTTGAGATAGGGGAAAGCGAAATAGGTATCGACGCAGCGCGCGATATGCTGGCGCAGCTTCGCCTCGGGGCTCATATGGTCCTTGGCCAGCAGCGCCTCGACCGACTTGATGATTGCCACCATGTCGCGGTCGAGCAGTTCACCCAGCATCCCGGCCTTGTTGCCGAAGTAGTACTTCACCAGCGCAGAATTCAGCCCAGAGCGCAGCGACAGCTCGGACAGCGAGATATCGACCTGGTCCCCTTCGCGCATGATCTGCGAAGCGGTTTCCAGCAGCAATTCACGTGCACCAGCCTGGCCTTGAGCCTGTTCTCCGCCGGTTTCCCCCACTGTACCCACGATCTTCTGCTCTTTCATTCCCAACCCGGTTCATCCCACCACGGGTAAAACCCCGGCATATCCGAAGAAACGCGGCCCGGGTAGGCCGGTGCACGCTTTTCCAGAAAGCTGGCCACACCTTCTTTCGCATCGGCCCCGCGCGAAAGCTGATAGATCGCGCGGCTATCCACGCGGTGCGCAAACATCGGATGCGGCGTCGCCGAATTGCGCCACAGCATCGCGCGCGTCATCGCGACTGATACGGCGCTGGTGTTGTCGGCAATCTCGCGCGCCAGCGCATGCGCGGCGGGCAGCAAGTCCTCCGGCGCATGGAGCGAGCGCACGAGGCCACCGGCCAGCGCTTCTTCCGCGCCGAACACGCGGCCCGTCATGCACCATTCGAGTGCCTGGCTCATCCCGACGATGCGCGGCAGGAACCAGCTCGAAGCCGCCTCGGGCACGATCCCGCGCCGCGCAAAGACGAAGCCGAAGCGCGCCGAAGTGCTCGCGAGCCGGAAATCCATCGGCAGCTGCATGGTGGCGCCGATGCCCACCGCCGCGCCGTTGATCGCGCCGATCACCGGCTTCTTCGAATTGAAGATGCGCAAGGTGCAGTATCCGCCGCCATCGCGCACGCGCACGTCGGAGAGGTCAGCCACTTCGCTCGGATCGGAGAACGGCCGCTTGCCGTCATCCGGCGTCAGGTCCGCGCCCGCGCAGAAGGCTCGGTCGCCCGCGCCGGTCATGATCACCGCGCGCACGCTGTCATCAGCGTCGGTCTGGTCGAACGCGTCGATGATCTCGCTCATCATCGTGCCGGTGAAGGCGTTCATCTTGTGCGGACGGTTCAGCGTCAGCGTCGCGACGCCATCGGCCACATCGAGCAGGATCTGCGTATATTCGGCCATTGCGGCTCTTCCTCTCCAAAAATAGGGACTGTCCCCCTTTTTCTCGGGGACTGTCCCTATTTTTCCCTCAGTCTTAACGCGGCGCCATGCGGATCGCGCCGTCGAGGCGCACGTCCTCGCCGTTGAAGTAGCCGCATTCGATCATCGTCAGCGCGAGCTGCGCGTATTCCGCCGGCACGCCGAGGCGCTTGGGGAACGGCACCGAGGCCGAAAGCGCATCGCGCACATTCTGCGGGGCGCCAGCCAGCAGCGGGGTATCGAAGATGCCCGGCAGGATCGTGTTGACGCGGATGCCCTCGCTCATCAGGTCACGCGCGATGGGAAGCGTCATGCCGACAACGCCGCCCTTCGAGGCGGAGTAGGCCGCCTGCCCGATCTGGCCGTCCTCAGCCGCGACCGACGCGGTGTTGACGATCGCGCCGCGCTCGCCGAACTCGTCCACCGGATCGAGCGTCATCATGCCCGCAGCGGACTTGGCGATGCAGCGGAACGTGCCGACGAGGTTGATCTGGATCAGCCAGTTGAAGGCTTCCAGCGGGAAGTGCTTGATCGAGCCGTCTTCCTTGCTGCGGCTTGCGGTCTTGATCGCGTTGCCGGTGCCCGCGCAGTTCACGAGGATGCGCTCCTGGCCGATGGCGGCGCGCGCCTTGGCAAAGCCGGCGTCCACGCTCTCGTCGCTGGTCACGTTCACTTCGCAGAACACGCCGCCGATCTCGGCCGCGACGGCCTCACCCTTTTCCTTCTGCATGTCGAAGATGGCGACCTTCACGCCCTTCGCCGCCAGCGCGCGCGCGGTGGCCGCGCCGAGGCCGGAAGCGCCGCCGGTGACGACTGCGGAAATCGAACTATCAAGCTTCATGGTATTCCTCTCCTGAACAGATTGGGAAGGCCCCCACCCCCGCTCGCCCTGAGCCTGTCGAAGGGCATCAAGCGAACGGTCGGGGCCGAAAAATCACATCATCTCGACAATGGTCACGTTGGCGACACCGCCGCCTTCGCACATCGTCTGCAGGCCATACTTGAGCCCACGCGCCTTCAGCGCATTGAGCAGGGTCGACATCAGCTTGGTGCCCGAAGCGCCGAGCGGGTGGCCCAGCGCAATCGCGCCGCCGTTGACGTTGAGCTTGTCCGGGTCCGCGCCGGTGTGCTTCAGCCAGGCCATCGGCACCGAAGCGAACGCCTCGTTCACTTCATAAAGGTCGATATCGCCAATCTTCATGCCCGCCCGCTGCAGCGCGCGGTCGGTGGCGAAGAGCGGTTCTTCGAGCATGATCACCGGATCGCCCGCCGTCACCGTCAGGTTGTGGATGCGCGCCAGCGGGGTGAGGCCGTGGGCCTTCAAGGCCGCTTCCGAAACGATCAGCGCCGCGCTTGCGCCGTCGCAGATCTGGCTGGAGCTTGCCGCCGTCAGCGCGCCATCGGGCGAAAGCAGCTTCACGCCGGAGATCGACTCGATGCTCGCGTCAAAGCGGATGCCTTCGTCCACGGTGTGCACAGCGGGGCCGTCCGCCGTTTCGATATCGATGGGCACGATCTCGTTCGCGAAGGCGTTCGCCTGCGTCGCGGCAATCGCCTTGAGGTGGCTGGAGAGCGCGAACTGATCGAGCTGATCCTTGGTGAAGCCGTGCTTCTTCACGATCATTTCCGCGCCCATGAACTGCGAGAACATGATGCCCGGATACTTTTCTTCGAGCTGCGGCGACTTGTAGTTGCCGAGGCCCTCCTTCATGTGGAACATCGCGGTCGAGCCCATCGGCACGCGCGTCATGCTTTCGACGCCGGCGGCGATGACCATGTCCTGCACGCCCGACATCACCGCCTGCGCAGCAAACTGGATCGCCTGCTGCGAGGAGCCGCACTGGCGGTCAATCGTGACGGCCGGCACCGAATCCGGCAGCAGCCGCGCCGCGAGCACGGCATTGCGCCCCACCTGCCCCGCCTGCTGCCCGCCCTGCGAGACGCAGCCCATGATCACATCATCAACCGCCGCGCCATCGATCCCCGTCCGCCGGACAATGGCATCGAGCGTCGCCGCCGAAAGATCGACCGGGTGAACCCCGGCCAGACGACCATTGCGCCGCCCACCAGCGGTCCGCACTGCATCAACGATATAGGCTGTAGCCATGGTTCTCCGACTCCCGAATGCGTTCGTTTAACTGAACGATTAAGGGGTGCGGGGGGTGGGGTCAAGGGATGGGTGGGGGGTGGCTTACCAGCTCGAGATTGGAGCCATCAGCCGCTGAGCGCAAGCGAGGCACAGTAACATTTACAACGGCGACATCGCTGTGCATTCTCAGCGCATGAGCCTTGAAAACTTCTACAATGAGATCAGACGTTTTTTGAGAACGCCCGATCCTGAGGTGCTTATAATCGCTGGGAAATGGGGCGTTGGAAAAACATTCACATGGAACACTTTACTGGGCGAAGAAAGCTCGAATAATTCTATCGCTTTGCAAAGATATGCGTATGTCTCGCTTTTTGGTCTAAGCGGACTCGGAGACATTAAATCAGCGATTTTGCAGAATACAGTTCCCAGCGATAGGGCCGAATCCGCCGCCGACATATTGTCGGTAAGAGAGACATTTACAAATGCGACATCTAAATGGCGACAAGGATTTTCTTTGGCTCGCTCTGTTTTTACAGATTACGCTGCATTAATTGACAAGATCGGTTTTTTGCTTGTCAGCGAGCAGATCGTTTGTATCGACGATCTTGAGCGAAAAAGTCAGGGTCTCGACCTGCGTGATGTACTCGGAGTTATCTCATACCTGAGGGAGCAACGGGCATGCAAGATTGCTGTACTCCTCAACGATGAGCGACTCGAGGGAGAGAGTGAAGAATTTCGAATGCAGCTGGAGAAAGTTGCCGACACAACAATTCGATTTCAGCCAACCTCGAAGGAAGCTGCAGCCATTGGGCTGTCAAAAGATACTTCTTTTCACGAAAAACTTACTGATCTCTGCGTCGAACTGGGCATCATTAACATTCGTACCATCAAGAAAATCGAGCGTTCGGCCCTCCGACTAGAAGAGGCACTCAACAAGTTTGATCGACGCGTTTTTGACCAAGCTCTGGCCTCGCTCACCCTTTTTCAATATGCAAAATTTCAACCGGACGTGGCGCCTAGCCTCGAGTTTTTGCGGACAATGAATCCATACGACATAGTGCGGACAGGCAATGAGCAACCGCCAGTTGAGGCTGAATGGCGGGTTCTGCTGCAAAACTATCCGTTTGCGCACTGCGACGAGCTTGACAAAGTGATCATGCGCGGCGTGGAGGACGGACATTTCTGCATTGAGAATCTTGAAGAGGAAGCCAAAAAGGTCCACGAACAACTTTTACAACAAGATCAAGATAACAGTTTTTCAGAATCTTGGAGAATATATCACGATTCCTTTGACGATAATGCTGACGATCTATTGAAAGAAATTTCGTCTGCAATTGTCAAAACACCCAAATCAATTAGCGCTGTAAATCTATCAGGCAGCATCAAACTGCTGAAAGACTTGAAGTGGGACGGGGATATCAGCGCCCTTCTTCATGCGTATATCTCGGGGCGAGACGACAACAAGGAATTCTGGAACCTAGCCGCACACCCTTTCGGAGGTGATGTAACCGATCCGGATGTGCGCTCAGCATTCGATGCAAAGTTCGCCTCTTTCGCCGATGAACGCAATGCAGCAGAAATTCTTGTTGAACTCGGCAAGCAGCAGGGTTGGAATCAGTCAGACCTTGTTTTTCTGGCCTCGCTCGATGCGGATGCCCTGTATTCAATTTTTAAAAATGCACGAGGTGACAATCTTCGCCGCACTGTTAGGGGTGCACTCCTGTTCAGAAACGCTGAAAACGGCGATCAATACATGCAAGCCCTTACCTCAGCGGCGGTAGGGGCCCTGAGAAGGATTGCAGCAGAGACGCCTATAAACCGGCGAAGGGTACAACAACTTAGTGGGATCACCTTAGATGATCCTTTTCCCAATGACGGGCAGGATGCCTAACTCTCCGGTCTTGATCCCCTCACCCCACCAGCCGGTCCGTCCGCGCAGCCATCTCACGCCAAAGCCCATGCCCGCCGAGCCCCGCCGCGCGCTTGCCCAGCCGCTCGGCCCAGAAGGCGTCGCCGCCGAATTCGCTGCGCCAGCCCATCAGGCGGCGGGTCAGGTGGTTGAGGGCGTATTCGATGGTGAAGCCGATGGCGCCGTGCATGCGGTGCGCGATGGGGACGGCGCGGTCTACCGCGATGCCCATGCGCAGCTTGGCCGCCGCGATCTCGAAGCTGGCGTGGCCATAATCGAGCGCCGCCGCGCAGGCTGCGGCTGAGGCGTCTACCGCTGCGGCTTCCTCGGAAAACTCGGCCATCGCCTGCTGCACCGCCTGGAACTTCGCCAGTGCGCGGCCGAACTGGACGCGGGTGTTCACGTGATCGATGGCGAGCGTGAACGCCGCCTCCAGCGCGCCGCTCGCCTGCGCCACGCGGGCAAAAGCGCCCAGCGCCTGCAGGTCCACATCGCAGGCCGCCGTTGCCGCCGCCGCGCCGGTGAAGCTCACCGCATCCCACGGCTCGCCGGCGGGCGAAAGCCCCTCGTCAAACGAGCAGGCATCGGCGTGGTAGAGCGAGAGCGTGCCCGCTTCCACATGCACCACCGCCGCAGCATGGCGGCCATAAGGCACGCGGCTGCCCGGAGCGGAAATCGAGATGAGGCCGTCCGGCGCGGCGATCCCGGCTTTCGCCAGCAGGTGGTGCGCGATCACCGGCTCAGCCAGCGGCGCGTTCAGCGCGTTGAGGCCGGCAAGGCGCAGCACGGCGAGCACATCGCCCCAATCGCCGCCGAAGCCGCCCGCATCCTCGGGCACCAGCAGCGTGGCAAAACCCGCTTCGGCCACTTGCGGCCAGGCCTCGGCAAAGGGCTTGCCCGCCAGATCGGCGAACAGGCCCGCGGCCATATCGGTGAGCAGAGTACGATTGTCGCTCATCAGCGCAGCCCCAGTCCCTTGGCAATAATTCCGCGCAGAACCTCAGGGGTTCCGCCGCGCAACGAAAAACTCGGGCTCGCGACGAGGATCCACGAGAGCAGGCGCGACAGGTCGCTCTTGCCCGCAAGGTCCGCGTCCACCGCCGCCTGCACCGCGCGCGGCAGGGCCTGTTCGTAGGCATTGCCGAGGTCCTTGACGATGGCCGCCTCGACCACCGGGTCCTCGCCCGCCGCCAGCTTGGCGATGGTCGACATCGACATCTGCCGCAGTGTCCACATCTCTGCCGTCAGCCGCCCGATCAGCTGCGCGGTCGGCGCGTCGGGCTCCGGCCCCATCGCATCGATCAGCGCGACGAGCAGCATGTGGCTGGAGAGATAGCGCTCCGGCCCCGAACGTTCGAGGGCGAGTTCGGCGACGACCTGCTTCCAGCCGTTGCCTTCCACGCCCACCAGCGCGTCGTACGGCAGAAGAACGTCTTCGAACCAGATCTCGTTGAAGTGGTGCGTGCCCGTCATGTCGATGATCGGGCGGATGGTGATCCCCGGCGTATCGAGGTCGATCATCATCTGCGAAAGGCCGGTGTGGCGCTCGCTGCCTTCCTCGGTGCGCAGCAGGGTGAGCGCGGCGTGGCTCTTGTGCGCGCCGCTGGTCCACACCTTCTGGCCGTTGATGCGCCAGCCCTCGTTGGTCTTCTTGGCCGAAGTCCGCACGCTGGCGAGGTCCGAGCCCGAGCCGGGTTCCGAGAGTCCGATGCAGGCGTAGATCTCGCCGCGTGCCATGCCGGGGAGGTACTTTTCGCGCTGCGCTTCGGTGCCGTAGCGCAGGAGGAGCGGGCCGGTCTGGCGGTCCGCGATCCAGTGCAGGCCGGCGGGCGCGCCCGCCGCGAGCAGCTCTTCCAGCACGACATAGCGTTCGAGCAGGGTGCGCTCGTGGCCGCCATATTGCTTGGGCCAGGTCATCCCGAGGAGCCCGGCGGCGCCGAGAGCTTTCGAGAATTCCTCATCGAAACTGAACCAGCAATTGGCGCGAAGCTCGATGGGCCAGCTGGCTTCATGCTTTGCCACCAGATCACGAACCTGCTGGCGCAGCGCGGGAATATCGCCCTCGGGGCGAAACGGATGGAGCGGGAATATTTGCATCGGCGGCATCCCTATGGCAGCGCGCGGGCCATCGCAATCGCAAGATTGCTAGTGGAAGCGCCCAGAGGGGCAATTGGGAGACTTGCCAAGATGACCACCCCGTTCCTGCACGAAGAACGCCGCGGCCGCGTCGCCATCCTCACCATGGACCGCGCCGAATCGATGAACGCGATCGGCACGCTGGAAGATTGCGACAACATCGTCGACACGTTCTTCCGCCTCGCGAACGACCGCTCGGTCAGCGCCATCGTGCTGACGGGCGCGGGCCGCGCCTTCTGCACCGGCGGCAACATCAAGGGCATCCGCGACCGCAAGGGCATCGGCCCGCTCGACCAGCCCGACTCGACCGCCGCGAACTACCGCCGCGGCGTGCAGCGCGCGACCCGCGCCATGCTCGATTGCGAAGTGCCGATGATCGCGGCGATCAACGGCCATGCCATCGGCCTCGGCCTTGACCTTGCCTGCGTGTGCGATCTGCGCGTTGCAGCGGATACGGCCAAGATGGCGGCGAGCTTCATCAAGGTCGGCATCATCCCCGGCGACGGCGGCGCATGGACGCTGCAGAAGATCGTCGGCTATTCGAAGGCAGCGGAGCTGTTCCTGACCGGGCGCACTTTTGACGCGGCCTACGCCCAGTCCATCGGCCTTGTTGGCGATGTCGTCCCGGCGGACCAGTTGCTCGAAAAGGCGATCAGCATCGCGGAGGAAATCGCCGCCAACAGCCCCCGCGCGCTGCGCCTGACCAAGCGCCTGCTGCGCGAAGCCCAGCATGGCCGCGCGGGCGACGTGCTCGAGCTTTCGGCTGCGTTCCAGGCGATCGTGCACGAAACGGCGGACCACAAGGAAGCCGTCAACGCGATCCTCGAGAAGCGCGCGCCGGTGTTTACCGGGGACTGAGGCCGCTTGAATGCCCCATACTCTCGTCATTGCGAGGAGCGTAGCGACGAAGCAATCCAGAGCGGCGCGCACAAACGCTGTGGATTGCTTCGCTACGCTCGCAATGACGAAGGGTTGGGGGTGCGGGGTAGTCCGATGACCCCCGAGGCCGCCTTCATCGCCGCGCTGCGGGGCTTCGCCTTGCACCCGGCGGCGCGCGGCCTTGCCGATGATTGCGCGGTGCTGGAGGTGGGCAGCGAAACGCTGATCCTCACCCACGACATGATGGTCGAGGGCGTCCACTGGCTCGCGGAGCAGGACCCGGCGGACGTTGCGTGGAAGCTCCTCGCCACCAATCTGTCCGACCTTGCCGCCAAGGGCGCGGAGCCCATCGGCGTGCTGCTTGGCTACACTCTGACTGCGGACAACACCCGCTTCGCTGAAGGTCTGGGTGAGGCGCTGGCCCATTTCGGCGTCCCGCTCCTTGGCGGGGACACCGTCCGCAGCCCCGGCGCGCAAACCGTGGGCCTCACCGCATTGGGCCGCGCGACCTGCCAGCCCGTCCCCAGCCGCAGCGGTGCCCGCCCGGGCGACACGGTGTGGATCACCGGCCCGGTCGGCAGCGCCATGCTGGGGTTCGAGGCGCTTACCTCCGGTAACACTTTTATCGACACATCCGCTTACCGAAGGCCCATCCCTCGCCTCGCCGAAGGTCGGGCGCTCGCGCCGCTCGTCACCGCGATGATGGACGTCTCGGATGGACTGCTGCTCGATGCCTCGCGCATGGCAGAGGCGAGCGGTGTGACAATCGCACTCGATCCGGCTCGAATTCCCGTTCCGGCAGACCTGCCAGAGGACCGCTTCCGTGAGGCGATCAGCTGGGGCGACGACTACCAGCTGCTGTTTACCCTTGCGCCGGAGACCGCGCCGCCCTGCCCGGCACATTGCATCGGCAGCGTGCTTCCCGCTGGCAAGGCCCCCCTCCTCCTCGGCGGCACAGCGCCTTCCGGCCAACTTGGCTACGAACATCGCTGAATTTTCACACGCTAAGGCTTGCCGTGTGAAAATTATGCACTAGCCTTCCGCCCAACCCGCAAACGACGGGGGGCCGGTAAAAATGCCGGTGAAAATAAGGGGGTGTCTGACGTGAGTTTGACCATCATAGCCATTATCCTTGGGCTCGTGGCCGTCGTATACGGCTTCGTGACCAGCCAGCAGGTGCTGAACGCACCGGCCGGCAATGCCCGCATGCAGGAAATCGCCGCCGCCATTCAGGAAGGCGCGCAAGCCTACCTCAAGCGCCAGTATACCACGATCGCCATCGTCGGCGTGGTCGTCGCCGTGATCGTCGCGGCGGCGCTTGGCACCGTTTCGGCCATCGGCTTCGTCATCGGCGCGGTCCTTTCGGGCGTTGCGGGCTTCATCGGCATGAACGTGTCGGTGCGCGCCAACGTGCGCACGGCGGCTGCCGCGCAGACGGGGCTTCAGGCCGGCCTGACGCTGGCGTTCCGGGCAGGCGCCATCACCGGCATGCTCGTCGCGGGCCTCGCGCTCCTCGCGATTGCGGTATTCTTCCACTACCTCACCGCGATTGCGGGTGAACCGGCCAACAGCCGCGTCGTCGTTACCGCGCTCACCGCGCTGGCGCTTGGCGCTTCGCTGGTGTCGATCTTCGCGCGCCTTGGCGGCGGCATCTTCACCAAGGCCGCTGACGTTGGCGCAGACCTTGTCGGCAAGGTCGAGGCCGGGATCCCGGAAGATGACCCACGCAACCCCGCCGTGATCGCCGACAACGTGGGCGACAACGTGGGTGACTGCGCCGGCATGGCTGCGGACCTGTTCGAGACTTACGTCGTCACCATCGGCGCGACCATGATCATGACCGCGCTGCTCGTGAAGAACGCGGCCAACCTCGATGCGCTGATGGCGATCCCGCTGCTGATCGGCGGCGTCTGCATCGTCACCTCGATCATCGGCACCTACTTCGTTCGCCTCGGTTCCTCGAACAACATCATGGGCGCGATGTACAAGGGCTTCCTTGTCACTGCCGTCCTCTCGGTTCCGGCGATCTGGTTCGCCATGAGCTATGCGCTGCATGGCGACATGGAAGTGGCCACGAGCTACTCGGCTTTCGGACATGACTACGCCTTCACCGGCCGCAAGCTGTTCTATGCGGGTCTCGTCGGGCTCGTGCTCACGGGTCTGATCATCTGGATCACCGAATACTACACCGGCACCAACTACCGCCCGGTGAAGTCCATCGCCCAGGCCTCGGTCACCGGCCACGGCACCAACGTCATCCAGGGCCTTGCGATCTCGATGGAAGCCACCGCGCTTCCCGCGCTCGCCATCGTTGCCTCGATGATCATCACCTTCCAGCTCGCCGGCCCGCTCGGCATTGCCTATGGCGCCACCGCCATGCTCGCGCTGGCCGGCATGGTCGTCGCGCTCGATGCCTATGGTCCGGTTACGGACAATGCCGGCGGCATTGCCGAAATGGCCGGCCTCGACGATTCGGTCCGCGAGAAGACCGACGCGCTCGATGCAGTGGGCAACACCACCAAGGCCGTCACCAAGGGCTATGCCATCGGTTCGGCCGGCCTTGCCGCGCTCGTGCTGTTCGCCGCCTACACCACCGACCTGCGCGAGTTCTTCCCCGCGCTGCACGTCGATTTCAGCCTTGAAAACCCCTACGTGATCGTGGGCCTGCTGCTGGGCGCGCTGCTGCCCTATCTGTTCGGTTCCATGGGCATGACGGCGGTGGGCCGCGCTGCCGGCGACGTCGTCGTCGACGTGCGTGATCAGTTCCGTGACAATCCGGGCATCATGCTCGGCACCTCGAAGCCCGACTACGCCCGCACGGTGGACCTGGTGACGAAGGCCGCGATCAAGGAAATGATCATTCCTTCGCTGCTTCCGGTCCTCGCGCCGATCGTGGTCTACTTCGTGATCACCTGGGTCGCGGGCGCGGAGAACGGCTTTGCCGCGCTCGGCGCGCTGCTCCTCGGCGTGATCGTCGGCGGGCTGTTCGTCGCGCTCTCGATGACTTCGGGCGGCGGCGCCTGGGACAACGCCAAGAAGTACATCGAAGACGGCCACCACGGCGGCAAGGGCAGCGATGCCCACAAGGCTGCAGTGACCGGCGATACCGTGGGCGATCCTTACAAGGACACCGCTGGTCCGGCCGTGAACCCGATGATCAAGATCACCAACATCGTCGCCCTGCTCCTGCTGGCGGCGCTGGCGGCTGGCCACTGAGCGGTTGCTGATCTGCCAAGACAAGGAAGCCCCTCCCTCACCGGAGGGGCTTTTTTGTGCCTTCGCGCATTGCTCCGCCTCGGTACTTCGGGCGCTGCACAAAGCGCAAGTTATGGCCGGGATAATGTAAGGTATCATTGCTGCGCGCCGCCAACGGAGTACATTGCGGCATTCCATTTTACAGGCCGAGGCCCATGTTCGATTTTCTCAGGAAGCAGTTCGTTGACGTCATCGAATGGCTGGAGCAGCCGGGCGATCTCGCTTGGCGCGTGCCCTTCGCGGACCACGAGATCCAGCACGGTGCGCAGCTGACGGTGCGCGAAGGCCAGCTCGCGGCGTTCCTCAACGAAGGCACGCTGGCGGACTATTTCGGGCCGGGGCTCCACACGCTCGATACGGCCAACCTGCCGCTGCTCACCAACCTGATGAACTGGGACAAGGGCTTCAAATCGCCCTTCAAGTCCGATGTCGTGTTCTTCTCGCTGAAGGAGCAGGCGGGCCTCAAGTGGGGCACTGCGCAGCCGATCACCGTGCGCGATGCGGAGTTCGGCGCACTGCGCCTGCGCGCATTCGGTTCCTACTCGTTCCGGATCAATGAAGTCGCGCCGTTCGTCTCGCGCGTCCTCGGCACGCTGCCGGGCGTGACCGCCGCGACGCTTGAGCCGCAGCTGCGTGCGGCGATCCAGACCGCGATTGCCACTGCCCTTGGCGGCAGCGGCGTGCCCTTCCTTGATCTCGCCGCCAACCAGCAGGCGCTGTCTGACCGCATCAAGGTGGAAGTCGACAAGGCCTTCGCGCAGTGGGGCCTCTCGTGCCTGTCGGTCTACGTCGAGAGCATCTCGCTGCCCGATGACGTGCAGGCGCACCTCGACAAGGCAAGCTCGATGCGCGTGCTGGGCGACATGGGCAACTACACCCGCTTTCAGGCCGCAGAGGCGCTCGGGGACGCAGCGAGCAATGATGGCGGCATCGCGAGCCTCGGCGCGGGCATGGCAGCGGCAACCGCGCTCGGCGGCGCGATGGCGCAAGGGCTGGGGGCAACTGCTGCTCCCACCACCCCTGCTGAAGATCCCATCGCGGTGATCGAGAAGCTGCACAAGCTGGTCAACATCGGCGCGCTCAGCCAGGAGGAGTTCGACGCCAAGAAGGCCGAACTGCTCGGCCGTATCCGCTAGGCACCAAAGAGCGGGGGCCCAAAGATCAGGGGCATGGAAAGCCTGAACTGTCCTTCCTGCGGGGCCGCGCTGCCTGTGCGCGATCCGGCCCTGCCCTATTCAACCTGCGCCTATTGCCAGACGCTGGTGCGCCGCGGCGCGGGCACGGTCGAAGCGGTCGGTACGGTGGCTGCCCTGCCGCCCGACGTCTCCCCCATCCAGATCGGCACCACCACCACGCATGACGGCATTGCCGCCACCGTGGTCGGGCGCGTGCGCTGGGGGTGGACGGACGGATCATGGAACGAATGGTTCCTGCGCGCCGCCGATGGCCGCGCCTTCTGGCTGGGCGAGGCGATGGGCATGTACATGCTTACCAGCGAATACCCGGCTGTGCTCGATGTTCCGGCGATCAAGAACTTCGCCGATGGCAATCCCATGGCGCGCGATTGCACGGTGAAGGCAGGCGGCAAGTGGCTTACCGCGACCGACATCAAGGAAGCCCGGTGCCTCGGCAGTGAAGGCGACCTCCCCTTCGCCACGCTACCCGGCCGCACGCTGCTCAACGTCGATTTTCGCGGCGCGGAGGGTGAAGCCCTCTCGGTCCAGCGCGATGCGGACGGCACCACCGCCTGGCTCGGCGTGTGGACCGATCTTGCCGGCCTGAAGCCCGCCAACCTGCGCCAGATCGAGGGCTGGACGATCCCGAAGGCGCTGGCATGACCGGGGTACGCGCGGTCACCTGCCCCTCCTGCGGCGGATCGATCGAGATCCGCGCGGCGGGGTACACGGTCTCGCTGGGCTGCCGCTATTGCGGCTCGATCCTCGACGTGGCGAGCGAGGACGTGCGCCTGATCACCGCCTATCGCCGCGCCGCGAAGAACTTCGCGATTGCGCCCGGCGCGCGCGGCACGCTGTTCGATGTCGAATGGGAAGTGATCGGCGCGCTGCGACGGCGGAGCGGCAGTGCCGTCTGGCAGGAATTCCTGCTGTTCAATCCCTACTCCGGCTATCGCTGGCTGGTGGCGGCCGATGGCGAATGGCAGTTCGGCACGATGCTGCTCGACCGGCCGGAAGAAGACGGCCGCGCGGTTTCGTGGCGCGGCAGGTCCTTCGCGCTGGACGACGACGCCGAGATCGAGACCGTAACGGTGATCGGCGAGTTCTATTGGCGCGCCGCGCGCGGCGACAAGGTGCAGGGCGCCACTTATGCCAATGGCCGCGAACAGCTCTCGCGCGAGACCTCCGCTGATGAAGTGACGTGGACCCAGCTGATCCCGATCACTGCCGAATGGGTCAGCGAAGCCTTCACGGTCGAGCAGCGCCACATGCCGCGCCCGCCCCGGCCTGACCTGACCGAAGGCTTCCGCAAAGCTCCGGGCGTGGCTGAGGGCGACCTCGGCAATATGTTTCTCGTCGCCCTCGCCTCGCTGCTCCTGATCCTTGCAGTGCAGGTGCTGCTGAGCGGCCCGCAAGTCTGCGCCGATGGCCGGGCGACGGTTGATGTCGGCGGCGCTACTACCACCCACCGCATCGGCACGGTCGAGGTGCGGCGGCCTTGGCAGTTCGTCACCATCACGGTGGACAGCGACAGTTTCACCAACCGCTGGGTCGATCTCGACTACAGCCTCGTCAATCGCCAGACGCAGCAATCCGTCGATGCCTACGGGATCGTCGAGTACTACACCGGCACTGACAGCGACGGGCCGTGGAGCGAAGGCAGCCATCAGGCCGAAACGCTGTTCTCCCGGGTCCCGCGCGGCACTTACGATGTCTTCGTCGATGTCGGCGCGCATGGCTGGCCCAGCGACCCGGTTCCCGGCACAGTCGATCCGCAGAACCCCTGGGGCCATACCGACACGGTGGCGCTGTGGTTCCGCTCGTGCACCGGCGGCTTTTCGTGGGGCATGTTCTGGCTGATGGCGGCGCTGCTGTTCAGCGTGCCCGGCCTGATCTTCTGGTGGAGGCATCAGGACTGACATGAGCAAGCGTCTGACCCTGTTCACCGCCTGGTGCGCGCTGCTGGTGGTGCTGTCCGCCGTGAGCAGCTGGTTCGCCTGGACCCCGTTTTCCGACGAGGAGCGCCCGAGTTCCTCCTCGTCCGGCTACTACCGTGGGCCTACCCACAAATGATCGCCCCCTCTCTCCCGCAGGAGCTTTGCCGATGATCAGCCTCGATGTCTTCCTCGCCACGGTACTTTATGCCGGCCTTGGCATCGTCATCTTCATCGTGAGCTTCGTGCTGGTCGACAAGCTGACCCCGGGCGAACTCTGGCGCGAGATCATCGAGCGCAAGAACGTGGCCGTCGCGCTGCTGGCAGGTGCCGTTGCCATCGGCATTTCCAATATCATCGCTGCCGCCGTGCATGGCTGAACAGGAAGCCCAGGCGGGAGGGGCTGAAGAAGGCGCGCCTGCCTCGCTGGCGGTGATCCTGCTCGTCTCGGTACTTGTCGTCGCGACCTGCGGGCTGGTCTACGAGCTGCTGGCCGGCACGCTCGCCAGCTACCTTCTCGGCGACAGCGTCACCCAGTTCTCGACGGTCATCGGCACCTACCTCTTCGCTATGGGGGTAGGCAGCTACCTTTCGCGCCATGTGCAATCGGACGAGATCGGCGTGTTCGTGCGCGTGGAAATCCTGATCGCGGCGCTGGGCGGGTGGTCTGCGGCAGGGCTGTTCCTGCTGTTCCCGCTGGTGGAGGATTTCCGCATCGCGCTCTACGGGCTGGTGGTCGCCATCGGCGTGCTGGTCGGGCTGGAAATACCGCTGCTGATCCGCATCCTGCGCTACCGCTTCGCCTTCCGCGATCTTGTCTCCAACGTCCTGACCTATGACTACATCGGCGCGCTGATCGCTTCGCTGCTGTTCCCGCTCGTGCTGGTGCCGCAACTCGGCATGATCCGCACCGGGTTCGTTTTCGGTCTTGCCAATGTCGCGGTCGCCATCGCGCTGCTGATGGTGCTGCGCGGGCGGCAGAGAGTGGCGGGCGACCTGTTTGCCGCGCTGGTCGTCCTCGCCTCGCTGCTCGCAGGCCTTGCCGGGGCGGACCACATCCAGCGCTGGTCCGAAATCGCCTTCTATGGCGAGCCGGTGATCTACGCCCGCTCCACCCCCTACCAGCGCATCGTCATCACCCGGCGCGGCGAGGACCTGCGCCTCTATCTCAACGGCAACCTCCAGTTCTCCACGCGCGACGAGTATCGCTATCACGAAGCGCTGGTCTGGCCGGTGCTGGGCCGCGTCACCAATCCGCGCGAAGTGCTGATCCTTGGCGGCGGTGACGGGCTTGCCGCGCGCGAAGTGCTGCGGGATCCGCGCGTCGCGCATGTCACGCTCGTCGATCTCGATCCGGAAATGACGCACCTGTTCCGTGACGAGCCTTCGCTGGCGCGGCTCAACGGCGGTTCACTCGGCTCGCCGCGCATGCATGTGATCAACGGCGATGCCTTCCGCTGGGTGCGGCAGGCGCGCGGGCGCTATGATGCGATCCTGATCGACTTTCCCGATCCGACCGAGTTCTCGCTCGGCAAGCTCTACACCGAAAGCTTCTACCGCGAAGTCGCGCGGCTGCTTGATCCGGCGGGCGTGCTCACCGTGCAGAGCACCTCGCCGCTCGTCGCCCCGCGCTCCTATTGGACGGTGGCGAGCACGCTGGAGGCCGCTGGCCTCAAGGCGCGCGGCTATCACGCCTATGTGCCGAGCTTTGGCGAATGGGGCTTCACCATGGCCGCGCACCAGCCGCCCGGTGATGCGGTGCGCCTGCCAGCTAGCCTGCACTTCCTGACCCAGGCCAGCGAGCGCGCGATGTTCGATTTCCCGCCCGACATGGCCCGCCGCCCGACTCCGGTGAACCGGCTCGACAATCAGGCGCTGGTGCGCAGCTTTGCCGAGGAATGGGGCCGCTACGATGGCTGAGCCGACCCGGCGTCAGGTGCTGAAGGGCGCGGCGGTGGGCGCGGGCGCGCTGGCCCTGCCCGCCTGCGCCCCGCAAACCTACCCCGGCACGCTCGGCGGCGCGGACTGGCAGCGCGGGCACCGCGTGCGCGACGGCGGCTTTCCCGCGCCGCAGGGCAAGGCCGAGGAAGCGGCCATCGTCATCGCCGGCGGCGGCGCGGCAGGGCTGGCTGCGGCGTGGCGACTGAAGGACGCGGGCTTTGCCGACTTCGTCCTGCTCGAACTTGAGGACACTGTCGGCGGCAATGCCCGCTCAGGCCGGAATGCCGTCAGTGCCTACCCGCTCGGTGCGCATTATCTCCCCGTACCCAATCGCGAGGCGCACGCGCTGCGCCATATGCTACAGGGCTTCGGCATGATCGTCGGCGAGGAACAGGGCGCGCCAGTCTACGATCCCTACCAACTCTGCGCCGATCTCGAAGAGCGGCTGCTCTGGCGCGGCAGTTGGCAGGAAGGGCTTTACCCGACGAGCGGCCTTTCTGCCGATGACGCGGCCCAGCGTGACCGTTTCTTCCGCGAAATGGCCGAGTTCCGGCAGGCAATCGGTGCAGACGGCAAGCCCGCCTTTGCCATCCCCCGCGCCGGATCGAGCAGCGACCCGCGCTTCACCGCGCTCGACCAGCTGACCTTCGCCCGCTGGCTCGATCAGCACGGCTTCACCTCCCCGGTCCTGCGCGCGCACCTGCGCTATTGCTGCCGCGACGATTACGGCACCGAGCCGGAGCGCATCTCTGCCTGGGCCGGGGTCCACTACTTTGCCGGCCGGCGCGGCTGGGCGGCGGGCGGCGACGGGGACCGCGAACTGACATGGCCCGAAGGCAATGGCCGGCTCGTGGACCTGATGGGCAAGGCCGTGGCGCCCCACCTCCGCTCCGGACAGAGCGTGTTCTCGGTGGTGCGCGATGGAGACGCGGGCGCGCTCGTCAGCGCGTTTGACCATGCCGCCGGGATCAGCCGCCAATGGCACGCAAGCACCGTGATCATGGCAATGCCGCACTTCGTTGCGGCCCGCGTCGCGCCCACAGAAACGGTCAAGGGCGCCCTGCGCTACGCGCCGTGGGTCGTCGCCAACGTCACGGTAAACCGCCAGCCGCGCGGGCGCGGTTCATCGCTCGCGTGGGACAACGTCTCGACCGGCAGCGACAGCCTCGGCTATGTCGTCGCCACCCATCAGAGCGCCAGCGCTGGCGAAGGACCGACGGTGCTGACGTGGTATATGGCGCTCTCGCGCGAAGAACCCGCACAAGCACGCAAGCTCATGGCAAAGCGCTCCCTCGCCGAATGGCAAGCAATCGTGGCGGACGATCTCCTCGCGATGAACCCGGACCTTGCCGGCGCCATCGAGCGGATCGACGTCTGGCGCTGGGGCCATGCAATGGTCAGCCCCGCCCCCGGCTTCCTTAGCGATCCCGCACGGCTTGCCGCCATTGCCGCAAAGCCCCCGGTACTCTTCGCGCATTCCGATCTCTCCGGCCTCTCGCTGTTCGAGGAAGCGCATTATCGCGGCGTGGTCGCGGCGGAAGCGGCGCTGGAGTACCTCGGCCACCCGTTCGAAAGCCTTGGCCCATGACGCATCTTCCCGGCACCAGCGTACACCTGATCGCGGATCTGGCAGGCGGCACCGGCTACGACGATCCCGCCCGCATCGAAAGCGCGCTGCGCGAGGCCGCCGTCGCCGCGCGGGCCCGCGTGCTCAGCGTCCACGTCCATGGCTTCGGCGAGGGGCTGGGCGTCACCGGGGTGGCGCTACTCGCCGAATCCCACATCTCGATCCACACCTGGCCGGAACTCGGCGTCGCCGCGGTCGATCTGTTCGTCTGCGGGCTCGATGTCGATGCCGAAGCCGGCCTCGCGGCAATGGTGGCGGTGTTTGGCGCGCGGGTTACCAGCCGACACGCAATCCCGCGCCTCGCGCCCTGATTGGCCCTTGCGGTCAACTGATTGGCCACCCCGGCCAATGCTTTGCCCCCGCTTTGACGGTAACCACTGGTATTGACCGGAGCTGCGCATCGCGCGTTCCGTGGCAGCGTGGGAGAGAAACACAATGACGAGCGGCACCCTGTTCCTGACGGATGAGCGTACTTTCTGGCACTGTACCGGTGTGCAGGCGCTGTTCTTCCCCATCGGCGATTGGGTCGAGCCGCCCTCGGGCAGCTACGGTGCGGATACGCCCGCTTCCAAGCGCCGCCTGCTCAATCTGGTGCGCGCCTCCGGCCTTGACCAGCATCTCGAAGTGCGCAGCGCAGCGCCTGCCACGCGCGAGGATCTGCTGCGCATCCATCCCGCCAGCTACATCGACGAATTCAAGCGCGTGAGCGACGCGGGCGGCGGCGAGCTTGGCCTGTTCGCTCCGTTCAGCAAGGGCGGCTTTGAACTCGCAACGCTGTCTGCCGGCCTCGCCATCGAAGCGGTTGACGCCGTCGTCAGCGGCCGCGCGCGCAATTCCTACGCACTGTGCCGCCCTGCCGGGCACCACTGCCTCGCCGATCAGCCGATGGGTTTCTGCCTTCTCGCCAACATTCCCATCGCAATCGATGCGGCCAAGGCGAAGCACGGCATCGGCAAGGTCGCCGTGGTCGATTGGGATGTGCACCACGGCAACGGCACGCAGAGCATCTTCTATGATCGCGGCGACGTGCTGACGATCTCGATCCATCAGGACCGCTGCTTCCCGCCGGGCTATTCGGGCCACGACGATCGCGGCGAAGGCGAAGGCCTTGGCGCCAACCTCAACGTCCCGCTCCCCGCCGGCAGCGGGCATGAGACCTATTTGCGCGCGCTGGACCGTGTCGTGATCCCGGCGCTGCAGCGCTACCAGCCCGATCTGATCGTGATCGCCAGCGGCCTCGACGCCAATGCCGCCGATCCGCTCGCCCGGCAGATGCTGCATTCGGAAAGCTACCGCGAGATGACCGAACGCATGGTCAAGGTCGCGGACGAACTGTGCGGCGGCCGCCTCGCGGTGGTGCATGAGGGCGGCTATTCCGAAGCCTACGTGCCGTTCTGCGGCCACACCCTGATCGAGGCGCTGGCGGGCGTGCGCACCGAAGTCGTCGATCCCGAAATGGACTTCTTCGGCCCGCAGCAGCCGGACGACCGCATGCTGGCGTTCCACTTCCAGCTGATCGAGGAAATCCGCGAGGGCGCAGGGCTTTAAGCCACACTTGCACCGCGAATGACGAAGGGCTGGCCGCAAGGCCGGCCCTTTTTGCGTGGCGTCCTAAAATGGCAGTCAGGGCCAGTTTGTTGGCGGCTGGCGACGTTGCATCTCACCATGTCCTCGGGCGACATTCGAGACTGCAATGATGCCGCGCCGTACCCGGGCGCAGGCAGGCCACAGTGGAGCTGGATGTGAGCGAAGTAATGGAAAGACCGCAGCAGGACAGTGCCGGAAAGACGCAGGATTTCGACGTCCTGATCGTCGGTGCCGGCATTTCCGGCATCGGCAGCGCCTATCATCTCAAGACGCAGAACCCGGACAAGAGCTTCGTCATCCTCGAAGCCAAGGACGATATCGGCGGCACCTGGCACACGCACAAGTACCCCGGCGTCCGTTCGGACTCGGACCTCTACACCTTCGGCTACCGCTTCAAGCCGTGGATCGGCCCGCCAATCGCCACCGCCGAGGAAATCCGCAAGTACCTGCGCGATGTGCTCGCCGAGAACGACCTGAACAGCGCGATCCGCTTCGGCACACTGATCACGCGCTGCTCGTGGTCCACCGCCGAAAAGGTCTGGACGGTCGAGACCGCCAAGGCCGACGGTTCGGCAGGTCCCACCTACCGCGCCAACTTCCTGTGGATGTGCCAGGGCTATTACGATCACAAGAACCCTTACCTGCCCGATTGGCCGGGGATGGGCGACTACAAGGGCCAGCTTGTCCACGCGCAGCTGTGGGACGACAGCGTCGACTATTCCGGCAAGGAAGTCGTCGTGATCGGTTCGGGCGCAACTGCCGCGACGGTGATCCCGGTGCTGGCCGACAAGGCCAAGCATGTCACCATGCTGCAGCGTTCGCCGACCTACTTCTACTGCTACCCCAACCGCAGCGATCTGGCTGACCGCCTCCGCGAGATCGGCGTGGACGAGGATACCGTGCACCGCTGCGTGCGGCTCGACTATCTGCACAACCTCAAGATGCTCGACCACCGCGCGCGCGAAGAGCCCGACCTCGTGTTCGAGGAACTGAAGGAGCTCATCCGCCAGTATGCCGGACCGGACTTCCAGTTCGAACCGCACTTCACCCCGCGCTACCGCCCGTGGCAGCAGCGCCTCGCCTTCATCCCCGATGGCGACATGTTCGAGCGCATCCGCGACGGCAAGGTGACCGCGATCACCGACACCATCGACCACTTCACCTCGGACGGGATCAAGCTTGCGTCGGGTGACGAGCTCAAGGCGGACATCGTCATGGCCGCGACCGGGTTCAAGCTGCTGATGATGGGCGGCATCACCTTCGAGGTCGACGGCAAGGAAGTCGATTGGTCGGAGAAGGCGACCTACCGCGGCATGATGTTCGAAGGCGTACCCAACATGGTCTGGGTCTTCGGCTATTTCCGCGCGGCATGGACGCTGCGGGTCGATCTGCTCGGTGATTTCGTGTGCCGGATGCTGCGCCACATGGACGCGAAGGGCGCGAAGGAAGTCAACATCGTGATCCCGCCCACGCTGGCGAACGAGCCGCTGCTGCCGTGGATCGAGGACGACAACTTCAATCCCAGCTACCTGATGCGCGACATGGACAAGCTGCCCAAGCGCCTTGGCGAACAGCCGGAATGGCGCCACACGCAGGACTACTGGCGCGAGGCGGAGGATATCCCGGCGGTAGATCTCGACGGCGCCGAGTTCGCCTACACCTGATGCCGGAAATGGCAGGTCTCAGGCGAGGCGACTGTTCCTCGCCTGGGCCTGCCGCCGGTACTCCAATGCGCCCATCCCGGACCAGCGCTTGAACGCCCGGGAAAAGCTCGATGGTTCGGCAAAGCCGACCGCGACTGCGATCTGCTCGATCGCCATATGCCCATCGGACAGGAGTTCGCGCGCACGGCTGAAGCGCGCCTCATCGATCATCGCGGAAAAGCGCGTTCCTTCCTCCGCCAGCCGCCGGTGCAGAGTCCGCTCGGAGAGCGCGAGCATGCGGGCAGCCTCGCCCGCTGTCGGAAACTCGCTGTCGCTGCGGCTGAGCCGGGCGGCGAGCCGGCCCTTGATCGTGCCATCGGTCTGTGCGCGGCGCAGGATATTGTCGCAGCGCGAACTGTAGAGCGTGACGAGATCGCTGTCCGCCATCGGCAGCGGCAGGCTGGCGGCTCCGGGCCGGAACAACCACTGCGTCTGGTCCGCGTTGAACTGCACGGGGCAAGGAAAATGGCGCCGCTGCTGATCCCAGTCCGGCGGCGGCGGCGTGGTCAAGGTGACGCGTTCCAGCGGCAGCTCCCCGCCCATCAGATCGGCGATCAGCGTGCGGATCGCGCCGAGATCGCGGTAATGCGTGAAATCGTGAAGCGGGCCCGCCAGCTTGTCGATCGTGCCGATCAGCGCGCAAGCGCCGTTGGGCGCGGACGCAAAGCGATAGCGGATCAACGAGTACGTGAGCGACTGGCAGCGGCAGGCAATCTGCAGCGCCTCACCCAGCGTGCGCGCGGTCATCATGGCAAGGCCAAGCTCGCCGTACTTGATCGCCCGGTAGCGCAGACCGACATCGAACCAGATGTTGCGCGCCGCCGCCGTGGCGGCCGCGAACGACTTCTGCAGCTGCATTTCCTCCTGCGCGAGCAGCTGGCCCGAATGCATGTCGAACCGCACCGGCCGGACATGGCTGGTGCGGCAAAAGTCGTCCCAATCGACCCTGATCTCGCTCGCCAGAGCGCTGCGCATGATCCGCGCACTCAGATCCGGCAACGTCGCATAGAGCGCATTGGAGTCCATGCCCCATCCCCTCCTGATAACAGTTATGCTGCCTTTTGACGCGGAGCGTACCTGCCGCTGGCCACATCCGTCAATAACTTGGCGCGCAGCGACATGGTGCGCGGACGCCCCTTGGCATAGCTTTGCCGATAATGGGTAATTGCTTTGGGGGACTTTCGTTATTTATCATACCTTTGCCGCACGACCACTCCGGATGGAACATGGCGGCCCCAAACAAACAATGCTGCGGCATTCTGCCGCCCTGGCCCGCGCGCATGCTCGCAGCGGGCTGAATGTGTCTTTGCCGGTCGCAGGAGCCCTCTGATGGAAGTACCGTTTGTCTTGCCGGAAACCGCAGCCGTGCTGGCCGGAATCGCCGAGCAGGGCGGCCCGCATCTCGCCGACCTTTCCGCCACGGACATGCGCGCGGTCTATTTGCAGATGGGCGCGCTGTTCGATGTCCAGCCGGAAGCCGACGTGCGCTGGAAGGATCTGGACGGCCCGACCTGCAAGCTGCGCGCCTATTTCCCCGGTGAAGCTGCAGCAGGCCCGGTCGTGCTCTACATGCACGGCGGCGGCTGGGTGATCGGCGACCTTGAAACCCACCATCCGGTCGCCAGCACGATTGCCGCGATCACCGGCTGCCGCGTCGTCGCGGTCGACTACCGCATGGGGCCGGAAGATCCCTACCCCGCCAGTCACGACGATTGCGTCGCCGCCGCCGAGTTCGTGCTCGGCAGCCCCGCAGAGCTCGAAGCCCCGGTCACCGGCCTTGCCACTGCGGGCGACAGCGCCGGCGGCAATCTGGCGCTGCACGTCGCCACCATGCTCGGGGCAGACAAGGTCAAGGCGCAGCTGCTGGTCTATCCCTGGCTCGATTGCACCGCGCCCGATCGCGGCTCGTACAAGTCCTTCAGCGAAGGGTTCATCCTTGATGCCAAGCTGCTGGCACGCTTTGCCGCGGATTACCTGCCTGCCGATGGCGACGCAGCCAGCCTCGCAGCATCGCCTCTGCTGCACCCGCTGCCAGCCGCACTGCCGCCTGCGGTGATCCTCACCGCTGGGCTCGATCCTCTGCGCGATCAAGGCCGCGCAATGGCTGGCCGCATGGCCGAGGCGGGGATGGAAGTCCACTTCATGGAGGCCAAGGGCCTCATCCACGGCCTCGCCACCATGCGGGCCGCGTTCCCCACTGCTGACCGCATCCTGAAGCGTGCGATCGGCGTTTTCGCAGATCTGGTGAACGGCTGACGATCCCCGTCCGCCGCAAGCCACAACAAAAAAACGACAAACCAAAGGAGAGGGAAATGAGCAAGATCAGGCGCACCGTACTGGCGGCATCGACCGCCATCGGCCTTGCAGGCATCGCACACCCGGCTTTCGCTGCACCGGCGGCAGCCCCGGCTCCAGCTGCGGAACAGCCCGCTGCTGAAGAAGCCCCGGTCGGCGAAATCATCGTCACCGCCAACAAGCGCAACGAAAACATCAGCAAGGTCGGCGCCTCCATCGCCGCGTTCGACACCTCGCTGCTCGAACGCCGCAACATCGGCAAGGCCGAAGACCTCGTCAAATACATCCCGGGCATGGCGCTCGCGCCTTCGACCCACGGCACCCCGGTCTACACCCTGCGCGGCATCGGCTACAACGCCGACGCGCTGGGCGTCTATCCGGCGGTCAGCGTGTCGATGGACCAGGCACCGCTCACTTTCCCGGTCCTCGCCGGCCACTCGCTTTATGATCTTGAGCGCGTCGAAGTCCTGAAGGGCCCGCAAGGCACCCTGTTCGGCCAGAACTCGACCGGCGGCGCGATCAACTATGTTGCCGCCAAGCCGACCAAGGAACTCCAGGCCGGCTTCAACCTTGATTTTGGCCGCTTCAACGAAGTGCATGGCACGGCCTTCATCAGCGGGCCGGTCAGCGAAACACTGGGGATGCGGCTGGCCATCGACGCGGCACATCGCGACGCCTGGCAGTACAACTTCCTCGATCCGAAGCAGAAGAACGGCACACAGAACTACGTTGCTGCGCGCTTCATCACCGAGTGGCAGGCCAGCGACAAGCTGAAGTTCTCGCTCAACCTCAACGGCTCGGTCGATCGCTCGGAACCGCAGGCGCTGCAGATCATCGCCTCGGTTCCCTCGGTCCCGTCCGCACCGTCCTTCGCGGAACTGAATGCGCCCTTCACGCCGCAGAACCTGCGCGCCGCCAGCTGGACGACGGTCGCGCGCATTCCGGGTCCACTGACCGGCGGCCTGCCGTTCCCGCCCAACCCCGCGCCGGGCTACACCCCGGGCTTCCAGTACGCGACCCCGCCTGCTGTTCCTTCGGGCGACCGCACCCTGTTCCAGGCGATCCTGCGCGCCGACTTCCAGGTCAGTGACACGATCGCGATCACTTCGATCACCGGCTACAACCGCCTGAGCCAGAAGATGTCGTTCGACCTCGACGGTTCGCCCTACGAGATGGTCGACGCCCCGCGCGATGACGGCACGATCGACGACTTCTCGCAGGAGCTGCGCATCTCGAACGCAGCATCCCCGGGCCAGACGTTCCGCTGGACGCTCGGCGGCAACTACAACCACAGCAAGGTCAACGAGATTCAGGACATCACCTATGGTGACAACTCGCTGTCCAATGCGGGCACGGCCTGGATCCACATCAGCACCGTCGACAGCCGCGGCAAGATGGACAACATCGCTGCCTTCGCCAACGGCGAGTACGACCTGACCAGCCAGCTGACCTTCAAGGCCGGCATCCGCTACACCCACTCGGTCAACCGCGAGAGCATGTGCAACAACGATGCTGCGCCCGACCAGCGCGTTTCGGTGCTGTTCGGCCTCGGCCTCAACAATGCGGGCAAGTGCTACTCGTTCTTCCCGGATTTCACCAACGGCAAGCCCTACCTCGGCCGTCTGGCCGAGAACAACGTGTCGTGGAAGGCGGGCCTCGACTTCAAGCCGACGAGCGACTTGCTGCTCTACGCCAACATTTCGCGCGGCTTTAAGGCGGGCAGCTTCCCGGTGATCACCGGTGCCACGGTCGACGTGTTCGCCCCCGCGCGGCAGGAGCGGGTCACCTCGTATGAAGGCGGCTTCAAGGCCAAGTTCATGAACAACACGATCTCGTGGACCGGCGCGATCTTCTATCAGGATTACAAGGACAAGCAGATCCAGGGCACCGTCGATACCGCCCTGTTCGGCCTGCTCCAGCGCCTCGACAACGTGCCCAAGTCGCACATCTTTGGCGTGGAAACCGACCTGATCGTCCGCCCGGTGTCGGGTCTGACGCTGACCGGTTCGGGCAGCTACCTCAAGACCAAGGTGGACTCTTACACCGCCACAACGGTCTTCGGGAACATCCTCGGCAGCGGATATGGCAGCGCCGGTACGCCGTACAACTTCGCGGGCAACCGCCTGCCATTCGCACCGACGTGGAGCCTCACCGGCGACATCGATTACCGGGTACCGATGGGCAACGGCGGAACCTTCTTCATCGGTGCCTCGGCAAACTATCGTTCGGACGTAGATGCCTATATCGCCGGCAGCACACTGAAGATCCCGCCGGCACCGTATCGGTCGCTCAAGACCTATCCGTTCCGGATCGACGGCTACACCATCGTCGATGCTCGCATCGGCTATGATTTCCCCGGCGACCGGCTGAGCATCTCGGCCTGGGGCAAGAACGTGTTCAACAAGTTCAACGTCCAGAACATCATTTCGTACAACGACATCATCACCCAGGCGGTCGGCATGCCGGCTACCTATGGCGTTTCGCTCAAGGTCAAGTGGAAGTAAGCATCTGATTGACAAGGGGGAGCAGTGCCACTGGCGCTGCTCCCTTTTTGCTGTGTACCGTCCCCTCACCACCCCCAGTTCCAAGGATTGCCATGCCTGCGGAAACGCTCCCCGATCCGGTTATCTCCCGTGCGCGGGCCCAGTCGCTGTCGGCCATGCTCGCCCGCTCGGCGGAGCGCCACGGCGCGAAGACCGCGATCATCTGCGGCGATGTCACGTGGAGCTATGCCGCATTTCACCGCGAGGTGGAGCGGCTCGCCTCGGGGCTCAAGCGCCTCGGCATGGAGGCGGGCGACCGCGTCGCGATCCTTGCGCGCAACAGCCACGCCTTCATCGCGCTGCGCTTCGCCATCGCGCGGGCGGATGCAGTGCTCGTGCCGATCAATTTCATGCTCAATGCCGAGGACGTGCGCTACATCCTCGATCACTCGGGCGCCCGCGTCCTGTTCGTCGACGAGACCACGATCGAAATCGGCCTTGCCGCGCGTAGCGACGCGCTCGAACACGTGTTCGGCATCCCCGGTGAATGGGCGCCCCCGCCCGCCTGCCTGCCCGCCTGGACAGACCTGCTGGTCGACGAACCCCTCGCCCCGCAGCAGCGCGGCGGCGAGGACCTGCTCCAGATCGTCTACACCAGCGGCACGGAATCCCGCCCCAAGGGCGCGATGCTCTCGCACAATGCCGTATTGTGGGAATACCAGAGCTGCATCATCGATTGCGAATGGACCCGGGACACGGTGGCGCTCCACGCGATGCCGCTGTTCCACTGCGCTCAGCTCGATTGCATGATCGGCCCCGCGCTCCATGTCGGCACCACCAACGTCATCACCGGCTCGCCTGCTGCAGACAACGTGCTGCAGCTGCTGGTGCAGCATAAGGCCAATTCGTTCTTCGCGCCGCCAACGGTGTGGATCTCGCTCCTTCGCTCGCCGCTGATGGAAACGGCCGACCTGTCGGCCCTCGAGAAGGGCTACTACGGCGCCTCGATCATGCCGGTCGAAGTGCTGCGCGAGATGAACGCGCGCATGCCGCAGCTGCGCCTGTGGAACCTCTACGGCCAGACCGAAATCGCCCCCGTCGCGACGATCCTGTTCCCCGAGGAACACGCCGACCGCCTCGGCTCGGCAGGCCGCCCGACGCTCCATGTCGAAACTCGCATCGTTGATGATGCGATGCAGCCGGTCCCCCCCGGCGAAGTGGGCGAAATCGTCCACCGCTCGCCCCAGCTCCTGTCTGGCTACTGGAACGATCCCGAACGCACGGCGGACGCCTTCGCTGGCGGGTGGTTCCACAGCGGCGACCTCGGCGTGGCGGACGAAGCGGGCTATATCACCGTCGTCGACCGCAAGAAGGACATGATCAAGACCGGCGGCGAAAACGTCGCCTCGCGTGAGGTCGAGGAAGTGCTCTACCAACACCCGGCGATCAGCGAAGTCGCGGTGATCGGCATGCCTGATCCCAAGTGGATCGAGGCCGTCACCGCCGTGATCGTGCTGCGCGACGGCCACGCGCTCGAAGTCGATGCCGTGCTCGCGCACTGCGGCGAGCACCTTTCGGCGTTCAAGGTCCCCAAGAAGGTGGTCTTCGCTGAAAACCTGCCGCGCAATGCCAGCGGCAAGATCCTGAAGCGCGAGCTGCGGCTTTCGCTGCTCTAGCGAACAATCCGCGCCCCACATTCGTCATTGCGAGCGCAGCGAAGCAATCCAGAGCGTATGTGCGTGCCGCTCTGGATTGCTTCGCTGCGCTCGCAATGACGAACCGAAGGAACCGCGCTCGGCCTTATGCCGTCGCTCTAAGCCGCGAGATACTCCCCGCCCGTCACGAACACCACCTGCCCCTGGATCATCGCGGCCGAAGGGCTGGCGAGGTATTCGATCAGGCTGCAATAATCGTCATGCGTCACGTTGCGCCCGCTCGGGCTGGCGGCGGCAGCGGCGGCGAGGATTTCCTCGGTCTTCTCGCCATAGACCTGCCGTAGCGCTTCGGTATCGACCGCGCTCGGAGCAACGCAATTGGCCCGCACGCCGAGCGGAGCCAGCTCGCGCGCGAGGTAGCGGATCAGGGCTTCCGCCAGCGACTTGCCCGCGCCGACTGCGGCATAGTTCGGGATCACCGTCCGGCTGCCCCGGCTGGAGAGGAAGAACACCGTGCTGCCCCGGCGGAACAGTTTCACCGCAGGCTGCACAAGATAGACAAGCGCGGTGCCGTTCAAATTGATGGCCTCGGTAAACGTCACCGGATCGACCGTCCGCAGCGGCTCGGGCAGGACTTTCACCGCGCAGTGGACGAGCTGGTCGAGCCGGTCCGTCTTCGCCGCCACTTCCGCGACGACCGCCTGTGCGCCTTCCGGCGTGCTCACATCGCCCTGAATCAGATGGCAGCGCGCCCCCAGCGCCTCGATTTCCGCCTTGGCACTGTCTGCCGAAGCCTGATCGGCGCGGAAGTTCAGGAACACGTCCGTATCAGGCTTGGCAAAGCGCTTGGCGATGGCAAGCCCGATACCTTTGGTGCCGCCGGTGACAAGAATCGACATGGCCCGCTCCCCCTCAGCCAACGTGGCCGATTGAGGACACCAGCGTCACCCCGAAGCGCTCGATCATTCCGCCCGCATCGGTGCGCAATGCCAGCCATTCCGGCGTCTGCTCGTCGCGCTCCATCGCGGCCTTGTCCGCCCATGTCATGATCGCAAAGCGGTAGGCCCCGGCCTCGGCGCCCTCGAGCCCTTCGGCGACGAGGATCGTCTCGAGGCTGGTGAGATTGGGCAGCGCCCGCGCCAGCGGGGCGTGGACATTGGCGTAGGCGGTTTCAAACGCTTCGCGGTCTTCCGGCTTGGGCGCCGACCACACGGCAACGAGCTTGAGCATGCATCCTCTCCCACGGCGCTTGTCCGGATCGCGCGGCTCTGCCGCCCCCCTTGCGCCTTCGCTCGGAGGCTACCAAACAAGTGTTTGCTATGGCAAGGGCCGGATGATAGCAAAATGGCCTGCCGGGAGCTTTTTCGAACGCCATGTCCAATACCGCACTCGTCTTCGATCCGCGCGATCCGGACGTCATCCAGCGTCCGCTCGAAACGCTGCTGCGCCTGCAGGCGGAAGACCCGGTGCACTGGTCGCCGCTACTCAAGGGCTGGGTGCTGACCCGGCACGACGACGTGAAGTCCGTCCAGATGAACAGCGGCGTCACGTCCGACCGCCTCACGCCTTTCTTCGACAGCCAGCAGGGCGAGGAGCGCGCGAAGCTGGCTGACCTGATCCGCTATCTGAACACCTGGGTCGTGTTCAAGGATCCGCCCGATCACACCCGCCTGCGCACCCTGCTCAACAAGGTCGTGACACCTGCGGTGATGCGCGATCTCGAAGCCGGAATTGCTGAACTGGCGGACGGGCTGCTCGACCGGATCGAAGCGCGCGGTAACGGCCGGTTCGAATGCATCAGCGAATTTGCCAATCCGCTCCCCGCCAGCGTCATCATGGACCTGCTCGGCATCCCGCGCGCGGACATGGAAGCCTTGCGCGACTGGTCGATGCAGCTGCAGCCCTTCCTCGGCAACGCCACCAGCACCGGCGACAAGTACGAGACCGGGCGGGCCGGGATCGTCGCCATGGCGGACTACTTCCGCGCCGCCGCCGAGGACCGCAAGGCGCACCCCCGCAGCGATGTGATCTCGCACTTCGTTTCGCTGCAGCAAAGCGGACAGATCAGCGAGGAGGAACTGATCGGTTCCTGCATCCTGTTCCTCTTCGCGGGGCATGAGACGACCACCAACCTCATCGGCAACGGCATCCGCGCGCTGCTGCAGAGCCCGGACCAGAAGGCGAAACTCATCGCCGACCCGTCGCTCGCCGCCAGCGCGGTCGAGGAAATGCTGCGCTTCGAAGGGCCTACTGGCGCGGTCGTCCGCGTGGTCAAGGAGGCGTTCGAAATGCGTGGGAAGACGCTGCGCAAGGGCGACCGCGTCTACGCCATGGTCAACGCCGCCAACCATGATTCGGCGGTGTTCGAGAACGCAGCGCAGTTCGACATCACCCGCTCGCCCAACCGCCACCTCACCTTCAATCACGGCATCCACTTCTGCCTCGGTGCACCGCTGGCCCGAGCAGAGGGCCGCATCGCGATCAGCCGCCTCTTCGCACGCTTCCCGAATGTCGCGCTCGCCACGGACACCGCAGAATATATGGACACGCTTACCATGCGCGGGGTGCGCGAAATGCCGATGGTGACCGGATGATCGAGGCTCCCGCGTTTGGCATGCCCAGCGTCTGGGCCGCCCACGCCCGCTTTGCGCCCGAAAAGATCGCCGCCATCTGCGGCGAACGTCAGCTGACCTGGGCGGAGTTCGACAAGGGCACTGCGCGCATCGCCAATGCCCTGATCGGGCTCGGCGTGCAGCATGACGATCCCGTCGCGCTCGTGATGACCAATTCGCTCGAGATGCTCGAAGTCATGTTCGGCATCGTCCGCGCGGGCGCCTGCATGGTGCCGATCAGCGGGCTCCTGACGGGCGCGCAGATCGCCACGATGATGGCTGACAGCGGCGCGGAGACCGTGTTCGTCTCAGCCACCAACCGCGCCCTTGTCGAAGGCGCTGACTTGCCCGCACACATCCGCCGCATCGCCATCGGCTTCGAGAGTGAAGGCTGGGCCGCGCTCCCTGCCGCGCCCGATTCCGATCCGGCGGTCCGCATCCAGCCCGAAGACCGCTTCAACATCATCTACAGCTCGGGCACCACGGGCCTCCCCAAAGGCATCGTCCAGAGCCACGGCGCGCGCACCCATTTCGCGTGGTCCAACGCGCTCGAACTGGGCATGACGCGGGATAGCGTGACGCTCGTTACCACTGCGCTCTATTCCAACGGTACGATGTTCATGGTGCTCCCGCCGCTGCTGCTGGGCGCGACCTTGGTCATCATGGAGCAATTCAGCCCCGCCGGCGCCCTCGCCCTCATCGAGAAGCACCGCGTCACGCATGCTTTCATGGTCCCCACGCAGTGCATCGTCACGCTCGACGATCCCGCGCTGGGCCGGCACGATCTCTCCAGTCTCAAGGCCCTGCTTTCCGCCGGTTCCTCGCTGCGGCCCGACACCCGCGAGGCGGTAATCGCGCGGATGACACCCAACGTCTATGAACTCTACGGCTTCAGCGAAGGGTTTGCGACCATGCGCAAGCCGGGCGACATGCCCTCGCAGCCCGGCGCAGTCGGCCGCCCGGTGCTCGGCTTCGACATGCGCATCGTCGGCCATGACGACCGCGAAGTGCCGCGCGGCAAGCCGGGTGAAATCGTTGGTCGCGGGCTTGGCATGATGGCAGGCTATCACAATCGCCCCGATCTCGATGCCGCGATCCTCTGGCGTGACGAAGCCGGCACCGAATACCTGCGCAGCGGCGATATCGGCATGATCGACGAGGAAGGCTTCCTCCACATCGTCGATCGCAAGAAGGACATGATCCTCTCGGGCGGCTTCAACATCTTCCCCGCCGATCTCGAAGCCGTGATCGGCCAGCACGAAGAGGTGCAGGACGTGACCGTGATCGGCATCCCGCACGCCAAATGGGGCGAAACCCCGCTCGCGCTCGTCATCCCGCGCGGGGAGCCGGATGCCGCCGCGCTGCTGGATTGGGCCAACGCCCGCCTGGCCAAGACACAGCGGCTGGCAGGCCTTGAATTCCGCACCGAATTCCCGCGCAATGCGCTGGGCAAGGTGCTCAAGCGCGAACTGCGCGCGGCATACTGGGAGAACGCCGGATGACGGACGTCTACATCGTCGGCAGCTATTCCAGCGCCTTCGGCAAGTTCCCCGATCGCAGCTTCAAGGACCTCACCCGCGAGGTCTATCTCGGCGTGCTTGCTGATGCGGGGCTGGCAAATGGCAATGACATCGGCATGGCCTGGTTCGGCAATTGCGGCATGTGGACAGACGGGCAAGGCAGCATTCGCGGGCAAGTCTGCCTCACCCCGCTGGTGCGCGAGGGCCTGTTTCCCGAGCGCGTGCCGGTAATCAATGTCGAAGGCGGCTGCGCCACGGCCTCCATTGCGCTCCACGGCGCCTGGAAGGATGTGCTCTCCGGTCAGACCGACGTCAGCATAGCGTTCGGCGTCGAGAAGACCTTCAACCCCGCGCACCCCGAACGCACCAAGGCCCTGTTCGACGGCGGCATCGACCAGTACGACCCCGAAGAGTGGCTCGCCTACTACGCCGCCGCAGGCGAAGCCTCCGGCAAGCCGTTCGAACCCGGACCCGGCCGCACGATCTTCATGGATACCTACGCCATGCAGGCCGCGTGGCACATGCGCACCCACGGCACGACCGAGCGCCAGATCGCGATGGCCTGCGCCAAGAACCACAACGCGTCGGTCCACAATCCCAAGGCGCAGTACCGCTTCCCGCTGACCGTGGAAGACGTGCTGGCAGACCGCCCGGTCAGCTGGCCGCTCACTCGCTCGATGTGCGCGCCCATCGGCGATGGCGCCGCCGCCGCGCTGGTCTGCTCGGGGGACTGGCTGGCGCGCCAGCCCGCCACCGTCCGCGCGCGCGCGGTGCGCATTGCTGCGAGCACCATGACCGCGGGCAAGTACCGCCGCCTCGACGAACCCGGCCTGTCCCAGCTCGCCGCGCAGAAGGCCTACAAGGCCGCCGGGGTTACGCCGCAGGATATCGACCTCGCCGAGGTCCACGACGCGACTTCATTTTGCGAGATCTACCAGTCCGAAATGCTCGGCTTCTGCGCCATCGGCGACGGCGGGCGGCTGGTCGAAAGCGGTGCGACGACGCTGGGTGGTTCGATCCCGATCAACCTCTCGGGCGGCCTTGTCAGCAAGGGGCACCCGGTGGGCGCCACCGGTCTTTCGATGATCGACGAACTCGTGCTGCAGCTGCGCGGCGAGGCCGGGCCTCGGCAGGTCAGCGGCGCGCGCATCGCACTCGCTGAGAATGGCGGCGGCGTGATGGGCTTTGATGAAGCCGCCTGCTCAGTCATGATCCTGCAGAAGGATTGATCGGCATGGCGACTGCGGCACCAAAGTTCGAGGCACGTGCCAATGAGAATCGGGGTGAGAACCGGCGCGAGGCGCTGCTCGATGCCGCCGCCGCGATGTTCGCCGCCAAAGGCTATGACGGCACCTCGATCCGCGACATCGCCGGTGCGGTCGGCATGCTGCCGGGCTCGCTGTACTATCACTTCAAGTCCAAGGAAGACCTGCTCATCGCGGTCTACCGCAAGGGCGTCGCCCGCTTCGAGGCCGCCATCGATGAGGCACTCGGCAGCACCGGCGGCGATCCGTGGCAGGCCATCGAGGCGGCCTGCGCCGCGCACCTTCGGGTCCTGCTCGATGGCGGCGACTATGCCCGCATCGTCAATCCCGAATTCGTCCGCTCGTTCCCGCCCGAGATGCTGCCGACGCTCAACGCCGAGCGCGACCGCTACGAGCGTCATTTCGAGAAGCTGATCGCCGCGCTCCCGCTTGGCGCAGAGACCGATCGCTGGCTGTTCAAGGTGGCGCTGTTCGGCAGCCTCAACTGGTCGCAGACGTGGTACCGCAAGGGCCGTTACACGCCGCATGACATCGCTGCTGCCTTTGTGGGCATGCTGCGGAAATCGTAAGCGTGATCCTGCCCCTCACCCGCTTGGAAAAAAGGCAGAAAAAGCCAGAAAAATGGCCAAACCGATCATCGCGCTGATGCGCCGCATATGGTGCAAGGAGGCATGGCGGTCCATACTGCCGATCAACAGGGACCCGGGAAACGCCGGGCCGCGAGGAGAGGGTAGAAAAATGCGCATTTCCTTTGTGCGAAAGCTTGGCCTGGCATCCAGTCTGGCGCTGGCAGCCGGTGCCGTCGCGGTGCCTGGCGCGATGGCCACGGTGACCGAGGCCATGCTGCGGTCGGTGCCGGGCGCCGAATGGCTGACCTACGGCGGCGACTATGCCGAGCAGCGCTTCTCCCCGCTCAAGCAGATCAACGAATACAACGTCGATCAGCTTGGCCTCGCCTGGTACGCGGACATGGATTCCGCACGCGGGCAGGAAGCAACCCCGCTGGTGCACGACGGCATTCTCTACGTCACCACCGCCTGGTCGATGGTGAAGGCCTACGACGCCAAGACCGGCAAGCCGCTTTGGGCGTTCGATCCCAAGGTGCCGCGCTCCACCCTCTACCGCGCCTGCTGCGACGCGGTGAACCGCGGCGTCGCGCTCTATGGCGACAAGCTGTTCGTGGCAGCGCTCGATGGCCGCCTGCTGGCGCTCGACCAGAAGACCGGCAAGGTCCTCTGGGAAAAGGTCACTGTGCCGAACCAGACCGACTACACGATCACCGGCGCCCCGCGCATCGTGAAGGGCCGCGTGCTGATCGGCG
Source organism: uncultured Novosphingobium sp. (assembly GCA_964413325.1). Classification (GTDB taxonomy): domain Bacteria; phylum Pseudomonadota; class Alphaproteobacteria; order Sphingomonadales; family Sphingomonadaceae; genus Novosphingobium. The sequence continues at coordinate 47,646 of CAYPRK010000005.1, read as the reverse complement.
CCGCCGGCTCCGAATACATGGCCCGCGGCTATATCGCCGCCTATGATACCGAGACGGGCAAGGAAGTCTGGCGTTTCAACACGGTGCCGGGCAACCCGGCCAAGGGCTTCGGCGCCGAAGGCATCAACAAGGCCGCGCATGAGGCTGCTGCCAAGACCTGGGGCAACAAGTGGTGGGAGCTCGGCGGTGGCGGCACCGTGTGGGATTCGATCACCTATGACCCCGAAACCAACCTTGTGCTCTTCGGCACCGGCAATGCCGAGCCGTGGAACCCGGCCGCCAACGGGCGCGAGGGCGACAGCCTCTACACCTCCTCGATTGTCGCGGTGAACGCCGATACCGGTCAATACGCTTGGCACTATCAGGAAACGCCGGAAGACCGCTGGGACTTCGATTCCGACCAGCAAATCACCGTGGCCGACGTCGTGATCAATGGCGAGAAGCGCCACGTTGCGCTCCACGCGCCCAAGAACGGGCACGTCTATGTGCTGGATGTGAAGACCGGCAAGTTCCTCTCCGGCACGCCGTGGGTGCCGGTCAACTGGGCCACCGGGCTTGATCCCGAAACCGGCCGCCCGAAGGTCAATCCGGACGCGCAGTATGAAAAGACCGGCAAGGCCTTCGTCAGCCTCCCCGGCGCGGTTGGTGCCCACAGCTGGCAGCCGCAGAGCTACAGCCCCAAGACCGGCTACCTCTACATCCCGACCAACCTTGCCGGGTGGCCCTACCTCGCGGCCAAGGACTGGAAGCCCACCTCGATCGGCTGGAAGATCGGCATGGATGGCTATGCCGTCTCGATGCCCGCCAACCTCAAGATACAGGAAGGCGCCAAGGCGGCGACCAAGGGCCAGCTCGTGGCGTGGGACGTGGCGAACAAGAAGGCCGCGTGGAAGATCGATCTGACCGGTCCGTCGAACGGCGGCGTGCTCTCGACCGCAGGCAACCTCGTGTTCCAGGGTACCTCGGGCGGCGACTTCGTCGCTTATACCGCCGACAAGGGCGAGAAGCTGTGGTCCTTCCCGGCGCAGACCGGGATCATCGCCGCGCCGATGACCTATACCATCGACGGCGAACAGTATGTCGCCATCCTCGCCGGCTGGGGCGGGGTGTGGGATGTCGCCACCGGCGTGCTTGCCAAGAAGGGCGGCGCGGCGCGCAACATCAGCCGCCTGCTGGTGTTCAAGCTCGGCGCCAAAGGCCAGCTGCCTGAGCCGCCGCCGATGAACCAGATGGTGCTTGATCCCCCGCCGTTCACCGGCACGCAGGCGCAGGCCACCCACGGCGGGCAGCTCTATGGCCGCTACTGCGCGATGTGCCACGGGGACGCCGCCATTTCCGGCGCGCTCAACCCCGATCTGCGCCACTCCGGCGTGATCGCCTCGGCCGATGCGCTGAAGGCGATCGTGATCGGCGGCCAGCTGCACCAGAATGGCATGGTCTCGTTCAAGTCGGCGCTGAAGCCCACCGATGCCGAAGCGATCCGCATGTACATCATCAAACGCGCGAACGAGGACAAGGCGCTGGCCTCGAACTGAGCCAGCGCTGAACTGCGTGAGACCCGGACGCAGCCCTGCGCTGCGTGTCCGGGTCTTTCGTTATCCGACCGTGACCAGGTGCTCGCCGTCGGCCTGCCGGTCGATGTCGATGCGGCGGCCGGTGAAGCGCTTCGCGATATCGATCGCCGTCAGCAGATGCTGGCTCGGCTTCACCGTCGTGAACGAACCGCTGCCGGCGAGCACGAAGGGCAGGACCAGCTGATCGGCGAGGTATGGCCCGGCGAAGGCCGACGCCGCCTCGGCATAGCCTTGCATCCGGGCCGCCGCCGTCTTTGCCAGCTGTTCGGCTGGCACACCGAGCTGGCCAAAGGCGCTGACGACTTCAGTCACTGCGGCATAGCGGTCTTCGAGCAGCAGGATGATACCCGGCCCCTCCTCTGCCGGCACCTGATGCACGGCGAACGCCTCGTCCGGCCAGTCGGCCAAAGTGCGCCGCGCGCGCGCGAGCATCCGCTCCGCAATCTCGTGCGGCAGACCAGTGAACACGGCACGCGCGGAAACGCCGAGCCGCTCGCCGCGCGACGTGCAGGTGAGCGGCGCAAGCGGAGCGGGCACGATGTCCACCTCGATCCGGCCACCGCCGCGCGGGTAGAACCCGTGCCGCACCAGCCGTGCCGAGACTTGCGGCCCCATGCGGTTGATGACCGGCAGGAACGTCCGTTCGATGAATTCGAACGGCGGAGCGAGCATATTGTGCGTGCCCCCTTCGAGCACCAGACGCGAAGGTGCGTCCGCAAGGAGGAGCGGCATCAGCACGGTCTGCAGCACAAGGCCCGTTGACCCGGCAGTCCCCACCGCGAAGTGGTATTCGCCGGGTGCGACCTTGCCTGGCCGGAACGTGAGGCCCGAAGAGCCGACCGCAAGACCGCTGCACTCAGCGCCGGAAATCACGCAGGCGGCTTCCACCGCGGTCACATGCTGGCGCATCAGCCCCGGCTTGGAGCGCTTCGCGCGGATCCGGGTGATGCGGAAAGGCTCGCCCGTCACGAGCGAGAGCGCGCACGAATTGCGCACTATCTGCCCGCCGCCTTCGCCTTCCGATCCATCGATGGTAATCATGAGTCTGTTCATTCAATCGGGGCCGGTGGCCTGCGCCAAGGGGATCACCCCTTCACGCAGACCACCTGCTTCAGCGTGTGGACGATCTCCACCAGATCGGCCTGTGCGGCCATCACGGCTTCGATCGGCTTGTAGGCCTTGGGCGTTTCATCGATCACGCCCGCATCCTTGCGGCATTCGACACCGGCGGTATCGGCGATATGCTCGTCGAGGCTCACCAGCTTCTTCGCTGCGGTGCGCGACATCACGCGGCCTGCGCCGTGGCTGCAGCTATCGAAGCTTTCCGGGTTGCCCAGCCCGCGCACGATGAAGCTCTTGGCCCCCATCGAGCCCGGAATGATCCCCAGCACGCCCTTTGCCGCTCGCACGGCTCCCTTGCGGGTGACGAGCACGTTCGCACCGAAATGCTGCTCGCGCGCGACGTAGTTGTGATGGCAATTCACCGCTTCGAGTTCGGCCTCGAATGGCTTCGTGATCACCCCGCGCAGCGCGGCCATCACGTTCGCCATCATCACCCGCCGGTTGAGCGCCGCGAAGTCCTGCGCCCAGCCGACCGCCTCGACATAGTCGTCGAAATGGTCGGTCCCTTCCGGGAAGTAGGCGAGGTCCTGGTCCGGCAGGTTGATGTGCCACTTGCGCATGTCCTGCTTGGCCAGCTCGATGAAGAACGTGCCGATGGCATTGCCGACCCCGCGCGAACCCGAATGCAGCATCACCCAGACGCGCCCCTCCGTATCGAGGCAGAGCTCGATGAAGTGGTTGCCCGTCCCCAGCGTGCCGAGGTGCGTGAGGTTGTTGGTGTTCTTGAGCCGCGGATGCTTGTCGCACAGCCGCGCGAAGCGCACCGCCAGCGTAGCCCAGGCCTCGACGATCGCGGGCGGGGGCGCACCCCACGAGCCGTGATCGCGTGTGCCCCGTCCGACCGACCGCCCGTGCGGCACCGCCTGCTCGATCGCAGCGCGGACGCCTTCGAGGCTGTCGGGCAGGTCATGCGCCATCAGTGACGTGCGCGCGGCCATCATGCCGCAGCCGATGTCGACCCCCACCGCCGCCGGGATCACCGCGCCCTTGGTCGGGATCACCGAGCCCACCGTCGCGCCGATACCGACATGGACGTCGGGCATCGCGGCGACATGCTTGAACACGAACGGCATCGCCGCCGCCCGCGCAAGCTGCGCCCGCGCCTCGTCCTCCACGGGCACGCCGCGGGTCCACATCTTGATCGGCACCCCGCCAGGCACGTGCTGGAATTCAAAAGTCGTATCGGCCATCGGGGCCTCCTGCTCGTCATCATGGTATCGGGGGCAAAGCGTTGGCGAGAGCTTTCTCTTGGGCCTTGCGCCTTGCCGGAGAACCTTCGAGGCGGCCGGCCCATTCCGGCCGCCCCTGGGTTCCGCTGTTGCCGAGCTGTTCGACCGACCCGGCGCAGATACCTGTGCAGGCAGCGTGCCAATTGCGCTGCCAACACCGACACCGACGACAATCTTATTGAAAATAAGTCACTATTTCCCGCCTCAGAAACTTTGGGCGCTGAGTGGAGCTACGTTGAAGCGCCAAAAATTGATAATCTGATATAAGATGATATACATCTAGCGCATGAAACCCACCACCGTCATCGGATTCCTCGGCTCGACACTCGATGCCGCCAAGTTCGGCCCGTCGCGCTGGATGAAGTGGCGGCCCTCGGTCGGCCTGTGCATGCACGAGGACTTGCGCGTCGACCGCTTCCTCCTCATCCACGGCACGATGCACCGCCGCCTTGCCGAGCTGGTGCAGGAGGATATCGCCTCCGTCTCGCCTGAGACCGAGGTCGATCTGCATGTCATCGACTTTGCCGATGCGTGGGATTTCGAGGAAGTTTACGGCAAGCTGCTCGATTTCGCACGCGCCCAGCCGTTCGATCCCGATGTCGAGGACGTGCTGGTCCACATCACCACCGGCACCCACGTCGCGCAGATCTGCCTGTTCCTGCTGACCGAAGCGCACTACCTGCCGGGCCGCCTGCTCCAGACCCAACCCCGGCGCGGCGGAGCACCCGATGCGGCGGGCACATGGAGCATCATCGACCTCGATCTCTCGCGCTACGACAGCATCGCCACCCGCTTTGCCAGCGAGGCGCAGGCCAGCACCTCGTTCCTGAAATCGGGCATCGAGACGCGCAATGCCGCCTTCAACACGATGATTGACGAGATCGAGCAGGTCGCCGGCCGCACCCGCGCGCCGATGCTGCTGATGGGGCCGACCGGCGCGGGCAAGAGCCAGCTCGCCCGCCGCATCTTCGAGCTCAAGAAGCTGAAACGCCAGATCAGCGGCCAATTCGTCGAGGTAAACTGCGCCACCTTGCGCGGCGACAGCGCGATGTCGGCGCTGTTCGGCCACCGCAAGGGCGCATTCACCGGCGCGGCGGCAGACCGGCCCGGCCTCCTGCGCACCGCCGATGGCGGCATGCTGTTCCTCGACGAGATCGGCGAGCTTGGTCTCGACGAGCAGGCGATGATCCTGCGCGCGATCGAGGACAAGCGCTTCCTCCCCGTCGGCGCCGACCGCGAAGCGGAAAGCAATTTCCAGCTGATCGCGGGAACGAACCGCGATCTGGCGCGCTGCGTGGCGGAAGGCACGTTTCGCGAAGACCTGTTCGCCCGGCTCAATCTCTGGACCTTCGCCCTCCCCGGCCTTGCCGACCGGCGCGAGGATATCGCCCCCAACCTCGACTACGAACTCGACCGCCATGCCGAGCGCGAAGGCGAGCGGGTGACCTTCAACAAGGAAGCGCGGACCCGCTTTCTCGACTTCGCGATGAGCCCCGCCGCGCGCTGGCCAGGCAACTTCCGCGATCTCGCCGCCAGCGTGACCCGGATGGCGACGTTCTCCCCCAAAGGGCGGATCGATGGCGACGTCGTCACAGCCGAGATCGCGCGGCTCCAGCGGTTGTGGGGTACGGCATCGCTCCGGGATGACGGCCTCGACGCGCTGCTCGATGGCGAAACACTGGCCGGGATCGATCCGTTCGACCGGGTGCAACTGGCCCATGTCGTGGCAGAGTGCCGCCGCAGCCGCTCGCTGTCGGACGCCGGTCGCCGCCTCTTCGCGGCCTCGCGCACGCGCCGCGCCAGCACCAATGATGCGGACCGCCTGCGCAAGTATCTGGCCCGCTTCGGGCTCGACTGGGATCAGGTGAGCGGTCCGGCCTGACGGGGTAGCAGCGCTGGCACTCAGACGAGCGTATCGAACCCGTTTTTCAGCAGTTCCTTGGCGTTGAGGTTGGGCGGATCGATCTTGATCTTGCCGGGATCGAGATCGAGACCGTCGTTCTCCGACCATTTCATCGGAAAGCTCGCGGTCAGCGCCATGTCGGGGCCGAATTCGCCGAGCTTCTCTTCCCACGGACCCCAGGTGTGATCGATATCAGGCAGCGGCCACGGCAAGGTGACCCCGGCGGTGACCGATGCGCGCAGGCCCACTTCGAACTTGGGCCGAGCCTCCAGCTTGGCATCGGCGCCCACCGCCAGACCATCAGCCTTGCTCCAGTGGACCTGCACGCCGAAGCTGCCGTCCACACCCAGTCCCAGCTTGCCATAAAGCCCGACGTCGCCGCGCACATAGGCGACCGCGGCCGATGCCTTGAGCCCGCCGCCGAGGTAGAGATCAAACCCTGCGTAAGAGGGCACGAAGAACGTGGCGCCGCCATCGACGACCGCTTCCTCGGGCTTGTCGAGGTCCATGGTCGCCCTGATCTTGGCGTCCTTCAGCTGGCCCGGCCCCACCCATGCCTCGGCGCGCAGGCTCGCCTTGACGAAGGCAAGGATGCCGATATCGACCGGACCCAGCGTCACGCCCCAGATCGGGAAGGCCGGGGGCTCAATGTTGAGCAGCGGGTCCTTGGGCGACAGATCCTTCTTGGGAAACAGATCATAGGTGGGTGGCATGGCGATCTCGCCCGCCACGATCACCCGACCGTCGGGGGTGTAGTCCAGCCCGGCAGTGCCCTTGAGCACTTTGCCGAACATCACGCTGGCCTCGCCCTTGCCCCAGATCTTGAGATCGCCGACCGGGCCGTTCTCGATCGGGTTGCCCTTGTCGTCGATCGCGTGGTTGGTGCCATGGATCTCGAGCCAGCCTGACGCCGGCCCCTTGGCCACATCGGCGCGTCCGGCAAAGGTGACGCCGATCCCGTCGTAGAGAATGTCGAGTTCGCCCTTGGCACCGGCAACCCCGAACTTGGCCTTGCCGCCCCCGCTGACCGACCATTCGCCCTTGACCGGATCGCGCTGCGCCTTGACCGAAAGCGATGCTTCCGAAACGCCGGGCAGCTTGGCGACCGGCAGCGGGATATCCTTGGCTTCCAGGATCACGCCGGTTTCGGGCTTGTATTCGACCGTGATGGTAGAACCTTTGAGGATGCCGCCCAGATTGAGCGAACCAGTGATGTTGACCGCCTTGCGGCTGAGCTCGACGGTGACCGAGCCGGACTCGACCCCGGGCAGCACATCCTTGCCGACACCCAGTTCCAGCTTGGCGTCGAAATCGTCCTTCGCCAGCGAATACGTCGCGGTGATGCTAGCCGGATTGAGGAAATCCATATCGAGATTGAAGTTGCCGCCCAGCAGCACATCATCCTTCTCGACCCGCGCGAAGAGCGAGCCACTGCCCACCTGATCGACTGCGATGCCGGCGACCCCGGCGATGAAGAAGCCGTTGTCACCCACCCCCATGTTGAGCGCGGCATCGGTGACCTTGACCGGCCCGAGGCTCATCCCCGCACCCGGCACCGGAAACGACATGAAGATGTCCGTCCCCATCAGCGAGATCGGCACCTGCAGTCCGGGAAGCAGTTCCTTGCTGCTGAGCACCGATCCGGTGCCGACGAGATCGCCTTCGGGGCTGATCCCCATATCCGGGAACTCGATCGGGCTGAGCGGTCCGAACTTGGCGCCCTTGAACGCGGCGCGGATGCTCTCGCGCGACATATAGCCGCCGAACCCGAGCCGGGGATCGTGCATCACCTTTACCGGGCCTTCAGCCGCGATCAGGTTCTTGTTCTCCCACTTTCCGCCTTTCTTGTCCTTCTTGGCGTAGCGGATGTTGAGCTCGACCAGCGGATCGCCGCCACCTTCGAGGGCCTTGGGATTGTATTTCGGGATGCTGAGAATCTCGAGGCCGCGGAACCAGTAGCCCGTTGGCGGCTTGAGCGATTTGCCATCGCCGGATACTTCAAGGCTCGCCGCGCGGCCGCCGTCCCTTGCTGGAAACACATTGATCCGCTTGGGCTTTTCATCCTTGTCAAAGCGGAACCCCTGTTCGATCAGCTCCGCTTCGGTCAAGGCGGTGAAGTACTGGACGTGTGCGCCGCCCAGCACGTCGGCGCGGGTCCAGTGGGTCTTGGGATTGTCGCCCGCGTCGAAAGTGCCGTGCAGCACCTTCTCGAAGACGATGACCCACTTCTGCTTCACGGTTTCGATATCGTCGGGCAGCTTGCCCTTGAAATAGATGTCCTTCTCCTCGTTTTCCTCGTTCAGTTCGGCCGCACCATCGATGGCCACCTTCAGCGACGCGTCGATGCGGGCCTTGATCTGGCTGCCGTAGGAGCGGTTCACGCTGTGATCGAGCAGCCACATGTTTTCGGCTGAGTCGGCACCTCCCAGCTGATCCTCGAGGATATGGTCGGCATCGAGCTGGGCGATCCCGCCGCGCCCGGCCTTGTTGATCATCGGGCGCGTGAGGTTGTCATTCTTGGCGAGTTCCTCGGGCGTGCCGACGATCACCGTGTCCAGCTTCTCGCCCTTCACGCTCTTGCGCTTGAGCACGTAGACGTCCTTGTCGGCGCCCTTCTTTGCCAGCGGTGCGGGTGCCTTCAGCGGCCCCAGCTTTTGCTGGTCCTTCAGCTGCTCGCGCAGCTTTTCGCCGATCTTGTTGTCCGGATGCTCGGCGATGTATTTCGACCACTTCTCGTACGCGGCACCGTCCTCGCGCTGCTCCCGGCTGGTCTGCGGGTTGCGCTTGAAAGTGGTCTTTTCAACCGGCAGCTCGTTCTTGCTGTCAGCCTTGGGGCCTAGTGCATCGTTGGCGGCGCCCTTCAACTTCGTCACAACGTACGGCAGTTCGAGCACGGGAACAGTCAGAGTGCCCTTGGCACCCTTGAAATCGCTGGCGCTGGAGACCTTCCAGTCCTTGCCGCTGAGTTCCTCGACTTCGTTCTTGGGCGCTGCGGGCGCCTTTTTCTTCGCCTTCTTGCCGTCCTTCTTCGGCTTCATGCGGACCACGCGCCGGGCCTGTGAAGAACCGCCGTTCTGCTGGACAGTGTGCGCCGCCTCGTGCGCGATCAGGCGCTGACCCGAGCTGGTCTGCGGCTGATATTCGCCGCGCCCGAAGAACATGTCATGACCAACCGTAAACGCCCGTGCACCCAGCGCGCTGGCGGCGTCGGCGGCCTGCGCATCCTTGTGGACGCGTGCGCCCGACAAGTCGCTGCCGACCGCCTGCTCCACCCGCGAGCGCAAGGCCGGATCGATGCCAGGCGCCTGACGACTGCGCAGCCCATCGATCTTGCGCTCGACATGCTGCGGCACGTCGCCGCCATGCAGGCCGACGGTCTCGCTTTCGTTGGTTTCCTTGCGCTGCCCGTGTGCAGCCTTCCCCTTGGAAGCGGCGGCGGCGGGCGCGGCCTTTGCGCGCGGCTTCGCAGGCGCTTTTGCTGCTGGGACCGCCTTGCGCTGGCCTTTCTTGCCCTTGCCGCCCCCTTTGGCCGCAGGCTTCGGCGCTGCCTTGGCACCGGGCGCCGCCTTGCGCTGCGAGCGCTTTTCCGGCGGCTTGGCGAGTTCGGTGACTGCCGGCGTTACCGGCTTGCCGCCCCCCGGCTTGTTCGCTGCCTTGCGCTGGGTGCGCTGTTCGGGCGGCTTGGCGGTTTCGTTCTTGCGTTTCTCGGGGCCGGGCTTGGCGGGCAAGGCTTGGCGCTGCACGGTTCCGAGCGCCGAAATCGTTGGCGGCGGCGCGCTCGTGCTGTCGGGCTTGCCCATCCGGTTGGCAATGCGGTCCGCCTCGTGCTCGAACCGGTCATTCGCCGCACCAACCGACATTTTCGGCTGCACCGCCTTCTTCTTGCCCGCTGGCTTGGCCGGCGCCTTCTTGGGCGCGGCCTTGGCAGGGGCATGGGTCGCCATGGGTCAGGAGGCCTTGGGCGGGGTGCGGTATGCCGTGGGCGCGCTTTGCGCCGTGCCGTACCTGTCCTTTACACCATAGGTCGGGGTGTGGTCCGCCGGTTCCGTGCAAGGCGGCGTCCCGTCTGACAGGTCGAACTCGTGGTAGGCGTTCTGGCCAGCTGAAAACCGCATGGTCTCCTTCTCGCGGTGGACAATCGGTCCTTCGCCCCGCGCGATGGCGAAGATCAGGTCGGTGCTGGCGGGAAGCTCGATGGAAAAGCGCCCTTCGCGATCCGCACAGGCGTGGCCGATCCGCTTGCCATCCACTTCGGCAACCAGCCGTGCCAGCGCGGCGGGCTTGTCCCCGTCGACGATGCGCCCGGCGAGGACCGCATTGTTCCTGTCACCGAGGGATCCCGGCGTGACTTGTGCCCGCGCGGTTTCCTGATGCAGCACCGTCAGCGCGCTGGCCGCGCGGGCGGCGGCATCGCCGCGCATCACGCGCTCTTCCTCGCTCGCATTGCGGTCCACCCTCGCGCGGGCCGCCTCGCGGCGGGCCTGACCGGCCCTTGCGGAAAGCATCGGTGCCGCCAGCCCAAGCCCGGCAAGGTGAATCCGCGCGCGCGTTTCGTCGAGATTGGCGAGCGTGCTCACCATCGCTTCCTGCAGGAACGGGCGCTTGCTCTTCTGATCGCCTCTCATGCTCATTGGACCGGTTCTCCCGTGGTCATGCCGTAGGATCTGCCAAGCATCTTGGACAACCTACCCGCCATATCTTCGAAGGCCGCGCAATATTCGCGTCCCTTCGGGGTCATGTCGAATACCGAACGGTTATGGTCGAACACCAGCCCGGCGTATGGGCCGAACGCGAGGAGGCAATGCGTCGACTGGTTGTTCGAGGTGTTGTTCAGCAGCCCGAAGGTGATCCCGGACAGAAGCCCGCGGTCGAGCCGCTCCTGCAGGCGGTTGCCGGTTATCCGGGCCGTTGCGCCCAGCACGAAGGCATCGGTGAGGAAATAGCCGACATCGTTCTCGATCTCCATGTCGTTGTCCTGCAAGGCGATGTCGTCGGCACTGAGCAGGAACACTGAAGAGACCGTGCCGGGCGCCCTCCCCGTGCTGCGCCGAAGGATGATCTGGTTGTCGTTGACCATGGTTTCACCCCCGCGCATGCGCTGGCCCACAGTGCCTTGAAGGAGGCTGGAAAGGTCCTCCGCCACGCCAAGATTGACGATCGAAACGGCATCGCCGCCCAGAAGCTCGATGATCCCCACCAGCCCGACGTAGTCAGCCAGATCGATTGCGGCGCGCGGGTCTGCGATATCGCCGCCGGTCAGCGAGAAGCCGACCAGTCCGCCGATGAACGCAGCCGCGGGGTCGTTGAACAGGGCGCTGAGGCCAGCGCCTTCGAGCCGGTTGCCGTGGACCATGCACGGACCGATGAGCGCAGCGCGCAGGGCGCGGGCATTGGGCGAGGACACGAAATTGCCCTGCATCACCAGCGCGGGCATGTCGCTGGTGGTTCCCGCCCGGTGCATGTCGCCATCGTCCGACAAGGGACCGCCCGAGCCCAGTCCGATGACAACGCCCCCGCGCATACCGGGCACCAGTTCGGCATCACGAAGCCCGGTCCCGTTGCCCCGGATGATGTTGTCGCGCACCACCACGCCCTCGGCGAGCGCCAGGAACACGCCGCAGATCGGATCGGTGCTCCTGCGGCCGTTGCCTTCGATCTCGTTGTCGTCGATCACCGCGTCGGTGCACAGCGAAAGGGCGATGCCGCCCCATCCTGTAAACAGGCGCATGATCGGGTCGAGATCGCCCACTTCGCCGCGCATGCAGTTGGTGATCCGGTTGCCGCGGATGCGGATGCGTTCAACCGCGATCAGATCGGGGCTGTCGGCGCTGCCCAGCCCGGAAAACACATGGGCCGAGATGCCGGAGAATCCCATCCGGGTAATATCGTTGTCGAAAATGCGGATGTTCTGAACGATCCCGGCCGATTCCGGTTCGACCGGAATGTCAGGATTGTTGCCGCCCGGCGGGGGTGTGCCATCGATCTTGATGCAATTGTCCTCGCCCATGACGATGCCATAGCCATAGGAGCCCATCGCGCCCTGACCGTGACCATGGGCGTAATACTGGTTCTGGCTGACGTAGTCGGCGTAGTAGTTCTCGCTGGTGTAGGCGAAGGCCTGCTCTCCCGTCGGCACGTACTGGACCGAGCCCAGCGTGATGCCATGCCCGTTTCCGCCGTCGATCACGTTGTCGCGGATCAGGATCGCGCGCGAGCCGCCGCCGATGTGAATGCCGCCCGCCGGCGTGCGGCTCATGCCGAACTCGCCCTGCTCGAGAACAATGCGGCTGTGCTCGATCAGCAGGTCGCGCCCTTGCAGGAAGATCGCCGCTTCCCGGCCGATCAGCGGATTGTCCGAAAGCGAGGCGGACATGGCGCCCAACCGGATCTTGCAGCGCCGGATGATGTGCCCGCGCCCGTCGCGGATGTGCACGGCGGGACGATCGGACACGACCAGGCTCAAGTCCTCCAGCCCGATCCGCTCCGAAGCATCGATCCCCTGCCCGTCCGGCACATCGGCCAGAACACCCTCGGCCAGCTGGTTGACCATCAGGACGCGGCGGACCACCACGTTGTCGCAGCCTTCCAGCGTCAGCAGCGGCGCCACGACACCCTCCTCCGCCTGCCAGACGGTGGTCGGCCCGCATCCGGTGATGAGGATGTTGCGCCGTCCGGTGATCGTCACGTGTTCGGTATAGGTGCCGGGGTGAATGCAGATTTCGCCGCCTTCCGCCGGCAACCTGCTCACCGCGTCCTGGATCGAAAGCGTGTCGCCAAAGCTGACCCGCCCGTCGCCTACTGTAACGCGGCAACAGGCGCCCACTTCGCACAGCGGGCGGAAATGGTGGCGGCAATCGACCGGGTCTTCCACGCCCGCATCGGTCGAGGTGATCAGCGCGAGCGGAGCAATCATCCGGCGCGGGCCTGCTGGCGGGGCGCCATAGAGCAGCGACCATGGCAGCACGCGCGTCGGCGTGTTGGGGCGCGCTGCGATGACCCAGTAGTCGCCCGGAATTCCGGCACTGGCAAACTTCACGGTCAGCCCGGTGGCGCCCAGATCGGCGGGGCTGGCAACCGGCATCGGGTTGTCCACCGCACCAGCCGTGCCGCCACCGCTCCACAGCCTGAGATAGATATAGGTTCCCACCTCGTCGATCTGCGGGTCCTGCGTGGTCCCGGCGGGCACCGGCGTCGCCAGAAAGGCATCGAGGGCCGCGTCGTTGGCCGCCTTGATCAGGATCGAATTGTCATCACCCGGATCAAACCCGCCGGTCACGCTGGCGAACTGGCCCAGCGGTTCGGCGGCCTTTTCCTTGTTCGCAAGCAGCGATCCCCAGCGCAGCAGCTCGACCGTCATCCCGGCGAGCGGCCAGCCGAATTCGTCGCGCGGCAAAGTCACGAACCTGATCTTGCGCTTTGCGCCGGTGTCGTCTGCCACCACCTGCACGCGGTAGAGCGGCGCGGCGTTGTCGCGGCCCCAGACATAACGCCCCGGCGCGTTGATCATCACTCGTAGCGCCTCGTTGCGGGCGCCGAGGAACCCGGCCTGCGCCTGCGGACGGCACAAGTCGTCGAGCGGATCGAGCTGGGTGAAGCCAACGGTCAGGCGGGCATTGGACAGGATCTCGCTGCCATCCTCGTTCAGCGTGCCGTTGGCGCCGACATCGCCGATCAAGGTATCGAACGCCTCGGGGCAGGTATCGGGCACATCGCTGCGGAGCATCACCCGCCACATCGTGCGGCGCCGTGCGGTGGTGTCAGGCCCGCCAAGGCCGGGTTCGAGCAGTTCGGCGTCCTCAGTCGCGGTGACGGTCTGCTCCCAGCCCATCAGCCACACCAGATCGGTGCGGTTCTGCCCGGCTCCCGGCAGTGCAAACGCCCGATCCGCATCGGTCATGGTCAGCCAGTCGGGCTGTGCGCTCCACGCATGGCCCAGAGTCTCGAGCCGGGTGCCGCCAAGATAGAACGTGCCCGGCGCGATCTTGAAATCGAGCTTGCCATTGGCCAGCACCGCGTCGGTAATCGTGAAACCATCGTCCGGGCTGCCGCGCGTGCAGATGGTCTCGGAGGCCAGCTGGCGCAGCAGCAGGCTGGCAAGATCGTCCGATTCCGTCTCGTCGGCATCGATCGGGAGACGGCCTTGCTGGCGCACGACGCCGGTGTAGTTGAGCGCCGGGCGCAGCGAGTGACGGGAGATGTCCGCGGTCATGGGGTCGGCTCCATCAGGTTTCGACGATCAGCTGGCAGATCGCGTTCACAGGCATGAACTCGGCCAGCTTGGCTTCAAGGTCGGCGCGTTTGATCGGTTCGAGCGCGCGCGCGTAGGCGCCCATCTCGGTGCCGCTTTCGCCGCCGGTCCGGATCTCGTCAGGGGCGGTCTGGCCCAGCTGAACGTAGCCCGGATCGCCGAACCGCTCGGACACGAAGGTCCCGGCGGGCAAGCGATCGGCATAAAAGCGGGATTGGTACGGATGCGGCACGCGCCCGCCCGAAAGCGCGGCGCTGAAGCGGAAGCAGCCGGTCTGCTGGTCCTCGGCCTTGACCTTGCCGGAGGCGAGGATCTCGCTCGCATCGATCCGCCCGCACACCACATCGCCCAGCAGCGTGGTCCGGTTTATGGTCAGGCTGGCGTTGCGCAAGCGGATGGCCGGGTCAGCGGTGGTCGTGCTGAGGATGGAATCGGCAATGACGACGCGGTTGGTCGCCCCCGGATCGGCGGCGCTCTGCAGTTCCTCGATCCGCCCGCACACCGTACGATCGATCTCGATCCGTTCGATGCCGCCGGAAAACTCGATCACCACGGCGGGAATCGTCCCCGGCGGCTGGCCGGACGGCGCCGCGCGCTGCCCGCCCGGATCGATCGTGACATTGCGCAAGGTGACATTGCGCCACTGCCCGTCGATCCGCAGATGCGTGACGCCCGCGGGCAGATCGGTGCTAACGCCGATCCACAGCCCGTCGATCAGCAGATCGGCGTCCGCCGCCGTGGAGCGGATGGTGACGGTATCGGCGGCGCTGCGGTGCAGATCGATATAGGGCCGGTTGCCATCCCGCGCCGTCAGCGCAAGGCTGGCATCGGCTTCGATCACCCCGTTTGCAGCAAGTTTGGGCCGATAGGTACGATTGTCCGAAAACCGCAATTCCCCGCTGAGCGGCACGGTGAAGTCGGGCGTGAGCGTGTTGACCGGCGTAAATCCGGCGGGCGGGAGGATCGTGCCACGCGGATGCGTGCCCGCACCCACCGGCCAGAATGCGCCGTAGTGATGGACCTGCGCGAAGAAGTCCCGGTCGGCCGGAATGGCGACCAGAATGCGCACCCGTCCGCGCTGCGGATCGACCAGCGCTTCGATCCATGGGCGCGGCGCCAGATCGTCGCCCCAGAACGCCAGATTCGCGCCGGCAAGTTCAACCGGACTGAACGGCGCGGCACTGGCATTGGCGCCAACCGTCAGCGCCAGGGCCAAGGTGGCGGGATCGCCGCCGGGCAGCAGATTGTAGCGCGGGCTCTGCTGGTCCATCGCCGCACCGATCAGGTGCGCGGCCTGTGCGGCCGTCAGCACCGCAGGTGCGATGGCGGCATTGGCGGCCTCGATGAGACCCGCTTCCGTCGCGAACCGGCGGCCATAGATCGGCGTCAGGGCCTGGGTAAGACCGACCGGTGCGTGCGCCGCCTCCGGTGCGAAGGCCGCAAAATTCAGCCGCCGACACGGGATCGGCGCGCGCATTTCCCATTCCCGCGCGGCAAAGCAATCCTTCGCCTTGGACTTGCCCGGCTGGAACAACGGCACATCGCGGCCCGAAGGATCGAGCGTGTAAAGCCCGTCCGCCACCTTGAACGGCGTCACCCCCGTCACGCGGAAGGCATATTGCCGGAACAGGTGCAGGTTGACCTTGGCGATGTTGTAGCGGCCCAGCACGCCGCGATGGCGGCGCATATCGGGATAGTGCGACACATCGTCGTGAGCGTGATCGGGCACGCTGTCGATGCGCGCGCTGCGCAAGTCCGGGTAGCCCCACTGCGGCGTGCGGGTGATCCGACCAGGTATGGGTCCGCCATCCAGCATGTGCCAGTTGCGGATCAGCCGACGAAACGCCTCATTGGCGACCGCATCCCAATCCGCGATGTCGTCGGCCAAGAGTTCAGAAAGGCGGACAGTGCCGAGGCGGCGGCGATAGTGGATCGTCCGCGCCACGTTGACACGCTGGCCCGCCCGGTTGAGCCGGCTGACCGGGCGAGTGCCGAGCAGCGCGCCGATATAGGAAATCGCCCAGTCGTTCGCTTCGTCGGCACGGGTGTCAGCCCACACCGCGTCCACCGACCGGCGAGCAATGGCGGCCTGCTGCGACAGCAGGCGGACCAGCCCGCGCAGCGGCCCGTCGGACATCGGCGCGCCATCTTCGCTGCGATAAATCTCCGGGATGAGGGCCCAGATCTTTTCCTCGTAGTGCCGTTCGAACAGGTCGTCGGCCGGGCTCTGCGCGGGTTCGGTCATCGGCTCACCTCACGATTGCCAGTTGGGCGACGTCAAACCAGCATCCCTCGCCTGGGCCGATCCCCGCAGGCATCGATACGCCGTTGACGAGGATTTCGGTCACCCCCAGCACGCCGGGCACTTCATGCAGCGCCTTCACCAGCACGCTGCGAAACAGCGGCGCGCCGATGCGCTGCATCTCGGCCGTCAGCAGGCCGCCGGGATCGAACAGCCTGGCCCGGGCCGCCTGCTGCACGGTGCTCGCGTCAAACCGGGGATCGATGTCGAGCGAGATTGAAAAATCGCTGATCTGCGCGGGCTGTGCGGGCACCAGTTCGATAACGACATCGGGCGCCGCCTGCGCTTTCAGCCAGTCGCGCAGGAGATCGCCGGGCTGGCCGCTGCGATCAATGATCCACAGCCGCACCGCCGCGCGTTGGCGCTTGCCATCCCACGTCCACCCAGCCGTCGCATTGGCAATCCCGGAGAAGCTGCGGGCCAGCGCCTCGAAATCGGCAAGGCTCACCGCGCGCGCCATGGTCAGCGCCGAACGCGGCGCCGCAGTGCGCATTTCAGCCAGCGATTCCGGATCAGCGCCGCCGCGCGCAGGCAGCGGACCGTACACGGCCTTGTAGTCCCTGCGCTTGTCGACGAACTGCCCGATCGATCCGGGCGGCGGGGTCGCCGCACCGGCGCCGTGGCGGTAATCGGCGCGAATATTGCCCGTTCCGGTCGGCACGCGCACGCCGCGCCGGCCATCGCCAAACCGCACCTCGGCGCCGCCATCAGGCAGGTTGCGCACGGTATAGACTTCGGCATCCGGTTTCTGATCGAACAGCGTGGGCACCCATTGCCACGTGATGCCATTGACCCGAACCGTCAGATCGGGGCGGCGGCCACCCGGCGCGGCGCCATCCTCGCGCCAGCACAGCGGCTTGTTCTTGAGCGTGAAGCTATTCCAGGCCCTGGAGGCGTCGCCCGAGCCGAGCGTTTCGTCGATCGTGCTTTCGCCCTGAACCGCCTCGATCACGTTGCCAAACAGCGCAACCGGGGCGACCAGCGGCGCCGCAAACGCATCGCTGGCAGGCGAAGGCGTGAAGGCGGGCACGCCGGTGCTGCTGAAGTCCACCGTGCCTTCGATCGCCGCGCCGCGCTTGCCGGCCCCGCGCGCGAGGACGGTGCCCGATGGCGGCGCATCGCCCAGCCGCGCAACTGGCGGCGTCAGCGCAGCGCCGCCGGCAATATCGGACAGTTCGATGGACGCAAGGGCAAGGCCGCGCGGCGCGGGCAGCGCGACCGGCACGCAATGCAACACCGGGCGGCGATCCGTCGGAACAGTGAAGCTCGGCGTGAGCGTGACCATGGTGACAGCCAGCTTGGCGTGGGAGGCTGCGTCGATCTCCACGGTGCCGCCGCTGACGGCGGTGATCGTGACAGGCGTGAACACCCCGTCGATCTCTACCGCCGCTTCCTGCCCGGCGTGAACTTGCGGATAGAGCGAATCGAGCGTCAGGACGCCCGCGCTATAAGGGGTGCCGATGCTGGTGGCGGGCAAGGCCAGGCGCAGCTGGCGCACCCAGACCGTATCGAGCGCCGCGCCTGCCAATCCGGCGACGGCGCTGGCGCCTTCGGACAAGTCCAGCCGCTGCAGCGTGCCGCCCGCAAGGTCCGGCTCCGGCGCCGCATCAAGCACCCGCGCCGCCGCGCGCGCAGTGCCCGCTCCAACCAGAATGACGCTGCCCGGCGCTGGCGCGCCGCGCGGGGCGAAGCGCAGCACGCCGTCAAAGATGCTTTCGCGCACCGGTGCGAGCTGCCAGCGGTTGCGCTGCGGCCACGCGGTACAGGCCGCGTCGGTCTCGAACACTTGCGGCGGATGGCCATCGAACCCTTGCGAACGGAAGCCCGCGCCCTTGGGCAGCGTGACCGGATCGACGCCATCGACTTCCACCGCCAGCGTTACCGTCGCCGAAACCGCGCCGCGCGGCTGATAGCCCAGCAAGCCGACGATCCGCCGGGCCTGATCCGCATTGGGCGCCGTCTGCACATAGGCCCGCTCAGCCGAGCGTGCATCGTAGAAGCCGGTTACATCGAGGACATAGGCCCAGCTTTCGATCAGCATGACACCAAGATCAGCTTCACCGCGCGCGCGCCAGCCCTGCAGTGAAGGCTGGCCGGGGATCGCGCGCAGCATGGCGTGGCGATATTCAGGAAACCCCGCCCGCTGGCGCATCGGCAGCACAGAGAGCCCGGCTGGAATCGGCGTGGTGTCAGGGTGCGCCTTCTCGCCGCAGCCGCAGGAGTGGTCGTCGAACAGGCTCATGCCACGCCTCCGTGGCCAGAGACGCTGAGCGAACCGTGCGAGGGGTGCAGCGGATCGTTCTCGAGGCGAATGATCTGGCCCGCGGCGGGCACGATCTCGGCCACATCAAAGTCCCGCCATTCGTGCAGGCGGCGCACGCGCATTTTCATCGCGTCTACCCCCATGACCCCGGGCACCGCTTGCACGGCGGCCTCGATCGCGGATCGCCGCAGCGGCGTGCCGAAGTTGAAATTGTCCGGGTTGAACAGACCGGGGCTGACCAGCGCGTCGCGCACCGCCTCGATGGTGTCGCCGGTATAGGCATCGGGCGAAACGCACACCGAAACCTGCAGGTCGATATCGAGGTAATCGGGATCGAGCACCCGCGCATCGCGCGTGGCAAGCCGGATGCAATCGACCACGTGCTCCAGCTGGTCGCGCTCGCTGGCGGTGTAGCCCACCCCGCCAAGCGGATCGGCGGCAACGAAATCGGTGGACCAGCTGCCGGTCCAGGCGCTCACCGCGCGTGCGCGCTGCACCCACTCGAGGCGGTTGGCGATGAGGGCATAGTCTTCCGGCCGGACCGCACGCAGCGGACGTGCCCGCCATGTTTCGGGCGCATCGATGCGGATGTCCTCGGGCAGCGCTTCATCACGGCCATCGCGGATCGGCAGCGGATTGGTGACCGCCGAGGCATAGCCGAACACGAGGCCGACCGGCGCGCCGAGCGGCGGCGCAAGGGTGGTCACGCTGTCGGGCGAAAGGTTGGCAGCAACACCTTCAGCGGTCAGGTAGCGTACCTCGATCACGCTGCCATCTTCGGGATGCATGCCGAAGTCGCCATCGCCGAAGCGCACGGTCCAGCCCTGATTGCCGGCATAGTCCCCGAAATCGAGCTGGCCGAACGGCAACTGGTGGCGGACCACCGTGCGCCACATGCCTTCCTCGACCGTGAATGTGCGGCTGTCGAGATCATCGCCCAGCAGATCGTTCGACCAGCTCCAGTCGCCCCCGACGATTGCGGTCAGCCCGGGCGCATCCACTTCGAACAGGCGGATTTGCGGGGCCTGTTCGCTTTGGGTGCCGATGCCGAGCGGATCGCGGGCCCCGCTCCACGCAAGGCCGCGCAGTTCCGATCCCAGCAGGCCGTAGCGCAGGATCCGGTCATAGCGGTTGGCGTCGGGATTGAGCGGCCCCTGCCGTTCGATGGCGCGCGGCAGCATCAGCATCTTCGCCTGATCGGCAAAGCTCATGCCCGGATAGCGGGCCAGCAGCGCCGCGTCCGGCCCGACGCGGAAATGCTCGACCAATTCCTCGCCCGCGATCACCGGCACGATGTTCATCAGCAGCACGGCGTTTTCGAACGGCATCGCGAACGGCAGTGGTTCGGCCCACTCGATCCGCGTGAGCGGCGTGGGGGCGCCGCTCGTTTCGACCAGATTGTCGAACAGTTTGGTGACGCCGGTCACGGTAATCGCGTGCGCCAGCACCGGCTCGGAGGGATCGGACGGAATCTGGCGCAGAATGGCGCGCCGACCGGTCCAGAACTGTTCAGCCGTCAGCCCCGTACCGCCCGGCAACTGGCCCGCCAGCGGCGCAGTCGTCGCGAGATAGGCCGATCTTGCGCCCTTGGGCAGGCAGGCGATGGCGCCATCGGGCTGGTGCACGGGCAGTGCGTTCCAAGCCTCATGGTGCCAGACTTCATGCGCTTTATCGCGGCGGACCGAGAAGGGAATGGGCAAGTGCCCTTCCACCAGCGCCCAGGCCCGCGCGCCCTTTGGCGCAAAGTTGCCGCCCGCGCCGGCCCGTACGGTCACCGCCAGTTCGGCGGTGGCCGCGTTGCCAGGATCGGGGAAATAGTCGACCAGCCGCGACAAGGCCGAACGGCTGCGCCGCTGGGTGGCATCCGCCAGCGTGGTTTCGCGCACGATGCGGTCCTGCTGATAGGCAAACTCGTCGCCCAGCGCGGCCATGATCTCCATCAGCATGGTCAGCTGATCGGCCTCGATCCGTTCCGACCAGCGCGGATAGCGCTCCGCCGCAAAGTCGAGCAGCGCGCGGCGCAGGCTCCAGAAATCGCGCGCGAGGTAATCGACCGGATAGTCGACCCACTCGATGGCTTCGGACGCACAATCGTCACGGCAGTCGAACAGCGAGGGGCAGCCCTGCTTGAAACTGAACGTGCGGCCATTGAAGAAGGGATCGATCAGCGCGCTGGCGATGGTCAGCCGATGGATCGAAAAATCGCCCGGCTTGTCGACGTCGATCTCCAGGCATTCGCGCTGCCCGGTCGGCCCCACCACGATCCGCCAGCCGACAGAGGCAATCGCAACGCTGGCCTGCGTTTCGGTCGACACGATAGTGACGCCAAGCGTCGAAGCTGGCAGCAGCGCGCCCGCGTCGCCGCCGGCGGGGACGGCCGGGAGCGACGCTGCGTTGACCATCGGCACGTCCAGCGCCGATGGTTCGACCACGAAGAACACCCGCAGCCGCGTCTGCACGAAAGGCTCGACGATCTGGATGAAGTCGATCCCGGTCAGCACAGTCTGGTTGCACAGCAGCGTGAGGCGGCTCTCGCTCATCAGAACGACACCTCCTCGCGCAGTTCGCGGGTCTCACCGCGCTGGATGACGAGGTAGCGGACATCGACGAACATCGTTGCGTCTTCCGCGGTCACCTTGATGTCGACCACCTTGATGAGCGTCGAGAGCCAGCGGTTCAGCGCCTGATAGACGAAAGTCTGGGTGAGCCCGGCCACTTCGGGCGTATTGGGCGCGAACACCATGCGGCGGATGCCGGCGCCGAAGTCGGGCCGGTTGATCCGTTCGCCGGGGCTGGTGAACAGCACCTGCCGTATGAGCTGGCGGATATAGGCGTCGTAGTCGGTTTCCTCGGCAAGACGTCCGCCGCTCACATCCACCTTGAGCGGAAAGCGCAGCGCATGGAGGGGCGGGACCGAGACCATCGCCTCAGATCCCCTTGGCCCGGGCATCGCCCTGCTGCACCATCATCGGGCCGAACGGCGATGGCACCGGGGTAAAGCTGGTGCCGCTGGCGGCCTGGTTGATCGCCGGCATGCCCATGATCTGCACCCGCGTGCAGCCCGAGACCCAGTTTCCGACCACCGGCGGCCCCGGAAACTGCACCACCTCGGCGATCACGCCAATCGGTCCGGCAGCGGTCTTGACGCGGGTGTTCGCGCTGATCTTCGCGATTGCGGTGATGCCGCCTGCGGCAATCCCGGAAGCAAGGACGGAAAAGGGCATGCTCATCGCCGCGATCTCCTCACAGAACAGTCAAGGCGCCGCCCATGGCGTCGAACCCGGATGCGCCCAGTTCGGTCGAACTGGCGCCTGCGGTTTGCTTGATGGTCTTGCCGTCCAGCTTGATCTCGGTGGCCGAGAGCACGATGCTGGTGCCGCCATCGGTTTCCAGCTCGATGGTGCCTTCGGACTTCTTCATGCGCAGGAACCCGGCGGGCGTGCGCCAGAAGAAAACGTCGGGATCGGCATCGCTGGAATCGATCTCGCCTTCGGCCCAGAAGCAGCCGGTCCAGATCGGGAAATCCGTTCGCCCGCCTTCGAATTCCACCCAGACGGCGGCGCCAATCGGGGGGATCGAAAACAGCCCCACTTGCGGCCCCGCATAAGGCACGCAGGGCAGCGCCCAGACCGACACTTCGCCGAGCACCGAAGAGACCTGCACCTGAACGCTGCCGCGCTTCAGCGGGTCCTGATTGTCGACCACCCTGCCGCGATACTTGCCATAGTACCGCCCCTGCATCTCATCGACGACACGGTCGAGTTCGTCCTCAAGCATGGGAGCCTCCCCGGAATCCGTTGGCACGCAGCGTGAAATCCACCAGATGATCGGTGGCGGTGAAAACGTGGGTGGCGCTTTTCACCTGATAGGAACCGGACAGACTGTCACCCAGCCCCTCGACCGGCAGGATCATGTGCGGGCGCACCACGAAACCCAGCGTCGTGGTGGAGGCCGAGCAATCCGCCTCGACAAACCAGCTCTGCTCGGTCAGCAGCCGGTCCACCGCGAGATAGGTTTCCAAATCGGTCGGCTGGGGCGCGGCGATCAGTTTTCGGCCCTTGAGCGCCTTGGCCAGCACATCGGACTTGGCCGGGTCCACCGGATAGGCCTTTTCGGCGACATGCTTCATCGCCTCGCGCTGATCATCGTCGGACATGGCGAAGCCGGAAACCGACGTGGGCTTGTCGAAATCCACCCGCGCATCGAACTTGGTGATGTTGGCGCAGGCGGCATCGGTCGGATGCAGGCGCAGGGTCTGGTCCGTGTCGCCAAGCAGCTTCGGGAAATCGACTGCGCCCAGCGACTGGTTGCGCTTGGGTGAGGTGCTGAACTTGGCCGTGATGTCGACGCCGCCGATCGAGCCGTCGAAGCTCGTCTTCACGGCATATTCCAGCCAGAACTCCATGTTGTTGCGGCGCGCCTGATCCTCGATGAAGGCCAGGTCGGTCGCGCTCTGCACCAGCTGCGCCTTCTGCTTGTCGTGCTCGATCATGGTGGGCTGGGCATCGGGCGTGAAGCCGTAGAGCTTGACGATCTTCTCCACCGCCGAAGCCGCGCTGGTCCCGTGGTTCTCCTGCACGGCGACCTTGCCCATATCGATGCGCTTGTCTTCGCCGTGGACTTCAATCCAGCTGCCCTGCCCGCCGACGACGATGGAGGAGCGCAGCCGGGTTATTCGTCCGACGACCATGCATTCACTGGGCTTCATGCCCTCGTCGGTGCTGGTGAACAGGGCGATCTGCCCGTCGGCATCGAAATGCGGCGGGAAGGCATCAAGCAGCTCGTTCTGGTTTTCGCAGATCTCTTCCTCGAACCGCAGCGCAAAGCGGGTCGGGCGCGAAAGCTCCATTTCCACCCGCGCCTCGACCAGCCGCGAGACCGCCGCCGCAGCCAGCGGGGTAAACCCTTCACCGGTGGTTATGGCGAGGCGGTGGAGCACGCGGCGATCAGCCCTTCACCGGAATGCCGATCATCGGCGTATCGAGCGCGGCTTCGGCAGTCATCGCGTCGTTGTGATCGGCGATGCGCCACCAGCCTGCGGGATCGCCCAGATAATGCGCGGCCAGATGATCGAGCCGCTGCCCTTCGCGCAGACGGTGGCGGCCAAGCTGTACGCGCGGCGGAATGACGGCGGGCGTGAGGCAAGCCACGCTGCGGCCGCGCCGGTCGGTCGCGATGGCGATCGCCGAAAGGCTCACATAGCGGCTCTTGGGATCGAATATGCTCACCGCAACGCTCCTGATTAGAATGGCAACATCGACCGCGCGTCGGCGACGGAATTGGCGATGTTGAGAATGGCCAGCGCGTCTTCCTGCAGCCGCGTGAACTCGTAGGCCGCCTTGGCAAACTCCCCGGCCACGGCCTTCTTGCACTTGAACGCGTCGGGCGTGAGCACGCGCAGATCGAGCGTGATTTCGGCCATCAGCGGATAGAGAAAAGAGGTGAACTCCTTGATCTCTATCGAAATCGACGTGACCCGCACCGGCAGGATCAGGCCCGGCCCCAGCACGAAGAGGCACAGCGGCACCTTCTTCACTTCAGTCATCGCGGGGTTGGACATGCCGGTCAGCGCCGTTGCGGCACCGACCAGATCGCCGATCATGCCATTGCTGGGCATCACCAGCTTCTGGATCGCCGCGATCCGCGATGCGATGCCGGTGCCCACCGCGATGGGGTTGCCGATCTCGAGATCGTTGGTGGCATCAAATTCCAGCTTGAACTGATACGTCTCTTCCGGATCGAACGGCGCGGCCTGCGTGGCGGTGGCGACGCGCTTGGTGGCATCCGCATCGAACGGGTTCCACGGCTTGAAGCTGCGCGTCACCTTCTCGGGGTTGTACTGAAAGGTGATGATATTGGGCGCGATGAAGCCGAGGTCCTCGATCAGTTGCACGATGGCGCCGCGCATGAGCGGAGGTTTTGCATCAACCACGAATCTGGTTCCTTGCCGGGCGGAGGGGTGTCGGTGTGACAGGCGTGGCGGCGCGGCCTTCCTTGACGCGCTCGGCATTGGCGCCGGCGTCCAGATCAGCTGCCGCGATGTCGCGCTCGTCCTGCAGCGAGGTATAGCGGGCGGTCAGGACCGCGCCCTTGATCTGCGCCGGCGAAAGGTCGTGCCGCTCGGCCAGCCGCGTCAGCTCGGCTTCATTCTTCGCCAATGCGCTGCCCAGCGCAGCAAGCGCCAGTTTCCAGATCCTCGCCCTCTGGACCGCGTCAGGCCGGGGGAAATCGATCCCGTGGCGCAGACGCCGGATGAACGCCGGGTCGATGGCCGAGCGCCGGTTGGTGGCAAGGATCGCCACTCCTTCGTGCGCTTCGAGCAATTGCAGCAGGTGGCTCGTATCTGCGTTGGAGTGGAGGTCCACCGCGTTCTTCGCCTCGATCCGCTGGGCGAAGAAGGAATCCGCCTCATCGAACAGCAGGACCGCACCCGCGGCGCGCGCCTGCTCGAAGGCGAGCGAGAGGTTCTTGGCGGTTTCGCCGATGTACTTGCTCGTGATGACGGCGAGGTCGACGACGAGCAGGTTCACCCCCAGATCGCGGGCGATGACTTGCGCCGCCATCGTCTTGCCGACCCCGGGAGGACCGGAAAACAGCGCCGAAAGCCCCGCAGAACCGGCAAACACGCGCGCCGTATCCGCCGAGGCCAGCATCGCGCCGCGCGTGCGCGCCTCGAACGCCACTCTGCGCAGCTGCGCCTTGACGTTTTCCGCCAGCACCAGATCGTCCCAATCGAACTGCGGATCGACCGCGCGGCCAATGCCATTGAGCCGCGACCGCGCGAGCGCGCGGAACTGCGATGTGGCCTCGTCCACCGATGCGGGAACCGACCGCGCGACTTGCTCGAGATCGGCAAGCGTGAGGCCGGGAATGGCGGCAATCGTGGCATCCGCTTCGGGCAATTGCGGCGAAAGCGCCCGCCATGTCTTTGCTTTCGAGGCCGGGCTGGGTTCGGGCAGGCGGACAGTAATGTCGCTTGCACCATCGCGCGCGGGCGCAGCCTCGCCCTCGTCGATGCAGACGATCTGGACCGGGGCGAGCGCGATCTTGTCCGGCCAGGCCGGGGCGCCGCGCCGCCAGATCAGCGCAGACCGCGAATAGCTGGCAAACCGCTGGAGCCGCATGAAGTTCTCGGCCCAACCATCGGGCGCCAACGGCGCCGGATCGACCTGCAAGGCGTTCATCCCGAGCGCCCGCGCCACTTCCGCGCCAAACCGGCGGCGTCCGCTGCCCGGACGCGCCTCGACCACCAGCCGCACCTTGCCGCCGCTGTCGAGCGCGCGGCGCACGCGGGTCGCCATGTCCTCGACCGGCCATTCAGCGGGAACCGGCCCCGCTTCGATCGGGCGCAGCGCCAGCGTGAGTTCCCGGTCCGCCGAAACCATGCCGAACATCCAGTCGACCAGGCGCGGATCGGCCTCGAAACGCAGCGGTTCGCCCGGCGCGATGAGGATCGGGCGCAGCAGCGACCACATCGCGAGGGCACCGGACGGTCGCCAGATCGGCGTGGGCGGCAGGCCGAACAGCCGCTTGGCGAGGACCTCGCTCGGAAGCGCAGGCGCCCCCATCCCTTGCGCCTGCTGCAGCATCGGGCCGATGGCCGGTTCGATGGCTATTGCCAGCGCGAGTTGCAGCAGGTCCTGTTCCGGCGGGCTGATGCCGAACAGGCTGACGAGGCGCTTCCAGAACGCGCCTTGATCGCCGTCCAGCGCTTTCGTCGCGGTCACTTCATCACCGGAACGCCGCTTGCGCTGCCACGCCGCTTCGGCTTCGGGCGTATCATCGCCCTTGCGCGCAGCAAGCCATTGCAGGCGGCGCTCGAGCAGCGCCCTGATGCGGATGGCAATCAGTTCCGCAGCGCTCAGGCTCTGATCAGCGGCCCGCCCGGTCATGGCATCACCGCCCAGGCCGGCTGCGATTCCGCGCCGTTGACGACCACCCGGACCGGGTGCGCTTCTCCGGCCACCACGGCAAAAGCAGGGTGGAATTCGATCCGGTCGCTGGCCACCCGCACGAAATGGCCGGCATCAGCGGCAGGAGCACCGGCAAAGGCGCCCAGCTCGTCATACAGCAGCCCGTCCACGGCCAGTTGCAGGTCGAGCGCGCTGTCAGTCACGTCGAACAGCGGCGCGAGGTGGATGACGATCCGCCCCGCACCGTTCGGCGGGTCGCACGCAAGCACCCGCGGACCCAGCGCGATCACGGTCATGTTGCTTTGCGTTCGGGTGGAGACAGTGGCGCCCGATGGCGTGTCGCGGAACCGTTCGACTTCGATGGTGACGGTGTAGAAACCCGGCACCACGTCCAGATTGCCCGCGCTGGTAGCGATGCTGGATTGGAAGTCGAACAGCGCGGCTGTCGCCCCGAGCTGGACATTCCAGGCCGGATTGAGCGCCGGATCAAGGCGGACGGACTGGACCGGCGGGCTCATCGTCTGCCAGTGCGGCGAGCGCAGCAGGATGCGCGCGTCCACCGCGCTGCCGCCGCCACCATTGAGGCGGGTCCCGGCCAGCGCCACGCGGTTGACCGGTCCTTCGGTGAGGCCGGTCGCCAGCGTCGGGCGGGCGGGCGACATCATCTGGCTCACCGCCGGCAAACCGCTGGCAGGTGGCGGGGCGAATGCCACCAGCGCGCTGCTCGCATCGATCTGCGGCGGCATCCCGGCAGAAAGGAACAGGCCCGGGCTGAGCGCGATGCCCGCCGCGCTGGCCATCGGCTCGGGATCGAGGAACACTGGCCGCACTTCGTAATAGGCGGCCAGCCGCGTCGTGGCGCTGTCGTCCGCATGCCAGAACGTCAACGCTTCCTCCGCCGTGAGCGGGCGCATCGCGATGTCGAACCGGTTGTCGCGGCCGATCAGTTCGGCTGGCATCACCGGCTGGGCCGGGGCGCCGCCGCCGGGCGAAAGCGCCAGATCGTCGCGCACGCAGGGAAAATCGTGAAAGGTCTTCATCGCCAGCCCGAACAGCAACTGCTGGATCTCGGCGTCGAACACGTCGTTCTTCTGATGGTGCGCGGTGAGGATGTAATAGAGCGACAGCGCCAGCGGCGTGCGCGAGACCGGCCTTGCGCCTGTGCCCGGCGGCGGTTCGTTGCGGAAGTGCGATGCTTCCATCGTGTGATAGAGATAGAGATTGAGCGTATCGGTTTCCGTGCCCACCCGCTCGGGCGGCATCGAAGTGACGTTCAGCGTCGGCGCATAGCCATAGCGATCCAGCAGGCCCTTGACGTTGAATTCCAGCAGGCGAGTGAGCGTCTGCGTGACCAGAAAGAGGTTGGGCGTGGGCACGGCCTAGCGCCTTCTCACGCCGAACAGCGTGGCTGAACGGCGGCTCGAAGGCAGCGGGCCGATCACCGAAACCTCATTGGCCGTCAGCGGGCGCGGCGGCGCCTTGGGCGCTTCCATGCGCAGCGGTTCGGCCTTGCGCGGCTCGGCGGCGGGCTTGGGCGAAGCCGCCGCAATGGGTGGCTGATAGGCCGGGGCCAGCGGCTCGGGTTCGGGCGGCGGGGCCGGCTGCGCCATGCGCGGCGCAGGCACCGCAGGCTGGACCATGCGCGCCGGGTTCGGCACCGGTTCCCGCTCGGGATGCGCCAAAGGCTCGGCGGCTGATGGTGCCGGGCGGCTTGTGGTGTCTCCCGCATCGCTTCGCGCTTCCACTGCGGCGCGCGGAGTAGGCGGCGGAACCGGCGTAACGGCTGAATGCGCGGTGGTCCGCTTGGAAGCGGCCTGCTCGCCATCGTCGCTCGGCAAGCGCGCCGGGCGCAGGGCTGGCGCGGGCTTCGCCGCCTGTGCGTCCGCCTGCGCTGGCGGCAGCGGATCGGAGCGTTCGAAATCGCCCGCATCGATGGCGCCGACCCGCCGGATCGGCGCAGGCGGAACGGGGCTCACCGGCGCTGCCTCAGGCTGCAGCGCGCTGCGCGCTTCCGATTGCCCGGCAGCGGCGGAGGACTGCGCCTGCGAAGCAGCCGGAACCGGCATAGCGCGCTCAGCCCTATCAGGCGCGGCCGCTCTAGTCGGCTGCCGGTTGGGCACCCGGCGCGGGCTCGGCATGTCCGGGATCTTACCCGTATCCGCAGCGTCTGGCAGCGCCGCGCTCGCCGGATCAAACGCAGCGGGCTGGTTCAGCAAGGCCTCCCCCAGCCCGGGCACCATAAGCCGCTGGTCGGCCTGCGCGATGGGCGAGAGCGATGCGGCGGCGGGCTGCGGCGCGGCGGCCTGCGCTGCGGCGCGGTCATACAGGCGCTGCAGGTAGCCGGTCATGCCAGCCGCCGCGATGCGCGCAGGCTGGCCGAGCGTTCGGCCTCGATCAGCGCCGCGTAGCTGCGCCGATCCGCCCGGCTAAGCGCCATGATTTCGCCATGGCTCCAGCCATAGCGGCTGGCGAGGAGGTGGGTTTCTCGGACCAGAAACGGGCGTTCGCCCGCCAGCCGGGCGGCGAGGAAGGCTGCGAGATCGAAGCGGATTTCGTTGTTCGCGCCGCAGTGTGGGCAAGCCCCGGCGATGTCGAACGCCATGACCGGCGCTGCGCGATCGAGCCATGCTTCGGCTTCTGCCGCATCCACCACGCCTTCGCTGATCCGGGACAGCAGGCTCTGGTCGCCGCTGGCCCACACGTCGGCCAGACGCGGCGGGCGAATCCTGCCGCCACCCGGCAGCGGCCAATGCGTCTCGCCTTCCGGAAGCGGCTGTGCGTCCTCGTCCTGCGTCTGCGCAACCGCGTTCAGATCGAGCGTGAATTCGGAAGGTTCATCGCAGGCCGTGCACTGCATCCGGCATTCCGCTGCCGCGCCGTAGATCGCCAGATAGAGCCGCAGCATCAGCCGGTCCGCTTCGGTCACCGTCAGGCTATCGAGCGCGGCGGGTGCACCATCACCCGCCCGCGCCAGAACGCGCAGGAGCGCCATGGCCACGTCCGCGCCGGCACCGGCAAAGAACATGTCCTCGTGCGTCCCGCACAGCGGTGCGAGGCGGATCGACGGCGGCCCGAGAGCCGGCCGCGCCGGATTGGCGGACCCTCCCATCACTCGATGTCTCCGATCATTCCTGTTGCGGATCAGCTCAGAATTCGAGCTGCTCGACCACGGCTGGATCGCGCGCAAAACCCTCGTTCTGGAGGATGATAGTCTCGAACGCGATGGCATTGGCGTTAGCATCGAGTTCGGGAACCGCGATGAATTCCGAAACCCAGCAGCGGAACACGTTCCACGCCCGCACCTTCACACCTTGCAGGTTGTAAAGCTCGATCGTGATGTCCTTGCGGAAATGCTGCAGGGAAACCCCGCCATCGCCCGCCGTCGAATAGACCTTGGTCGCCCAGTTTTCGAAGGCGGGATCATAGGTGATGCCGCGCTCGATGGTGATCGGCTCGAACGAGGATACGCCGGGCGAATGCCGCTTGGTCGAAAGATCGCCGCCGTCGCGGTGGCTGACCACTTCCGTGGTCCGCTTGAGCCCGCTGACCTTGCTGATCCCGGCGATGGGGCCGATGGTTCCTTCATCATCCCACACCAGCTTGAACTTGAAGTTCTTGTAGGGATCGATGCGCGTCGGATTGAGCACGAATTGCGCCATGCCTTGTCTCCCGGATGCGGTGGCTCAGGATTGAACCTGGCCAGCGAGCTGCTTGACGGTGACGACGATGAATTCGCCCGGCTTCACCGGTGCGAACGCGACGACCACGTTGACGATGCCGAGGTTGATGTCGTCGGGCGTAGTTGTGGTGGAATCGCAGAAGATCTTGAACGCCTTGTCCGCGGTGCTTCCGGCGAACGCGCCTTGCCGGAACAGGCCGTTCATGAACGACCCGGCGGCAAGCCGGATCTGTGCCCACAGCGGTTCATCATTGGGCTCGAAAACCGCGAACTGTAGCCCGCGATAGAGGCTTTCCTCGATGAATAGCGTAGTGCGGCGCACCGGCACGTATTTGTCGTCGATGTTGCCCGAACCGTCGAACCCGACCAGCGTGCGCGCGCCCCAACCGACCACACCGAACGGAAAGACGCGCAGCGCGTTCAAAGCCTTGGGGTTGATCGCGCCGTTCTCCGGATCGGTCAGCCGCCGCTCCACGCCGCTCACGCCGCGAATGGTGGCTTCGAGCCCCGCGGGAGCTTTCCACACGCCGCGGCTCGCGTCGATGCGGGCCATCAACCCGGCGATCGAGCCGGCCGCGTCGATGAACTTGCCGGTCTTCGTGCCATCGTCGACCTTGAGCCGGGGCCAGTAGGCGGCGGCATTGCGCGTTTCGACGCCGATGCGCAGGTCGTTGATCTGGCTTTCGGCCTGATCGATGGTTTTCCAGGCCGAGCGGGAATCGACAATCAGGAAGGCCCGCTTCTGCGCGCAGAACGCGCTGGCTGCGCCCCACAAGGGTTGCCGGGCGCTGTCGGTCTGCCCGTCGGCGCGTGGCAGCACCATCAGGTTGAACAGATCGACATTCTGCTCGATGGCCGCGAAGGCGTCTTCGTAATCGGCCACCGTCGGGATACCGCCGTTGTCGCCCTGCGCGGCGCCGCCCTGATAGGCCCCCTGCCCGCCTGCACCGCCCGGTTTGCCAACCGTATAGGCAGGAACGTTGCTGGGCGTCGCCGGATTGACCACGCCGACGTTGACCAGCGGAAACCCGGCGGCGGCAATGTCTGTCCCGCCGGTGGTGGCGAGAGTCGTGGTGATGCCGGTGTTATCGTTTCCATAGAGCGGGCACAGCGAAAGGCGGTTTCCGGTGCGCTTCACCGCCCAGCGCTTGTTGCAATTGTCGTTGATCGCCTGCGCCACCACATCAAGCGCGGCGCGCGCGTTGGTGATCGACGTGGTGCCGCCCGCCGATACCATCGGCGCATTCGCCGCGCCCAGCGCAATCACCACACCGCCGCCATGGGCCGGATCGCCGCTGTCGTCGGTCAGGGTAAACCCCGTGAGTTGATCGCGGCGGGCGCCGAGGAACCGGCGGAGCGGCTGGAACGTATTGGCCACGGTGCCATTGCGTGAGACCACGCCGGTAGGGGCCGGTCGGCGATCACCGAACGCGTCGCCTTCGATCCCGCCGGCCGCCAGGCCAAGGCCAAGGCCGGCGGTGACATCGCCACCTACCGAGGGCAGCACCTGCACGGCGCCGGTGGCACACGTGATCTGCAGGATGCGCCCCCCGACAATTCCGCCGTTATTGACCCCGGCATCGGTGATCGTGACGACAATCTGGTGCGGGATGGCGGACGCGGCCAGCACGTCGTTGATGTCCTGCTGCCAGCGCGCGGCGATCTTGGTGGGGTCATCGGCGTTGGCGATATTCGCGGTCGTGGTCAGCGCAACTTGCACCGGACGCGCCGCGCCGACCGCGATGCGGATCGAGCGGGCATCGTTCGATACCACCGTGGCGATGTCGGTCTTAACGTCGGCTGCGGTTGACGGCAGAATGCGCGCGGCCATCGACAGGCCGGCCTTGTTCGCCGGCGCACCGACCACCGCGGCGGTCACCAGCGCACTTGTGCCTTCAAGCCGGCTGACGATGTAATCCGGCGAATCCGGATCCATCGAAAGGCCGGAGAAAACCTCGACCGCCGCTTCGGCCATCGTGCCGTCAAGCTTGGCAACGCGCCGGAACAGCGTGAGGTTGAAGGTGCGATCCGGTTGGGCCGTATCAAAATCGATGCGCGCCCTGATCGCGTCGCCCAGCGTCCCGGGGTCACGCGCGGTCAGCGTCAGTACATCCTCGCCGCCTTCCGATTTCAGCGTGATCGCCGATTTCTGTGCGTTGTTCGCAACCCGGCAGACATAGGCGGTTGCGCCACCATTGAGGAAGAACTGGTGCACCTGATCGGCAAGCTCGCCGCTGGTGGTCTCGCCGAACTCGGCGTCGAATTGCGGGGTGTTCTGCACCTTGACCGGCGTGAACATGCGGCCTTGTTCGGCCATGCCCACGAAAGCGGTGTATGCCGTAGGTACGGCAGCAATGGCGCGCGCACCAGAACCTTGTTCCTGGACGTAAACGCCAGGATACGACACTTGAGCCGGCATCTGATACTCCCAGTTGGCGTGACCGCTATTGCAGCCTCGCTTGTTCAACGAGAACTCACACAAGCTGTTTGTTCTAGGGATTTATCGATTCTCGACCCGAATCGGACGCTAAGCGCGAAAAATGCAGCATTCAACTGCTATTTTGAACCGATTTTGTTATCAGAATTTGATGACTAAAATTTGTTACCTATAATTAGAAATCATTAATGGCGTTGATTACAGAAAGAATGGGCAGATATTCTGGTAAAATCCTCTTTACCGGTCTTTACGATGCAGGGACAGTGCTTCCCTGCGCAACGTCGATCAGGCGTTGCAAAAACGGTCTCAACGGCGCCACGGGAGCTGCCGCAGGAGCGCCCTGAGCGGCAGCAGGCTCATGGAGACACGAACCTGGCACCGGCACTCCGAGCGCGGCGCGCATGGCCACACGCCGGAGTGGCACTTTTTCCCGATCCGCATTATATATGATGCCGAACATGAAGCGGGCGCTTCGGATCGGAGTTTCGAGGAATGAGAGTCAGTCGCGAGCAGATGGCGGCCAATCATGCCGGCATCCTTGCCGAAGCCAGCCGCCAGTTTCGCGAGCGCGGCTTCGATGCCGTCACCGTGGCGGACGTGATGAAGGGCGCCGGGCTGACGCATGGCGGCTTTTATGGCCACTTCGCATCCAAGGATGATCTGATCGCCAAGGTGCTCCAGCACCTCCTGTCCCACGGCGAAGGCCCGATCGACGATCTCGCCGCGTGGCAGCAGACCTACCTTTCGCCAAAGCACCGCGACGAACCCGCGCTAGGCTGCCCGGTGGCGAGCCTCGCGGGCCTGATGGGCCAGCAGACGCCGGACGCGCGCAAGGCAATGGCAGCGGGCATCGAAGGCCAGATCGAGCGCCTTGCAAAGGCCATGCCGGGCGCCAGCGCCGTGGAACGCCGCCGCGCGGCCATCGGGCAGTGGTCCGCCATGGTCGGCGCACTCGTGCTCTCGCGCGCAGTGGGCGATGCGCCCTTGTCGCGCGAGCTGCTGGATGAAACGCTGCTGTGGCTCGATCAGCGCAACCATGCGGCCGAACGGACTGCCTGAAAGAGGGCTTGGCCGCGCGCGCTCCCGTTTTGCGCCGTATAGGTAAGGCCCCACGGTGGTGCGCTCGGCGTCGCAAATGCGGCTCGCGACAATTTCCGGCGTGCGCATTGACATTTTGATGATGAGCATCATATTTCTTTAATCATTACGACTGTCATTAAAAACTTCCCCGAAAGGACACTCCCGAAATGACCAAGCCCGCCGTCCTCATCACCGGAGCCTCATCGGGTATCGGCGCGACCTATGCGGATCGCTTCGCCCGCCGCGGCCATGATCTCGTGCTCGTCGCGCGGGGTGCCGATCGCATGGAAGCGCTGGCTGCGCGCCTGCGTGCCGAGACCGGCGTCACCATCGATGTGATGCAAGCCGATCTCGCGGCAGACGCCGACGTTGCCGCCGTCGAAGCGCGCCTGCGTGATGACACGCGCATCGGCGTGCTGATCAACAATGCCGGCATGGCGCTGGCCGGTGCGTTCGAGACCCAGTCCGCCGCCGACCTCGCGCAGCTGGTGTCCGTCAACACCGTCGCGGTCTTGCGGCTGGCCCACGCGGTCGCGCCGCGCTTTGCCGCAGAGGGCACCGGCGCCATCGTCAATATCGGCTCGGTCGTAGGGCTGGTCCCGGAATTCGGCCAGACGGTCTACGGCGCGACCAAGGCCTTCGTGCAGTTCCTCTCGCAGGGCCTTGCCCACGAGCTCGGCCCCAAGGGCGTCTATGTCCAGGCGGTGCTGCCCGCCGCGACTGCCACCGAAATCTGGAGCCGCGCCGGTGCGGATCCTTCCGCCTTGCCCCCGCTGAAGGACGTCGGCGCGCTTGTCGATGCCGCGCTGACCGGGTTCGACCGGCGCGAAGGCATCACCATCCCGCCGCTGCAGGATGGCGCCCAGTGGGATGCCTACCAGGGTGCGCGGGTTGCGATGATTCCCGGCTTTGGCGCTACGGTCCCGGCACCGCGCTATCTCGAAGCAGCCCAGTGAAGGACTGCCTGCCGCCAAGCAGGCGCCGCTGCAGCTTGCCGTAGCGATCAAGGGCGGGCCAAGGGCAAAGTTCGTGATCGACTTCGCCCGTCCTGCCTGAACCTACCCCGCGGCCACCCGGCGAAACAGCATCGCCGCCCCTGCGGTCCCCGCCAACATGACCCAGCCAAAGGTCTGCGTGGGGGCGGCAGGCACAGCCCCGATCAGCGCCGTACCCAGCGCCGCAAGACCTGCCAGCAGCGCAAGTCGGCCCGCGGTCAGCGGCTGCGTATCGCTCACGGTTCAGGCCTCCGGAGGGCGCGGCGGCACGTCGAACACCAGCAGGGTCGAAGTCGCCGTCGCGCACAACTGCCCCTTGCCATCGCGCAGTTCGGCCTCGGCAAAACCGACGCGGCGGCCGACGCTGATGACCCGCCCGGTTGCCCGCACGGTGCCGCTCCGCTCGCTCAGCGCCTTGAGGTAGGAGACCTTTAGTTCCAGCGTGGTGTGCCCGCGCCCCGCTTCCAGCGCCGATTGCACGGCCATGCCGCAGGCGCTGTCAAGCAAGGTCGCCGCATAGCCGCCGTGGACCGAGCCCATCGGGTTGAAGTCGCTGGCATCCGGCGTCCCTTCGAACACCACCCTGCCCCGATCGACTTCGGCCAGCGTCATGCCCATCTTCACGAGCAGCGGGGCCTTCATTCCTCCCGCCACGCGGTCGCGCAGCTGGGTATAGCCGTCTTCCGGCTCATCGGTTGTTGTCACGGTGTCACCAGGGTTCATGGAAGGGGCGAACTTCGGCGAGGAACGACCATGCGTCACGCGGCTGATGTGCCAGATGATAGACTTCCGCCGCGATCGAGGCGGGCGAGGTGAAGAAATCATCCGCCGCATCGGGCCGCATCTTGCGCTGCCACGGCACGTCGATCGAGGCATCGATGATGAGATAGGCGACATGCACACCCTTCGGCCCCAGCTCGCGCGCCAGCGATTCCGCAAGGATGCGCTGCGCTGCCTTGGTCGGGGCGAACCCCGCGAAGGCCGCCCGCCCGCGCTGCGACGCCGTGTTGCCGGTGACGATGATCGCGCCTTCGCCCGCTGCCACCATGGCCGGCGCGGTCAGCCGTGCGAGATGGAACAACGCCATCGTGTTGATCTGGAAATTGCCCTCCAGCGTTTCAGCGCTGACATCCATGAACGTGCCGAACGCGCCGCCAACCGCGTTATGCACTACGACCTTCGGCGCGCCGACTTGCGCGACGGCACGCTCCAGTGCGGCAGGATCGCTCACATCGCACGGAACCGGAATGGCATCGGGAACTTCCGCCGCCAATTCGGCAAGGCGGGCTTCGTTGCGCGCCAGCATGGCGACCCGGTAGCCACCTTCGGCAAACCGGCGCACGACTGATGCGCCAGTCCCCGGGCCGACGCCCGTCACCAGCGCCAGCGGCTTGTCCGCGCCCGCGCTCATGCCACCACCTTGAGGATCGGCATCGGGGAGAGCCGCGGCGAGACGTCCATCTGCAGCGCCTGTGTGAACGCGAGGTCGCTATTGGGACTGCGGAAATCGTAAAATGCGTCAATGGATTGCGTCATCGTCCTAGACCTTTCGCACGTTCAGCAGGCGATGGGTTTGAGCATCGGCGCCGGGGCCTGCGCGCAATTGGGCGCGCCGGGGCGGCACGGGCGCGAAGGTTTCGGCATCGACAAGAGCAAGGCGCAGCGGACGGCCGGTTTCGCGGTCTACCGTCTCCACCGCAGGCGCGCCGAAACCGCTGGCATCCCACCGATCGCCCCATTCGCGCAGCGCCAGCATCACCGTCCACAAGTCGCGGCCCTTGGCAGTAAGCCGGTATTCGTCGCGCGGCGGCCGTTCCTGATAGCGCTGCGTTTCGATGATGCCCGCCGCCAGCAAATGCTTGAGCCGCGCGGCCAGTGTCGCCGCCGGGATGCCCGTGCTCGCGCGCAGATCGTCATAACGGCTGAGCCCGAACGACAGATCGCGGATCACCAGCACGGCCCAGCGATCCCCGATAAGCTCAAGCGCGGCCGCAATCGAGCAGCGCATGCCGGCAAAGGATTTCGGCTTCATCGTCGACCCCGCGACTCACTTCAATGATTGAAGCCTATATGCAAGCCGCCGCCCCGCCAAGTGCCCCCAAAGCGCGCAGTCTCTGATGGCCTCTCTCCAGCGCCATGACGGCCAAGTTTGCCGCGATGATCGCTTGCACCGATTGCAAGCGCCAGACGTCCAAAGGAGCACGCCTCCGCGCACTGATGCTTGATGAGCGGCCACCGGGCGATGATCGAGCCCGCTGCTGCGCGCAAAGGCGCACCGCTTCAACACCGAAGTCCCCTTCGCCGTGACCGCAGGCGTTTCTTACAGCGTCGATACGACCGCGTTCCGTGTCGGCCTGGCAGGCGAGTTCGGAGATGATGCGGTCAGGCTTCCTGATCACGGTCGCGGCAATGATGCTGCCTCGGGTCGCCGCGTAGAGCAGCTATTGGCGTCGCGGCCAAACGAGATCTGGGCGATGGATTTCGCGCGTGAGGCCCTTTTCAACGGCCAGCGCTTCCGCGCTCGACCATTGGGCCTGCATCAACCGGGTTACGCTGGACTTCAGAATGCCAGAAAAGCCTACCAATAATGCCTTCGTGGAATCCTTCGATGGTCGGCTCCGGGACAAGTGCCTGAACGGGCATAGGTTCTTGTATTTGGACAATACCGGGACCAGGATTGAAGCGTTGCGGATGGACTTCAAGGAGCCCCAACCTCACACATCCCCGGGCTTCATGACGCTTGCCGAATTTGCTTCATCGGCCGGGGTTAACCCCGGCCGATGAAGTGCTGGACCTCTCGTTTTGGCCGGGGGCAAATCCGGGAGGGAGTCAGAGGCATTTGATGGGCAGCACACGGCAAGAGGGCGTACCAGTTTGCTAAAATCCGAGGTTGGCCTGTTGGCCTGGAACGTCGAAACCAACCGACTTGCGGATGCGTTAGGGATGCTACTGCAGCATCCCAACTATGCGTCGGCCGCCCGCAGGCTTGCGGCAAACATTATCCGTGAAACACAGGAGGATGTGGCGCTCCGAGCGATGTTGCGCGACGCTGGCCACAGCGCTGCTGCTGGTTGCGCATTGTATCTCGATGTTACGGGTGGAATTACCCTGGCGCGCCTCAAGGACCACCTCACGCATTTTCGCGTGGCAAGTTCCGGCCGAGGAAGAACGTTGCTGAATTACATGAAGCACATCGGCATAATCGAGTCACGACCAACACCTGATGAATGGCCCGCCCGCTTCTATGCTACAGATCGGCTCCGCCATTCCTATTTTTTACACTACATAAGTTTACTTGAGGCAACCTCTTTTATAGAGCCTGAAGTCGGATTAATCATAGAGCGCTTGGGAGAGCGTGAAGTTTTTGAGCGATTGGTTATTGAAACCACATCAGGATTTATGTCTGGCTCAAAAGTTAAGCCACCTTTTCAAGATTTTTTCGATATATTCCTGCAAAGGCGTGCAGGTTTCTTGATGGTTCATGACCTGATTGCTCGCGCTCAAACGTTCCCTCCCGAGGAACCGATCGCCTTTTCAGCCGCTGATGTCGCGAAACAATTCGGGGTCTCGCGGATGCATGTGCTCAGAATGAAAAATGATGGAGTGCAGAAAGAGATATTCAGTGTCGAGAATGGCATGTTGTCTTTTAGCAAATCAGGACGTGACGCGATAAACTGGTATTATGGCAGCAGGATATTTTTCAATCTGCGCGCAAGCGCGCGAGTTTTTTCGCAATTATGAAACTATAAATTCCTGCGCTTTTACATTATTCAACATCCCTGTTCCCATTGACCAACGGCCTGACTGCCTTCGCATGGCTCGCGCACCGTGTGCCAAGATCGTCTTATGCGCTGGAGGGAGAGCATCCCTCAGGTGAAAGCCGCTTGCCGAGTTAGGCGGGCAAGGCGTGAGGGCCGATCCGAGGGCGGTGCCCCGAGAGGGAACGCACCACCTGGCTCTGCAATTCCAGACCAACGGCCTAGAATTGCAGTGACAGACTGGCCCGCTCCGCCGATTCTACTGTCCGGCGTCCGAGCAGCCCCGCATAGCTTGCATGCAGATTTACCCGGTTTGAAAGCCGCAGATCTATGCCTGCATTGACTTTGGCGCGATCGGTTTCGGGCGTAGCGCCGGTGATCGTAAAGGCGCCAGACTCCAGTTCGGCAAATTCGGCGTCGAACGAACGTGTGTTGCGCAGACTGTGCAGCCAGGCACCTTCCACATACACCTGCAACTTCCCATCGGTGGCGCTGTTCAGCCGCAGCCCCAGGCTCGTCTCATCTTTATGAGCAGAGTGCTGCTGATAGTGAAGACGAAAGACGTCATCACCAGATGTGCGGATCTCGGTGTATGCCGGTGTTCTAAGTTCGGTTGAAGCGATGGCGGCAAACGGCGTCGCGACAAGGCTCTTCAGCTTGAACGACCGACCAGCCTCGAGCCGCAGACCATAATCCCATGGCGTTTCGCTGCCCAGGACGGTCTCGGTTAGGCCCAGTGCTGCAATTGTGCGGCGGATGTGCGTGTCGTAGGTGGCAAGGCTTGCTGCACCGGAAATGTAGAAGTGGTTGGCACGCCAGGCCCCATAAAGCCCAACCCGATAGTCGTTTGACGTACCTGCAGTTCCGTGTGTCACGGCAGCGAAGTCAGAGTGATCGAAACCGATCGCACCCCCGATCAGAAACGAACCGAACACTCTGTCGACGCCAAGCGTCCAACTGTTGATGCGAGTGGTCAAACGCGCGGTTCCAGCTGTAGCCTGGCCGGCCAAGGAGCCACCTTCGTGCGTGAAGGCACCCCAAATCGCCCCGTTACCATGCGGTGCGGCCGCCGTTCGTAGCCACTGACCCGTTTCTCCGACCATGTCGCCAACGAATTGGTCGGATGCGCGGAACGCGGCTTCCTGCGCTGCTACAGTTCCATCGCCGGAAAGCTGGTCATACGCAGCGCCAAGGTCATCGGCGGTCTCGACAGCAAAAAATCGTGGGGCAACAGCATTGAAGACTGCGGAGCCACCTGTCTGCTGCAGGTCGTCGAACACCAGGCCCAGAGTGCGCCGGTTCCCGGTCGTACCGAAACTATCGGCTGCAAAGTCGACGCCATAGGAAATGGCAAGCGAACCTTGATCGGGTTGAATGAGCCGGACATCAACCAGCGCGGAAGGCGACCGCACCAGCGTCAGCCCCGAAGTGCTGACTCCGCCTGTGGCGGTTAGGAATTTAACGGTCTGATCGCCGGGTTTCGCATTCGCGAAGTTTATGAGATTGACGGTTATCTTGCCGGCGAGCGATGCACTCCCATTGATCTGGAGCAGATCGCTGGTGGCCGAGCTGCCATCAACATCCACGCCAAGCGAGCCAGTGGCAAGCTGTGTCAACGTTCCGGTCATCGTGCTCTTCTGGATGGTCCCGACCGCACCAATGTTCATGATGCCGCTATTCTGGATCGACAGCGTTCCCGAGGCACCAGCCAGGTCCGGACCCGCCGTGAAAGTGCCGGTCGAGCGGTTGTAAAGCGTGATCGCGCCGCCGCCGATCGAGCCGCTCAGCAAGCCCTGATTGTCGATGGTCGCGCCGCTGGTTCCGACGAGCCAAGCCGCATACCCGCTCGCACTGATGACCCGCGCCGTCGCAGTTAACGAAACCGAGACCTTATCGGCGTTGCGGCCGCTTACACTGCGCGCGACTATCGCATCACTACCGGCGCCGGTTGCCTGGATGGTTCCAACCACCGTCAATCCGGTAATTGCCCCATTTGTTCTGATCGGTCCGCCAAGTGAAGCATTCGGAGCAAAACTGAGCAGCACGACGCCGGCTGCGTTTGCCCCGGTGGTGGTGATCGAACCATTGACGGTCGCGTTGATTGCACCAGCAGCCCCCTGGCCGCCCGCACTACCAGCAAAGGACGTGGACGCCGGATCCAGTCGGAACGTGTCCAGTCCGCCGCCGAGCCCTCCACCGCCGCCGACCACCTCTACGACAACGCCGTGCGCGAAGTTGCCGCTTGTCGATACCGAACCCGAGACCGTCAGGTTTGCATCGCCTGAACTGCCCTTGTCGAGGCTTGCAGCGGGCGCCGAATAATTCTCCGCAAGGTTGTTTGCGAGTACGAGACCGCCGCCGCCGCCGACCGATTGCTCGAAAATGCCATAGGACCCAAGGCCGGTAGTCGTGATTGTGCCCGTGCTGCTCACTGAGACGGATCCCGCGTCGCCGCCTGCTGCTGATCTGCCGGGACCGAACGTCACGTTCTGGCCGGCCGCTGTCTCGGTAGTCACACCGCCGCCTCCGCCGACACTTTGAGCGACAATGCCGATCGCCTGTATACCCGACGTCGCGACTGTGCCCGTGTTCATGACCTTGACGTCCCGGCCCGGCGCCGTCCCTCCCCTGTTGCCCAGCGCCGTCTGGCCGGCTGCATCACCAACGATACCGCCGCCGCCGCCGATCGATTGCGCTACGATGCCGAAAGCATTGAGTCCCCGCGTCTGCACCACGGCATCATTGTTGATGGTAACAAGGCCAGCGACGCCTGACGATCCAATGGCACCGAGAGCCTGAGTTGAATTTCCAGTACCGGCGCGGCCGCCGCCACCGCTGATCGACTGCGCAAGAATGCCGTACGCATCGAGGCCGAGGGTCGAGATTGCGCCGCCGCTACGGTTGTTGACAGTCACACTTCCGCCGGAGCCCGAACTGCCGCTGCCGCCAAGAATGAGCGTGCCAAAAGCACCTGCCGCGTCACCACCGCCGCCGCCGATTGATTGGGCAATGATGCCTGTCGATCGCCGGCCCTTTGTCATCAGCGCGCCGCTGTTGTCGATGGAGATGCTGCTTCCGCTTCCGGAATTACCGGCGGACCCGCCAAGGGTAATCGCACTTGCGGATTGCACCATGCTGGACGTACCGACCGTTGTCGCAACGCCGCCCCCACCACCGATTGATTGCGCAAACAGTGCGTCGGCCGTGTCGCCATTGGTCCCGACAAGGGTCGCGGAATTGGTGACCGAGACACTTCCGCCCGACCCGCTATTGCTGCCGCTGCCGCCGAGGACCACGGTCCCGAAATTGGCTGCGAGGCCAACTCCGCCGCCGCCGCCGATCGACTGGGCGATGATGCCCTTTGCACTCAATCCTGACGTCGCAACGCCGCCACTGTTTGTGACAGTCACTTGACTGCCATTTCCGGCATCCCCAGTGCCGCCCAGCTTGAGTGAAGCGATTGCGCCGACATCGCCCAA
This sequence comes from uncultured Novosphingobium sp., assembly GCA_964413325.1. Classification (GTDB taxonomy): domain Bacteria; phylum Pseudomonadota; class Alphaproteobacteria; order Sphingomonadales; family Sphingomonadaceae; genus Novosphingobium. Next base: position 5,664 of record CAYPRK010000005.1, on the reverse strand, counting down.
GCCACCTCGGCCGCCACCGCCGCCAATCGACTGTGCCAACAAGCCATCGGCTGCGTCGCCTAGCGTCGCGATTGCACCACTGCTGAGCAACGACACGGTATTTGCATCAGCGCCATTGCTTCCAGACCCGCCGAGCGTGACCGATCCGGCGAAGGCATAGCCGTTGATCGATGAAAGTGTGCCTGAAACGATGCCTTGACCGCCTCCCCCAGCTATCGACTGAGCCACGATGCCGCTCGAAAACTCGCCGCTCGTTGTGATGTTTCCGTTGGACGCGATGGTGAGCACACCTGCCTGATCACCGCTGTCAGACGAACTCCCTAACGTGATTGTCAGTGGCTGAAGCGTGCGTTGCAAGGTGCCGTAGAGGTTGAAGCTGCCTTCCCCGCCGCCGCCGCCGATGCTTTGGGCGAGTATGCCATCCGAAAGCACACCCAAAGTCGCGACCGCTGCGGTGCTGGCGAGTGTGACATTGCCGGCATAGTTGCCCGAGCCGCCGTTGGCGCCGAGGCTGAGCTTCAGCGCCGCAGCATCGCTTGCCAGCACCAGGGGATTAGGGCCTGCTATGGTGAAGGAGAAAAGGCTGTCACCGCCGCCGCCGCCGATCGATTGGGCCACGATTGCCGCGGCACCCAGACCGCTCGTACTTGCTGTTCCGCCCGCCGAAACCGAGACTGCGCCCGAAAAGTTTCCTGTGCCGCTCCCGCCGCCTAGCAAGAGTCTGCTGTCATAGCCGCTAAAGCTGACGGCACCGTTGATTGCATAACCACCCGATCCCCCGCCACCACCTATGGACTGGGCGATAAGGGCATGGGCCCCCAGCCCACTCGTGCTGACCGATCCGGTCGAACTCAACGATACCAGCGGGGCGAGATTGTTTTGGTCGAGCACCGAAACACTTCCGCCATTCAGGCTGGCCCCGCCGAATTGCGCGCTCAACCCATAGACAAGCTGGAATGATCCACCGATGATGTCCGCAGCGTTGCCACCGCCGCCTGCGATAGACTGGACAGCCAGACCGGTCGAAAAGGCACCAGTGGTTGTGATCGCGCCTGTATTTGCGAGCGTCGCCGCGCCACTAGACCCACCCGTGCTGGCCACGGCCCCGAGCGATATGATGTCGCCGAAACGGTTGCCGGCAAGCGGCGTAAAGCTGTAGCCGCCATTGCCGCCGCCATTGCCGATCGATTGCGCGAGAATTGCGTCCGCATTGTCGCCTGCCGTGCTGATCGTGCTGCCGGACTGCACGCTGACCTGATCGGCGTGCGCGCCGGTACCTCCGCCACCGCCCGTAGCGCTGCCGAGTGCGAGAGTGAGACTGACAGTGTCGACCGCAATCCCCCCTGCGACCGCCACTCCGCCGCTGCCACCGCCGCCGCCAATCGACTGTGCCAGGACCCCGAGGGCTCCGGTACCCGTCGTCTTGATGGAGCCGCCCGAACTGAGCGTGACGTTGCTCCTGCCGCCGACACCACCAGCGGCACCAGAGCCACCCAGTGCCACGGAGAGGCCTGCCACTCCGATGTTGAGCGTGCCGGCAACGGACATTCCGCCGTTGCCGCCTCCGCCGCCGATTGACTGAGCGACGACACCGCTCGACAACGCGCCCGTAGTTACAATTGTTGTACCGCTTGCCGAGATTGATGTTTGGCCGGCAAGCCCGCCGTCTCCGCCGTTGCCTCCGATGGAAAGCGCAAGCGCTGCCGACAGGGCGGCGCTACCCGCGAAGCTTCCACCGCCATTGCCGCCGCCGCCCCCGATCGATTGCGCAAGCACCGCGTCGGCGTTGGTTCCGTCAGTTGTGACAGATGCCTGGGCAAGATTCACAGTGCTGGTGCCCGCGTCGCCGGCAATGCCGCCCTTCCCACCCAGAGCGAGGGAAAAGCTGGTTTGGCCAGCCGCAAGAGCCGTAGCCGCGCCGCCATTGCCGCCGCCGCCGCCAATCGACTGAGTCACAATTCCAGCCGAGCCGTCGAAATGGGCTGCAAGCTGGCCATTGAAATCGGTCTCTGCCGCGCCTCCGCGGCCGCCGCTGCCCCCGCTGCCGCCGAGCGCGAGCGCTATTCCGGCGCCGCTACCGCTTGCCCCCAATGCGCCATCCAGCGACACTCCGCCGGTCCCGCCACCACCACCGATCGACTGGGTGAGGATGCCATCGGCCAGCTTGCCGCTGGTGACGATCTGAGGCGCCAGGGTCAATTTGGTGAGCGCCGCGCCGCCATCGCCACCATTGCCACCGGAGCCGCCGAGAGCGAGCACGGCCGAGATGCCTACTCCGGCTGCCAGCGAAATGCTTGATCCGCCATCGCCGCCGCCGCCGCCAATCGACTGGGTCAAGACGCCGGTCGAGCGATCTCCGATTGTCGCGATGGACACTGGCGCGTTGACCAACGAATCGAGCACAGTGACATTGCCGCCCTTTCCGCCATTGCCGCCGCCCCCGCCAATCGCAACGGCAATGGAGTAGCCGTCCTTCCGGTTGACGCTCGCCGCTTCAGAGAGAGCACCACTGCCGCCGCCGCCACCAACGGACTGTGCAAATATTCCGCGCGAATCGTTGTTGTTGGTCATGATCCGGCCAGCGGCGTAGACGTCGACCTCACCGCCCAAGCCGCCGCCGCCTCCGGAACCGCCGATTGCGACCGAACCGCTGAGCGAGACCGCCACAGCCTCGCCGCCCGCACCGCCACCTCCGCCAATGGATTGGGCATGCACCGCGTCGGAGCGCTGCCCCTGCGTTATGGTAACCTGGCTTGATTGGAGCGTATTGCCTGGCGTCGTGTCCATCCGGACAAACACCAGACCTCCAGAGCCACCTGCGCCGCCACTACCGCCAAAGGAGAGCGCGAAAGGGCTCTTTGATTCGTGGGTCGAGCCGCCACCGGCGCCGCCGCCGCCGCCGATCGACTGGGCGAGGATCGCCGAAGCGTCATCGGCAGCCGTGCTGACACCACTGATGTTGTACACGGCTACCGTGCGGGCATTGCCACCTCCGCCGCCGCTGCCGCCAAAGCTGCCTAACCCGCCCGCGGTTGAGCCAGCGCCCCCTCCGCCGCCGATCGACTGCGCGAAGATCGCCGAATTGTTGCTGGCAAGTTGGGCAGAATTGGTGACCGTGACGAAGCCGCCATCGGCTCCGTTACCGCCCTTGGCTCCAAACGACAGTTCACCCGAAGCCGTTCCGGCACTGCCGCCGCCACCACCGATCGATTGCGCCACAATCGCCGACGATAGCAGACCGTTCGCCTTCAACGCGGCGGAATTGCTGACGGAAACACTGCCGCCGCCGCCCCCCGATCCACCGGTGCCGCCAAACGAGATTGCTCCGCCGGAATTGCCTCCGGCGCCGCCGCCACCGCCCACTGATTGGGCGAAAATCGCGTTCGACTCCGTGCCGCGTGTCGTGATGAGTTCAGAGTTGCTGACAGTGACGCTGCCACCCGAAGCGCTGCCACCGCCTCCGTTTCCACCATACGACACCGCGCCAACTGCGTCACCGCCGGTGCCACCGCCACCGCCGACCGACTGCGCCAAGATGCCGTGTGACTGCTGACCACGCGTTACGATCGCATCGGAGCTACGCAAGGCGCTGTTGGTAACGGTGACAGCGCCGCCCGCGCCACCAGAAGCTCCCGATCCACCGAACGAAACTGCACCAGCAGAATCGCCGCCACTTCCGCCGCCGCCGCCGACGGATTGAGCGAAGATGGCAACAGAACCATGCGTGATGGATGCAGTGGGCGGAGTGGTTGACCCCTGATTGGCAATAACGGCGAGCGCCCGCACATGCGACTCGCTTCCCGACTGGATCGACCCCTGGTTGAAAACAGTCACGCTACCGCCCGAGCCACCACCGGAGCCGGTTCCGCCATAGGCAACGATCCCAGCGGCGCTGCCGCCATCCCCGCCACCGCCGCCAACGGATTGTGCGAACAAGCCCCGCGCGAAGTTGCCCGATGTGGAGATCATGAACTGATTGTTGATCGTTGCGGCGCCTCCGTTTCCGCCCGCACCGCCCCCAGCACCGAGCGCGCCTGTCAATGTGCCACCCACTGCACCTGCGCCGCCGGCTGCACCGCCATAGCCGCCACCGCCGCCGATGCTTTCAGCGAGGATGGCGCTGGAATAGTCGCCATTGGTCTGCACGGATCCAGCGGGCCTGGTAAGATCATTGCCCTCGATCGTATTGACTGTGACCGTGCCGCCGCTGCCACCACTATTGGCGCCGCCACCACTCGAAACAAAGTATCCGCCGGATCCGCCCGTTCCAGCGAACCCCCCGACGCTCAAGGCGGCAATCCCGTTCGACTGATTGCCGCTCGTTACGATCGAATTTGGAACAGTCGGCGATGTATTCGTCAGAACCACAAGCACATTGCCAGCTGGACTTCCTTGTCCGCCCGACGCCCCTCCCGAAAAGATGAACCCGCCACCACCATCACCGGCCGTTCCGCTAAGGGAATAGGCGCGTATGCCGTCAGCCAGCTCGCCCCTCGTCGTGATCTTCCGCGCCGAGCTGACACTGACCAGATCACCGACACCGCCGGCACCGCCGCTGCCAGCGCCGCTGGTGAGATTGGCATCGCCCCCCTTCCCGCCATTGCCGCCCTGAGAAAGCGCGAAAATGCCATGCGAAAGATCGCCGGTTGTGGCGATCTCTGCGGTGTTCACGATAGTGATTTTCCCTCCGGCGCCTCCCGGACCACCATTCCCGCCGGGGTTGCCATTACTGCCGAGACCGCGTGCTAAAACGCCGATGGAGTTCTGCCCGGTAGTTGAAATCGTCAGGTTCGAGGTGATCGTGATTGCGCCGGATCTTGCACCGTCGCCGATCGCGACGTTGCGGGCATCGATACCTGCCGAATTCGGTCCTGTGGTCGAGAAGATGCCTCCGTAAGGAATAGTGGCAGTGGCGTTGACTGTCGGATCGATCGTCGAGGTGACGTTGATGTCGATGGGATGAAAGAAGGGGAATGTACTTGCGTAAACTGCATCGCCAGAAGTTGTTTGAACAACAGAGGGAGGTGCGCAGGTGTAGGATGGCGAGTTGAAATCAAAAGTTCCCAAGCAGTTGTAAGTTTGGGCCAAAGCGGGTTGAGATGCAAATGAAAGCATTCCCACTGCAACATATAACGAAGTAGAGCACAGCAATCGAGGCGCAATTGTTTTCCGACGTGCTGAAAATGCGCGCGCTACTGCTATCGAGCAATTCAATGTCATTTACGCCCCCAATTGGCAGGCGACTAACGACACGCGCCCTATCGAAGGTTAACGTGCGTGGGCGGGAATGCATTTAACATTTTTGACCACCGCCACGCCTCATTCATATGTATATGATTATATAGGTAATTTTACAGATTCCAGGTCGCTTGAACGATGCGTGGCCTACCCGGAAAATCGCCTGCGCAACCTTGCCTGGGAAACATGTCGCGGCAGGCATCTCGCCCAAGAGCAGCGATGGGCGTATTTCCACCAAGGATGGCTGAGATCGTCGCGAAGGTCGCCTTGTAGACGGCTCCGCTTTTGACGGTCAGTGATCGTGTCGGATCTGGTCGACAGTTGACCACGGCCTCACGCAGTCGGCCTTGTTCACTTTGATCGCGGTGTTTTGGGACACCGCGTAATTGATTTAGCCACCCTCCTGGATGGTACGAAGTCGCCATG